>CAZVHI010000004.1:0-131485 GCA_964627205.1 uncultured bacterium
TTCTCGCGGTAGTAGTAGAGTCGCTCCTCGCCGCCGTCCTCCACGACGAAGCAGTAGTTCGCCATCCCGTCCGCGCCCACTGCCAGGCTGAGGTCGCGTGTAACGGCGGGGTACTCGTAGCGCATCACATGCCACTCGCTGTCGCCGTCGCCGGTCCATTTGTAGACGCGATAGTTCGGATCGACGTATTCGATCCAGGCCAGATGAGCCTTGCCGTCGGGACCGAACGCCGCCTTGCGTTGACTGCCCGCCGAGAGCGCCTGGGCGGGATGGGTCTCGAAGGGTTCGTCACCCTCGCAGGCGGGCGGCTCGCCCACGCCGAAGGCGTCTGCCAGGGTGTCGGCCGGCACGCTCGCCACACTCACGCTCAGATCGTAGCCGCCCAGTTCGGCGCCGCTCAGGTCGAGGGATCCCTCGATGAGCTGGTTGTTGATGAAGACGTTGCCCGTGATCGGCAGGTCGGAGGCTCCCGCCCGCTGGAGCTTGAAGGACTGCTCGGCCTCCAGGTAGTCGCCGAGGATATAGACGGGGAGAATCTCCCCCGGCACGCCGGCGTCCGGATAGAGATAAGTCAGGACCGGCTTCGGGTTCTCGCCCGTGGCGCTGACGCCCAGCGCGTAGACCTCATCGGTGTGGAAGTTGGAGTGACACTCGGACCAGTTGTACAGGGCGCCGCCGGAACCGTCGGCGATCGGCACGACCTCTGACGGCTCCAGACCGTCACCCATGCCGTCGAACCAGAGGCCGCTGCGCTCCCAAAGCACGGTGCCGAAGGCGTCCAGCCGCGCGCCGCTGGGCACGCGGTTGTCCGACCCGCCGATCTCGACGAAGTACCAGTCCTCGTAGCCGAGGAGGACTCCGCCGAAGCCATCCGAGCAGATCCGGGGATTCACCTGCCCGCCGGCCTGGTCGGCGACCGTGATGCCGCTGGCGCCCCAGATCAGGCCGCCCCAGGCGTCCACGTGCTGGACGACGACGTCGTGGTTCTGTCCGCCGGGATCGAAGGTCGTCGCCAGAAAGATGCCGCCGCCGCCGTCCTCGCAGAGGACGGGCCGCGTTTCATAGGGCATCGCCACGAGGCCGCCACCCGTCCAGGACTCGTTGCCCGACGCGTCGAAGTGCATCACGCGAGTGTTGTTCTGGACGATGTCCTCCTGCGCGATCCAGGCGCCGCTGCCAGCGTCCCGCACGATCGGGCACACGCCGTAGAAGTAGTTCGTGTCGAGCGCTTGGCCGTTCGCGCCCCAGAGGAGCGTGCCCGCGCCCGAGACCCGCTGCACGTAGGCCGTCAGTGGCTGGCCGATCTGCAGGTGGGAGTAGCAGAGCAGGGCGCCGCCCTGGCCGTCGGAGGCCATGGTCCAGTTCACCTGGAACCAGTCGGTCCAGACACCCGGCGCGATGGGCGTCTGCCAGAGCACGGTGCCGTAGCTGCTCACGCGCGCGACGATCACCTTCTCGTCGCCCAGCACCGCGTTCAGCCAGCCGACGATCACCTCACCGTCGCCCGTGGTCTCGAGGACCACCCAGGGGTACATGGTGTCGCTGGGGTTGCCGATGTCCGCGACGTAGCAGAGCCAGTCGTAGCTTCCGTCGGGCAGGAGGTGCGCCACCACGAGGTAGTGGTTCGTACCCCAGATCTCCCGGAAGGCGCAGTAGGCGCCGCCCATGCCGTCGGGCGCGACGTCCATGGGGCCGGTCTGGTCGTCCGCGCTCACGGTGAAGGGGATGAAGGTCCCGCCCTGGCCCCAGACCTCGTTGCCCACGTGGTCGACGCGGCTGAGCCAGACAGGTGGC
This sequence comes from uncultured bacterium, assembly GCA_964627205.1. Lineage (GTDB taxonomy): Bacteria > Krumholzibacteriota > Krumholzibacteriia > JACNKJ01 > JACNKJ01 > CAZVHI01. The sequence continues at coordinate 1,795 of CAZVHI010000004.1, forward strand.
GAGGCGAAATCGTCCACGACGGCGACGATCATGCCGCCCTGCTCGTCGGAGCAGGAGCGCAGCTCGTCGGATGTCGCGCTGCCCACCTCGTCCCAGACAAGGGCGTAGAAGTCGTTTTCCCAGCCGGCCAGCGCCGTGCCCTGCCAGGAGAGAAGCCCCGCGAGGAGCAGGACCGCCCCCGCCGCCAGGATTCCCGGGGCGCGGCGCGCCCACGTTCTGCTTCCAGTTGCTCGTGACATGATCGACCCCTTTCTGCTTTTGCTCGTGTCCGTTGGGACGAGCGGCGAAAGCTGCAAATCACAGGTCGGGGGGCGAAAAGGTAAGCGAGCTTACGAAAGGGGGCTCAAGGGATCCGGAACAGCAGGGAAACGGGCTCGGAGCGGGCGATCTCGTCGCCTTCGCTGAGGGCCTGCACGCGCCAGACCAGGGAGCCAGCGTTGTCGCCGAGGCCCGAGAAGGCGGCGGGCGGGAGAACGAGGGAGGTGTCGGCCCCCGTCTCGAAGGCCACCAGCTCCCGGAGCGTGCTGTCGAAGACCTGCACGCGGTACGCGTCGGCGCCCGGCAGGGCGCTCCAGGCGAGGACGAGATCGCCGTCGTTCGTACGGCGGGGCTCCCGCGGCACGAGCTGCTCCGTCACGCCCTCCTCGCTGCGCAGGATGATGCGCTTGCGCGGGTCCGTCTCACGGAGCTGGGCCAGGGCGATCGCCACCAGGATCACGGCCGCCAGGGCCAGCGCGGGGCGCAGCACGCGGGGACGCTGAAGGATCGAGATAAAGCCCGCGAGCCCACCACGGCTGGTCGAGCCATGGCCTGGGCCGAAGATCTCCTCGCCGAGCCGCTCGGATAGCCGGGCCTCCGCGCCGGCCAGCTCGGCGGGGTCCATGTCGGGATCGCCCGCCAGGAAGCGCTCGTAGGAAGTCACGAGCGCCCGGCAGCGCGGGCAGTCCTCGAGGTGCCGGCGGCGGGGATCGGCCGCGGGCAGCTCAAGAATGGCACCCAGCTCTTCCATGCTCGCGCAGTGTTCGTTCATCTCATTCATATCACAACGCTCCCTGGGCGCCGTCCGACTTCGCGAAGACTGCGCGCATCTTCCGCCGCGCACTCTGGAGCACTCCGCGCGCACCCGAGGCCGCCTCGATTCCGAGCAGCGCTGTGATCTCGTCCACTGGCATCCGCTCGAAGCAGCGTAGCCAGAGGGCCTGCTGCTCGACGGGCACGAGGTGTCTTCGCATCATCTCTCGCACGAGCTGTTCCTCCTCGCGGTCCTGGAACTCCTCGTCCGGAAGGGTCCCCGCGGCGGCCTGTCGCTCCGCGTCCCCCTCGTCGTCGATGAGGAGGGAGGGCCGCCGGAGCTCGCTGACACAGTGGTTGCGGGCGATGGTGAAGAGCCAGGAGGAGAAGCGCGCCCGCTCGCCGAAGGTGTCCAGCTTGCGATAGGCCGTCAGTAGCACTTCTTGCGCCATGTCCAGGGCTCGCTCGCGCTCCCGCATGTAGCGCCTGCACCACTGGTAGACCCGGCCCTGATAGCGCTCGAGGAGCTCCGAGGCGGCCTGCTTGCCCGCGCGGCTCTCCGGCCGCCGGCGGGCTAGCTGTAGCAGCTCCTCGTCGGAGCGTTCTTCCCTGCGTCGGGTGTTCATGGAGTGAGACGCATTCGGTCCCTCGATAATCACAGGGCTTCCTCGGGGTGTCTTCGCGCCAGGATTCGGCCGAGCCCGAGGGCTCCGCTGACGACCAATAGGACGCCCAGACCCCAGAATAGATACGATAGGTCGCGCGGCGCCAGTTCTGGCCGAATGCGGCCGTCGCCGAGCAGCACGAAGCCCGCCCAGAAGAAGGGATGCTCGCTGCGGGGATCGGAGCGCAGCTCGCGCTGCGCCGTGCGGAGTGCGGCGGCCGCCGTCTCGCCCCGGGCGAGGGCGTCGTAGAAGTGCTTCATGAGGCGGGTCGTGGCGGCATCGTCCACCGGCCAGAGGCTGGCCAGCACCGCCGGCACCCCGGCACTGAGGAAGGCGCTGCCGAGGCCCTGCACGCCTTCGCCCGAGAGGATGCGCCCGCCCGCGGACTCGCAGCTCGAAAGCACGGCCAGGCGCGCGCGCAGGTCCATCCCCGTGATCTGCGAGGCGCGCAGGCGCAGCCCGCCGTCGCCGCTTCCCTCCGGATTGAGATGAATGACCGAGCGCCAGGGAGACTGGTCGTCCACTGAGGAGTGGGCGGCGAAATGCAGGAGCTCGTAGGACGCGAGCTCTTCCCGCAGCGAGTCGCCGCCCGCGCTCGCGAGATCCTGGGAGACGTCCCGAAAGCGGCGGCGCAGGTGGCGCAGCTCCCTTCCCGCCCCCTCGAGCGGCTCGCCGGCGGCCGAGAGCGTCCCCCTGACGGCCAGGACACCTCTGCCGCCCGACGTCTCGTGGCGCTCCTCGTCTCGGATCTGGACGAGCAGCGTGGCCGAGGGCACGCGCTGCAGGTCGAGGGGAGCAGCGGGGAGGGCGGCGGCCCCGGCGGCGGCACGGGCCGGGAGGACCTGGCGCAGGGGCAGAAGATTAAGAGCGCCGTCCGGCGCGAAGAGTACGCTGCGGCTCCGGGCGATCATGTCTGTGACCCCGCCGAGGAGCAGATCGCCGAGCGTCTCCCCGGAGCGCTGGAGGAAGTCGCGGTCCTCCTCTTCGAGCTCTTCGCGGCTCGCTCCCACCCGCGAGGACAGCAGCTCGTGGAAGAGCTGCAGGCGGGACACCAGCGCTTCCTCTCCCGGGAGAGGAAGCGCGCGGCACTCCGCGCGCGACACGGCGAAGAGGAAGGAGATCCGCGGGCCCAGGAAGAAGTCGAGCAGGAGCTCGTCCTCGCGGAGCATGCCCTCCTGCAGCTGCGCCAGGGTCGCCGGGCGGATCTCGATCTCGCGGCTGCGCCGTCCGGGACCGAGCATGCGCTCGAGGAGGGTCCGCGCCTTGAAGACCTGCAGTGCGTCGTAGGCGGCGCGGACCCGCTCGTTTTGCGGCGCGCTCTCGGGGTGCTCGAGCAGGTTCGCCGCCAGTTCGGTGTAGATCTGCCGCGCCGCCGCGCCTCGCAGTTCGCGCCACTCCGGATCCAGGGGCAGGCCGCGCTCGGTTTCCCAGAGCGCGACGGCGTCCCGCAGGATCCGCCGGGCGGTTTCCGGCTCACCGAGCGCCCGGGCGGCCTGTGCCGCCGGCCCGAGTGCCCGCAGGCGGACGTCCCCGAGATCCCAGGATTTCGTTTCTCGATCCGCGATGCTCAGCTCCTCGAGGGCGGCCCGGTCCTCGCCAGCATTGAGGTAACGCAGGCCGAGCTCGATCCGGAAGACCGAGCGGAGCATGGGTGTCTCGAGCCCCTTCGCCCATTCCTCGCGCCGGTGAAGGAGAGTCAGCGCGGCGCGGGCGCTGTCCTGATCGGCCAGGGCGCTGGACAGACCGACCAGGGCCTCGATCACCTGCTCGGGCGAGAGATCGGCTCCCGAGCCCAGCACCTCCCGGAAGATCCTGACCGCCTGCCGCGGACGGCCCTGGTCGCGGCGAACGGTGGCGATCTGGGTCATGACGTCGAGCTCGCGACTGCGGAGACCGCCCTGCTTGCACTCCCACAGCAGGTCCTCCAGGTGGGCGATGGCCTGTCGGTGGCGCCCGAGGTAGGTCTCGCAGAGCGCGACGTTCATGGCGGGGATGATCCCCTGCCCGAGGCTGCCGTCTTCGCGGTGCAGCTCGTGGGAGCGGCGGAAGTGCTCCATGGCCCGCCCGGGATCGCCCAGCGAGAACTCCATGGTCCCCAGGTTGTTCTCCGCCAGGGCCTCAGCGAAGATGTAACCGATCTCCGCGCCGATCTCCGCCGTGCGCAGATAACATTCGCGGGCCTCCTCCGCCTCACCCAGGCCCTGCAGGGCGTTGCCGAGGCCGTTCAGCACGAAGAGCTCCGCACGCGGCATCGCTTCCTCTTGAAAGATGTCAGCGGCCTCGCGGTACAGATCGCGCGCCCTGCTGACTTCACCGCTCAGCCACTCGGAGTAGGCCTGGCCCGTGAGCGCCCAGGCCTCGTGCTCGCGGTTGCCGGTGAGCATCGACCATGCGAGGAGACGATCGTTGCAACTCTTGGCCTCGGCGTGCCGACCCTGTGCACCGATAGCCGCGCCGAGCCAGCGCAGGGTGACGCACATGTAGAGCGTGTCCGCCAGGGCCTCGGCAAGGACGAGGGCCTCGCGCAGGTGGGGCTCGCCGCTCTGGCCGTCGCCCAGGGCGGCGTACATCTGTCCGTGGCGCATCAGGAGCCGGAAGAGAAAGGTGGAATCGGAGGCGGCGCGGGCTGGCGGCAGCAGGGACTCGATCGAGGCATGGGCGGCGGCGGCCTGCCCCTCGAACCAGAGGGAGTCGATGCGCGCGAGGACGTCCTCCTGCTCGCTCGAGAGAGCCAGAGCGGTCGAGGGGGAAAACGATACCAGTAGCAGGCAGAGAGAGACCGGTAGGAATCGACTCCCGAACACGAGGACCCCGCTTCACACGAGACGCGCGGGCGTCCCATCCGGACCCAGCATAGCGGGGTCGGCATCGTATGGCAAACACGGCGCGCGCCCGGGCCGGAAAAGCGGCACGCACAGAGACCCTCCGGTGCGGCCACACAAAAAGGGAGGGGCCTCGAGGCCCCTCCCATCTCGTCTCGAAGCGGGGTCCATGCTTACTTGACGAGAATCAGCTTGCCGCCCTGTATGAGCTCTCCCGCGCGCAGGCGCGCGAAGTAGACGCCCGAGGGCAGGGCCCTGCCGCCCTCGTCGCGGCCGTCCCAGACCACCGCCCTCTCGCCCGCCGGCTGCACTCCGTCGACGAGGGTCCGGAGCAGACGTCCCTGCACGTCGTGCACACTCAGCTCGACGTCCGTGTCGACCGCCAGGCTGTAAGTCAGGGTGGTCTTCGGGTTGAAGGGATTGGGGTAGCTCGCGAGCCGCAGGGCGGCCGCGGGCGTCACCGGGGCCGGGGTGCTCTCGGGCCGCGTGCGCAGGTCCATTTCCCCCGCGCCGTTGTAGGGCAGGTAGAACCAGGGCGTGCGCGGGAAGTGTGGATCGTCCGACCAGAGCCGCAGACGCCAGTGGAACTTGCTGCCTTCGCCGAAGCCCGAGACCAGCTCGGTCAGATCGACCACGCTGCCCGGCAGACCGTCGGGAGCGCCCGTGTCCGTCCAGTCGCCGAAGACGGTCCCGCTGCCGTCGAAGGCCGTGCCGAAGGGCTCGACCTCGTACTCCATGCGCACGTGACCCCGGCCCGCCGGCGTGCGGCCCCTCGCCTTCAGGGCGAAGGCGGTCTCGGAGTCTGACAGGCCGAAGGGCCCGATGGGCTCCGAGAGATCGCTCTGCCACTGCTGCGGCGTGCGCGCGAGGCCGCGGCTCTCGTTCCCGTAGAAGAGATAGGCGCGGCCCTCGTTGCTCTGACCCGCATCGTGGTAGCGCGCGCCGGCCAGGATGTCGGCGAAACCGTCGCCATTCACGTCGCCCACCGAGCAGACGTCGTTGCCGAGCTGCGCGCCGTCCTGCACACCGAGGAAGTACCAGTCCGCCGCGCCCGTGTGCAGCCCCGTCGACGAGCCCAGGTAGACGTAGATGCCGCCCGCGTCGTCTCCGACACCGAGGTCCTCGCGAGGACCGCCGAGGATGATGTCGCTGTAGCCGTCGCTGTTGATGTCGCCCGCCGAGGACACGGCATAGCCGAAGAAGCTGTCAGAGTCGCCGCGACTGGCGGACCAGTCCGCGTTGGCGGGCGTGCCGTTGGGCTGATCCTCGTCGTCGCCTTCCCAGAGGAAGGCCGCGCCGCCGTCAGTACCGAGGGTGTACATGAACGGCGCACCGACGAGCACGTCGCTGAACCCGTCGCCGTTGACATCGCCGGCGTAGGCGACGGACCAGCCGAGATGAGCGTCCTCTTCGTTGCTCTTGCAGTTCCACCAGGGAGCTCCGGGCTGAGGACCCTCGGCCGAGCCGATGTAGACGAAGGCGTAGCCCTCTTCTATCTCGCCCACATAGTAATTGGGTGCTCCCACGAGAACGTCGCTGAAGCCGTCGCCGTTGAAGTCGCCGTTCAGGGCCACGTCGCGGCCGTAGTGGGCGTTCGTGAAGTCGGCACCGTGCGTCCAGTCGGCGTCGGCCGATGGCCCCGTCTCCGAACCGAAGTAAGCGAAGACGTAGCCTTCGTCGATCTGGCCATCGTCGTAGTCGGGCGCGCCGACGGCGATGTCCGCGTAGCCGTCTCCGTTCACATCGCCGCCGCCAGCCACTGCGCGGCCGTAGTCGGAGTACTCCTGACCGCCGAAGCCGGTCCAGGCGGCGTTGCCCGGGTTCCCGTAGGGCGCGCCGGGCTCGTGGAGCCAGAGGAAGGCCGCGCCCTCTTCAGTGAGGTTTTCCGTGTATTCGTAGGCACCGATGAGGAGATCCGAGTACCCGTCTCCGTTCACGTCTCCCGCGCCCGCCACGGAGATGCCGAGCATGGCGCCTACTTGGTTGCTCTCGGCCCACCAGGTGGGAACCCAGCTCAGTCCCAGATGCGAGCCGGGGAAGAGGAAGGCCGCGCCCTCGCCGTCCTCGCCGTTGTCGTAGACCGGCGCGCCCACGAGGACGTCGCTGTAGCCATCCGCGTTGGCATCGCCCGCGCAGGCGACGGACCAGCCGTACTGCGCGCTGGCCTGGTTGCTCTCGGTGACCCAGCCGGCCATGTCGCGGGGGCCGTAGGAGCCGCCGTGGTAGCAGAACGCGCAGCCCTCGTCCTCCTCCGGATGGTCGTAGTAATGCGCGCCGACGAGGATGTCGCTGTAGCCATCCCCGTTCACGTCGCCCGCCGTCGCCACGGACCAGCCGTAGAAGGCCCCGGTCTGGTCGCTGTCCTTGTACCAGTCCGTCTCGGTAGCCAGGCCGTCGTAGTAGCCCAGGTAGAGCCAGACGAAGCCCTCGTCCACCTGCCCATAGTCGTACTCGGGGGCGCCGATGAGGATGTCGCTGTAGCCGTCGCCGTTGGGATCGCCCGCCGACGCGACGCTGTTGCCGAAGCGTGCGCCCACCTGGTCGCCGTCGTAGGTCCGCGCGGCCGTCGTCTCCAGACCAGTGGCCGAGCCATGGTAGACCACCACCCGCCCCTGGCCGGCGCCGTTGTCGAAGAGGGGCGAACTGACCAGAACGTCGGCGTAGCCGTCGCCGTTCACATCGCCCGCGCCGGCCACGGCCCAGCCCCACTCGGAGTCGACGTCGGGGTCGTAAGAGCCCCAGGACGACCCCGCATTAAGCCCGGAGGCCGAGCCGTGGTAGACCTTGGCGTAGCCCGGGTCGTCGGTGATCCAGGCGTCCGGATCATTGCCGACGATGACGTCGTCGTAGCCGTCGCCGTTCACGTCGCCCGCCCAGGACACGCAATGCCCGAAGTGGTCGCGGTCTAGAACGCCGTGAGCGGTCCAGTCGGGTGTGTGCTCCAGGCCTGCCGCCGATCCCATGAACACGTAGGCCTTGCCGTCCATGAAGTCGTTGGTCTCCTGGTTCTTCGCCCCGATGATGACGTCGTCGTAGCCGTCGCCGTCCACGTCGCCGGCCGTGGAGACGGACCAGCCGAAGGCGGCGTTGTATTCCTCGCCCGCCTCGTCCCAGTCCTCCGTCCAGCCCAGGCCGTCCGCGGAGCCGTAGTAGACCTCGACGCGCCCGTTGTCGCTGAATCCGTCGTCGTACCATTTGGCGCCGGCGACGATGTCGTCGTAGCCGTCGCCGTTCACGTCGCCGGCCGTCGACACGGACCAACCGAAGAAGGCGTTCTGCTGGTTGCTCTCGTAGTGCCGGTGATAGTCGACCGACAGGCCGGAAGCCGAGCCGAGATAGACCCGCACGCAACCCTCGTAGAAGAGACCGCCGTCGTAGTTCGGCGCGCCGACGACGACGTCACTATAGCCGTCGCCGTTGATGTCGCCCGCCGTGGACACCGAGTAGCCGAACGAGGAATTTGTGTAGGTACCGTCGCCGGTCCAGCTCGGGGCGGTCATGATCGGGTCGATCACGACGGGGTAGACCGCGTTCGCGTCGTCGATCAGTAGATGAATCGTGCCGCCTTCTGCCATGGCCAGCTCGCCGGGCAATTCACGGCCCGAAGCGTCCCAGGCATGCAGCTCGCCGTAGCGCAGGGCGAGCGCGCCGCCCTCCGCGAGGAAGTCGATCTCATCGGCTCCAGGCAGGAAGGTCGCCTCCAGGTCACCGGCGATCTCGCCCGCGATGCAGAGGGGGCCTTCGCCCGCAGGAGCTTCCGCGATCGTGAAGCCCTGCTCGAGGCCCGCCGGGGCGTTCTCGTACCATTCCACGAGACCCTCGTGCCGGTACTCGACGCGAACAGCATCGACGCGGGGCGAGGTGCTCGGCAGCATCGCCAATCCACTCACGCGCCCCCACGCAATCGTGCGCCAGGTCCAGCACCAGTCTGAAGCGCCGCTCTCGCGGGGCAGCAGTTCGATGCTTCCGTCCCGGAAGTAGGTCCGCAGGTTCTGAGCCCGGTTGGGCGCCTGCAGGCCGGCCGCGCTTTCGGAGGTGCGGTACTCCACTTCGGCGAGCGAGCGGGAAACCTGCGTCCACCAGTCCTCGCTCGCTTCCGCGGGCAGGGTGGGCGTGTCGTCCGCCCGCCAGGTGGGATCGGCGACGGAGAAGTCCGTCCCCTTCGACACGCTTTCGTCGGTGACCCGCGGGGCGGGTGCGATGATGAGGAGCAGACATGTGATCCCGGCCAGAAGGGTCGCGGCGAGGCGCAGCCGGGGGCTGGAAGAGCGGTAATATGGGGACATGACGGACCTCCCTGTGTCCAGAGCTACTCCCTTGGAAACGGGAGGGCGCCGGAAATCACAAGGAGGCGCGTGATTCTCGCTGCGAATTCTGGCGGCGGAGCTGCCGCCGGGCCAGGAAGGACGCCGCCGCGACGAGCGCGAGGATGACCAGACCCAGGACGAGAGGGTCCATTCCCTTCCGCTCCAGGCGGAGCCGGATCTCCCCGTCGCCCACGAGCACGAAGCCGGCCCAGAAGAAGGGATGGCTGCTGCGCGGGTCGCCCTGCAGCGCGGCCTGGGCCCGCTGCAGGGCGGCCGCGGCGCCGAGGCCGTCGGCCAGGCCCGCGTAGAAGCGCTCCATGAGCCGGGCAGTGGCGCGGTCGTCCACGGGCCAAAGGGTGGCGAGCACGGCCGGCACGCCGGCCCCGAGAAAGGCGCTGCTCAGGCCGAGCACGCCTTCTCCCGACAGGATGCGCCCACCCCCCGACTCGCAACCAGCCAGCACGGCCAGGCGCGCCGTCAGCCGGGAGGCGGCGATCTCGGCGGCGCTGAGTCCATTGCGCTCCTCGCCGGGATGCAGGTGGATGGCGGAGTTCCAGGGGTGCTGGTCGTCCGCACTGGCATGGGCCGCGAGATGGATCAGGTCGAAGCCGGTCAGAGCCTGCAAGTGAGTGACAGGCTTTCCCTCCCCGTCCGGCAGGATCCGCACCTCGATACCGCGGTAGCGCCGTCCCAGGCTCCGCGCCTCGGCGGCCGCGCCAGGGAGCGTCTCGCCGGCTGGCGTGCGGCTCCCGGCCAGGGCGAGACCGCGGACGGGCCCGTCTCTCTCCGCCGGGGACTCATCCCGACGCAGGCGCGCCAGGATCGTGGCCGAGGGGATGCGCATCCAGGACGCACCCGCCTTCCCGCTCTCCCCCGTGGTCGAGGCGGGCAGGCTGCCCGGCGGCAGCAGGTTCAAGAGACCGTCCGGGACGAAGAAGACCCGTCGGCTCGTGGCGATCAGATCACCGACGTCGGCGAAGAGCAGGCGGTAGAGCCCGGCACCTGCCTCGCTGAGCACGCTGCGCTCGCCGGGCGAGTCCTCGCCGCGCGGCGGCTGGGAGAGCAGCTGATAGTAGCCGCGCAGCTTCGCCTCGAACTCCTCCGCGGCAGGCAGCGGCAGGATACGGCACTCCTCGCGTGTGACGGCGAAGAGCCGGGAGCTCTTCTCACCCAGGTAGAAGTCCAGGAGGAGCTCCCCTTCCCTGAGCACGGACCACTGCAATGTGTCCAGCGTGATCGGAGTCAGCTCCCCCGAGGACGCCGCCGCCTCGAAGGCATTGCCCGGACCCAGCATCCGCTCGAGCAGCGTGCGGGCCTTGAATGCCTGCATCACATCGAAGGCGTCCCGGCAGCGCTCCTTTTCCGAACAAGCGCGCGAGCCAGCGAGGATGGCGTCGGAGAGCTTGGAGTAGATGCGTCTCCCTGCGGCGCCGCGCTGCTCGCGCCACTCCGGATCCAGGGGCATCTCGCGCTCCGCCTCCCAGAGGCGCGCGGCCCGCCGCAGCAGGACCAGTGCGCTGTCCGGCATCGACAGCGCGTTCAGGCACCCTGCGGTTTCTGCCAACATACGGGGGAGATAGAGGTTCAGGCCCAGCTTCTCCGCCTCCCGGCTGCTTGCATGGAACTGGGCGATCGCCTCCTCGTGCTGGTCGAGCAATTGCAGGCAGCGTCCCCGCCAGGCGCCGAGGAGCAGGCGCTGTTCAGCGAGACCCTGGTCCGGCAGGGCGGCGATGCCCTCTTCGAGCACCGCCATCGCGGTCACGCAGCTGTCCATGGCCGTGAGCGCACGCGCGAGTCCGAGGCGCGCATCGGCTATGTGCTTCGCCGCCGTGATGTCGCCCAGGGCAATCGTATGGCGATAGAGTTCGGCGGCGCGGTGGTGCCGCTTCTCCATCCAGTTGAGAGCCGCCAGCCGGTTGACGATCATGCCCTCGAGATCCAGGTAGCCGGCGGCGCGGCACTCCGTCAGGAGGGAATCCAGCCCGCTTTCCGCCGCGCGGTAGCGTCCCAGATCGATCAGGCAGAGCGCTACATTTAGGGCCGGGGGAACCACGCTCCGTGGATTCCCGAGCTCGCGATGTCGCCGCTCGACCGTGCGGAAGTGCTCGAGGGCAACACTGGGATCCCCCAGCGAGTAGGAAAGCGCGCCCAGGTTGTTCAGGGCCAGCAGCTCGACCACCTCGCTTCCGTGGCGGCGGGAGAGGTCCAGCGCCTCCTCGTAGCTGGCGAGCGCCTCATTGTGTTCGCCGGCGCTCTGGAGGGCGATCCCGAGCCCGTTGCGCGCCCAGGCCTCGCCGTTCACCTCTCCCGTGGCGGCGAGGTGCTCCAGCGCTTGGCGGTAGAGACGGGCGGACGTGACGGCCTCGCCGCGCCGGAGGGACTGCCAGGCGAGTCCCACGAGGCCCCAGCCCTGGTGGAGGCGATCGCCGGCGGCGGTGGAGATCTCCACGAGCCGCCCATAGATCTCCTCGGCCTCGAGGTTCCGCCCCTGGTTGTCCACGGACACACCGAGCCAGCGCAGGCCGGCGCGATGGAGGTCGGAGCCCTCGCGGATCAGGGTCAGCGCTTCTCGCAGCGCGGCCTCGCCGCGCTCGGCTTGCCCGACGGAGGTTCGCAGCGATCCCCTACGTAACAGCATCTCGGCGAGGAAGCCGCTGTCATTTTCCGCGCGCGCAAGCGGGATGAACGAATCGATCTCGGCGAAGGCCGCCACACTCTGGTAAGACCGGAGCATGGTGTCGATGCGAGCCAGCGCGCTCTGCTTGAGGCTGTCGGAAAGGAGAGGTTCGGTGCTCGCGGCGCGGGGAGAAAGGATCGCCAGGGCCAGCGCCGCTATACAGAGGAGGATGCCGCGCCGGGTTCTTCTCATGAGGGCCGGTGGCGGCTCCCGCCGCGCCATCTCGCCCTGGCCCGGTCCCCCATCACGGCGCGGACTCTTCCGCGGGATCCCGGTCCCGGAGCTCGCCGAGATCGAGGAGGAAGGACCCTGGCAGCGAGCGTTGTAGAACGTCGCCGTTCTGCAGGGCGGTTACGGACCACACGTAGGCGCCCGGCCCCGGCAGGATTCCCTGGAGCCGATCCGGGCCGAGCGCGAGGGAGAGTTCGCCGCCCGCTTCGAAACTCGCAAGCGGGTCGAGCGCGGCACTCAGGATCTCCACACGATAGGCGTCGGCCCCTTCGAGGACACTCCAAGCGAGGTGGAGTGCGCCGTCCGGCGCGAACTGGGGCGTGGCGAGAACGAGCCCGCGCGCGCGCGCGTCACCGCCTTCCGAGCGCAACACGATCTTCTGGAGGGATGTCCGGTCCCGAACGCTGTCGAGGGCGGCGAGCAGGATCAGCAGCGCCGCGACGGCGATGGCGGCGCGGAGGACGCGGACGTCGAGGCGAACGACGCGGCCCGGCCGCGGCCGCTCCGCCTCCTCGGCATCCGCGCCCTCGCCGAAGATCTCCCGCTCTAGGGCGGCGTCGAGGCGGGCAAGGGCGTCGGACCGCTGCGCAGCCGTCGCAACGGGGGGCGTCGACAGGAATTCCTGGTAGGTCGCAAGGCGCGCGCGGCAGCGTGGGCAAGCCGAGAGGTGCTCGCGGCGGGGATCGTTCTTCGCAAGCTCGTGGATCAGGGCCAGCTCCTCGACGGGGGGGCAGTCGTTCCTGTGATCCGTCACTTGCGATCCCCTCCTTCCTCGTGTTCCCGCGCGTCCAGCGCGGCGCGCAACCTGCGTCTGGCTCTCTGCAGGGCGCCGCGCGCTCCAGAGGCATCGTCGATCTTCAGGGACGCGGTGATTGCGTCCACCGGCATCTTCTCGAAGCATCGCAGCCAGAGCACTTCCTGGTCGAACGGATCCAGATGCTCGCGGATCAGGCTCAGGATCCGATTCTCCTCCTCGCGCTCCTCGAGCTCCCGGTCCTGTCTCTTTCTCGGGTCGGCCAGGGCCTCCACCTCGAAATCCTCCTCTCCCAGCAGGGAGGGTCGACGCAACGCGTTCAGGCAACGGTTGCGCGTGATCGCAAAGAGCCAGGAAGAAAAGAGCGACCTCTCATCGAAGCTGTCGAGCTTGCGGTAGGCGCTCAGGAGAGCGTCCTGTGCCAGGTCCAGCGCCATCTCGTGATCTCGCACGCGCCGCAGGCACCACTGATAGACCGGCTCGCGGTATCGGCCGAAGAGCTCGGAGGCGGCCTCCTTGCCGACGCGGCTGTTCCGCTCGTCGCGCGCGAGCTGCAGCAGCTCGGCATCGCTCCTCTCCTCCGCCTGGTATGGCTTCATACTCTGAGACACGTCACTCCCGGGAGAATCACAGGGCGCCCCGCCCTGATCGGACCCCTCCGCCCGTTCGCGAGTCCATTATAGCGGATGCTGACCCCCTCGTGTCTGACGGATGGAGGAATCGACGACGCCGTTGTCAGTGCGAGGGGCGGGGTCGGACATTCCCGATCGTAACTCGTAGTCCATCAATGGATTGCAGCGTGGGCTATACGGGTACGGAGCCTGCTGCAGCTCGGGCGCCTCCTCCCAAGAACGCCAAAGGGAGGCGAACGATGGATAAACGATGGATTCGAGCGGGCCTGCTGCTCGCTGTCACGGCGATGCTGATGCCGGCGGCCCAGGCTTTCGCGGACGAGGAAGCGGACGGACCGGCTGGCATCGGACAGGAAGACTGGAGCACGGTGAAGAGCCTGTATAGAGAGGACGGCGGGGACGCGCGCCACGGGCACGAGACTCACAGGCCCCGGCCGTCGGACGGGCCGAGCTTCATCCCGCCCGACTGGCCGAGCGTGGCTCCACCCGTCTGGCCCGAGCCCAGCTGCGAGGCGATCCAGCTGCCCGACGGCCGCATGCTGAACATCGTCGAGGTCCTGCACGACCTGCGCGCGAAGCATCCCGAACTCGCGCTCTGGGACGAGCCCGAGATGCAGACGATGCTGCTGAGCGAACGTGGCTTCGGTGATTTCTTCAAGTGGATCGTGGACCACGTGAAGTTCTCCATCAGCGGTTTCGGGCTCACGATCACGCTCACGGGCATCGGGGAGCAGTGCTGGACCTTCATCTACAACTGGGGGCTCGGCTACGCGATGAACACGGCGCCTTGCTAGCAGGATTCACGCATGGGTCCGGCCGCTGGCGCGCGGCAATCGCGCAGCGCACGGGGGCTCCCGGTCTCGCCGGGAGCCCCCCGCCGGCCGCCGGCTACCGCACTTGCCGCCATCCCTCCCGGGGCACGAATCGAAAGGCGAACGATGCACTACCAAGACCTGAGGACAGGTCTCCTGCTCGCCCTGGCGATGGCGCTGGCCTGCACGGGCCTGGCCCATGCGAGCGAAGGGGAAGATCCGATGCGCGCGCACGGAGAAGGTAGCTGGAGCCTCGTGAAGAGCCTCTACAGGGACAGTGCTCCGGCGACGGTGGAGCCAGAGCTTCCCGTCTTCCCCCAGCCGGACGGTCGCGTGCTGAACATGGTGGAGCTGCTGCGCGAGATGCGGGCGCATCGTCCGGACATGAAGGTCTGGAAGCTGCCGGAGCTGCGCGCGCTCCTGGACGGGGAGCGGGGTATCTACGACGAGATCTGGAAATGGGTGATCGACAACCTCAAGTATGTCCTCTACCTCTACGCGCTCGACCTGCAGATCGCCGACACGGCGGGCTGGAGCTACGTCTGCAACTTCGACTGGCTCCTCGGCCACGACCTTCCGCCATGCGACTGCCCTTAGGCGGCCACGGCGCGGGGGCAGGCATCCTGCTCGCAGCGCTCCTGGCACTGTTGCACGCGCCCGCGTCTGCGGCTCCTCTCCACCTCGACTTCGATCCGGGAAGCCCGTCCCTCGGCCGCAGCGAGAGGCAACAGATCGAGAACCTGCTGGACGAGCTGCGCGCGGTCTGGTCCCGCGGCGACTCGAGCGCCTTTGCCGCCCACTTCGACGCGACGCGGGGCGTGCTGCTCGGCGCGCGCTTGCGTGATGAAGCAGACCGCCTCCGTTACCCGCCCTGCTTCGCGGGCTATGCGCAGGGCCCCGGCCGCGGCACCGCGGGGAAGCGCGAGGCGCTGCGTCGCGCGCTCGCGGGCGCGCTGGAAAGAGTCCTGCCGCCTGCGCATGACCACGAAACGCGGCTCTCCCTCGTCCACAGCGACTCGTCCCGCTCGGTCCTGCCCGGCCTGCACGAGGGCCGGTTGCCAGCGACCGTCCCCCACGAGGGAATGTGCGATTCGCACCCCATGCTGCGGGAAATGCTCATGCTCTCGTTTCTCACCGAGCTTCCCTGGCGCGACCCCTTGTTCGCGCCGTGGCGGGCGAGCGCTGGCGAAACGCCGGCCGCAAGGTCTGCGCCCGGCGTCAGCTGCGCCGTGGACCAGGGCCTGCCCCACTTCGGTCTCGGACCCTGGGCCCGCGACGAAGAGATCGCGGCCTGGGCCGACTCCCTGCTCGAGCACGGCGAGTCCTTTGCGGACGCGGGTTTCCTTAAGCGCAAGTTCTTGGGGCTGATGCTGCGGAAGATGGGCGAGCGGGCGAGGGTCCTGTTGGGCGCGCACGCGGAGTACGTCCGGCAGCGCGCGCCAGGCGAGGCGAGGGTCCATGCCTCGCGCCGCGACTCGCTGGCCGGCCGCGCGCCCGACTGCCCGCTCGGCGAGCAGGCCGTGTTGCGCCTGGTCTTCCTGCCCGACAGCGCACGTGAGGATCGGTGGCTTCTCTCCCTGCTACTGGTGTCGGAGCTGGACGCCACGCGGGCGGACCGCTTGCTACTCGAGCCCGGCTGGTCCGCCTGGCTGGAGACCTACGGCGCCTGGCACCTGGAGACGCTGGAGAGAATCGCTGCCGCGGAGTAAGCGCGGCGACAGGGTTGAGATTTCAGGGCGGAGGATGCGCGGAGTGAGCCCAGGCGGCGTTCGGAAAACCGGCACTATAGCCGGCACTATAGATAGAGGGTCTCGCCCTCCCTGCGAAGCCAGGCGCGGGGCACCTTGTAGCCGGGCAGGATGCCGCCGACCAGCCGCCAGAAGGCGGGCGAGTGGTCGCCGTGGACGAGGTGGCAGAGCTCGTGCACCACGAGGTAGTCCAGAACGGCGGGCGGGGCCATGACGATCTGCCAGTTGAAGGACAAGCGTCCCGCGTCCGAGCAGCTGCCCCAGCGGCTGCGGTTGTCGCGAATGCTCACGCTGTGCGGCTTCTTCCCGACCGCGCGTTGCCAACGCTCGATCCTCGCCGCGAGGAGGCGTTTCGCGAGACGACGGTACCAGCTCTCCAGGCAGCGCCGCGCCGCTTCCCGCCGCGGCTCGTCGCACAGACCCGCCGGCATGTGCAGGATGATCTCGCCGGGGCCGTCCGGGCGCGAGTCGTGGCGCAGGGTTGGCCGGCGCCGCCCCCTCTCTTCGCGCACGCACAGGCGCCAGCGCTCCCCGAGCAGGCTCAGGGTCTCGCCGTCGACGAAGCGCCGTGGCGGATGGGCGGCCTCCCAGTCCCGCAGGGCGGCGAGGCGGCGGCGAAGCCAGTCCTGCTCGCGCTCGAGCACGGCGTCGACCTCGCGCAGGGGAAGCCGCCGCGGCGCGAGAACCGACAACCCCACGCGCGGCTCCAGCTGCAGGGTCACCTGTCGCCGGCCCCGGCGGCGGACGAGCCGGTAGGGCAGCTCCCGCCCGTCCAGCTCCAGCACGCGTTCACGGATTTCGTCAGCCATGGCACGCATGCTCGCCCGAGGCGCCACGCCCGGTCAAGCGAGGATTGACGGCGTCTGCCGCGTCGGCACCGGAAAGGGCCCACTCACGGCGACGCGAAGGGCAAAGACTGTGCGACCCCCATTTGCCACGTGGCAAATACTCCCGAGCGCGCTAGGATGGGCGGGAAGGGAGGATGTCATGAGCGCAGGACTACGACTGCTGCTACTCGCCACCATTCTCGCCGGCTCTCTGCAGGGCGCCTCGACGCCGCACGCAGAGGAGATCGTGAACGCGGACTCCCTGCTCGCCAGAGCCGACCGGCAGGCGGAGGCCTGGGACTTCGCGGCGGCGATCGAGAGCTTCCGCGCGGCCCTCGCGGCCGAGCCCGGCGACTGGCGCGCGCGCATCGGACTCGTGCAGGCGCTCGTCGACCGGGGCGAGACTTTGGACTCGAAGGACTCGCGCGCCTACTATGAAGAGGCCGCGAATCTCGCCGACGCGCTCGCGGCCGATCATCCCGACAGCGCGCGGGCCCACTACCTGTCCGCCCTGGCCAGTGGGCAGCTCGCCCTCTTCCTCGGCGGCAAGGAGAAGGTGAAGCTCTCCCGGCGCATCAAGCAGAGCATGGACCGCTCCCTCGCCCTCGACGACAGCGACTCCGAGGCGTGGACCGCGCGCGGCGTCTACTACTACGAGCTGGCCACGCTGAGCAAGGCCTTGCGCCTCTTCGCCAAGGTCCTCTTCGGGGGCGTGCCGCCGGGGACTCTGGCCGATGCGAAGCGCGACCTCGAGCGCGCGCTCGAGCTCGACCCGGGCAAGATCGCGGCGCACAACCAGCTCGCGTGGACCCTTTACAAGCTCGAGGACCACGAGGGCGCCCTCGCCCACTGCGAGCGCATCCGCGGGCTGCCCGACGTCGACCACGAGGATGCCAATGACCGCCTCGATGCCGCGGAGCTGCAAGAGAAGGTCGAGAAGCGCCTGCGGCAACGGCGGGCGCGCCGCGGCGGTTGACGATCGACGGAAGTAGCCGGGCCCGCGTTCGCGAGTCCAGCCGGCTGGACTTCGTCACGTGACAAAGGAACGGCGCCGCGCAACGCGGGAGCTTCCGGTGTCACGCGTCTTGAACGCGCACGAGGCACCGGCGCTAGGCGAGGCCGCCGGGCCAGAGGCGGGGCAGCATCTCGCAGGCGGAGCCGCGCAGGCGGAGGTCGAAGAAGCGGGAGAGCGGTGTTTGCTCGGGATTGATCTCCACCGTCAGCGCGCCGCCGCGCATGGCGATCACAGGGAGTTCCGCCGCGGGGTAGACCTGACCCGAGGTGCCGATCGAAACCAGGCAGTCGCAGCCGTCGAGGGCCTCGATCGCGCGCTGCACCGTCGCCATGTCGAGGGGATCCTCGAACCAGACGATGTCCGGCCGCAGCCAGGCGCCGCAGTCGCAGCGCCTGCTCGCCAGGGGCAGGGACAGGTCCTCGCGCACCTTGCCCTCGCTATCGCAGCGCAGGCGCCAGAGGCTGCCGTGCAGCTCGACGACGTCGCGGCCGCCCGCGCGCTGGTGCAAGCCGTCGATATTCTGGGTGACGATGCGCGTGGCCGGCCGCTCGGCCTGGATCTTGGCGATGATCTCGTGCGCCGTATTGGGTTCGCAGGCCGCGATGGCCCGGCGCCGCTCCTCGTGAAACTCCCAGACCTTCTCCGGGTCGCGGTCGAAGGCACGCTGGCAGGCGTAGTCCTCGTAATTGTATCGCTCCCAGACGCCGCCCTTGCCGCGGTAGGTCGGGATACCGCTCTCGACGCTGAGCCCCGCTCCTGTGAAGAACACGATCCGCTCGTGTTCGCGCAGGTCGGGGATCGCCTCGCCGCCGTTCATGAGCTACCGCCTCTCGCTCGTGACCGCCCTTCCCGCCCGCGCCTCGCCTCGCGCACCGTTCATGCCTTGTCCTTCGCGCGCCAGCGGTCCCGGTCGGCGAAGAAGTCGATGGCCTGGAAGCGCGAGAGGAACTCGGCCGAGTGCACGACCCTGGCGGGGATGTGGTACCAGTCGCCAGGGCCCATGCGCTTCGTTTCGCCGCCCACCGTGAGATTCATCTCCCCCGCGAGCACGACGCCCCACTGCTCGCCGTGGCTGTGAGGCGGGATCGCGCCGATGGGCTCGATGTCGAAGAACACGGCCTGCTGCTCGCCTCCCTGCAGGAGCCAGCCACGCACGCCTGCCACCGGGATGTCGATCTCGGGCAGGCCGCGAATCAGGGGCGGCAGGCAGATACCGTCCCACAGTGGTCGCTTGAAATCCGCGGCATTTGTCATAGCTGTTCCACCTCCAGCTGCCAGAAGAGGAAGCTCCACTCGTCGACGATCTCGTCGACGACCTTGCGGAGCGGCTTGCCCCGCCCGTGCCCCGCCTTGCTCTCCTGACGCAGGAGGACGGGAAGGTCGGAGCTCGTGGCCGCCTGCAGCGCGGCGGTCATCTTGCGCGCATGCAGAGGGTCGACGCGACCGTCGCTCTCGGCCGCGCTGAGCAACACGGCGGGATAGGGCGTATCGGAATGCACGTGGTGATAGGGGCTGTAGGCCCGCAGCCACTCGAAGGCCGCGGGGTCGTCTGCGCAGCCGTACTCGGGGATCCAGAGCCGCGCGATCAGGAAGCGATGGTAGCGGAGCATGTCGAGCAGAGGGACGTCGCAGAGCACGGCGCGGAAGAGCTCCGGCCTCTGTACGAGCGCCGCGCCCACGAGGAGACCGCCGTTGCTGCCGCCCTTGATGGCCAGGCGCTCCGGCCGCGTGTAGTCCTGCTCGATCAGGTACTCCGCCGCGGCAAGGAAGTCGTCGAAGGTGTTCTGCTTCTTGCCGAGCATGCCCGCTTCGTGCCAGGCCTCGCCGTATTCGCCGCCGCCACGCAGGTTAGGCACGGCGAAGACGAAGCCCCGTTCGAGCAGCATGAATCGCACACTGCTGAAGTGTGGTGTCATGTTGCCCGAGAAGCCGCCGTAGCCGGTGAGCAGCGCCGGGTGGCTCCCGTCGAGGAGGATCCCCCGCCGGTGGACCAGGAACATGGAGACGGGCGTGCCGTCGGTGGACTCGAACCAGACCTGCTTCACGACGTAGGGATCCACGTCGACGTCGATCTCCACGCGGTCGACGAGCCGCGACTCGCCCCGACGGATATCGTAGCGGTAGACGCTTCGCGGCTGGAAGTAGCTCTCGAAGCCGTAGAACGCCTCGTTGCCATCCCACTGGCCCGCCGGGAGCCCGCCGCTGCCGAGGCCCGGCAGGTCCAGCTCACCGGTGTAGGTGCCGTCGGGATCGAAAACGCGCACCACGCTGTGGGCGTCGTGCAGGTAGCGCGCAAAGAGTCGGCCGCCGACGCAGCGCAGGTCGGTCAGCGCGTCGCGGGTCTCGGAGATCAGCTCCCGCCAGTGCTTGATCCCCGGCTGGGCGGGATCCGCCTCCAGCACGCGGAAGTTTGGCGCGCCGTGGTTGCTGTGCAGGTAGATCATGCCGCCGGCCGCATAGGCCTCGGTGCTGCACTCCACATCCTTGACGACCGTGCGCCACTCGCCGTCCTCTTCCGCGAGGTCGCGCAGGTAGATCCAGTTCTTGCTGTGACCCAGCCAGACGTGGACGAGGAGCCAGCGCCCGTCGGGCGAGACGCGCGCATAGGGCCAGGCCTCCTTCACCTCGTCGTGCCAGATCAGCGGGTCCTCGCGCCAGTCCGTGCCGAGGACGTGATGGTAGAGGCTGCGGTGGTAGCTCTCCTCGCCCGCGGGCACCTCGTCCGGACCCGGATAGCGGCAGTAGTAGAAGCCGCGACCGTCGGGATCCCAGGCCACCTCAGCGTGGCGAGCGCGCGGGATGCGCAGCGGCAGGTCTTTCCCGGAGTCGACATCGCGCAGGTAGAGCGTGCTGTTCTCCGAGCCGTGCTCGGAGAGGCCGTAGGCGACGTGGCGGCCGTCGGGGCTGGGCTCCCACCAGTCCATGGCGAGCGTGCCGTCCTCGCTGAGCGGATTGATGTCGATGCAGACCTCCGGCTCCGCCTCTAATCCCCGCCGCAGGTAGAGCACCGCGTGGTTCTGCTCCCCCTTTCGACGAGTGAAGAAGTAGCGGTCGCCCCGCGGACGCGTCACGCCCAGGCGGCCGGCCGCCATCAGCGTCTCCAGGCGCTCGCGGATCGCCTCCCGCCCGGGCACCTTGCCGAGAATCTCCGTCGTGTAGGCGTTCTGCGCGGCAACCCACTCGCGCACCTCTTCGCTGTCGCCGTTCTCGAGCCAGCGGTAGGGATCCTCGATCGCCACGCCGTGCAGCGAGTCGCGGACGATCTCCACCCGTGTCGGCGGATAGGGAGACAGCTTGTCGACGCCCTTGCTCCAGGCCGCGGCCTCCGGCGCCGGCAGCGCCGCGAGCAGGCCCACGAGCCCGCCGAGAAGCAGACGGATCGGAACGCGGATCGGCATAGCGGATCCTCCCTTATCGTTCGTGGGGCGCGGCCACCCGCGCCGGTGAAATCTCCTCTGAAGCTTCGCCGTGGTAACGCCAGTGCCAAGGCTCCCAGGGGAACAGGCCGTCAGAATCCCGCGGGTAGGTCTCGCGGAAGCCGAACTCAGCGGCGTTCTCCACGAGCCAGAGATAGGCCGGGTTCTTATCGTAATCTCCCCCGAGGGAAAGGTCGACGGTCGTGCCCAGCATGTGCTCCGAGTAGCCGGGCGGCGCGACGCCGCGTGTGATCTCGTCGAAAAGCCGCCCCGCCGCGAGGCGCTGCGCGATGAGCTCGCGTTGCTCGGCCGGGCTGCGGTAGCCCGACTGGATGTGTAGCTTCACGCCATCGGCGGCGGCCAGCGAGGCCATGGCCCGGAAAGCGAGCAGGGCCTCGGCGCGCAGCTGCACTTCGCGGCCGCGCGCGCAGAGGCTCGGGGGTACGGTCAACAGGTCGCCCGGCGGGGGCTGGTCGGGCAGGCCGAGGCGACGTCCCCGCCAGCGCTCGGGGACGGCGAAGCGTCGGCCATCCACGGTGACGCTGTCGCGCCAGGCTTTCAGGTCCGTGAAGGAGCCGGGATCGAGTAGCGGCACCTGGGCCGCGCTCCGCGGCGCGAACAGGATCAGCGGCCCGGCGAACAGCGCGAAGGCGGCGAGGGCGCGACCCGATCGGCCCCTGCACCGCAAGACGAAGTCCCGGCGCCTGGCCCTGCCGGATGCCCGGAGTCGTGGCATGCCACCCTAGCCCTTGGCGGCTTCCAGCGCCTCCGACTCCGTCGCGTGGTGATCGATGACGTTCCAGAGACCGACGATCTCCAACAGGGTGCGGCCGCGCTCGGACACACCGACGATGCAGACTCGGCCCCCCGCGTTCTTGGCGGAAGTGAAGGTGGCCGCGAGGATGCCGACGCCGGAGCTGGAGATGAAACCGACCTGCTCGAGATTGATCACCACGTAGGGACAACCATCCTGGCACTCGCCGCGCAGCTCCTCGAGGAAGTCGTAGCACTCCCGCCTGTCGGTCAGATCGCCCGACAGGCGATAGATGAGAAGCTCGGGGACCTTCTTCTCCACGCGCTCAACCTTCAGTGCTCTCCTCGATGACATTTCAACCCTCCTGCAGGTTAGGGGGACATCGCCCCGACCTCCGGTGGCGAGGCGACGACGCGCAGGCCGACGTAGGCCGGCGGCAGCTCCGCCGAGGCGGTGGACCCGGGCGTCGTGGGACCGGGAGCCGTGACCGCCGAAGGACCCAGGGGGCGTCCCGCACCGTCGTCGGTCATGGCCCACTCCGCGGCGTTCCCGCCGAGATCGTAGAGCCCCGTCTCCCCGGCCGGCGCGAAGGATCCCACCGTCCGGAGAGGGCTGCGATTCACCTCGAGCTCGGACATCTTCGCCGCCAGGCGCGCCGCATCGTCGCGGTTGGGGGTGTAGCCTGCCCACCAGGACAGCGTGTTCTCCTCCTCGCCGGCGTGCTCCCGCAGCGCTTCGAGTTCGCTCACGCTGGGCAGCCGGCAGTCGAGACCCGTGACCCCGGACAGCCAGCGGCAGTACTCGCGCGCCTGCTCTAACGACAATCCCGTCGCGGGCAGGTTGCCGTCCCCAGCCGTATCAGCGGGCGAAAGCTCTTCGCCCGTGAACGCCGCCCACTGCGCGCGCGTCACCTCGAAGCGACCAACGAGCAGGCCGCCGGTCTCCACGAGCTCGGGAACGAGGAGTCCTTCCAGGTCCTCGCCGAAGAGGCGCTCGACGCGGGCAGTGTCCGCGAGGCGCAGGGCGAGGTCGAGGGGAGAGCCTTTCCGGAAGGCCTCGTTGGGTTCCTCGTAGCTCTCGAAGAGGTATCGGTCGAACCAGTCGAGCTGCTCGTTCAGCTGCCGGTGCCGGTGCACGGGGTTCATCAGCGAGTGGTCCTCGCCCGGATAGAGCAGGAAACGGACGGGCGCCTTGCCGACCTGTTGCAACGCGCGGTAGAACTCCCAGCCCTGCTCCGTGGGGACGTTCACGTCTTCGGTGCCGAAGTGAATCAGCGTCGGCACCGTCAGATTCTCGAGGCGGAACAGCGGGCTCTTGTCCAAGTACAACTCGGGCAGTTCCCAGGGCGGACCCCCGAAATAGGCGTCGTCAAAGGCGGCGCCGAAGGCGCAGTTCGTGTAGTCGGTGATCCAGTTGACGTCGCCGGCGCCGGCGTCCAGCACGCGGAAGCGCTCGCCGCTGTCGAGGCAAGCGGCGATGCCGAGGATGGCGCCGTTGCTCCAGCCCTGAACGCCGAGCCGCGACTCGTCGGCGAGCCCGGCGTCGACGAGATGATCGACGCCGGCCAGGATGTCGGGCACCTCGAGCTCGTAATAGCGGCCCTTGATCGACTCCATCCACGCAAGGCCGTAGCCCGAGCTGCCGTGGTAGTTGGGCCTGAGGACGAAGGCACCGCGCGCGCAGAAGAGCGCCGGCGAGCCGCCCCAGCCCTCCAGGAAGTAGTCGCGGTCGGCGTCGGTCGGGCCGCCGTGGATCATGACGACCAGGGGGTGCCGCTCGCCCGCCTCGTATTCCACGGGGTAGTGGAGCATGCCCTCCACCGTGTCGCCGAGCGCACCGGTCCAGCGAATGGCCTCGGTCCTCGGCATGGGCAGCTCGTCCAGCTGCTCGTTCAGGCGCAGGAACTCGTGCTCCTCCTTGAAGCGGTCCTTTGCGATCTCGCCTGCGAAGTAGCGCATGGGCTGCGACGCGTCCGTACGGCCGTAGAGGACGCTCTTGCCGTCGCGCGCGACGGCGAGGACGATCGTGTAGCCCCGCTCCCGCGGCTCGAAGAAGCGGCGCTTCCACTTGCCGCGCCCCTTGCGCTCGATGTGGAGAAGGCGGTTCCGCGTGCCGTCCGCCAGCTCGACCAGCGCGCCCTTCTCCGTGGCGCGGAAGCCGTTCCAGTCGATGCCGCGATCCCACTCCAGGTCGACGGCCTCCCACTCACCGCTCGCGAGCTCCCAGTATCCCAGCAGGTCGAGGCTGACGAAGAGGTCGGCCGAATCGCTCGCGAAGGGGCGGATGAAGTAGAAGCCCTCGCCCTTCCGGTCCCAGACGAATCTGCTCGCGTGCATCTCCGGCGCGAGGATCTCGCGCGAGTCACCGCTCTCCATGTCCCAGAGCAGGACGCGCGGCGGCCGCCGGAAGTCGTAGTCGAAGTGCAGGTCCTCCGCGACGTGTCCGACGACCCAGCGCCCATCGGGGCTCGGCTCGAAGGAGACGATGGGCTTCGCGTTCTCCGTGACCCGGCGCGTCTCTCCCGACGCGAGATCGAGGAGGAAGAGCCGCGAGGGTGGCCAGTGCTCGGCGTCGCCCACGACGATGCTGCCGTCGCCCGCCTCCTCGAGCTCCCGCTCCCGTAGCGTGGGACCCTCCCCCGTCAAATAGAGGAGCCGCGTGTCGTCGAGCCAGCGGAAGTCCTCGACTCCCCCCTCGACCTCCGTGGCGGCCTCCGGCTCGCCGCCCCGCAGGTCGAGGAGCCAGACCTGCGTGTCGGGCTCCTCGTCCTCGCCGCCGTCGCGCGCGGAGAGGAAGGCGATGCGGCCGCCGCCGGGCGACCAGCGCGGAGAGAGGTCGTCGGCCTCGTGGCGCGTGAGCCGCAGCGGCGCGGCGGGGCCATCCTCGCCGTCCAGTTCGGACAGGAAGAGGTCGTGCCGGTAGGCCTTGTCCTCCTCGCTGAGGAAGCGCTTCACCCAAACGGCCCGGCGCCCGTCGGGGGATAGCTCGAAGCCGCTCGCCGTTTCCTGGGCCAGCAGCGCCTCGACGCTCCACTCTGCGGCGGACCGTGCCTCCGGGGCGGCGGAACCGGCGAACAGGAGCATGAGCAGGGCGGCGGCGATGCGGCGCATGGTCTCTCCTCGAGAGGGCGATGGTCGTCCGAGATCCGGAGAAGCCACGACTCTAAGCGAAAAGTCGGCGGAAGTTAAGCGGGGATAGCAGAAAGCGCGGGCATCCATCAGACTGCCGCACTATACTCGCCTCTTCCCGTCCCGCGGGGCCCCGTCCCGCGGGCGCAACCGGGGAGGCCGCCATGCCGCGACGCCGAAAGATCAGGGCCGAGGACCTGTTTCGGATGAAGTTTCCCGAGGGGCCGGCGATCTCGCCGGACGGAAGCCGGATCGCCTACTCCATCCGCCGGATGGATCCGGGGAAGAACCGCTACCTGGCCAACCTCTTTCTCGTCCCCGCCCGCGGCGGAGGCGCACGGCAGCTCACACGCGGCGATCAGATCGACTCCTCGCCGGTCTGGAGTCCAAGCGGTCGGCTGATCGCCTTCCTCTCGAGCCGCAACGAGAAGACGAACATCTGGCTCATCCCCGCGGACGGCGGGGAGGCGCGGCAGCTCACGCGGCTGGAGGGACCGATCTCCGCGCTGCAGTTCAGCCCCGACGGCCGGCGCCTGCTCTTCCTCCACCGTCCCATGAAGAAGGAGGACCCGAAAGAGCGCGCGAAGAAGGCCGCTTTCAAGCACATCACACGCCTCTCCCACAAGCTCGACGGCTTCGGCTACTTCCCCGCGGAGCATCAACAGCTCTGGACCTGCGGCGTCCGCGGGGGCCGGCCGCGGCGGATCACCAGCGGCGACTTCAGCGTGGAAAGCCCGCGCTGGAGCCCCGATGGCCGGCGAATCGCCTTCCTCGCCAACCCGGAGCCCGAGAGCCAGCACGACTCGACCCTGACGCGCGTCTTCGTCGTCGCCGCGGGCGGCGGACGGCCGCGCGCGATCAGCGAGAAGCCTGGCCACAAGTTCTTCCTGGAGTGGGCGCCCGAGGGCCGTTCCATCCTCTTCGTGGGGCACTTCGGCGGTCCCGGCGAGTGGATCCAGCACCCTTACAGGATCTGGGAGCTGAGCCTGCGCGGCGAGCGCTACAAGGACCTCACGCCCTGGATGGACGACTGGCCCTTCAACTTCATCATCACCGACACGGTCATGGGCGAAGCGATGACCCTCGCCCCCTATCGCGAGGACGGCCGCTGGCGCATCGCCTTCGTCCAGGGCGAACGCGGCGCCTGCCACGTCTACTCCATGCCTCGCGACGGCGCCCCCCGCCGCCGCGACGCGCGCCTGGAGTTCGGCGGGAAGGTCAACAGCTACGGTGTGAGCGTAGGCCCTCGGGGCGATGCGGCCGTGGCGGCCGCCGAGATGATGGACATGGGCGACGTCTACTCCCTGCGTCTAGACGGCTCGGGCGTGTCGCGACGCAGGACGCGGATCAACCGCGCGTTCTTCGCCGGGCTCAGGCTCGGCGAGCCCGAGGAGTTCCAGTTCAAGAGCGGGCGCGAGAAGGTGCACGGCTGGATCCTGAAGCCGCCGGACTTCCGGCCGGGCCGCAAGTACCCGCTGCTCCTGGAGATCCACGGCGGTCCCATGGGCCAGTACGGCTACACCTTCTTCCACGAGATGCACCTGCTCGCGGCGCAAGGCTACGTGGTGGCCAGCTGCAACCCGCGCGGCTCCTGCGGCTACGGCACGCGCTGGGTCAAATGCATCCATGGGCGCTGGGGAGGCGTCGACTACGACGATCTGATGGCCGTCACGAGCGCCGCGGCGCGCAAGCCCTACGTGGACGGCAAGCGCATGGGCGTGCTCGGCGGCTCCTACGGCGGCTTCATGACGACCTGGATCCTCGGCCACACGAAGCGCTTCAAGACCGGCGTCACGATGCGCCAGGCGGGCAACCGCATGATCCAGTTCGGGTCGGCCGACTACAACGTGCTCTCGAAGAACGCCTTCAAGGCCTGGCCCTGGGAAAAGCCGATGGCCTGGCTGCGTCAATCCCCGAACTACTACGCCCACAGGATCCGCGCGCCGCTGCTGATCATCCACAGCGAGCAGGACCTGCGCTGCCCCATCGTTCAGGCTGACGAGCTGTTTACGATCCTCAAGTCCCAGGGCAGGACCGCGGAGTACGTCCGCTTCGAGGGGGAGAGCCACGGGCTGTCCCGCGGCGGCAAGCCGCAGAACCGCCTGGAGCGGCTCAGGCGCATCGTCGACTGGTTCGAGCGCTATCTCTAGGGATTTGGCGCCGCCGCTCCCGGCAGGGCACGGTCCGCGCGCCGCACCAGGAAGAGGATGACGCCGCTGAGGAGGGCGCGGGCGAGTAGATGGCGCCAGTCGTCTTCCGCGCCGGGGTAGAGGTCCGCGGCGAGATCGAGGGCGAGCAGCCCGAGCAGGCCGACGGCGCTCTGCCCGAAGGCTTTCCGACGGCGCAGCATCACGCGCACGGCCGCCGCGCCGAGCAGCAGTCCAAAGGCGAGCAGCCCCCAGTCCGCCCACTCCGGCATGCGCCGCGCGCCCGACCAGTCCCCGTAGCCCATCAGGAAGCTGAGCAGACCGTAGATCATCAGGAGTGTGAAGGCCAGCGAGCGGGCGAGGCTGGCGCGGAAGGTCGGGCGGCTGGTGTCGCTCATGCCGCCATCATAGGGGATCGGCCGTTCCGGGGGAAGCCCGACTCAGCGATAGTCCAGCGACTCGACCCAGACGACCTCGCAGGCGCCGTCACCGGAGTCCGTCCGCGTCGTCGAGCTCACCCAGACGCCCCCGTCCTCGTGCTCCGCCATGACCAGGTAGCCCTTCAGCGAGACGACGTGCCCGCGCCGCACGCCGCTCAACTTCCCTCGCACGCCGGCGTCGGCGGGGATGATGTGCATGTTCGAACTGCTGCGGATGATCTCTTCGCGCGGTATGGGGTAGCGTTCGGTGCGCCAGTGATAAAAGCGCCCGGCCTGGGTGACATCGATCGCCTCGAGGACCTTGCTGTCGGACATCCGCCCCCAGCCGAGGGCGAGGTCGAAGGGCGCGAGCCGCGCCTGGCGGTCGAAGCGGTAGCGTTTCACGCCCAGCACGCGCGCCTCGAGCTCGAAGCGCGCCAGGGGCGTGATCTTGTGACCCGCGCGGTAGAACTGATCGAATCCCGCGAGGCGCACCTGCTTGGGATCCCCCGGCGTCAGCACGCCGGGCTCCCTCCCGATCGAGCGATGGCTCCACCAGAGGAAGGCCCAGGCGAGGATGAGTGCGTAGAGCAGCAGGCGTTTGCGCATCGTGTTCGGCTCTCGGACCGTCGCGCCGGGAGCGTGGCTTCGCCCTGGCCGGCGCTGTGGTAAATCATCTTGCATCGACCGTGCCGGGGGATTCAGTATCATCGGGAAGCGGAGGACAGCATGGACTGCTACCGGGAATTCCCTCGCAGCATAGGGATGCTCACCAGCTTGACGGCCATCGTCTACCTCATGGCCGGCAGCGCGCTCCTGCTCTCGGTGAGCCCCTGGTTCGCCGGCAGCTTCGCCCTCCTCTACGCCCTCGTGCACTACGTCCACTACCCGCGCAACGCCTGCGTGCACTGCTGCTACTGCGGACTCTACTGCATTACCCTGAAAGGAAAATTCGTGGCGCGCCTCTACCGGCGCGGTCGCGAGCAGCTCTTCTACGGGGGCATGCGCCGCGCCACGCGCGGCGTCTACGTCGTCTGGGTCTTCCCCTTCCTCGTCCTCGTGGGCGCGCAGCTGCGCGGGCGCCCCATCCTGTTCTCCGACCTCCTGCTGGCCGCAGTCCTGATCGCGCTGATGGTCATGCGGCAGCTCATGCGACGCAGCCTCGGTTGCCGCGTCTGCCTGATGCGCGAGCAGTGCCCGAACGTCGGGCGCGACCCGCGCCGTCCCGTGGAAATCAGCACGCGGGCGCCGGCCCGGCCGGGTGGCTGATCCCGCGGCGAGGCCATCTTCCGCCGGGAAGCACGGTGCATGAAGAAGCCCCCGCCCAGGGCGGGGGCTTCTTGCGTTGCGCGGATATCGCGGCGCTTACTTGGTCAGCTCCGAGCCCTCGCGGCCGTAGCCGGTGAAGACGTCGTAGCCGTCGTAGGCGCTGTCCCAGTCCTCGAAGGCGTTCACCGGCGTGACCGTCACGCTCCCGTCCTCCTCCACCGTGAAGTCGAAGACGTGCCAGGACTGGACCTCGCTGCCCGTGGCGTCGGCGGCCTCGAAGCTCTGCTCGATACCCGGCAGACGCAGGGTCACGGTGGCGCTCGAAGCGGGCAGGCTGACGTCGCCGGGGTAGAGGTTCGGGTGGCGGACCCAGCAGGCGTAGCTGCCTTCTGCAATCTGCCCCTGGTCGTCCTCCACGTCGCCGCGATAGAGGGCGAATGCGTTGATGATCTCGGGTCCGAAACCTTCCGTGTCGTCCCCGTCCAGGATCGTGTAGGGATCGCCCACGACGCTGCCCGGGTTGTTGAAGCGGATCTGATAAAAGTCCCAGCCCTCGTCCCAGGTCATGGGCACGAAGAGGCGCAGGTCCAGGTCGTCCGGGCTCGCGCCCCAGTTGAGGGAGATCCGGAAGCGCCGGTTCCGCACCGTCAACGGCTCGGCCAGCTGCGCGGGGCAGTCGTCGCCGACCGCAATGGTCGTGACCCCGCCAGCGTACTGCCCGTTCACCGCCCACACGAGCGCTTGCGTGTTCTGGATCGCGCCCACGCTGAAGAAGCCGCTCTCGTCGCTCAGTGTCTCGTCCCGGTAGGTGACGTCGAGGCCCCGGGCGACCACGCGCGCGCCGGCCACGGGCTCGCCGGTCTCGCCGACGACCTGGCCCTCGATCGCGCAGAGCTCGACGGGCATGCCAAGGTTCCAGAGGGAGAAGTGCGACACCTCGGCGCTGAACTCGTCGCCGTCCTTGATGGCGATGCCGTCCTCGCGCCAGAGCTCGTCGCCGCGCTCGAAGAAGATACCGTACCAGATGGGAATCGTGTCGGGGGCGGCGCGCGCGAACTGCTCATCGACGCGGATCCGGTACTCGGCCGTCTCGCCCTCGGCCAGCACCAGGGGCGCGCGGTCCTCGCCGGTGATGGTCACGCCCAAAAAGCCCCAGGAGACGAAGGGCACGACGTGGCCGCCCTGGTCGATGCCGGCGAAACGTCCGGGGAAGGCCTGGTGGAAGCTCCCGTCGCCGGGCAGCACGAAGGCGAACTCCACGGTCACGTCGCCCTCGTAGGGCTCGCCGTCGCTGGTCTCGAAGGAGTTCGGCGCGAAGATCACCGCGCCGTTGCCGTTGCTCGCGGGCACCGCGCCCCCCTGCTGGGCCGGCACGCTGCCGATCTCCGTCGGCAGGAGGACGGTCAGGTCCAGGTAGCTCGTCTCGCTCGCAAACACCGTCACGGGACGCTGGACCGCCAGGTAGCCGCTGTGCTCGATGACGACCGTCGCCCCGCCGACGGGCACGTAGGGAACCGCGAAGCGGCCCCGGGCGTCGGTCTCCGTCGTGATCCCCGCCACGGTGACGCTCGCGCCGGCGAGGGGATCGCTGCGATCGCCGCTGTGCACCGTGCCCACGACACGGCCGAGGGGATCGTCGCCGTTCTCCGGGCCGATCGGCGCGACTTCGTCCTCAGCGCAGCTTCCAGCGAACAGGATCGTGAACAGAACGGCGAGAACGATTCCGGCGGCACCCTTCATGTCATCCCTCCCATGATTCACTACATGATCTTACTCCATCGGCGGTCCGCTTCAAAGCGGGGCGGCCGGCTTCGGGTCCCGAGAGGCGGGAAGCGCGGGGAGCCCCGCGCCCTGACGGGAAAGCCCGCGCCCGTCCGCGAAGCCGGGCATTGACTCCTAAGCCATTGTTCGGATAAGATTTACACCATCATGAGAAAGTTGACGACAACACTGCTCCTGCTCGCGCTCGTCTTCCCCGCCGCCGCGCGCGCCGACATCTCCGGCAGCACGGTGGAGATGGAGGAGCCCGCCAGCGGCAGCGCGGCCATCGGCGATCTCGTGCAGTTCCGCTTCAAGGTGACCAACGCGAGCACCGACCTCAACTGGATCGCAAACGTTCAGTTCAGATTCCCCGATTGCTGCGAGGTCGTCGGCATGAGCTTCGACGACAGCGAGGCCAGCAACGACTGGGCCTTCGAGTACGTCGGCATCGGCGGATTCGTTGCGAGATTCGAGGACGCGGACCAGGGCTACGGCGAGATCATCGGGGACGGCGAATACGGCTGGTTCATGGTGGACCTGCGCATCCACCTGGACTGCAGCGAGGGCAACGAACTCATCCACTGGCTGTTGGAGGGTGACGACTACGGCGCGGAACCCCGCGACCTCCTTGGCCAAATCCCCATCCTCCTCGTGCAGACACCCGTCGAGGGATCGAGCTGGTCCGCCGTCAAAGCCGGCTACTGATCCCGAAGTGGATTACCGCTATCGATGGAGCAGTATGGTCAGGTTCAGGGCCAGCAAGTAATCCGCGCGGGTGAACCCGTGACGTGACAGATGGTGACTCCGGTGTTCGTATTGAAGCCGGACCTCACACCGAATAAATCCCACTCATCACCGATTGGAAAAGGCCCCAGACCTTTTGCAGGTCCGGGGCCTGTCGATGGTATTGTGGACTCGATCGGTGGATTCCGCCTCAGCCGTTCAGGATCTCCATCGCCTGACCCTTGTCCAGATCGCAAATATGCGGAATACCCGAGATCTCGGCGGCATCCCGTGTCAGACAGGCGATGTCATCCCTGGCGATGTGCTTGAGTGAAAACTTCCGACTCCCGCACATGAGCTGGCGCAGGCCCTGCGCGAGCCTCTCATAGTAGGTGTAGAGACCGATGGCGCCGGCCGGCAGTTTCTTGTACTCCTCCTCCCCCAGCTCATTGCGCAGGGAACTCGCTGTCACGAAGATATCCTCGGGTCTGCTGCCGAAGCGCTCGACGTACACGGGCAGCTGGCCTTCTTCAATGGCACGTCCGATGGTCTTGCCAACCATTGCCGCTGCGATGGGCGACCTGGCCATACCCACGAGCTTCACGAAGGGGGCGCCGAGCGCCAGGCCCTTGAAGATCTGATCCTCGAAAGTGAAACCACCTGCCACCGTCAGAGCCGGCACGCTGTACCCCCGCACGGCCAGAGTCGAGGCATATTCGTAGAGCAGGGAGTGGAGCTCCACCGGGGGGACACCCCATTCGTTCATCATCCGCCAGGGGCTCATGCCGGTACCACCTCCCGCGCCATCAACGGTCAGCAGGTCGAGCTTGTACTTCGAGGCAAAGAGGACGGCCCGGGCGAGATCGGCCGGCCGGTAGGCGCCGGTCTTGAGGAAGATGTACTTGGCGCCCGCCGCACGCAGCTCCTCCACCCTCTTGGCAAAGGACTCCTCACTCACCATGCCGACACGCGAGTGGCGTTCGAATTCCTTGAAGGCCCCACGCTCGAAGGCCTTGATGACCTGTGGATCCGTGGGATTCGGAAGCACGACATAACCGCGCTCGTAGAGCAGCTGTGCCTTTTTCAGGTCGTTGACCTTGACCTCGCCGCCGATATCCTTGGCCCCCTGCCCCCACTTCAACTCAACGCATTCGACCCCGAGCTTCTCGATAGCGTATTCCTGCACTCCGAGCCGCGTGTCCTCGATGTTGGCCTGACAGATGATGGCACCGTAACCGTCGCGCTGGTGATCCTTGAAGAGATTGACTCTGCGTTTGAGGTCCACCGTGTCGACGACCCGGCCGTTCTCGATGACCGACTCCGGATCCATGCCGACCACGTTCTCGCCGATGGTCAATCCGGTGCCTGCCAGAGCGGAACCGATCGCCAGCCCCTCCCAGTTGTTCTTCGCGATGTTGGTCGAGCCGATGCCGGGAATGATCCAGGGATACTTGAATCGTAAACCGCCATCATGGCCGAAGGAGACTTCGAGGTCGACTGCGGGGAAAACCGCCTTGTCACTGTCCGCTTCGATGCCGTGGGCGCCGACAGCCGTGCCCATGATGTTGAAGTGCGAGTAATCGACCGGATAGGTCTTCTGGGAGGCGGTGGTGATCACACCGAACGGCTGCGGGTAGAGAACCTCATGACCGCGATAGGCGGACTTCCCAATCTCGCACATGCCGATGCATCCGTCGACACAAGTGACGCACATTCCGGAGGTTGACGTGACGGAGTCCTCGGTCCGGTTCTTGGTCAAGGTGGCAGCGGATGCGTTTATCTTGGATAAGGTCATAGTCATGGGTCCGATCCCTCCAGGCTCAGCTATTGTTCGTTTCACAGGCAACGCAAGGATCCATGAAGCACATCATGTCCTCGAATTCGGTCTTCTCGACGCATGGCGGACTCAGGTTGACGCAGGCGCCGCAAATGGCCGCGTCTTTTTCGGTGTAGGTGCAACGCAACTGGCAGGCGGGGCAGACATGGATGCATCCCCCGCACAGACGACAGGTTTCAGACTTCAAATCGAAGGGAGTGCCGATACTCCGATCCTGCCCGCGCCCTCTGAAGCCGATCGCCTTCGCCATCATCTGCTCCTCGCAGATCCGCACGCAGAGCCCGCAAAGGATGCAGTCCTCGTGCTCCTGCTTGAAGCGCTGCTGCCGCACACCATGGGTGGACGCGAGGTCCTGGATGGTCTTCGACTGCGGGCAGGACGCCAGCAACAGCTCCAGGACGAGCTTGCGCGCCTTGAGTACGCGCGCCGACGCTGTCCGCACTCTGAGTCCTTCCTGGGCAGGATAAGTACAGGATGAGACCAGTTTGGATCGGGAGCCTTCTCCGATCTCGACAAGGCACAGGCGGCAAGCCCCGTAGGGCGTCAGACCATCCAGGTGGCAAAGGGTCGGAATCGGGATGCCATAGAATTTGGCAACCTCCAGGACCGTGCTGCCATCTTCGAACATGGTCCTTTGATTGTTGATCAACATTTCCAGCATTTACTTTCTCCTCCGACCCTCAGGCGACCAGCACCGCATCTTGCTTGCACACGCTCTTGCAGGCACCGCACTTGATGCAGAGGCTTTCATCGATGACGTGCTTCTCGTCCTTCTGACCCGTGATCGCATCTTCCGGACAGGGCTTGATGCAAGCCATGCAGCCGGTGCAATCGTCGGTGATTGAATAGCGGATGAGAGCCTTGCAAACAGCTGCCGGGCACCGCTGCTTCTCGACATGTTCCAAGTATTCGTCCCGGAAGTATCGCGAAGTCGAAAGAACAGGATTCGACGCCGTCTGCCCGAGCCCGCACATCGTCGACTCTTGGACAAGCCCCGCCAGCTCCTCGAGAAGCTCGATGTCAGAACTGGATCCGACACCGTTGGAGATGTCGTCCAGGAGTTCGTACATGCGTTGGATGCCCATACGGCAGGTAAAGCACTTCCCACATGATTCATCGCGCAGGAAGTTCATGAAATACTTCGCGACGTCGACCATGCAGGTGTCTTCGTCCATGACGATCATGCCACCGGACCCCATGATTGACCCGGCTGCGCTCAAACTGTCGTAGTCGATCTGTAGATCGAACTTGTCGGTCGGTATGCAACCGCCCGAGGGGCCTCCCGTTTGCACCGCTTTGATCTTCTTGGCCGCGCTGCCCCCCCCGCCGATCTCATCGACGATCTCCCTAATCGTGATACCCATGGGCACTTCCACGAGGCCTGTGTTCTTGATCTTGCCGACGAGGCTGAAGATCTTGGTCCCCGTGTTGCCGTCAGTGCCGATCTTTGCGAATTCCGCTGCGCCCTTTTCGATTATGATTGGAATATTGGCCCAGGTCTCTACGTTGTTGATCGCGGTCGGGCAGCCGTTTATCCCTTTCTCCACCGGGAAGGGCGGGCGCTGCCGGGGTTCGCCCATCTTGCCCTCGATCGAACGGATAAGCGCGGTCTCTTCGCCACAGACGAAGGCGCCAGCGCCTCTCACGAGCTCGATATCGAAGGAGAAGCCAGTACCCAGGATGTTCGTCCCCAGCAATCCTAATTCCCGGCTCTGGCGCAGGGCGATGATCAGGTGTTTGATGGCCAGGGGGTACTCGTTGCGTACGTAGATCACGCCTCGCTGCGCGCCGGTGCAGAATCCCCCGATCAGCATGCCTTCGATAACGCTGTGAGGATTGCCTTCAAGCACACTGCGATCCATATAGGCGCCCGGATCTCCCTCGTCAGCGTTGCATACTAGGTACTTGCCTCGGCCATCCGGCTGTTCACGTAGGATCCGCCACTTCGAGCCGGTCGGGAAACCGGCACCGCCGCGACCCCGCAGCTTGGAGTCCGCGATTTGTGCCAAGGCCAATTCCGGATCCTGGTCAGTTAAGATCCGGGCGAGGCCGAGATAACCGCCGTTTTCGATGTAGTTGTAGATCCGAATCGGGTCGATGATCTCGTTGCGCGAAAGAATGGTCCTGGTCTGGTGCTTGAAAAAGGGTATCGCGCTCTGGCACTCGAATCGTTCCCGTGTCTGCAGATCCTCATAGAGTAGATCTTCGCATATCTCGCCGGCGATGACGGCGTCGACGATCCTGGCAATATCCTTGCCTTGAACGCTCGGATAGAAAGTCTCTCTTGGAGTGATGAGTAGGGAAGGCTCGGCTTCGCAAAATCCATGGCAACCGGTGATGCGCAGGTGGATCCTGTCGGTGAGGTTCCTGGCGAGGAGTTCGCGTTTGATCGCGCGTATCAGCTCGTTGGCCCCGCTGGCCTGCCCGCAAGTACCAGCCGGAACGACGATCGTCGGAAGGGTGCTGTCCCTATCCTTTTGGAGGCGCCTGTGGAGCGCTAGCAATTGATCGATGGAGTTGAATGCATCCATGTTTGCTCTTCTAGTTTCCGGTTAAGTGATGCCCTTATGTGTCCAGTCTTGGCTCTCGTCAGAGGTTGACACCGTTCACGTCTAGCATGTGGTTCCGGCATCCATGGCGAGAGCAGATTTGAACGACCCCACCTCCCCGGACGATCATCGGTACCATGGTCGCACCACAGTCCGCGCACTCCGAGCCACCTCTCATTTCGGCGTGGCAATGCGGGCAGAAGAAGTGAACGATGATGTCAGGGGAAAGCTCGTATTCCGATTCCACCGTATAGCTGCCGTAGAGGGATGATAAGCGCAGCCAGCCGTGCTTTCGCTCGAACGAGATCGTCAAGCGAATCGATGCTTTACCATCGATCGAATTGACCCGATCCATGAGACTGTGGTTGCATCGGGGGCAACTGACCTCGAGCGGGATGGCCGTCCTTGCCTCTTCCGGACCCATGTCATCGAGGCCCTTTCGCACACGCTTGATGATCTTCTTGATATTCCCCGTCTTGACGTTCGAGAAATAGTGCCCGTCCACGACCACAATGGGCCCCAGTGCGCACGCACCTAGGCATGCGACGGTCTCCAGCGTGAATTCCTTGTCCGCCGTTGTTCCGCCATCCTCAACCTCCAGTTCGCGCTCGAAGGATTCGCTGATGACTGGAGCCCCCCGCACATGGCAGGCCGTACCCACGCAGACCGAGCAGAGGTGCTTGCCACGCGGTTCCATGCTGAACGATTTGTAGAAGGTAGCGACGCCGAACACGTCAACGAGCGAGCGGCCCGTTGACTCGGCCACGATTTCCAGCACCGAGGCCGGTAGGTACCCGTTTTTCGCCTGGACTTCCTCGAGGATGGAAATCAGGCCGCCGTGGTCGGCCTCATGTCTCTTGACTATGCTCGTGATCGCCGATCGATTCATGATCCTGTCCCGCGTTCCCGGCTGCATTCGACAGTCCGATCCCTTTGCATGGTTACATGCCTCACTGATAGTTCTCGCAATGCCACACCCCGCCGACTTTGCGGCAATGCTGGCACGTGTGGCGATTTTCACAGTTCACGCAGAGACCGTGGAATACTTCCTCTTCCTGGACAATAGAGGGTGTGTAGGTTGCTTCTCCCAGGTTGATCGAAGCATTGGAGATCGTCCTGCGCTCAGGGCAGGGTTGATGATCATCGAACATCTCACAGAACAGCGCGGGACCCCGGGATTGATAGAACTGGCAGCCCGGAGAGTTGTTGCAAGTCGAGCACAATCCGTATAATTCCACGCTAACCATTTTTCGTCGCTCCTTCAAAGATCAGTGCAAGCTTCTCGACGGAAAGTCACGCGTTCCCTTAGCGGACAATGTCGCCCAGGACTAATCAACTCCTATACCAGGAGAAGGTTGGGGCAGAATCCTCAATCCGACCGTTCCTGATCGCGTGGCCCCACGAGGAGCGAAACGCGCATACTCCAATGATATAAGGAGATAGTTAGACGGAACGCATCGCGAGCATAAGAGAAGCAGCTAGATGTGCGAAAGCGGAAGCAAGGAAAGGAGGCGGGGGAGTTTGTACCACCGGGGTGATTCGCCCCGGCCTAAGATAGCCGATCGCCGTTCCTGTCGGTCTGGGACTGTAGCTTCAGTTTTTCACGCAGGGTCTTCCGATTAATCCCTAGGATCTCGGCCGCCCGCGTCTTGTTCCCGCCGACATGAGTCAAAACGTTCTTGATGTGCTCTGCTTCGACTTCAGCAAGTGCCCGTTCCAGGCCCATCGCCCTGGGCGCTGAGTAACGCATCATGGACGGCAGATCCGGGATCTCGACGGACTCGCCTTCGTTCATTACGACCAGTCGCTGGATTAGATTTTCCAGCTCACGGACATTTCCCGGCCAATGATGCTTCTTCAATACATCCAGTGCCTCGTCGGAAAAGTGTAGGGGGCCGCTGCGCTGATCCGCCGAATACTTGTCCAGGAAATGCGATATCAGGAGAGGAATATCATCCTCCCTCTCCCGCAGGGCTGGAACGTTGATGTTGATCACGTTCAAACGGAAGTATAAATCCTCCCGGAATGATCCCTTCTCAACCAGCAACCTCAGGTCCTTGTTTGTGGCGGCGATCACCCTGACGTTTATCCCCATCGGGCGCGCGGAGCCCACCATGTAGATCTCGCCATCCTGGAGGACGCGCAGCAACTTCGCCTGCATGGCCAGGCTCGTGTCGCCGATCTCGTCGAGAAAGATCGTACCCCCGTCTGCGGTTTGAAAAAACCCAGCACGGGTCTCGCTGGCCCCAGTGAAAGCGCCCTTGACATGACCGAACAGCTCACTCTCGAGTAGCTCGCCCGGTATTGAGCCGCAATTAACCGGGACGAAGGGAGTGGAGGCGCAGGGGCCACTGTAGTGAAAAGCCCTTGCGACGAGCTCCTTGCCGGTTCCGCTTTCACCAGTAATCAAGACGGTGGCTCTCGCCGCCGCCGCTTTGTATATGGCATGATATACCTGTTTCATTGCCTTGGACTCCCCAATGAAACCGGGAAGTTGAGTCGATGCGTCCTTGACCTCACACTTCGAATTCTTTCGCGTCTGTAGAACATCGAGCGCGCGCTTCACCGCCGAGAAAAGCTCCTCATTGGTAAACGGCTTGGTGAGGTATTCCTGCGAGCCGGTCTTCACCGCCGTGACTGCGCTTTGAATGGATGGATAGCCAGTGATGACCATGACCGCGGTGTTTCGGTAGTTTTCCTGCACATGCCGCGTCAGCTCCAATCCGCCCACCTTCGGCATCTTCAGGTCCGTGATCACCAGGTCGATCAGGACATCATCGAGAATGCGAACGGCCTCGGGAACACTGGGTGCCGTGAACACGCAGTATCCTTCGGCTGTGAGATTGCGCTCGACGAGCTCCAGGGTGTCCGCGGCATCGTCAACAACCAGGATGTTTTCAGCATCGCGCTTCGACTTCATCTTCTCAGGTCTCCTCATCCTCGCTCAACGCGACGGGAAGGCGAATTGTGAAGGTGCTGCCTTCACTAATTCGACTTTGGACATCTATCGCGCCGCCATGCGACTTCGTGATTCCATGTACGACGGCCAGCCCCAAGCCGGTGCCCTCGTTGACGTCCTTGGTGGTAAAAAACGGCAGGAAGATTCTGTCCAAGATTTCTTCACCCATTCCGACACCCGTGTCCTTGACGCTCAAGAGCACGGTGCCGCTCTCACGCCAACTCTTCACCACGAGGGTTCCGCCTTCGGGCATCGCCTGAAGGGCATTGACTGCGAGGTTGACAAGGACTTGCGTGATCTGCGCCGGATCGGCGGTAATCTTTGGCAGCCCCTTTTCCAGTTCGCGAACGACGTTGATTCCCGCTTTGACGCATCGCGCCTCGAGGAAATATAGGCCGTCTTCGAGGATCTGGTTCAAGTCGACCTGATGTTTCTTCGGCGGCATCTGCCGGGCGAAGACCATCAGTTTCTTGATCACTTCTCGCGCATAGAGAGCGGCTGTGACGATCTTCTCAACATCCTGCCGCGCTTGCTTGCGCATCCCCTTTGATGCCGATGCCAGCTGGGCAAAGCCCAGGATACTCCCCAGTGGCTCGTTCAGCTCATGGGCAACGCCAGCGGCGAGTTGCCCGATGGTGGCCAGGCGATCGGCATGGATCAGTTGCTCTCTAAGGCGCGCTTTCTCCCCCTCGATCTCCTTGCGCTCGACGATCAGAGCGATCTCCCTGGCGACAGCCTGGATCAGCTTTTGTTCCTCCGGCAGAAAGGTATCCACAGCGATCTCGGGTTGCTCCTTGAAATAGACGACCGCCACCGTACCGCGCTTCTTCCCGTGGACGACGATGTCGGCAGCTTGTTGCGACTGGCTCACCTTGAATCCGGTTGTGCAGTATTCCTTTCCGTCGAGCGTGATCCGCGCAGCGGCGATGTCGGGATATTGCCAGCCTGGAGGCAGTAAGCTCGCGATACGCGGCAGGATCTCCTCCAGCGAACTGCCAGGTGGCTCCGTCAGCTGCGCGATGCCGTAAAGGCAGGTGAGTTCCTTGACGCGTTCACGCAGCGCCGATTCCGCGCGCCAGTCGGCGATCGCCATTCCGATGTCCTGGGCGATGCTCTCGTAGTACTCAACTCTATCCTCGTCAAAGAAATCCGTCCGCTCGCTCTTGAGACTCAGGAGGCCGATGGTCTCGTCATCCTCGAAGAATCTGATCACGGCCAGGGAGCGATAATGCCCCCCCACATAGAAGCTGCCGTCATTCCCTTCACCCGCCTGATCCATATCGAAGTTTAGGGACTCCCAGGTGTCTCCTGTCCAGAAACTGCCATTCTTCGTGAAGTAGGTCCGTGAAGCATCGAAGTGATGCAGGGCAACCGCAGAGCAGAGACGTTCAAGGTCCGAATCATCGGGCAAAGAGGGAATCACTCGGCCATCGTCGGCCGCCTGCCATCGAACTCTGGAGATCGTCGTCGATTTCTCCGGGCGACAGTTTGCGGTCCACTTGTAGTGGAGATCGTTTTCACTGAGTCGGATCTCGATCGAATCACATCCGGATTGATTCATCAGCAAGCTCGAGAGCTCGTTCAGAAACTCGATCCTGGATAAACGCCGATTGGCACAACGGAAGATACTGCGCGACAGGCGCACGCTGTCTTCAATGGTCGGGTCTGCTCGTTGTTCAGCAGTCTTCTTCGAGTGATTCCCCGTCATCTCAGGTATTCACCCTTCTCCCATCTTTCCCGAGCAGTGCCGTCGACTCCTGCGGCTTGGGCAGCCGGCTCAGTGCTGGCCGAAACGCAGTGGGTCTCGGTCAGAATCACAAGAAACCCAAATACGAGGAGGCGTCAATAGGCCCGGCCCCAGGAGCCTACGGCAGATCCAGAGGGTGAATCTGGTTTGCATTCGAGACTCTCTATCCAATACCCTTTAGCTAATTTCCTCTCCTATCTCTTAGATGGGGGAGGGCCATGCTACCGGCCAGCCATTCCCGCGAATCGCTCATTGTGCACAGCGGCATGCCCGGGGTCTTACAGCGGGGGGCGAGCAGAATCGGGTACCTAAGGATCCAGGAAGTGGCCACACGGTGCCCAGGAAACCGGGTCTACTCCAAAGCTCATCCAGCACAAAGGAAAAAAGGACACAAGCTCCAGGAGGATACTTCGCTGTTCATTACATGTCTCAGGGCGTTAGCAGCGCGGGATCCCAATGATCCGAACGACGCAGGTTCTCGAAGAAAGGATTC
Organism: uncultured bacterium; assembly: GCA_964627205.1. Classification (GTDB taxonomy): domain Bacteria; phylum Krumholzibacteriota; class Krumholzibacteriia; order JACNKJ01; family JACNKJ01; genus CAZVHI01. The sequence continues at coordinate 42,498 of CAZVHI010000004.1, forward strand.
GTGCGAAACTCCTCCGGCCGCGCGTGCCCGCGCTCCAGGCAGTAACGCTGCCAGCGGGCCGCCGCTTCCGTCTCCCCTGCCATGCTGTAGCTGGCAGCGGCGAAGAAGCCCGCCCGGCCCACGTAGTCGGGATCCAGCTCGCAGACCCGGGCGAAGTGCTCGGCCGCCTCGCCGTAGCGCTCGAGCCGCGCGAGCGCCGTGGCCAGGTTGTTCCGGTGGACGGGGCTCTCTGCGTCGATCTCCACGGCCCGCTCGAACTCGCCCACCGCTTGCTCGATCAACGCACGGGCACTGGTCGCAACACGAAGAGAATCCACACCAGAACGGCTCTGCGCCTGCGCGAGCAGCTCGGTTCCCTCTGCGGCCAGGAGGCGTCCCTTCAGGGAGAAGCCGCGCGCATCGCGGGGGAACTCGGACTGGAAGGATTCGAGCCCCGCGCGCAGATCGTCGGTCCGCCCCAGCTCGCGCAGCGTGCGGAGGCGGTTGTACTGGATGTTGGGATCATCCGGCTTCAGTTCGAGCGCGCGCTCGAAGAGTTCCAGCGCCTCCTCGCGCTCGCCCGCGTCGAGGTGGGCCAGGCCGCCCCGCACGAAATCCTCCGGCGTCTCGAGGCGGCCCTCGGCCATCGCCGCCTCGAGCTCCGAGCCCACCCTCTCGATGGAGGCCAGGTAGGCGCGCACGCGCGGATCCTCGGGATTGATCGCGAGTCCCTCGTGCAGATGCTCCACGCCGGTCTGAAGGCGGTTGACGCCGCCACCGGATCCGAAGGCCGCGAGCAACTTGCCCGCCGACCGGCGGAAGCTATCCAGGCGCTCGGGGTCGTGCTCGCCTTTCAGGGCGAGCGTGGCGGGCTCGCGCATCCGTCTCAGCCAGCGCAGGTTGTCCTCCTCGTGGTAGCCCTGGCTCTTCACGCGATACGCGCGCGCCATGCTGAATTCGATCCGCGGCTTTTGCCACGTGTTCACGGGACCGTCCCCCAGATCTTCCGCAATCCGCTCGCGGCCAGCGATGAAGAGAGAGGGCGGCACGCAGGGCTCCTCGAGCTGCAGCGCCTGGAGCTCGCCACGCAGCACCTCGCGCCCGGCGAAGCTGCGCGCGGCGTCCATGTCCAGCGCGATGGGAGAACGGCTCCCGGCGAGGATGATGTTGGCGGGGTCGTACCAGAAGAGCGCGACCTGCGGAAACGCCTCGACGAAGCTCCGCGCGATCACCCGCAACTCGCTGTTGGGCAGGTGCAGGGCGAGCCACTGCACCAGGACGCCGCTCTCGCTCAGGCGATCGCGGCAGAGCTCGTAGTAGTCCTTGGAGAGCAGCGGCGCGTTGCCGGAGTACTCGGGGTTCAGCTTCGAGTCGCTGCTGATGATGTCGTAGCCGCTGCGCGCGGTGAGCAGGAACTGGACTCCGTCGCCCAGGTGGATCTGCACGCGTGGGTCGGCGAGCACGTTGCCGTTCTCGCTGCGGAAGAACTTCGCCCCCTCGACCACCCCCGGCACGATCTCCACGCAGCTCAGCTCCGAGAGCTCCTCGTAGAGCGCGAGGCTGCCGAGCGTGATGCCGCTGCCGAGGCCGATCGAGAGCGTGCGCCGGGCGTCGGGCTTCAGGAGCATGGGCAGGTGGGCGAGGATCCTCTCCTTGCGCAGGATGGTCGGATCCGAGCCGCCGATGTGATGTCCGTCCACGCTCATGTGCAGGTCGCCGGACGCCGGCTTTCGATAGACGCGCGTTTCCGCGGCGTGATCCTCCTGCCGGAACACGACGATATCGCCCGCTTCCTGCGTGTCGCTCAGAACCTCGTGTCCCGAGCCCTGCAGTTTGGGGCTCAGACCGAGCAGCAGCAGGAAGGCGAGGGCCGCCAGCCAGGGCTCGGCAGTCCGGCGCTGGCGCGAGCCCAGGTGGGCGACCAGGCCCAAGAGAGCGCTTAGTCCCGCGGTGGCGATCAGCGCGGTCTTCGCGCCCAGCAGGGGCAGCAGGACGAAACCCGCCGCGAGCGAGCCCAGGATCGCGCCGACGGTGTTGCTGAAGTAGAGACCGCCGACGCCGCGCCCCAGTTGCGAGAGCCTGCGGATGCCGATGCGGTTGACCACGGGGAAGGTCATGCCCGTCAGGAAGGTGGGCAGGACCATGACCGCGCCGGCCACGAGGAAGCGCCGGAGCAGGTACTGGTTCCAGTCCAGGGTGAAGCCCGTCAGGAACTTGCTCTCCTCCAGCCGCGGCAGCCAGCCCCAGATCAGAAGGACCGTGGACAGCGCCGTCGCGCCCACGGCGATCTGGATCCAGCCCAGCAGGCGCGAGGGCGCCGCCACACGGTCCACGAGACGCCCGCCCAGCCAGCCGCCTGCGGCCAGGCCAAGCAGGAAGGTGGTCAGCATGGCGCTGAAGGCGTAGGTGGAGTTGCCGAGGAAGGGCTGCAGCGCGCGACTCCAGTAGAGCTCGTAGCCCAGCGAGGCGAAGCCGCTGAGGGCGAAGATGAGGACCAGCAGGCGGCCGTTCATCTCCTCGGGCTCCGCTAGATGAGCGCTGTCGACGACGCCTGCTTCGCCACCCTTCGCCTCGTCGGCGCCGCTGGCCTCTCCGCTCACGAGGGCCTCGGCGTAGGTGGCGGGCAGCTCCGCGGGCGAGAGGCCGCGATCGATCAGCCACACGGCCGCGGCGATGAGCAGGTTGAGCAGGATCGCCACGGCGGTGCTCACGGCGAGGCCCACGCTCGCGATGAGCGTGAAGCCGGCCAGGAAGCTGCCCAGCACGGCGCCGAAGGTGTTGACGGCGTAGAGCAGGCCCAGTCCGCGGCCCAGGCGTTCGCGGCTGTGAACGACGAAGCGGCTGAGCACGGGCAGCGTGCCGCCCATCAGGAAGGTCGGCGGCAGGAGCAGCAGCATGGCGATGAGCACACGCATCGCCGCCAGCGCAGGCGCAGGCAGGGCGCGGGCGAGCGCGACGTAGGCGGGCGGTGCCAGCGCGATGATCGCGTAGACGATCAGGCACAGGGCGGCGATGCCCAGCTCGAGCTGGGCATAGAGGCGCAGGGGCCGCTCGGTGCGGTCGGCGATCCGGCCGAAGTAGCGGCTGCCCAGGGCCAGGCCGCCCATGAAGGCGGCCAACACGATACTGATGGCGTAGCTCGTACCGCCGAGCAAGTGGCTGAGCTGCCGGATCCAGACGATCTCGTAGATGAGTCCGCTCGTGCCCGAGAGGGTGAAGAGCAGCAGGACGAAGGGTGTGGCGCGCTTCATCGCGTCCTTTCCGTGAGTGGTCGAGCTGGAACGGCTGGAGTCTCCACGAGCGGTAGGCGGGCGTCAAGGGGCGCGCTGCGCCCTGGCGCTCCCACCTGAAAGCCGTTGCGGCCCTGATCAATGCCGTGGCATCTTCAGGCTTCGCCGGGAGGTCACCATGGCCGTTTTCCACGCCAGCAGGGTACGCGTCCGCTACGCCGAAACGGACGCGATGCGCGTGATGCACCACGCCGTCTGGCCCGTCTACTGGGAGATCGGGCGCACGAGCCTCCTGCGCGATCGCGTGAAGCCCTACGCGGAGCTGGAGCGCGAAGACGGCATCCTCTTCCCCGTCATCGGCTTCGGGGTGGAGATCCTGTCTTCCGCCCGCTACGACGACGAGATCGAGATCCGCACGCGCCTGACCGAGCTGGGACGCGTGAAACTCCGCTTCGAGTACGAGGGCTGGCGGCAGGGCGAGCTGCTGGCCAGGGGGCACAGCGCCCATGGCGTGATCGATCCGGACTGGCGGGTCGTTCGGATTCCCCCCGATCTGGCTCGCCGCCTGAGCGGCGAGGAGTCCGGCTCCTGAACCCATCAGCGCCATATGGCGCGGCCGAGATAGGCAGGAGGAACATGACGGAGAACTTCGACTGCGAGCTGCCCCGGGTCGACAGCACGTCCGACGAGATCCGCGAGATCCTGACGAAGCACAAGGTGATCGCGGTCGTCGGGCTCTCCACCTTCGAGAGCAAGCCGAGCTACCGGGTGGCGGCTTATCTACAAACGGCCGGCTACCGGATCGTGCCCGTCCACCCCAGGGCGGACGAGATCCTCGGCGAGAAGGCCTTCCGCGACCTCCGCGCGATCCCGGCGGAGATCGGCGTGGAGATCGTGGACATCTTCCGCCGCCCGAACGCCGTCCCGCCGCACGTCGAGGAGGCCATCGACATCGGCGCGAAGGTGGTCTGGTTGCAGGAGGGGATCGTCCACAACGAGGCGGCGGAGCGGGCGAAGGCCGCGGGGCTGGCCGTCGTGCAGAACCGCTGCATGCTCAAGGAGCACCGCGCGCTCTAGCGGGCCAGTCCGGGGCACACCTCGGCCCGCCGCACCGGTAATCTGCCGGGGAAAGCGCTGGCATTTCCTCGCCCGGATCACTATCTTTGCCCGCAATATCCGAGAACGAACCCCGGCGAAACACAGTCGAATCGGAGGAAACGCCATGAAGGATTCTGCGATTCCTACCGCTCTCACCTTCGACGACGTCATCCTGCGTCCCCAGCGCAGCGTCATCCACCCGCGCGAGACCGACATCCGCACGCGCTTCAGCCGCAACATCGTGCTGAACATCCCCGTCGTCAGCGCGGCCATGGACACGGTCACCGAGGCCAACATGGCCATCTCCATCGCGCGCGAGGGCGGGATCGGCGTCATCCACAAGAACATGCCGCCCGAGCTGCAGGCGGTGCACGTGGATCAGGTCAAACGCTCCGAGAGCGGCATGATCTCCAACCCGATCACCCTGTCGCCTTCCGCGCGCGTGGCCGAGGCCCACGAGCTGATGAAGCGCTTCCGGATCTCGGGCGTGCCCGTCACAGAGGGCGGTAAGCTGGTGGGCATCCTCACCAACCGCGACCTGCGCTTCAACCAGGAGCTCGACATCCCCGTCTCCAAGCTGATGACCAGCGAGAACCTGATCACGGCCCGGGAGGGGATCACGCTCGAGGACGCGCAGGCCATCCTGCACGAGCACCGCATCGAGAAGCTGCCCGTGGTCGGTCCGGACATGGAGCTGAAGGGCCTGATCACGGTGAAGGACATCCAGAAGAAGATCGACTATCCCGTCACCTGCAGCGACGAGAACGGCCGCCTGCGCGTGGCCGCGGCGGTCGGCGTGAACGAGGACCTGGGCGAGCGGCTCGAGAAGCTGCTCGCGGCCCACGTGGACGCCGTCGTGGTCGACACGGCCCACGGCCACAGCCAAAACGTGGTCGACACGGTCAAGCGCGTGAAGGACATGCACCCGGAAACCGAGGTCGTGGCCGGCAACATCGCCTCGGCCGAGGCGGCGCGGGAGCTGATCGAAGCCGGCGCGGACGCGGTCAAGGTGGGCATCGGGCCCGGCTCGATCTGCACCACGCGGGTGATCAGCGGCGTGGGCGTGCCCCAGATCACGGCCATCCTCGAGGTCGCGGCGGTCACGCGCCCCGCGGGCGTGCCGCTCATCGCCGACGGCGGTATCAAGTACAGCGGCGACATCACGAAGGCCCTGGCGGCGGGCGCGGACAGCATCATGATCGGGGGCCTGCTCGCCGGCACCGAGGAAAGCCCGGGCGAGACGATCCTCTACGAGGGTCGCAGCTACAAGGTCTACCGCGGCATGGGCAGCCTTGACGCCATGAAGGAGGGCTCGGCCGACCGTTACTTCCAGGCCGGCCAGCGCGAGAGCAAGCTGGTGCCGGAGGGCATCGTGGGCCGCGTGCCCTACAAGGGCCCGGTGCACAACTCCATCTTCCAGCTCTGCGGAGGCCTGCGTTCGGGGATGGGCTACCAGGGCGCAGGCAGCCTCGAGGCCCTGCGCGAGCGCGCGCAGTTCCTGCGCGTCACGGCTTCCGGCCAGCGCGAAAGCCATCCCCACGACGTGACCATCACCAAGGAAGCGCCCAACTACCAGGCGAAGTGAGGGCCGGCATCCCTCGAGCTGTGCGTTTCTAGGTGGCCGGAAGGTAGAGCTTCGCCCCGGCCGCCAATCCCACCTTGTCCACGTGACCCGAACGTGGCTCTTCGTCCTCGATGAGGACGTGAGTGTGGAGCCTCGAGCCGTGGTGGGTCAGCGTGCCCTCGCCATTGCTTGCGAAGAAGCCGACCAGCTTTCCCCGGGCCGCGGCCAGGCTGGCGAAGAAGGGTTCGCTTGCGGTGTCGGAGCTGCGGGCGGGGTTCCAGGGGCAGGCCGTGTTGATCACGTGGAAGTCGAGAGCCAGCAGCCCGCCCTCGACGCGGAAGGGAAAGGGACGCTCGGTTGGGACGCCCGCCTCCGCGGCCCGCGCGTGGATGAATTCCTCCAATCCGCCTGCCGGCACCGCGTCTTCGACGGCGACCTCGATCCAGCGTGGCACCTCGGCCAGGGCGAGCAAAGTGGCCTGTTCGTCCCCAGGGTCGATCGGTGCCGAGCTGAGCCGCCCCTCCGCATCCACGCGCGCGATCCAGAATTCGCCGCCGAGCACCGTCACCTCGCCGGCCAGTCCCGCGAGCGCGCCCACGCCGTAAAGATGCGTGCGCCCCGCGTGCTCGCTCAGGACGACACGGCCCTCGTCCTTGCCTTCCCGCAGCACCTCCCGCAGCGCGCCCCATTGCTCGACCCGGCCATCCCAGGCGAGCCGTGCTCTGTTTCCGCCGCCGCAACCCAACAGGAGAAGGGCGGAGAGGAAGCCAAGTGTCAGCCTTCGGATCACCATCGAGCTCCACCTCGTCGAATTGATGGAAAGGGATTCTTGCGTACCTGTGCTCTCCCCAGGCTACTTCAGTTCGGCTGAGAGGGGAAGGGTGACGTGAAACCGCCCGGCACGATCGCGCCGGGCGGCAAAGGGACGTGGGAGGAGATGTTCGACTCGATGAAACCCCTTCCAGACGACGGGGCCAGGACGAGAAGCAACTGCTAGAGGGCCGCTTCGGTGTCTCGGCGCGAGTCGAGCGCGGAGGGAAGCGCACCCGCCGCGGAAGGGGATGCTCTTGCCTGCTGAATGCCAGGCGAATCCACGTATCTAATGAGGTTAGTCGATCACGCCCGGAGACTTGTCATCCCCCTGTCATGGTCGGGGGCTCTCCATGGACGCGGGTGAACGCCTAGGCGTTCGGCTTCAACTGAAGGCGATAGCCGCGGCCGAAGACCGTGAGGATGTAGCTCGGGTTGGAAGGATCCGGTTCGAGCGTCTTGCGCAGGCTGAGGATGAAGTTGTCCACCGTGCGCGTGCTGGGAAAAGCGTCGTAGCCCCAGACGCGATCGATGATGGTGTCGCGGTCCACCGGCTCCCCCGCACGCTCGACGAGCAGGCGCAGGATCATGGCCTCCTTCTCCTTGAGCGTCACTCTCCCTCTTGGCGTCAGCGCCTCGTGCTTGCGCAGGTCCACCACGCAGTCGCCGATCTCGAGACGCTCGAGAATGGGCGCGGCACGGTACCACTCCCCGCGCCGGAAGATCCCCTTGATGCGCGCCAGCAGCTCGCGGAGATCGAAGGGCTTGCAAAGGTAGTCGTCGCCGCCCTCCTCCAGGCCGCGCACGCGATCCTCGCCCCGGTCGCGAGCCGTGAGAAACAGGATGGGCACGCGATCGCCCGTGCCCCTCACGATGTTGCAGAACTCGAAGCCGTCCATGCCGGGCAGCATGATGTCCAGGATGATCAGGTCGGTCCCGCCCCGCCGCCAGTGCTCGAGGCCCTCCTCCGCCGACGCCGCCCAGAGCGGCTCGTAGCCCTCGAGGGACAGGTTGATGGACAGCCCGTCGGCGATGTGCTCCTCGTCCTCAACGATCAGGATGCGCTTCTTCACGCGAGACCCCCCTTCCGTTCGCGCCGGTCTCCTCCCCGCAACGCGGGCAGGTGCAAGGTGAAGGCGGCGCCTTCGCCCTCCCGGCTCTCCAACTCGACGCGCCCCCCCATGGCCTTCACGTTGCGCTTGACCAGGAAGAGGCCGAGCCCGGTTCCATAGGCTCCCCGCGGGCGCGTACCCGCCTCGCCCACGCGGTAGAAGCTCTTGAAGATCCGCTTATGCTCGCTGCGGGGGATGCCAGGGCCGCAGTCCGTCACGGAGAGATGATGACGGCGCCCGCCGGCCTCGAGCCGGATCGACACCCGGGCAGGCGCCGGCGAGTACTGGACCGCGTTGACGATCAGGTTGCGCAGCGCCACGCTCAGCGCATGGCGGTCACCGCGGATGCTGCAGCCCGGTGCGAGCTCGGTCGTGAGCTCGGCGCCCTCGCGCACGATCCAGGGGCCGAGGTCGCGCAGGACGGCCTCCGTCTCCTCGGCCAGATCGAAGACGTCCCCTCTCAGGAGACCCGGCGACTCGGCGCGGCTCACCGCCAGCACCTGCTCGACCATGCCGCGGAGACGCGCGATGTCCTCGCCCATGTGGCCGAGGATGCCCCCGCGCTCGGCGGCGTCCAGCCCCTCGCGGCCCAAGGTCTCGGTGTAAAGGAGCAGGCTGGCCAGGGGCGTCTTGAACTCGTGGCTCACGCCAGCCAGGAAGAGCTCGCGGGTGCGCCTGTACCGCTGCTCGCGGATGTAGGCCAGTGTCACGAGCGTGCCCCCGCCGAGCAACAGGACGAGGAAGAAGCTGCCTTCCCACAGGAACATACGCCGGCGGCGGTGGGCCTCGTCCCGGATCGTTCGCTCGACCTCGGGATCGATCAGGACGTCCGGTCCCTCCGGGGTCGCTCGGAAGACCAGGCCGGGAAAAGCGACCCCCAGGGTACGCGCGGGATCCCGCGCGTACTCCGGCACGCTGCGGATCAGGTAGGCCGCGTGCAACTGCTCGGTCTCGAGGTGCTGGAGCTGGAAGCGCTCGTAGTTGGCACCCTCCCGTCCCAGGAAGATCACCCACCAGACAGACAGGGCCGTCACGAGGGCGAGGAAGAGCAGATAGAGCGGTACCGAGTAGCGCTGGAGTTGCAAGGGCGTCCTTCCGGTGGGAACAGCTGCGGACATGATAGTGGATCGCGCGTGGAGGTGGGACCCTAAAAGCCGTCCGGGAAGTCGCGCTCACCCGCCGACGCGGGCAGCTCGCGCGCGCAGCGGATGAGCAGCTCGGCGAGCGTGGCCAGGTCGCGCAGGTTGTGCTCCCAGATGCCGGGCAGGTGGCGCAGCTCGCCGCGGGTGGCGTAGTCCTCCCAGACCCGCGGCACTTCGCTGCCGGGCAGGTCGGCCAGGCGGCGGCGACCGAAGAGTCGGCGCTCGAGGGTCTGCAGGCGGAAGTCGGGCAGACGCCCGCGCCAGATCCTCCGCGCCAGGTGGAGCAGGTCCACGTGGGCGAAGCGCAGGGGCTCGAAGCAGCCGTGGAAGCGCAGGCGGCTCTCGAGGAAGGGCGCGTCGAAGGAGCGGCCGTTGAAGGTGACGAGAATGGGCTGGCGCCGCAGCCGCGGCAGGAACTCGCCGAGCATGGGCGCCTCCTCGGCGTAGTCGCGGCAGAAGAGCTGGGTGACGGTGAGCGGCCGCTCGCCGGGCCCGAGGGTCATGAAGCCCAGCAGCACGATGATGCCACGGTGCAGTCCCGTGGTCTCGAGGTCGAGGAAGATCAGGTCCTCGGCGCGCGCCTCGGCGACGAGGTCGGCGTCCGGACTCAGGCCGGCCAGGACATTCGCGTCGGGCAGGGCCTCGCGCAGGGCCTCGCCGAGGCCGCGCAGGTGGGGCAAGCGCGTCTCCACGGCGACCTCGCGGCGCAGGTACTCGCCCTCGCGGCCGGCGGCGTCCGTGCCACGCGCGAGCTCCGCGCCCACCAGCGCCTCGAGGCCGGGTTCTGGGCCCGCCTCGTCGATCCAGGGGAGCGCGCCGAAGTCCACGGGGGCGGGCGCCGGGCCGGCGGAGTTTACACGTGGAAACTCCATGCGGATCGGCCGTGGCTCCTCCTGTGCGGATTGCACCCGGGTGCAATCCGCGTCCGGCGTCCAGGGGGCGTCGGCGCCGTGCCCTCCGAGCGCGCCCGCCCCGTTACCGCCGCGCTGTTCCAGCAGGCGGTCGTGGCTCAGGCGCAGGCGGGTGAGCGCCTCGAGGATCTCGCGCAGGGCCAGGTCGTCGCGGTGGGTCACGGGAACGCTCCGCCCGGCGGGGCCGGGCTCCGGGCGGCGGGAGGGATTGCCGCCCTGCAGGCCAGGATACTCGACAAACGTATAGGCGTCAAGCCAGGCTCCGTTGCGCCCGCCGAGATTCCGGTCCTTGCAACTTCTTTCGCCACGTGGCGTAGCAGCGGGGATCGCTTCAAGCTGGGTCCACACGGAACTACTCTGATAGGATTCTCACCGCGGTCCGGCGCGTCCCACATCCCCGTTTTAGAAGGGAGACTCCCGATGCTCTCGCGACCCCTGCTCACGACGTTTGCGCTGGCGATCGTCCTCGCGATGCTCCTTCCCGCGCTTCCAGCGTCCGCAGGCGACGATCGCCCGCCGCTCGTCTCGACGGTGTGGCTTTCCGAACACCTGGCAGACGCCGACCTGCTGCTCCTCCACGTCGGCAGACAGGACGCCTACACGCGGGAGCACATCCCCGGCGCACGCCTGATCGCCGTGCGCGAGCTCCTGACCGTCACCGAGGAAGGACTCCGCGACGAGATGCCGCCCGTCGAGAAGCTGAAGAACGAACTGGAAGCCCGCGGCGCCACGGACACGTCCCACTTCGTGATCTGCTACGCCGATGCCATGGCCATTCCTTGGGCCGCGCGCGTCTACTTGACCTTGGACTACCTGGGCCTCGGGAACAGGACCTCCTTCCTTGACGGTGGCCTCGCCCGCTGGAAGGAGGAAAAGCGGCCGCTGTCCGACGATACGCCGAAAACAGTTCGGGGCGAGATCATGGTTTCCCCCCGCGAGGACCTGTTCGTCAGCGCCCGCTGGCTGAACGAGCGGCTCCGTGATCCCGCCCTGGTCCTCATCGACGCGCGCCCCGAAGAGCAGTACTCGGGAAAGAGCGAGAGCCACGGTCCCCGCAACGGCCACATCCCCGGCTCGTTCAACCTGCCCTTCTTCACGCTGCAGAAGGAGGACCCCGACTACGAGTTCAAGGACGAGAAGGAACTGGCGGGCATGCTCGCTGACGCGGGGGTGAAGGCGGGCTCGACCCTCGTGGTCTACTGCGGCACCGGGATCTGGGCCAGTCCCGTCTATCTCGTCGCCCGTCACCTCGGCTATGACGTGCGCTTCTACGACGGCGGCTTCCAGGAGTGGAGCGCCGACGAGAGCCTTCCCGTCACCGAGCCAGTGAGCAGCGACTTGATCAAGGGATGATGGATAAGGCGCCTCGCAGAGCGTGGGCGCTCTTCCGTGGAGCGAAGAGATGAGCGCAGGGACCCGCACCAGGCTGCAAGGCTACATGAATCCCTACCTGGCGGGCGTCGGCCTGGGGCTCGCGCTGCTGGCCGCCTTCGTGGTCGCGGGGCGTGGCCTCGGGGCCTCCGGCGCCTTCACCTCGCTGTTGACGGCCGGTGTGGAGACCGTCGCGCCGGAGCACGCCGCCGAGAACGGCATGTACTCCTCCTATCTCCTGAACGACTCTCCATTGAAGGATTGGCTCGTCTTCGAGATCCTCGGCGTGCTCGTCGGGGGCTTCGTCTCCGGTCTGCTTGCCCGCCGGCTGCGGCCCGAAGTGCTCCGGGGGCCTCGGGTCTCTCCCGCCTCACGCCTGACCCTCGCCTTCGCCGGCGGCCTGCTGATGGGATTTGCGGCCAAGATGGCGCGGGGCTGCACGAGCGGGCAAGCCCTGACCGGCGGCGCGCTGCTCAGCGTGGGTGGTTGGATCTTCATGCTCGCGATCTTCGCGTCCGCCTACGCAGCCGCGCACCTCGTCCGGAGGCAGTGGACGTGACCGCGCCGCTCGAGGCATACGGACACCTCGGCGAGGGCGCCGGCCTGGTCGGCGCGTTCCTGATCGGCGTCGCCTTCGGTTTCTTCCTCGAGCGAGGCGGGCTGGGCAACGCGAGGAAGCTCGCCGGCCAGTTCTATCTGACCGATCTCACGGTCTTCAAGGTCATGTTCACCGCGATCGTCACGGCGATGCTCGGCCTCTTCTGGTTGGCGCGGATCGGCCTGCTCGACCCCTCGCGCATCTTCTTCAATCCCACGTACGTGCTCCCGCAGCTCGTCGGCGGGCTGATCTTCGGCGCTGGCTTCGTGACCGCGGGCCTCTGCCCGGGTACGGCCTGCGTCGCCGCCGCCACCGGCAAGCTCGACGGGGTCTCCGCGCTCCTGGGCATCTTCTGCGGTATCTTCGCCTTCGGGGAGACCCACCATCTGATCACGGACTTCCTGTACTCCGGCGCCATGGGCCAGGTGAGCATCCCGCGCGTTCTCGGCCTGCCCCACGGCATCACCATGTTCGCAGTAGTACTCCTGGCACTCGGGGGATTCGTCGGGGCGGAAGCGATCGAGCGGCGAAGGGGGAGAGCGTGAGCGCCCGCGCTGGAGCATCGCATGGCCGGCGCCTGGCGGCCCTCGCGCTGCTGCTCGGCGCGGCGGCCATCGTGGTCGGTGATCCCGCAGGCTTGCGTCCCATCTCTTTCTCGCCCGTCCCCGAGTCGACGATCGCAGGGACGGAAGTCCGCCTGCTCGATCCCCTGAGCCTGGGCGAGTGGATCATGGCGAAGCGGAGCGACATCCTGCTCCTCGATCTGAGACCCGAAGCGGAGTTCGATGCCTATCACATCCCCTTCGCTAAGAACGTGCCCCCGCACCGGCTGGCCGGGATCGAGCCCGACCGTGGGCAGATGCTTGTGGCCTATCTCGGGGACGATACGTATTCGCAAGAGCTACCAGGCAAGCTCCAGCTCCTGGGCTTCGCCAAGGTCTATATGCTGCGGGGCGGGCTGCAGGCTTGGGCGGAACGGGTTCTTTTTCCGGATCTGACGCGGGCCGACGAGGACAGCCGCGATCTCGTCGAACAGGTTGCGAAGATGAGCCATTACTTCGGCGGCAAGCCGAGGCTCGACCGGGGGCGCGGCAAGACTCCCTCCCGCTTCCTGCGCGAGGGCTGCTGATTCTCCGGCCGTGTCTAGTAGAGCGACTTGACCCGGCTCCAGCTCGTCTCCTCCACCGTGATCAGGCCGCATTCGCCGATCGGCCACGCGCCCATGAGACCGCAGTCGTTGTTCTCGGGCAGGCAGGGCGAGGCGTCGTGCAGCGTGAAGTCGCCGCTGTCCGCATCGCAGAAGAGCGGATCCTCCTCGATGTTCCCGTTCTCGCCAAGCTGGTCGATCACGCAGTCCGTCCAGTTGCCGCCGGCATTGCCGAAGATGTCGCAGCAAGTCAGGGTGACGTCCTCGTTCTCGCAAGAGATGGCGGGTCCCTGAGTGCTGAAGGAGATGATGCAGGCTGCGAATGTCGTGCCCTGTTCGCCGCAGTGGATCGTGGCGCCCGATTCCGAACTATTGCCCCAGAAGGTGCAGCCGTCGTAGTGGCAGGTGCTCATCTTGGTCTGCTCCACGATCGAGGTGAACTGGACCTCGTTGCGTTCGAAGGTGCAGTCGCCGAAGACGCCCTGAGCGCCGCCGTGCACTTCGATCACCCCGGCCATGATGGCCGAGTTGCGCAGGAAGTGGCAGCGCTCGAAGGTGCCGGCGGCGCCATAGATGAGGTCGACGGCCCCGCCGACGGCAGCGTCGTTCTCCTCGAAGAGGCAGTCCTCGAAGTACATGCCCGCCGCTTGACCGAAGACCGCGCCGCCGCGACTGGCCAGGTTCTCCCGGAACTCGCAACCGACGAACTCGAGGGCGCATTCGACGTAGGCGTGGACGGCCCCGCCCCGGTCCGCGATGTTGAAGTCGAAGACGCAGTCTTGGAAGACCGCCTGCGACCCGGTAGCGAAGACTGCAGTGCCGTAATTGTGGAAGAAGACGCAGTTCTCGACCCGCGGCGAGGCGCCCTCCAGCCGTATCGCGCCGCCGAGGGTGTCGTCGTAGCCGGCCGTGAGGGTGACGCCGGATAGCACGGTGTCGTCGCTCTCGCCGGAATGGATGAAGAAGATGCGGCGCGGATTCTCCTCGCTGGCGTCGCAGTCGAGGACGCAGGACGCCGGATCGCCGCTCACGGACCGGATCGTGATCGCCTTGCCCAGGGTGTCCAGTTCGCGGTTGCCCTCGCCGGTGAAGGTGCCGTCACCGAGCTCGATGATATCGCCGCCCGCCGCCGCGGCGATCGCGGCCTGTATCGTAGGTTGATCGCCCGTGCCGTCCGGCAGCACAGTGATGACATCGGCATGGGCGAGAGAGGCGGAGCAGAAAATCACGAACAGGGAAGAAAGATGAAGGCGCATGGGGACCTCCTCTTAACCCAGCGTGGTTGGTGTAGGTCTATTGTAGCAGAGAAAGCTCAGCCAGGCACCCGTCACCTTCCCAGCAGCAACTCGAGCAGCGCCTGCGCGGCGGCCTTGCCGGGGATGGCGAAGTCCGGCGAGAGGTCGGGATCCTCGTGGCGCCCCGGCGCGACGGAGGGCAGGCCCACGCAGGCGGGGCAGCCGTGCTCGCAGGAGCAATCCGCGAGGATGTCCAGGCAGGCGGCCAGCAGCCGCTCCATCTCGTCGAAACCCACGCGGCTGTAGCCCAGGCCGCCGCTGAAGCGGTCGTAGACGAAGAGCGCCGTCTCCCCGAGGTTCGACGTGTCGACCACCCCGCCCAGATCCGCGCGGTCGCACATGGCGAAGAAGGGGAGCGCCGCGATGACGAGGTTCTTTACCCCTGCCATGGCCTCGGGCAGCTTGTGGCCGGCGCCCGCGAGGCGCTCCACCGTGTCGCCGGTCGGCGCAATCCAGAGCGCGCGCGTCTCCAGGTGATGCCAGGGGAGGTCGAGCTTGCCCCAGCCGATCGAGTCCATGCTGCCGAACTTCACCTTCTTGAAGGCGAAGGAGGTCTTGCTCACGGTGACGTCGCCGAAGCCGACGCTGAAGGTCTCGCCCGCCGCCGCCTCGGGCTGCACGGCCGCGCTCTCGAGGCCGTGGTCCAGGCGCACCTTCTGCTCGGTGATGGGCTGCGTGTAATAGTCCACCGCGCGTCGCTCGACGAAGGCCACCTTCTGGTCCAGGTCCAGCTCGCGCACGAAGTAGGTCTCGCCCTCATGGAGGTAGATAGCCTCGGGGTAGACGAGCTGGCAGGCGCCGAGCAGGTCAACGTTGCCGATGACGTGCTCGCCCGGCGTCTCGACGATACTCACCGTGTCCAGCACACTCTGCCGCAGGTTCACCTCCCCGGCCGGGTAGTTCGTGCCGGCGTGGAAGACCTGCTCGCCCGAGCGGCGCAGCTCGCCGCGCTGCTCTAGGATCTCGACGACGCCATCGGTGAGCGGACCGAAGAGCTCGCGGTCACCCTCGTCCAGGGGCAGCTCGAAGGCCGCGCAGCGCAGGTGCGGCAGCAGGATGAAGGGGTTACCGTGGTCGGCCACCGCCTGCTCGGGATTCTGGCGGAAGAAGAACTCCGGGTGACGCATGAGGTACTGGTCCAGCGGATCGTTGTAGGCCAGGAGCACGGCGCAGCTCTCGCCCGTGCCTCGGCCCGCGCGCCCAGCCTGCTGCCAGGTGCTGGCCACCGTGGGCGGCATGCCCACCAGCAGGGCGGCGTCCAAACTGCCGATGTCGATGCCCAGCTCCAGGGCGTTGGTCGAGGAGACGGCCATCAGCTCCCCGCTGAAGAGCTTGCCTTCGATCTCGCGCCGCTCCTCGGGCAGGTAGCCGCCGCGGTAGGCGCGGATGCGATGCGCGAGGTGCGGCGCCTCGCGCAGCAGCGCGTCGCGACTGTAGCGGTAGATCAGCTCGCTGGAGACGCGCGTGCGGCTGAAGCAGATCACCTGCCTGCCCTGCTTGACCAGGCGCACGAGGAGCTCGCGGGCCTCGCTGTTGGCGCTGCGCCTCTCGCCGCCGCGGTCCTCCAATCGGGGCGGGTTCCAGAAGACGAAGAGCTTCGGGCCGCGCGGGCTGCCGTCCTCGTCCACCAGGGTGACGGGCGCCGCGACTATCTCCGTCGTCAGCTCGCTCGGGTTGCCGATGGTAGCGCTCGACGCGATGAAGACCGGGTCGCTGCCGTAGTGGCGGCAGATGCGGCGCAGGCGGCGCATCACCGCCGCCACGTTGCTGCCGAAGATGCCTCGGTAGCTGTGGATCTCGTCGAGGACCACGTAGCGCAGATTCATGAAGAAGCGCGCCCAGCGCGTGTGCGCGGGCAGGATGCCAGCGTGGAACATATCCGGGTTGGAGAGGATCAGCCGTCCCTCCGCGCGCAGCTTGCGCCTCGTGTGCGTGCTCGTGTCGCCGTCGTAGGTGCCGAGGCGGAAGCGCGGACCCAGTTCGGGCAGCGCATCGGCGAGGCGCTGGGCCGTCTTCAGCTGGTCCTGTGCGAGGGCCTTGGTGGGGAAGAGGTAGAGGGCCGTCGCCTGGGAGTCGGCGAGCAGGGTCTCGAAGACGGGCAGGTTATAGCAGAGGGTCTTGCCGCTGGCCGTGCCGGTGACGATCACCGTGTTCTCCCTGCTGCGAACTGCGTCGAGGGCGCGGGCCTGGTGCAGCCAGAGGCGTTCGATGCCGTCGGCGGCGAGCGCCGCGCGCAGGCCCTCCGGGAGCGGCTCCGCCGGATCGGCGAAGCGGGCTTCGCGTGGCGCGATGCGCTCGATGTGCGTGAGGCAGCGCTCGCGTCCGGGCTCGCTGGCGAGGGAGAGGAAGAGTTGCTCCAGTGGCGCTCCGGTCGCCTCGCTGCGGCGTTCGGGCGGAGCCCAGCGCTCGGGGGCGAGCGCTGGCTGCGCAGCCGCGGCGCCGATCGGCGCTTCCCCGTGGCCGCGCTTCTCGCGCGAGGGCCGGTCCGAGTCCAGCCGGCTGGACTCGGCGGGCGGATCGGATGCGGGGCGGGCGCCGGCGCGGCGCAGCACGCGGCTGCTGGCGAGGTCGGCCTCGGGCAGGGGCGCGTGGGGACCCTGCGCCGGCGGGCGCGCATCCTCGCCGGCGCGGGCGGGGGCACGGCGATGGGCGTGGAGCTCCGATGCCTCACTGAGTTCGCGCCCGCAGGTCGGACACACGCCGCCCTCGCGGGCCAGGTGACGCCCGGAAGCGGCGCCACTGGCGATCTGTTCACCCGCTACGGTGGGCGCGAGGCCGGCCGGCGCGGCCAGGGCGCGGCGGCGCGACGCGGGTGCCTCGGACTCGGCAGCGGGGAAACGGAAACCGATGGGCCTCGTGGACCGGCGGCGGGACATGGCGGGACCTCCGCGGGACTGCGGACACACCCCTCGCGCGGCGCGCGCAGGCTGGCACCCACGGCGATGGTCGCGCGGCGAGGATCCGATTTGGCGACAGACGGCACCCGGGGAGGGATGGGCGCCCGGACGGCCAGGGAGGGGGGCCGCCCCGTGCGCGTCGAGACTACTCGACATCCGTATAGTCGTCAATGAGAGAGTGGCGCCGGCAGGCGTATCTCAGGACCGCCGGCAGGACGGTCGCAGCTGACGGCGCATGATGGGGCGCGTCTCCGAGCGCCGCGCGCTAGGGTGCGGTCACTTCCTGCAGCGCAGCCTGGCGGAGCAGGAGGTTCCAGGTCTCCGCGAGGTCCTCGCGGATCAGGCGGTAGACGGCCCAGTCGACGGCGGCCGAGAAGTCCCCGCCGAGGATCTCGGCGATGAAGTCCTTCTCCTCGGGGTAGTGGACAAGCTCGACGCCGTCATCTGCAGGGATCTCCGCCAGCTCCTTGGCCAGTGCGACAGCGCGGTCGAGGCCGCCCTGCTCATCGAGGAGACCGTTGGCCACAGCCTGCCGGCCGGTCCACACGCGTCCGTGGGCAAGCTTCTCCGCCTCCTCGAAGCTCAGCCCCCGCTTCTCGGCGACGTCCGCGAGCCAGTCGTTGAAGCTGCGCCAGTGCTCGTCGGTGAAGCGCGCCCACTCCTCCTCGGTGAAGTCGCGATCCGAGGACCAGAAGAGCGCCATCGGGCCCTTCGTCACGGAGTCTTGGGTGATGCCGAGCTTGTCGCGCAAACCCTTCGTGTTGAACTTCGCGGTGATCGAGCCGATGGAGCCGGTGATCGTCATCGGATCACCCAGGACGCGCGTCGCGGGGTAGGCGATGTAGTAGCCGCCGGAGGCCGCCACGTTGACCATCGAGCAAATGATGGGCTTCTCGGCCGCGCAGCGCGCCACCTCGTGAGCTATCAGGTCGCTGGCGAGCGACTCCCCGCCGCCGCTGTCGACGCGGAAGACGATGGCCGCGATGTCCTCATCCTCGCGCGCGCGGCGCAGGTCCGACACCACCGACTCGTGCCCCATCATGAGTCCGAAGAGGGGATCGACCCGCGTCTCGCGCCCGCCGATGGAGCCTTGCGCATGGACGATGGCGATCTTTGCGTCTCCATCGAGGTCCAGCTTCTTCCGCTCGACCTGGGCGTAGCGGGACTGCGAGACCGTGCGCAGCTCGTCGTCGTCCTCCTGCTTGAGTCGATCCTCGAGCTCGTCCCAGTAGAGGAGCTCGTCAGCGAGACCGCGCTCGACCGCCTCGGCCGCGGAGAAGACCGCGCGCTCCATCGCGGCCGTTAGGTCTTCCTCGCTCAGGCCGCGATCCGTGCTGATGTCCGCAAAGACCATCTCCCAGATCTCGTCGAGCATCCACTGCCGGTTCTCCTTGGCCGCGGGGGACATGTCGTCGCGCATGATCAACTCGGCGGCGGCCTTGTAATCCTTGATCTTGTGTAGGTTGGGCTTGATCCCGAGCTTCTCGAGAGCCCCGCGCAGGTGCGTGCTCGTGACGGCGATGCCAGTGAAGGTGACGTCGGCCTGGGGCGCCAGGTAGAACTCGTCGCAGGCGGCGGCGAGATAGTAGTGCCGCATGCTGATGGAGTCCGACCAGCCGTAGATCCTCTTGCCGGCTTCACGCAGCTTCTGCAGCTCGCCGCGGATCTCTTGCATCCCCGCCAGGCCGGCGCCGTTGCTGGCGATCTTGAGGATCACGCCCACGATGCGCTCGTCGTGGTGGGCCTTCTCTAGATTCCCGAGGATACGGTGCAGAGTCTCGGGCTCCCCGCCCGTGATCTTGCCCATCACGCCGCCTGGCGGGTTGTACTCGAGGATCTCGCCGTAGAGGTCGATGACGAGCCAGGAGCGGTCCTCGATCTTGGGCTTCTGACTCGCCTTGATCGCGACGCCCCCGCCGACGAGCACGACGAGGACGATCAGCGCCAGCAGGGTTCCGAGGAAGGAAAGGAGCAAGGTCTTCATGGTCGTTCTCCCGAATTGGTTGGTCGTAGGCAGGCCCTGGCTACGATCCAGGGCGCGAAGCGTTTCACAGCCTAGCTAGTCGCGATCCCCGGGTCAAACGCAGGTAGCGATCACGGAGCGCTCCGCTCGTCACATTCCTCGGCGAAGGCAAGGACATGGGCGTCTGGATCGAGGCAGTACGCGACGCGATGCCCCCAGCCCCGCTCCTGCAGCGGGCTCAACTCGCGGGCGCCGTTATCCAGCGCGCGGCGGTGATGGCCCTCCGCGTCCTCCACGAGCAGGTAGACCTCGGCGCGGGGTGTCCCCGCCCCCGCCGCCGGGTCGGGGAGCGCCTCGCCGAGCAGGCTCCTGATCCCCGCCTCGGGCATCAGGCCCAGCGATGCGCCGCCGTCCAGCCGGAACTCGGTCATGCCGGGCATGTCGAGGTCGGGCTCGGCGTCCAGGACGGCGCGGTAGAAGCGCGAGCTGCGCTCCTGCGCGGCGACGTAGAGAATGAAGAAGGGCTTGGCCATGGTTACTCCCTAGCGGCTCCGGCGGGAAGCTCGTGTCGATGGTTCGTACTCATCAGCGATGTCAGAGGCAGATCTCGCCTTCGAGGTAGGTGACGGCGTGGCCGGCGATCTCGACGCGCTCGCCGCGATCGGTGCAGAAGAGCTCGCCGCCGCGCTCGGAGAGCTGGAAAGCGTGCAGCTGGGTCTTTGCCAGGCGCTTCGCCCAGTAGGGCACGAGCGTGCAATGCGCGGAGCCAGTGACGGGGTCTTCGGGGATGCCCGCTCGCGGCGCGAAGAAGCGCGAGACGAAGTCGGACTGCGAGCCGGGCGCCGTTGCGATGACGCCGAGGGCGTCCAGCTCGAGCAAGCGACCCATGTCGGGGTTCAGGGCGGCCACGTCCTCCTCGCGTTCGTAGACCGCGAGGTAGTCCCGCGCCTTTCGCAGCTCCACGGGCAGGGCGTCCAGGCTGGCGATCAGAGCTTCGGGCGCCTCGCAGGGTGAGGCCGGTCTCGACGGGAAATCCAGGGCGAGCATGTCGCCCTGCTTCTGCACGGCGAGCGTGCCGCCCTGTGCTTTGAAGTCCACCCGCTCAGCCTTCGGCGCCAGGTATTGGAAGAACACGTGACCGCTGGCCAGCGTCGCGTGGCCGCAGAGATCGACTTCGATCGTCGGAGTGAACCAGCGGATCTCGTAGTAGCCGTCGCGGGGTACGAAGAAGGCCGTCTCCGAGAGATTGTTCTCCGCCGCGATGGCCTGGAGCTGCCAGTCTTCGAGCCACTCCTCGAGTGGGCAGACGCCCGCAGGGTTGCCCGCGAAGACCGCGCTCGTGAACGCATCGACTTGATAGAAGGGAATCCTCATCTGCTAGTCCTCGCATCTTCGGTCACCGCGGCGAGGGGCAGCGAAAACACGAGCAGTGTGAAGAGAAGCTGTGTGCGTCGCTTCATCGCCGTCCCTCGCAAGCGGTGATCCGAGCTTGCCGACAGGAATTGCTCTCTCCTGCAGTATAGATGATGAGCCGGCGTGTGTCTCGCTTCCCGAGCGACGGCACGCGAAAGGGCGGCCGCTTGCGTTCCGCGGCCGCCCTCTGCGTTTCCCTCGGCGCCGATCGAACGGCGCTCGCCCAAGACCATCATCAGGGATCCAGGGTCACCCCTTCGATGGACAGCGGCGGCATCAGCACGAGCGGTTCGCCATTGTGCAGCAGGATCTGCTCGAGGTAGATCCGCTCGCCTCCGGAAAGGCGGTCCCAGGGATCACCGGAGAGCAGGGACTCTTCCGCCTTTGCCTCTCCACGGAAGAAGGGGAGTGTGAGGCCGAAGAAGCTCGGCTGGAAAATCGCCGGGTTGAGCATGCCCAGCTCCGGGCCCTCCGCGAGCTTCACGGGACGGTGGGCGGGAATCCCCGCGCGCTCCTTGGCGCGCACGATGCTCGTCCACAGTCCACCGATCTCGTCCACCAGTCCGATCTCGAGGCCGTCGCTGCCGCTCCAGACGCGGCCCTGGCCGATCGCGTCGATCTCCTCCCTGGTCATCCCGCGGCCCTCGGCCACCTGCGCGGTGAAGTCCTTGTACAGGTCCTTCATCACGAACTCGCCGCGCGCGCGCTCCTCCGCCGTGACCGGGCGGTGCGGGATGCTCGCGCCGATGAAGGGCAGGTAGGGACCGCGCCAGATGTCGGAGTGCTCGCCGATCTTCACCTGGTCGTAGTCCATGCCAATCTTGTCGCCGAGGCCGTTGTTCCAGATGTGGCCGGAGATCACGCCGATGGATCCGGTCAGCGTGAGCGGCGAGGCCAGGATCGCGTCGCTGTGCATGGAGATCCAGTAGCCGCCCGAGGCAGCGACCTGCCCCTGCGAGATGACGACCGGCTTCTCGTCCTGCGTCAGCTTCAGCTCGCGCGAGACGAGGTCGCTGGGCAGGGCGTCGCCACCGGGCGAATCGGAGCGCATCACGACGGCCTTCACGCGCCCCGCGTCGCGCAATCCGCGAATCACCTTGGAGAGTTGCCGTCCCTTGATGCCCGTGTCCATGCTGCAGCCGCCGATGGCGTAGAGCACCGCGATGCTCGGCGGCTCGCCCCACTCCTCGGGCCCCCAGATGGGATCGCCCATGAGGGTGGCGAGCGGCGCGACCACGCTGTCGCCCGTGCTCCGGCGCTTCGCATCCTTGGCAGCCTCCTGCGCCTCGTGGAAGTCGCCAAGCTTGTCCACCAGTCCGGCCGCGAGCGCCTCTGTGGGCAGGAGCTCGCCCTTGTCGTTCATCAGGTCGTCCCACTCCTCGCGGCTCAGCCCGCGCGCCTCGAGGGCCTGGCCGGCCGCGGCCTCGAACCAGTCCTCCATGAAGGCCTGGAACTGCTCGCGATCGGGGTCGGACATGGAGGTGCGGGAAAAGCCTTCGAGGGCGGACTTGTAGGTGAAGAAGCGCCACTCGTCGATGCCGATGCCCATCTTGTCCAGCATCCGGCGGAGATAGGTGCGCCCCAGGGTGAGGCCCTTGATGTCCAGGTCGCCGAGGGGGTCCATCCAGATCTCGTCGGCCACGCTGGCGAGCATGTAGCCGAAGAGCTCGAGCCGGTCGAAGTAGACGACAACCTTCTTGCCCTCGGCGCGCAGGCCCGCGAGCTGCGCGCGCAGCTCCCAGAGATTCGCGGGCGTCGTGCGGAAGCCGGAGAGGTTGATGAGGACGCCGCCGACCGCGCGGTTCTGCGCGTAGCCGTCGATCTGCTGCATCGTGCTCAGGAAGCGGCGGCGGTCGTCGAAGTAGCGGAAGTTGCGGTAGCTCATGCTGCCCTTGAGGTGCATCTCGGGAAAGCGCTTGGGCCGGGCGAAGAGCATCCCCAGCTGGGGGCCCTCGGCGCCCTCCACCGCGATGGTGGTGGAGGCGTACTCCTGGCCATCGTCGAAGTGGACGCGTCCGCTCGAGCGGGAGATCGCGCGCGGGTTATCCGGGTTCTCCGCGGAGAAGGCGAGGTCCAGGCGCAGGCTCAACTCGCCGCTGTCGCGGCCGCCGGCGGCGATCGTGAGGCCCGGCAGGATCTGGACCTCGGCGCCGTAGCTGAGCACGAGGGGATCGTACTCCCCGTCCGAGTCGGGTATCGCCATGTCGTCGCTGTCCAGGTAGCTCGCTCCGCCGAAGAGGGTCAGGCGGGGGCCGAAGGGGCGGATGCCGAGGTCGCCCTGGTAGAAGAGCTGATCGTTCTCGAAGTCCTTCGTGGTCGAGACGCCGAGGGACAGCACCCGCCAGCGCTTGATTGCGCCTAGTTTCAGTCGCTCGACGCTGCCGAAGCTGGCCAGCGCGCCCCGCGACCAGGTGTAGGAGACGCCGAAGGCGTTCGAGCGGTCGCCGAAGCCGAGCCCCACGGTGTAGTCGTAGTGGTCGAGGTCGCCCCACTCGGGATGTTCGAGGGAGCGGTAGCGCAGCCCCAGGCCGAGGTTGCCACCGGACATCACGGCGCTGAGATCGTCCAGGTCGGAGTCGCCTTCCGCTTCGGTGGCCGGCTCCTCCCAGCCGAGATAGAACCCGCCGCGGCCCAGGATGGGCCAGGCCGCAGGGTTGATCAGGCCCGCGGCGACGCTGGACGACGCGCCGGGCGTCATGACCAGCCGGTCCATCTGGCCGACGAACTCGCCGAGCGCGGGATGGTCGACATCCCCGGCGAGGAGCGGAGGAGTGATCGCAAGGATCAGGATCAGGGAAGTGATGATGCGGAGAATCACGACGGGCTTGGGGACCTGCATGGGCTTCCTCCTGCCTACTGACTACGGAACCGGACGGGTTCGGTCCGAATGGACGACGCATGGTAACCGATTTCTTCACTCGGGGGAGTAAAATCGGGGTCATGGAATGACGGACGAGAAGCGGAGAGGTTTCGTTCGCGCGGCGATTCTGTAAAAGATGTAAATCTAAGAAACCGCACCACTGCGATGTCGTAGATTCCTCCTGTGCACGGTATCCGAGTAATGCGTGACACCACCCGGCCGGGGTGGCAACCCGACCATCCGAAGCCACCCCGGCCGCGGTGCCCCACCCTCGAAAGCACACATGGACCCCTAACCCTGCGGGGATCCCCCATGTTCGAACATCTCAACACCCTTCATCCTGCGTGGCGCTTCGGTCTGCCCTGTCTCTTCCTGGCCTTGGTGTGCATGCCCGCGCCGGGTCTCGCACAGGAACTGGGCGACGGCTTTCAGCCCAACATCCTGCCCGCCCTCGACATCCCGCGCAGCAGCGGCTCGATCCGGATCGACGGCGAGCTGGACGATCCCGGCTGGAGCAGGGCGGCGAGGGCCAGGAACTTCGTCGAGACCAGCCCCGGCGACCAGGTCCCCCCGCCGGTGCAGACCGAGGTCCTTGTCACCTACGACGAGGAGCACTTCTACCTCGCCTTCATCGCCGAGGACGACCCCGCCCTCGTGCGCGCCTCCCTGCGCGATCGCGACGAGATCTTCCAGGACGACTACGTGGGCATCCTCTTCGACACCTA
The DNA here is from genome assembly GCA_964627205.1 of uncultured bacterium. GTDB lineage: Bacteria > Krumholzibacteriota > Krumholzibacteriia > JACNKJ01 > JACNKJ01 > CAZVHI01. Next base: position 66,613 of record CAZVHI010000004.1, read on the forward strand.
CGGCGATCAGTCATGGGCCTACGAGCTCTTCTGCAATCCCCTGGGCATCCAGGGCGACCTGCGTCTCGTACCCGGCGCCGACGAGGACATGGGCTTCGACCTGGTATGGGAGTCCAAGGGCAGGATCACCGAGCACGGCTTCCAGGTGGAGATCGCCGTGCCGTTCAGCAGCCTGCGTTTCCCGGACAGCGAGGTGCAGGAGTGGCGGGCGACCTTCTGGCGCGACCGGAAGCGGAACTTCCGCGAGCGCTCGTCCTGGGCCAGCATCGACCGGGACGACCCCTGCTTCCTCTGCCAGTTCGGAACGCTGCGCGGCATTCGCGACGTGGAGCCCGGCAACAAGCTGGAGCTCCTGCCGTCGACGATCGGCTATCAAACCGGCGCGCTCGCGGACGCCGGCGATCCCGATTCGGAGTTCCTGACCGAGGACCTCAGGGGCGAGTTCGGTCTGAGCATGCAGTACTCCTTCAGCCCTAGCCTCTCGGCCGAGGCCGCGGTCAACCCGGACTTCAGCCAGGTGGAATCCGACGCGGCCCAGATCGACATCAACACTCCCTTCGCACTCTTCTATCCGGAGCGCCGGCCCTTCTTCCAGCGGGGTAGCAACCTCTTCGGCAGCTGGATCAATCTGATCTACACGCGTTCGATCAACAACCCGCTCTTCGCGTCCAAGCTGACGGCGCGGCGCGGTAACACGAGCCTGCTCTACCTCGCCGCCTACGACGAGGACTCGCCCTACATCCTCCCCTTCGAGGAAGGAAGCGTGTTCCTGCTGGGCGGGGAGAGCGTCTCGAACATCCTCCGAGCTCGCCACAGCTTTTCGGGGGGATCGTTCATCGGCGGGCTGCTCACCGACCGTCGCATGCGGGACGGAGGCGCGGGCAGCGTAGGCGGGATCGATTTCGCGATCCGCTTCCGCAACTCATATCTGTTCGAGTTCCAGGGCGTCGCGAGCCGCACCGAGGAGCCCGACGACGGCGCGCTGACAGAAGGCCTGGAGAGCATCACCTTCGACGACGGCGCGCACACGGCGGTCTTCGATGGCGAGGACTTCTGGGGACACTCCTACTACGCGAGCCTGGAGCGGAACGGTCGCGTCTGGAGCTTCGACTTCGACTACCGGGAAACCAGCCCCCGCTTCCGCAGCGACAACGGCTTCATCACCGCCAACAATCGCCGCAACGCCTTCCTCTGGACGGGATGGAATCATCGTGTCAACACCGAGCTGGTGGACAACGTCTTCCCGATGCTCATCTGGGGCGCGATCTGGAACTTCGACGGCGAGCGGAAGGATCACTTCATCCAGCCCCAGCTCGAATTCAACCTGGCCAAGCAGACCTGGCTCCAGATCAGCCAGATGTGGAGCAGCGAGGTCTTCGGGGGCGTGGAGTTCGACGGCATCCGCCGCAGCCAGGTCCGCATGCACACCGGCTTCAGCGACCCCCTGCAGTTCGGCGGCAGCCTCGGCTACGCGCGCACGATCCGCCGCACGGACGATCCCTTCCTGGGCAAGCAACTCGAGATAAGCACCTGGGCGACGATCAAGCCGCTGCAGCGGCTCATCGTCCAGCCCGAGTACGCCTTTCTGCGCATGCGGCACCCCGACGACGACTCGATCATCTTCAGCGGCTACATCCTGCGCACGCGCTTGAAGTACCAGTTCACGCGACGGCTCTTCCTGAGGACGGTTCTGCAGTACAACGATTTCGCGCAGGACTTCGACGTCGAGCCGCTGCTCAGCTACAAGCTGAATCCCTTCACGGTCTTCTACGCCGGCTCGACCCATCACCTGATCAACTACGACGGCGAGGGCAAGGTGCAAGAGTCGGCACGGCAGTACTTCGTGAAGATCCAGTACCTCTTCCAGAGCTGACCCCCCAGAGCAGCGTCGAGGAGTGGGAGCGCCGGGGCCGCGGAGACGCGGCCCCGGTTTTATTCGCTGAGCAGACTCCCCAGCTCCGGCCTCTCGTGCACGAGATGGTGGCAGGCCGAGCAGAGGGTGATCAGGTTCTCGGGCCTGTTCGTGCCGCCTTGCGCGCGCGCTGTGCGGTGATGCACTTCCAGGAAGCGCATGTGAGAGCAGCCCGGCATGGCACAACGGTGGCCGTCCCGGGCCAGGACCCGCCGCCGGATCGCCGTCGGTATCGTCGCCCGGTTGGGTTCACCAGCTCGTTGCACGCGCGCGTCGCAGGCCGCCTGCGCGGCGGTCGTGGGATCGAGCGCACGTCCGTCCGGCAAACTCGCCTTTCCGCAGTTTTCGCACTGGAAGATGACGATCTGATAGGGCGCAGCGGTGGCCGGCCGGCTGGACTTTCGCTGCTCCGCGCCTTGCTCCGAGTCCAGCCACCTGGATTCAGGCAGTTCGCGGGCCGCCGCGCTTTTGTCACGTGACAAATCCTGCGAGTCGAAGGCCGCAAAGGCTTCCAGGAGCAGCTCCGAGCGCGACGCCCGATTCCCCCGCTTGCGCTGCTTCTCCAGCATGGACTGAAGGCGGGCATGCTGCTCGGGAGTCAGGCTGAAGGAGACCTGCACCTGGGCCGGCGGAGGGGAATCCGACTTGGCAGGATCGTTGGACAAGTCGCCGAGCAGCCCAGGTTGCTCCAGATTCGACCGGGCCCGAGCGCGCGCCTCGCGAACCCTCGCCTCTAGCGTTCGGTTGCTACTCTGCGCGGCTTCCGCCAGCCACTTCTTCTCCGATTCCTTCGTGGCCACGCGGGCGACCGTGCAGGCCTTCGTCCAGGAGATCTCCTTCTTCTCCAGGGACTCCCTCAGACGCGGTAACTCACCTAGCGACTCGGCCAGGCGGATGAAGCGGTAGGTCTTCGATGGGCCGATACCCAGCTCGACTTCCGCATAGCTGTGGATGGAGGAGTGGCCGAGCTCGCGGTAGAGCCTACGGCGGAGGATTTCGGCGAAGTGGAGGACGGCGCACTCCTCGGCGCGCCTCATGCGCACGAGGGCATCCTGGAGCGCGGTGTGGACCTCGCGCGCGGAGCGTTCGGGTTGGGACATGAAATAACCTCCCGAGTGCGGAATATGGGAGGGAGGATAGCTTCAATATAAACTAAGCAGGGCTCACAGTCAAGATGTAACTTTAAATACTACATCGAGTTGCATGAATAGCGCTGTTAACAGAGTTGTCACAGGCCTGGGTCCCTTGGGTCGGCACGGTGATATCCATCAATCAGTCGCCCGGGTCGCCAGAGCCGGCCGGCGAGGTAATAGGGAAGCGCCGGTGCCGGATCTCGCCACCGGAGGGCCTAGCTGCTCACAGGGCGCTCCGTTTTGTCACGTGACTAAAGCTGCCCGTTAGTCCAGCCGGCTGGACCCGGGCTGCTCGCGGGGCGCTGTGCTTTTGTCACGTGACAAAAGACGCACGCTGAGGCCGCACGCGAGTCCAGCCGGTTGGACTCACCCTCCTCGCCCACACGCTCGTTGCATGGATCAGTAGCGATCACGCCTGGGTGGCGGGGGTGTCCAGGGCAGTTCCGAAAAGCAGCGGGCGTCGCGCAGGGCTGCATGCGCCGAGAGTGCTCGAGGGAAGGCGGGAAGCTCCTCGATGTCCGATGCGCCCTCGCGGCAGAGCTCGTCGATCTCATCACCGCCCCCCCGGCGGTTGTTCCAGAGCCGATTGCCGCCGATGACGAAGGAGCGCGGCCGGGCGTGGACGGCGATCGGACACTGCGCGCAGTAGTACTCCGGGTCGTCATACTTGGGATTCTGCCCTGTCAGGGCGACGACATTGTCGAGAAAGTCGCCTGAGAAACCTGGCTCGGATCGCGTGAGGGAGAAGCCGCAGGCGCCGGTGTCGTAGATGATGTTGCCCGAGATCAGACCGACGGGCTTGCCGCGGCCTGCGTCCCAGAGCGCGATGCCCCAGGTGAGCATTTCCTCGACGACGTTGTTCTGGACGATGCCGTGGGCGTCGACGAAGAGGCCGATGCCCTTCCAGTAGCGCGTGACGCGGTTCCGGTAGATGGTGGCCCGCGCGTCCCAGGTGACGCCGATGCCAACGCCGCGACCGCCGCCGCGCGTGCGACCGCCCGCCTTGTCTACCCCGTCGATGAGGTTGTCGCCGATCACCGCCTTCGCGCCGCGGTAGAGGGCGATGCCGTCCCAGGAGTTACGCAGGATACGATTGCGCAGGATGTAGATCTCCGCGCCCTCGCGGCCCGCGATGCCGATGATGCCGACGACGTTCTCGGCGATCAGTGTCGAGTCGCCCAGGTTCCCCTTGATGACGCAGCCATCCACAACGACCCGGCTGCGCTGCACGAGCACTGCAGCGTCGGTGACGTTGGGGTCGGGATCGCGCACGCCGCCGGTGACCGTGACCTTGCGCAGCGCGCAGTCGTCGCAGTCCTGGAAGAGCAGACCGTAGCCCGCGTGTGTGTGGATGACGACGGAGTCGGCGTCTTCGCCCTCGAGCGCGATGCCCCGTCCGGCCAGGCGCAGGCCCAGTGTGGCCGCCACGGGCGTGTCCGGATCCTCGCAGTTGCCGCAGGTGGAGTCGACATAGGCCGCGGGCGCGAGATGGTAGTGGCCGGGCGCGAGCAGGAAACGGCTTCCATCGGCGAGGCGGCCCGCCGCGTCACGACGCGCGGCGATCTCGCGCGCGAAGCTCTCCGGTGTGACGCGAACGTCTCCCGCGCCTGGCACAGCGTGCGGCGAGGAGCCGATCATGATCAGTGGGAGGAAGAGCAGCGCTGGCAGCCATCTCGGCATGGCGCGGCCCGCTTATTCCCGTTCGATGCCGAAGGGTGGGCCCGCGGGCTCGACGACGCGCTCGATCTCCTTGACCAGGCGAATCTCGTCGCGCACGGGAATGCCGCCGAATCCGAGCAGCCCCTCGTCACCGTGCTCGGCCAGGGCCTCTGCCGCCAGGCCGGGATAGAATCCGACGATGTGATAGCCGATGCGCTGGTAGAAGTAGAGTCCGGGGATGTTGTCGTTGGTGGTGCTGATGTGGATGCGCTCGATGCCGAGGGGGCGGCAGACAGCGTCCATGGCCCCCTGTAGAGCCTTGCCCACGCCGCGTCCCTGAAACTCCGGCTGCACCGCCAGAAGTACGACCGCCGCCTCGTTCTCCGTTGGGAAGTGAAGCGCGTAGCAGAGGTAGCCAGCGCGCCGGCCGTCGAACTCGACGACGAGGAAGGGCGTCTTGCCCAGGGGAAACACCTCGTCGAAGGTGTGGATGTGTGTGCTGCCGAAGAAGCGGCAGCTCACCGCGAGCAGGGCTACGCGGTCGTGTTCGTCGCCTTCGCGCACCTGGATGGGAGCCGGGCGAAGCAGCTCCCCGTGGCAGGCGGGTTCCCTGCAGACGAGGCGGAGGCGCCCCCCGTCCCAGGACAGCGCCTTGCCACAGATCGTGCAGTGGTAGACGGGGCGCGCGGGCTTCGCGGTCTCGCTCGCCATCTCTGTCACCTCTTCTCTCGGCGCTCGCCGCTGCATTCGCCGCTGCGCTCGGCCGGAACGATCAGCCGGTGCGCTCGACCAGCACGACGGTGACGTTGTCCGGCCCGCCTTCGCTGAGAGCCTCGGCCACGAGGGTCTCCACCACTTCCTCACCCTCCAGCGTCGAGAGGACGGAGGTGATCTGCTCGTCCGACAACACACCGTGCAGGCCATCGCTGCAGAGCAGCACCTTGTCTCCCGGCAGGATGGGGAAGGCATTCTCGCTGACGTCCAGCTCCACCTTGTTGTCGATCCCCATCGCGCGGACCAGGATGTGACCGATCGAGAGGCGGGAGGCTTCGCGCGGGTTGAGATCGCCCTTCTCGAGCATCTGGCTCAGGAGGGTGTGGTCCTTGGTCAGGAGCTCCAGCTGGCCGCCGCGGAAGCGGTACACGCGGCTGTCGCCCACGTGGCAGGTCCAGAAGAGCTCGCCGCGCAGCACGACCGCGCTGCAGGTCGTGCCCATGCCGTAGTAGTCGAGGTTCTTGCTTCCCTCGACCAGGATCGCGCGGTTCGCTTCCTGGAACGCACGGCGCAGGGCCTTCAACGGATCGTCGTCGGGGCTCAGCTCGAAGTCGTAGTACTCGCCGCTGGCGGTCTCGGACGCCAGCGCGCTCGCCACCTCGCCCGCGGCGTGACCGCCCATGCCGTCTGCGACGAGGACCAGCCGTCCATGGCTAGCCTCCTTGCCTGCGGGAGCGGGCTCGATGAAGAAGCTGTCCTGGTTGGAAGATCTCACCTTGCCCACATCCGTCTTGGCGCAGACCCGCAGAGTTGTGTCGCCCGTAGACAAGCCGCCCCCTTTGGCCGGTACATCTGCTTGAAAAGAATAGAGATAAACAGAATAACTCTAATCGATCCGGATAGATAGTCCTAAAATGAATCCCCGGAGCCGCCCTGTCACGAAAAATCGGAAGACGGAGGCAGATTGCTCTTCTCGAGAATATAAAACGGTTGACTATTAAAACGGCGATTACTATACTGGCGAGCAAACATCGGAGGAATCCATGTCGAAGGTGGACCTGGTCATCCTCGGACTGCTCACCGAGAAGTCGCGTCACGGCTACGACATTCTCCAGCAGATCGAGAATCGCGAGATGAAGAAATGGGTGGGTATCTCCACGCCCGCCATCTACAAGGGCCTCACACGGCTCGAGAGCAAGCGCGTGCTTCGGGCTCGCACCGAGAGCAGCGCCAGCCACCCGGATCGCACCGTCTACGAGATCACGGCAGACGGTCGTGAATACTTCCATCGCCTCATGCGGGAGGCGCTCTCCGAGCCCAAGCACATCTTCCTCGACATGCTGACAGGCATCGGCTTCGCGCATCTCGAGGACAAACGCACGCTGATCGACGCTCTGAAGGAGCGTCAGGAGAAGCTGCTCCCTCTCCGCGACTTTCTCGACACCCATTCCGTCACGAACCACTGCGTCGAAGGAACGGAGCTGCATGGCGAGCCGATCACGGCGAATGCGATCATCGATTTCTACCGCAAGCTGATCGCCCTGGAACTCGATTGGCTGGACGGGTTCATCGTCCAGGTCAGAAAGATCCGCAACTGGCCGGAAGGAGTGTTCAAGAAATGAGGACGAGCCGGACGGAAGGGAGGCGAGTCGCGGCGCAAGGCGGCACGGGGGCGGCTCCGCGAGCCGCGCGGAGCCTGGGAGCCCTGCTTATTCTCATCGCCCTCGCGGCGTCCGCAGGCGCGGAGGAGGCGGTTAGCGACCTGGATCTGGAGGAGGCGATTCGCCTCGGCCAGGAGCGCAACCTCGGACTCAAGTCGAGCCGGGCGGCCCTGGAGGCGAGCACCTGGGAGAAGCGGGGCAGCTATCTCGCCTATCTCCCCACCGGCTCGCTCAGCAGCTCCGTGACGCGGGTGGACGACAACAGCTTCGAGCAGGCCAACCAGATCCAACAGAACCTCCCGCCCGAGTGGGAGGTCGATCCCTTCCTCTACAAGGACACCTACCGCACCGGCATCACGGTGAACCAGGAGTTCCCCCTGAACCTGCACCTGCTGGGCGGCTCCAAGCTGGCGCGGGCCGCGGAGAGCGCGGCGCGGGAAGGCTTCACGGCCGATCGCGACGCGCTGGTGCTCGGCGTGCGCAGCGCCTACTTCCAGCTTCTGGCCGCGCGGGATCTCCTGCGCGTCGCCGAGGAGGGCGTCGCCTCCGCGGAGAACCGCAACCTGCTCGCCGCCGAGCGGGAGGAATTGGGTCTGATCGGGCGCTCGGAGCGGCTGCGCTGGGAGGTCGCGCTGGCCGAGGCCCGCAGCCTTCTCGCAGCGGCGCGCAACGGCGCCGTGCTCGCCGAGATGGCGCTGAACCAGCTCCTCCACCAAGACCTGGCCACCGGCCTGACGCTCGCGCCGGTCGACGAGGCGGCGGTCGCCTGGGGCCGCGACCTGTCGGAGATGGACCCGGAGACCCTCGCGGGCCTCGTCATCGAGAGGAGCCCCGGCGCCTCCGCGCTCAAGGCAGCCAACCGGGCCGCCGGTGCTGGCAAGACGCTGGCCTTCTCGGGGCTCGTGCCGTCCTTGCACTTCTCGTTCAGCTACGGCTGGCGGGAGAACGACACCGCGGCCCTCGACGACTACGAGTCCTGGAGCGCGACCGCGCTGCTGAACGTCCCCCTGCTCGACCTCGGCAAGGGGGCCGCGCAGTACCGCCAGGCGGCGGCCGAGAAGCGCAAGAGCGACTACGAGACGGCCGACGCCTTAGGCGGCCTGCGCATGGCCGTCCACGCCGCCTGGCACGAGGCGGCGCGCGCCCGCGAGAACCGCGTGCACCGGGAAACGGCCGAGCGCCAGGCCCGGGAGACCTTCGACCTCATGGCGGACCGCTACGAGCTGGGGCACATCTCCGAGTTCGATTTCGTCGACGTGCAGACCGCCCTGACCGCGGCGCAGGCGGAGGCCGTGTCCGCGCGCTACGACTACTTCACCGCACTTGCCACCCTGGAGAGCTTGGTGGGCGGTGGCAACCGGAACTCCGATCGCTGAGGGGGAGACGTGATGAGATACGCCTCGCAACCGATTCCGAAGGGACGCCTGTCGTCGGCGATACTGCTCGTTCTGGCGTTCGCCGCCGCCGCGGGCTGCGGCCGGAAGGAAAGGGCGCCCGCCGCCGAGGAGGGAGGGGGTGCCGCCCGCAGCGCCGTGCCGGTCGTGGTGCAGGCGCTGCAGCCCACGAACTTCCAGATCGCCGTGGACATCAGCGGCAGCACGGAGGCCGGCCAGGAGGTGAACATCAGCGCGGAGGTGGGCGGCACCGTGACCGACTTCCCCCACGAGCTGGGCGACACGCTGGCGGCCGGCGAGTTGATCCTGCAGGTCGATGCGCGCCCCTACCGCGCGGGCGTGAAGCAGGCCAAGGCGGGGGTGCTCGCGGCGGAGTCCGCCTATCTGCAAACGCAGCGCGAGCTGGAGCGCGCCCGGCAGCTCATGGAGAAGGGGCGCATCAGCGATGCCGAGTTCGAGGGCGTCGAGTTGCGCAAGCTCCAGGCCGAGAGCGGGTTCTACGCCGCGCAGGCGACGCTCGAGCAGGCCCAGATCCGGCTGGAGCACGCGGAGATCCGCGCGCCGTTCGCGGGCAGGCTCGCGTACAAGGGCATCGACGAGGGCGAGCAGATCGCCCCCGGGATGCCCGTCACAGCCGTGATCGATCTCTCGGGGATCGTCATCCGCAGCAGCGTCTCGGAGCGGGATGCGGTTCGGATCCGCGAGGGCATGGACGTCGACGTGTCGATCCCGGCCCTGGGCGAGGAGCATTTCCGGGGGCGCGTGCGCGCACTGGGCGTGCGCAGCAACCCCATGACCCGCAGCTTCGACATCGAGATCGAGGTGGACAACGAGAGCGAAAGGATCCTCTCGGGCATGGCCGCGCGCGGCGCGGTGGTCGTGGATCGGCGTCTCGGCGCGCTGACGATACCGACCTCCGCCGTCGTGGACCAGTACGGCGAGCCGGTGGTCTTCGTGGTGACGGAGAACCAGGCCGAGCGCCGCCCGATCGAGCTCGGGCTGCGCTCCGGGGACCGCTTCGTGGTGAAGGACGGCCTGGAGTTCGGCGAGCGACTCATCGTCAAGGGGCAGTGGAGTGTCAAGAACGGCACGACCGTGGAGATCAAGGACTAGCGGGCCCGTGACGCGGCCCAGCGGAGTGGAGCTGAGATGAACATCGCCAGTTTCTCGGTGAACCGGAAGATCCTCGTCAACATGATCTTCTTCATCCTCGTGGTCCTGGGGATCGGCCTCTACGTCGACATGCCGCGGGAGTTCTTCCCCAACGCGAACCTCAACGAGGCGCTCGTGTTCATCCCCTACCGGGGCGCGTCCTCGCTCGAGGTCGAGCAGCAGATCGTGAACAAGGTGGAGGAGGCCGTCGCCGAGCTGAACGGCCTCGACGAGGTCCGCAGCCGGGGCGCGGAGGGAATCGCCGTCATCGACCTCCTCATCGAGGAGGGCACGGACATGGACAAGTTCATGCTCGACTTGCAGGCGGCCGTGAACAACATCCCCGACCTGCCCGAGGACGCGAACGATCCCCAGTACCTCGAACTCGACGCCTCCGCCATCCAGCCGGTCTGCTTCGTGGCCATCGGCGGCGGGGTCGAGGAAAGCGTGCTGCTCGAGGTGGCCGAGGACGTCAAGAAGGAGTTCATGGACGTCCGGGGCGTCAAGCAGGTGGACATCGACGGTCTGCGCGAGTCCGAGGTGCACGTCAAGGTGGATCCGGTCCTGCTCGACCATCACGCCGTCTCCCTCGCCGAGATCATCCAGGTCCTGGGCCAGCGCAACCTGGACCTCCCCGGCGGCAACGCCGAGCTCGGCGAGAGCGAGTACACCCTTCGCGTGCTCGGCAAGTACCGGAACCTCGATGACATCGAGAACACGGTGCTGCGCAGCACTGGGACGGGCGACATCGTGCGCCTGGGGCAGGTGGCAGAGATCGAGCTGGGCCTGGAGGACCGCCGCGCGAGCAACCGCCTCAACGGCAACCGCGCCGGCAACCTAACGGTCTACAAGAAGGAAGACGGCAACACGATCAAGATCATGGAGCAGGTGCACGAGATCGTGGACCACTACAACGCGACGCTCCCGATTCCCGTCGACCTGGAGGTGCGCATCGACACCGCCGATCTGATCGAGGAACGGCTCGGCATCATGACCAACAACGCCTGGATCACCGCCCTACTGGTCGGAACGCTGCTGTTCTTCTTCCTCGGCTGGACCAACGCACTGCTCGTGCTCATCGGCATCCCCTTCACCTTCCTCACGGGCTTCCTCTTCATGAGCCTCGCGGGCATGAGCATCAACATGCTCACGCTCTTCGCGCTGATCATGGCCCTCGGCATGATCGTGGACGACGCCATCGTGGTGATCGACAACATTCAGCGCTACATCGAACTCGGCTTCCCGCCGCGCACCGCCGCGATCCAGGGAACGCGCGAGGTCATGGCTCCCGTCACCTCGGCCGTGATGACCACGGTGGCGGGCTTCCTGCCCCTGCTGCTGATGACCGGCATGATCGGCAAGTTCATCAGCGCGATTCCCAAGACGGTCGCCTTCGCCCTGCTGGCCAGCCTGGTCGAGGCCCTTCTCATCCTGCCCAGCCACTCCTTCGAGCTGAACGAGATCTACGGCAAGATCCGCCGCAAGCTGGGCCTGAAGGAGAAGATCGCCGCGGAGGGCAGCGAGAAGGCGCTGCCCTCTTCCCTCATGGGTGAAATCGAGCGCAAGGACGTGGCGCGCACCCTGGATGCCGACGAGATGAGACGGGCCGAAGCCACGGGCGTGAACAACGGTGAGTTCCGCGGCGGTTACGTCGTGAAACAGAAAAATCCCGCCCAGCGCATCCTGGAGCGGATCTACCGAGCGCAGCTGCTCTTCACCCTGCGCTACCGCTACCTGGCATTGATCAGCGTGATCGTGATCGCCGTTCTCTGCCTCGGCCTGCTGCGCTTCATTCCGGTCCAGATGTTCCCCCATGAGGACTTCGACCAGGTGTCCCTGCGTTTCGAGCTGCCCCACGGAACGCCGCTCGCGCTCACCGAACAACACACGAAGGACATCGAGGAGCTGGTGCGGCTGCATGTTGCGCCCGAGGAACTGGACGGCATCGTCTCCTCGTCCGGCTACCAGATCGTCAATTACGAGTACTTGCGGGGCGCTCACCTGGCCGAGATCAACCTGGACCTCGTCTCCGCCGCCGACCGAGACCGCTCGGACACCGAGATCATGGTGGCGCTGCGCGAGGCGATGGCCGGCGTGCCGGGCATCGTGAACTACCAGCTCACGCGGCCGGACTCCGGCCCTCCGACTGGCCGTCCCGTGGAGGTCCACATCCTGGGTCCGCGCTTCGACGTGCTCGAGGAACTGGGCGAGCAGCTCATGTCCGAGCTGGCCCGCATCCCGGGCGTGGTCGACATCCGGGACGACTTCGACCGCGCGGTGCGGGAGTTCCGCGTGGAAGTGGACGAAGAGCGCGCCAAGGCCATGGGCCTGAGCAACGCGGACGTCGCGCTGACCGTGAGCGCGGCCTTCCTGGGCATCGAGGCCACCCAGTACACCGATCCCGGGGGCGAGGATCTGGGCGTGGTCGTGCGCCTGAACGAGCCATACCGCGACGACCTCGAGACGCTGGGGCAGCTGAAGGTCCCGACCCGCCAGGGCGGTCTCGTGCCGCTCACCAGCCTCGCCGGCTTCGACGCCGGCACGAACTTCTCGGTGATCCGTCACTTCGACCGCGAGCGGGCCATCACCGTGACGGCCGACCTGGCCGAGGGGCAGACCAGCACGGCGGTGAACCAGATCATCCAGGAGAAGTTCGCTGGCTTCGCGCTCGACCACCCCGGCTACCGGCTGGACTTCGGCGGCGAGTTCGAGCGCACGGCCGAGAGCTTCCGCTCGCTGCTCCTGCTGGTGCCGGTGGCCCTGCTGGCGATCTTCATGATCCTGGCCACGCAGTTCAACTCGGTGACCCAGCCCTTCATCGTACTGTTCACCGTGCCCTTCAGCTTCATCGGCGTCGTGATCGGCCTGCTCGTGATGGGCTACAACTTCACGATCCCCGCGATGGTGGGCATCATCGCGCTCATGGGCCTGGTCGTGAACAACTCGCTGGTGATGGTGGACTTCATCAACAAGTCGCGATTGCGAGGCGTGGGGCGCTGGTTCTCCATCGTGCGCTCGGGCGTGGTGCGCATGCGCCCGATCCTGCTGACCACCGTGACGACGATCGTCGGCCTCTCGTCGCTGACCGTCGCCACGACGGGCGCCAGCCGGATCATGGTGCCGATGGCCGTCAGCATGATCTGGGGCCTGGCTTTCGCGACCGTGCTCACGCTCTTCTTGATCCCGTCGCTGGTGGCGATCGTGGATGACATCGGCCTGCGCCTGAAGTCCGGCAAGGTCTGGCGCCAGTACGGCCGCCGTTAGAAGGAAGGGAGCCCACAGCAAGGGACGCGAGCGCCGTAAAGCCGTCGGCGCAACTCGTTTGGAGAAAAGACCATTCCGCCCCGCCACCTCCTTGCGCGAGGGGGGCGGGGCTCTCTATTATGCTTCCCGTCGGCGCTCCCGGCGGGCGCGCCAGAATTAAGGAGAAAGCCGTGTCGGACATCAAGCCCTTCGCCGGCCTCAGGCCACCCCCGGAACTAGCGGAGAAGGTGGCCAGCCCCCCCTACGACGTCCTCAGCTCCGCGGAGGCCCGCGCGATGGCGCAGGCCAACCCGCACAGCTTCCTGCACGTGGTCAAGGCGGAGATCGACCTGGACGCGAGCGTGGACGTCCACAGCGATCCCGTCTACGAGAAGAGCGCCGAGAACTTCCAGCGCATGATCTCGGGCGGCGCGCTCGTCCGGGACGGAAGCCCCTGCTTCTACATCTACCGGCTCACGATGAAGGGACATACGCAGCACGGGCTCATGGTCGGCTGCAGTGTGGACGAGTACGAGCAGGGCCGGATCAAGAAGCACGAGTTCACCCGCCGCGACAAGGAAGACGACCGTGCGCGCCACGTGGAGGTGCTGCGCGCCAACGCGGGGCCCGTGCTCTTCACCTACCGCAGCCGGCCCGAGATCAAGGCTCTCGTGGAGGACCTCTGCGGCCGCGGCGAGCCCGCCTGCGACTTCACCGCCGACGACGGCGTGCGCCACGTGCTCTGGGTCGTCTCGGAAGGCGGCGACGTGGCCGCGATCCAGGAGGCCTTCGCCCCCCTCGACGCCCTCTACGTGGCCGACGGCCACCACCGCACCGCCTCGGCCCAGCGCGTGCGGGAGATCTTCCGCGCGGGGAACCCCGCGCACACTGGCGACGAGGCCTACAACCACTTCCTCGCCGTCCTCTTTCCGGACGACGAACTGCATCTCATGGGCTATCACCGCGTGGTCCGCGACCTGAACGGCCTCGACGAGGGCGCCTTCCTGGGGCGCGTGCAGGGGAGCTTCGACGTCGTGCCCACCGACGAGCCCGAGCCGCGCGAGCAGAAGAGATTCGGCATGCACCTGGGCGGGAAGTGGTACCGGCTCACAGCCAGGCCGGGCAGCTTCCCCGCGGACGACCCCGTGCGCAGCCTGGACGCCTCCATCCTGCAGGAGAACCTGCTGGCGCCCGTGCTGGGCATCGGCGACCCCCGCAGCGACGAGCGCATCGACTTCGTCGGCGGCATCCGCGGCCCGGCGGAGCTCGAGCGGCGCTGCACCGACGACATGCAGGTGGCTTTCGCCCTCGCGCCGGTGAGCGTAGAGCAGCTGATGTCCGTGGCCGACAGCGGCGAGGTGATGCCGCCTAAATCAACCTGGTTCGAGCCGAAGCTGCGCTCCGGCATGGTCGTGCGCAGCCTCGAAGACTGATCGGCGAGGAAGCCGAGGAAGGGAATGTCATGAGCAGGATCTACAACTTCGCCGCCGGTCCCTGCACGCTGCCCGTTCCGGTCCTGGAGCAGGCGCGGGACGAGATGGTGGACTACCAGGGCAAGGGAATGTCCCTGATCGAGATGAGTCACCGCAGCAAGGAGTACGACGCCGTGCACCACGGGGCCATGGACCTCGTGACCGAGATCCTCGGCGTGCCGGCGGGCTACAAGGTGCTCTTCCTGGGCGGCGGCGCCACGCTGCAGTTCAGCATGGTGCCGATAAACTTCCTGCCCGCGGGCAAGTCCGCCGACTACACCGTGACCGGCTCCTGGGCCAAGAAGGCCCACGCCGACGCCGGCAAGGTGGGCGACGTGCGAGTGATCTACGATGGCAAGGACGCGAACTACCTCGACCTGCCCGACCCCGCGAGCCTGTCGATCGACCCGCAGGCCGCATACGTCCACCTCACCTCGAACGAGACCATCGGCGGCATCCAGTGGCCCGGCTGGCCCGAGACCGGCGACGTGCCCCTGATCTGCGACATGAGCTCGGACTTCGTGAGCCGGCGCGTGCCCGTGGAGAAGTTCAGCCTCATCTACGCCGGCGCCCAGAAGAACGCCGGGCCGGCGGGCGTGGCCATCGTCATCATCCGCGAGGACATGGTGGAGCGCTGCCCCGAGCATCTCACCGCCTATCTCAACTACAAGACCCATGCCGCCAAGGACGCCCTCTACAACACGCCGCCCGTCTTCCCGATCTACATGGTCGGCCTGACGATGAAATGGCTGAAGAGCCTCGGCGGGCTCGCGGCGGCCGAGGAGATGGCAGCCGAACGCTCCGGGCTGATCTACGGCGCCATCGCGGCCGGCGACGGCTTCTACCGCTCGCCCGTGCCCGAGCACTGCCGCTCGAAGATGAACATCGTCTTCCGCCTGCCGAGCGAGGACCTGGAGAAGCAGTTCATCGTCGACGCACTGGCGGGCGGCATGAGCGGACTCAAGGGACACCGCAGCGTGGGCGGCTGCCGGGCGTCAGTGTACAACGCAATGCCCGTAGAAGGCGCGCGCGCGCTGGCGGATTTCATGGCGGACTTCGCCGCGAAGCACGGCTAGCGCGCCGAATAGAATCGCAACGGGGCGGTAGGACTGCCTCGTATCCCGATTCCCTTTCGAACAGGAGAGTTCGCATGAAGAAGGGTGTAGTCGCTCTGCTCGTGGTGATCGCGCTGATCGTCATCGTCGTGGGTGTCGTGATGGGCAAGTACAACAGCTTCGTGACCCTGCAGGAGGGTGTGGAGGGCCAGTGGGGCAACGTCGAGAACGTCTACCAGCGGCGCGCGGACCTGATCCCCAACCTGGTCGAGACGGTCAAGGGCTACGCGTCCCACGAGCGGGAGACCCTCGAGGCCGTGATCGAGGCCCGCGCGAATGCCACGAAGATCCAGGCGGAGATCTCTCCCGAAACGCTGAACGATCCGTCGCTCTTGCAGCGCTTCCAGGCGGCCCAGGGACAGCTCAGCTCGGCGCTGGGACGCCTGATGGTCGTGATCGAGCGCTACCCGGACCTCAAGGCGAACCAGAACTTCCTCGACCTGCAGGCGCAGCTCGAGGGCACCGAGAACCGCATCGCCGTCGAGCGCCGGCGCTTCAACGACATCACCCGCGACTACAACACGAACATCCGCCGCTTCCCCGGCAACCTGCTCGCCGGCATGTTCGGCTTCGACAAGATGGCCTATTTCGAGGCCGCCGAAGGCGCCGAGCAGGCGCCCAAGGTGGACTTCTAGGAGCCGCCATGTTCGCACGCCCCCGCATTTGGATCCTCGCCCTCGCTTTGATCGCGGGCGGCACGACCTTTGTGGTCGCCGAAGCCAAGCTGCCTCCACCCCCGCCGCGTCACTTCCACGACGCAGTGGGGCTGGTCAGCCGCGACGACGCCACGCGCCTGGCCGACGCCCTCTACGGCTTCGAGCAGCGCACGGGCATTCAGTTCGTCGCAGCCATCTTGCCCGAGCTGGACGGCAACCTCGAGGACTACGCCGCCCGTCTCTACGAGCACTGGGGCCTCGGCGACCGCAAGGAGTTCCGCGGCGTGCTCTTCCTGGTCTTCCCGCGTCAGGGCAAGAGCCGCTTGGAGGTGGGCTACGGGCTGGAGGAGACGCTGCCGGACGTGATCGCTTCGCGCATCCTCCGCGAGATGCAGCAGCTCCCCCGCGATCCCGCGAGCGCCCGCTTCGAGCTGGTGATGATCCGCGTCGCGCAGCGCGTGGCGCCGGGCGACCCGCTGGCCAAGAGCGCGCTGCCCCAGGTTCGGCGCAGCACGCGGGGCCAACGCTCCGGGGGATCTTTCATCGGCAAGCTCTTCTTCCTGATCATGATTCTCATCTTCATCGGCGGGGGTGGCGCCGGCCGGCGACGCTGGCTGGGTCCCCTGCTCATCGGCTCCGCCCTGAGCGGCGGCCGCCGGGGCGGCGGAGGTTTCGGTGGCGGGGGCGGTTTCGGCGGCGGCGGCTTCTCGGGGGGCGGTGGCTTCTCGGGCGGCGGCGGCGCCAGCGGAGGTTGGTAGACGATGGACAAGAAGCGCAGCGACAGGCCCCGCAGCTTCCTGGGCACAGAAGAACAGAAACAGGTGGTCGAGGCGATCGGCGCCGCCGAGCTCCGCACCAGCGGCGAGATCCGCGTGCACGTCGAGCGGGACGTGCCCAAGAAGTCTCCGGTGAAAGGCGATCCCTACTTGCGCGCTCGCGCGCTCTTCGCCAAGCTGGGCATGCACGGCACCGAAGCGCGCAACGGCGTGCTCGTCTACCTCGCCACGCGCTCCCGACGCTTCGCGGTCGTCGGCGACGAGGAGCTGCACAAGCTGGTCGGTGACGGGTTCTGGACGGACGTCGTGGACACGATGTCAGCCGAATTCGCGGAGGACCGCTTCGGGGACGGCATGGCCGCCGGCATCGCCCTGATCGGCGAGAAGCTCCGCGAGCACTTCCCCTACCAGGACGACGACGTCAACGAGCTACCCGACGAGATCTCCTTCGAGTCCTGACCCTCAGTGAAAAAGCCCGCGGCGCTGGGGGCGCCACGGGCTGTTGTTCGCTGCTCACGAGGACTCATGCGTTCTCGAGGCCATTCGTTCAGGGCATGAACTCCCCCAGCAGGTCCTTCATGGCGGGCGCCTGCTTGCGGCCGCCCAGGCTGGCGGCCGCGATACGGTCGGCCTCCTCGCGGTAGGTGGGTCGCCGGGCCTCGTAGAGCACGCCCAGGTTGATCTGCCCCACGAACTCCTCCTCGCGGGCGAAGGCGGCGGACTTGCTGGCCAGCTCCTCCGGGTCCGCCTCCACGTAGTTGACCGCGCCGCGCACGCGCTTGAACTCGTCCATGCCACGGAAGGTCGGGCAGGGGCTGATCGCATGCACGAAGGAGAAGCCCTGGTGCTCGATGCCGCGCCTCACCATGGCGGTCATGTGCTTCAGATCGCCCGCGAAGGCCCGCGCGATGTAGGAGACGTTGAAGGACAGGGCCAGCTTGACCGGATCCAGGGGCGAGTCGATGGACTCGAAGGGAGTGCTCACCGTGACGTCGCCCTTGGGTGTGGTCGGGGAGCACTGACCCTTGGTCAGGCCGTAGATGAAGTTGTCCATCATGATGTAGGTCATGTCGACGTTGCGGCGCGCGGCATGGGGGAAGTGTCCCATGCCGATCGAGATGCCGTCGCCGTCGCCGCCGACCGAGAGCACGGTGATGTCGGGGCGCGCGAGCTTGAGCCCCTGGGCGATGGGCAGGGAGCGGCCGTGCACGGCGTTGAAGCCGTAGGTGTTCACGTAGCCGGGCAGGCGCGAGGAACAGCCGATCCCCGAAACCACTCCCACGTTCTCGGGCTCGAGATCCAGGTCGTTCAGCGCGCGATAGATGGCCTGCAGCACGCCGAAGTCGCCGCAGCCCGTGCACCAGACCGGCTTCAGGTCGCGTTTGTAGTCGGCGACCTTGTGCTTCTTCTCCGCGCTCCGCGTCTTGTTGGCGTCGACGGTCATCAGAGAACCTCCCGCAGGGCGTCGTAGATCTCCCTCACCGAGAAGGGCTTGCCCCCCGCTCGTGCGAAGTGGACGACATCCGCCTGCACGTCGCAGCGAGACTTGATGAACTGCAGGAACTGCCCGCGGAAGCTCAGCTCCGCGACCACCAGCCGCTTCTTGCCGGCCAGGAAGCGCTCGAAGGCCTTCATGGGGAAGGGGTGCAGGAGCTGGGGAATCATGGCCGCCACCTTGTGGCCCTCGTCTTCCAGCCGCAGAACGGCCTCCTTGATCGCCCCCTTGCTCGAGCCCCAGCCCAGGATGCCCACCTCGCTGCCCTCGCTGCCGTACTCCCGCACGAAGCTGTACTTGGCGACGATGTGCTCGTACTTGCGGTAGCGCTTCTCGGTCTGCGACACGTGCAGGTCGACGCGGCTGGAGGGATCGCCGATCTCGTTGTGCTCGATGCCGGAGGCCGGGTACTGGCCGCCGGGCATGCCCGGCACCGCCATGGGCGAGACGCCCGTCTCGGTGTCGCTGCGGTAGCGCCTGTAGTCCGCGAGTTCCGCCGCGTTCGGCTCCAAGCGCTCGTAGACGGCGCGGCGCCCGATGTCGAAGGGCCGCACGGTCTCCTTGCGCTGCGCGATGAACTGATCGGAGAGTAGGACCACGGGAATCTGGAACTCCTCGGCGATGTCGAAGGCGTAGACGGCCGTGTCGAAGCAGTCCTCCACATCCGTCGGCGCAATCACGACACGGGGACTGTCGCCATGACTTCCATAGACCGCTTGCATCAGGTCGCTCTGCTCGGTCTTGGTGGGGATGCCCGTACTCGGGCCGCCGCGTTGCACGTTCACGATGACCATGGGCACCTCGGCCATCGAGGCCAGGCCGAGCATCTCGCTCTTCAGGGTGAAGCCGGGACCGCTCGTGGCGCACATGGACTTCTTGCCGCCGAAGGAGGCGCCGATCACCATCCCCGCCGCGGAGATCTCGTCCTCAGCCTGCACCACCGTGCCGCCGCGAGCGGGCAGGTGCTGGGCCAGCCAGTGCATGACCTCGCTGGCGGGGGTGATCGGGTAGCCCGCGTAGAACTCGCAGCCCGCCACGACCGCGCCGAGCGCGGTGGCGGCGTTGCCCTCCATGACCAGCTTCGGCTCGCTGCTCTGGTACTCGAGGAAGAAGTCGTCCTTCTTCTCGACGTTCTCCGCCACCCAGCGGCGGCCGCAGTCGTAGGCCTCGAGGTTCTTGGCCACCACGCCGGGCTTCTTGGCGAACTTCTTCTCGATCGCGTGGCGGATCCCCTTCTCGGGGAGGCCGAAGAGCTGCGAGAGGGCCCCGAGCATGATGATGTTCTTGGTCAGGATCGTCTGCATCTCTTCCTTGGCCAAGCGCTTGAAGGGCACCCGATAGACCGCGTGGCCCTTGTAAAGGGGCACGTGGTCCTCCGGCATGGGATCGTCCTCGTCGTGGACGATCACCGTCCTGTCGTGCAGCTCGATCTCATGCTCGAACTTGAGGAAGTCGTTCCAGCTCAGGACGACCAAGACGTCCAGCTCGTCGCCCTGGGACTGCACGGGATGCTCGGCGATGCGCACGCGGCAGGAGGATTCGCCGCCGCGGATCTGCGCGCCGTAGCTCTTGAGCAGGAAGGAGAAGAGGCCTTCGCTGGATACTGCCGAAACGATGAACTCGCCGGCCGTGATGACGCCGTCGCCGCCACTGCCGACGATCCCGATGACGATGTCTTTGGAAGCCATGATGCGGCTTGCTTCGCCTCCTCGGACCGGCCCTGGAGCCCGGCCGGTCGGCTAGCGACGGTAACTTCGAGCGGCCTCTCCGGGCCCGTCCCGGCGACCGTGAAGTTTCCGTCAAAATCCTGTCAAATCTAATAACAGCCTGCTGGCCATGCCAGCGGGCCGCCGCTTTTCCGTCCCGGAGCAATGCCACCCGCCGAGGCGTCTAGAGATCACCCCCGGCCGGCCGCACGAGCAGCTCCTCGATCAGGGCATGCTCGGGCATGCGTATCGCGGCCAGGACGGCGCGGGCCAGGTCGCTTGGCTGGAGCATCCGGCTCCGGTCCCAGTCCCCGGAGATCCTGTCCCACAGGGGAGTGTCGGTCGCTCCCGGCAGGAGGTTGACCACGCGGACACCCCGCTCCCGGTACTCCTCGCGGATCGATTCGGCCAGACCCAGCGCGCCGAACTTGCTGGCGCAGTAAGCGCTGCTGCCGGGATAGGCCCTGCGGCCCGCCACGGAGATCACGTTGACGACAAGACCGCGCTGGGCCAGCAGCAGGGGCATCGCCCTCTTCGTCACGCGCCAGGTGCCGCCCAGATTGGTGCCGATCATCGCCTCCCAGTCCTCCTCGCTCGTGGCCTCGAGGTCCAGGAAGCGGCTCACGCCGGCGTTGTTGACCAGGAGATCCAGGCCGCCGAACTCCTTCTCCAACAGGGAGAAGGCCCGGTCCACGGACTCCGGCTCCCTCACGTCGCAGACCAGGGGTAGCACCGCGCCCGTCTCGCTCGCCGCCGCTTCCAGCCGGGAGGCATTCCGGGCGCAGAGGGCCGTGCGGTAACCCTCGCCAGCCACGGCCGCGGCGATGGCCATGCCGATGCCGCTGCTGCCGCCCGTGACCAGGGCGGTCCTGCTCTTCTCGCTGGGTGCCATGCGGTGGATTGAAACGGATTTACGGCGCCGATGCCAGTGGAATGTCCCGGGGCGCGCCTAGCGGGACTGCGAGGAGATGCCGCGTATCAGCACGAGGAACTCCTCGCGGGTCCGGGCGCTGGACTCGAAGATGCCGCGCATGGCGCTGGTGCTCATCCAGGCGTTCTGCTTCTCGACGCCGCGCATGGCCATGCACATGTGGAAGCCCTCCAGCACCACGGCCACCCCCTGCGGCTCGAGCTGCTCGATCAGGGTCTGGGCGATCTGCTGCGTCATTCGCTCTTGCACCTGCAGGCGGCGCGCGAAGACATCGACCAGGCGGGGGATCTTGGACAAACCCACGACCTTCCCCTTGGGGACGTAGGCTACGTGGGCCTTGCCGTAGAAGGGCAGCATGTGGTGCTCGCAGAGGCTGTAGAAGTCGATGTCCCGCACCACCACCATCTCGTCGTAGTCCACGCTGAACAGGGCGCGGCCGATGATCTTGGCGGGATCCATCCGGTAACCGCGGGTCAGGTAGTGGTAGGCGTTGTGCACCCGCTCGGGGGTGTCGGCGAGACCCTCGCGGTCGGGGTTCTCGCCGATGTGCTCGAGGATCGCCCGGACGGCCTCTTTCACGCGTCCTCCTTCTCGCCGCGGTAGACGCTCCAGTTGCGCGGGTTCTCCATCACCCGGATCTCGCTCAGCAGCTCGCCGAAGTGGGGCTCGAGGCGCTCCCAGAAGGCCACCGCCAGGTTTTCCGTGGTGGGATTGACGCCGCGCAGGAAGTCCACGTCGTAGTTGAGATGCTTGTGGTCGCAGGCGTCCACGATCTCACGCCGCGCGACGCCGTCCACCTGGTTCAGGTTGACGATCATGCCGGTCTCCGGATCCACGGGACCGCGCAGGCTCACCCAGACCTCGTAGTCGTGCCCGTGGCCGTAGAAGTTGTTGCACATGCCGAAGACCTCGTCGTTCTTCTCGTTCGGCCATTCGGGGTTGTAGAGGCGATGCGCCGCCGCGAAGCTGAGCACGCGGGTGATGGTGACCAGGGGTCTAGCGCTCATGTTTCCTTCCTCGTCGTTCGCAGCTTGCTTGGCTTGGAGGCCGGTGCGAGCCGCTCGCCGAGAAGCAGAACGAGCTCGCGCAGGGCGCGGGGAGTGCGGCTGCCATACCAGGTGAGGAGTTCCCCTTCCACAAAAAGGACCGATTCCCGCCCGCGCGCAAGCGCGCCGGCCGTCACGAGCTCCTCGGCCTCGCGCTCGCTGAAGGGGTAGGGCTCGTCGGGTAGGAATAGGAGATCCAGATCCGATTCGCGCAGCTGGTCAAGGCTCGTCTCGAAGTAGTCTCGGCGCGCGGCGAAGGCGTCGTCGAGACCGAGGGCGGCCATCATCGCGTGGATGTAGGTGCCCGAGCCCGAGGCCATCCATGGCTCCCGCCAGATCAGCGTGGCGGCCCGGGGAGCGCGCTCCCGCCCACCCAGGAGCCGTTGGCGGAAGGCGGCGGCCTCCGCCTCGGCGGCGTCGAACTCGGCCAGCAGCTCCGCCACGGCTTCGCCCGCGCCGAAGAGGCGCCCGTAGTCTCCGAGCAGGCGGCGCACGTCCGCCAGGCTGCGCGGGTGGACGGCGTGCAGGGCGACACCCGCCGCCTCCATCGCCTCCAGGTGCTCGGGTTTGTTCTCCTCCAGGCAGACCAGCACGAGGTCGGGCCGTGCCGCAATGATGCCGTCCAGGTCGGGGTCTTTCGTCCCCCCGAAGACGGGAACGCCCGCCACATCGTCCGCGGGGTGGACGCAGTAGCGCGTGCGCCCCGCGAGCCGCGCGCCCAAGCCCAGTTCGAAGAGGGTCTCGGTCAGGCTCGGCACCAGCGAGACGACGCGTCGCGGGTCGGCGAGGCGCAGCTCTCTCCCGCGCGCGTCGACGATCCTCTCGCTGTCAGTCACGGCGCCGCTGGCCGGGCTCGGCCGCGATGCGGGCCAGGTTCTTCAATCCCGGATCTCCAGGAGTTCCACCTCGAAGATGAGGGTGGCGCTCGGCGGCACGGGCGGCCTGCCCGCCTCGCCGTAGCCCAGCTCGGGGGGAACGGCCAGGCGGCGCCGGCCGCCGACCCGCATGTCCGCAACACCCTCCTCCCAGCCCGGGATGACCTCGCCAGCGCCCAGCTTGAATTCGAAGGGCTGGACCAGGCCGCCGGGGCCGGGATCCCGCGAGCTCCAGATCTTGCTGCCGTCCAGGAGCCAGAGGGTGGCGTGCGTGGCACAGGTGCGGCCCTCCCCGGGCGAGTCGCCGCGGCCGGTCGCCAGATCCACGTACTGCAGGCCGCTGGCCCGCGTGACCAGCTCCTTGCCCGCGCCCTCGCCGGCCAGCAGCCGGTCGATGGCCTGCGAGCCGGCGCTCTTCTCCTCGACGACGCCTTCTTCCTGACCGCCACCGAAGCAGCCGGTCAGCGGCAGGGCGCAGAGGGTGAGGATCATCAGCTTGGGGTGACGCATTCCGCCTCCTCGCGTGGGACCATCGAGCACTGTAGCCGAAAACGGACGCTCGCGCCGGGAAAATGTGCCCGGGAAAAGGTCTTCCCAGCGCCATGGAAATGGTCTTCACTGCGGGTGGAGGTGAGGCCCATGCATCGGATTCCGCTTCGAAGGCTGGCCGCGGCGGCGGGTCTGCTGCTCGCAGCCCTTCTGCTCGGCGCCACCTTCCCGGGATTCGCGCCCGAAGGGCTAGCTCCCGCTCCCGTCCGGGCCGAAAGGCCGCGCATCGTCGAGACCATCTCGCTGCCCGAGCCCTCGCATTCGGGGCCGATGTCCCTGGAGGAGGCCCTGGCGAAACGGCGCTCCCAGCGGCGCTTCGCGAAGAACCGCATGCTCTCCCTGGGGGAGATCGGCCAGCTTCTCTGGGCGGCCCAGGGGCAGAACCGCCCCGGGAAGAGGACCGCACCGAGCGCCGGCGGGCTCTATCCGCTGGAGCTCTACGCCGTCACACGCAAGGGGATCTATCACTACCGCTCTGTGGGGCACGAGGCGCTCTTCGTCTGGCAGGCGGGCATGCTGGACTCGCTCCACGCAGTCCTCGGTGGGGACCGGGACTACATCCGGCACGCGGGGGCGGTCTTCGTGATCACGGGGGTCGTGGATCGTACAGCGGAGCGCTACGGGCGGCGCGCCCTGCGCTACGTCACCCTCGAAGCGGGCCACGCCGCCCAGAACCTACTCCTCCAGGCGACGGCCCTCGGCCTGGGCAGCGTTCCCCTCGGGGCCTTCCCCGACGATCAGCTGCGCCGGGTCCTCGACCTGCCGACCGAGCAGACGCCCTTCTATCTAGTTCCGGTGGGATTCCCGCCCTGATCCGGCAGGCGCGCGATGTCTCGAAGCTTCCCGGGCGAGCGGATCCTCAGCCGCCCAGGCTGTCCAGTGCCGTCTGCACGCGCATCTCGAGGAGGGAGCCGTCGTCGCCGACGGCCTTCTTCAGCAGGCGCAGCGCCTCGCCCGTCTCCCCCTTCTCGTTCAGGAGAAGGCCCAGGTTGAAGAGCGCGGTGGCGTCTCTCTCGTTCCGGGCGAGCAGGCGCCGCAGCAGCGCCTCGGCCATGTCCAGCTCGCTGCGCCGGTAGGCGACGATCGCCTGGAGGTGCAACAGCTGCGCCTCCCCGTGGAATCGCTCCAAGGCCTTGCGCGCGAAGGCGTGGGCATGGTCGAGTCGCCCCGCCGCGAGATAGCCCGAGACGAGCCAGTAGGCCAGCGCCGGACTCTCGTTCTCTGCGTAGAGAGCGGCGAGGCTCGCTAAGCTGTTGTCCAGGACGCCGGCGTCGACCGGCATCCCCGATCGGTAGACGGGCCGCTCGAAGCCCGCGCTGCCCTCCGCGCCGGGGAGGATCATGCCCGCCGTGGAGGTCTCGACGAGGGCCAGGCGTATGGGAGCGACCATATCCGGATCGACGCCGTGATCCCGGAGCCGCGGGACGAGGAGAAGGGCCGCGAGGAGGATCAGAAGCGCGACGCCGGCGAGGACGAGCCGCGGCGACGCCGGGAGACCGGGGCGGGATTTGTCGCGGGCGGGGCTCCGCCCCCGGCGGGGCTGCCGCCCTCCGGCGATGGCCTTGCCCGCCGCGATCAGCTCGGGCGGAGGTGTGAAGGCTTCCGGCACTGCGATCATCCCGCCGCGGACCTGCACCGCCTCGGCATAGGCTCCGAAGCAGCTGCGGCAGGTCGCCAGGTGCCGCCACCCATCTTCGTCGAGGGTCGCCCTGCCGTCTGCGAGCTGCGCCAGCTCGTCCCAGTCGAGGTGTGTCGTTTGCTCTCTCATTCCGGTCCCCTTTTCGGGTGTGGGGCCCTTGGGGGTGAAGCCGGCGGCGTCTCCGGGCTCCGTCTCAGTTAGACGGAGGGAGCGCGGCGCTTCCCGATCCGACCGGCCCTTTTCAGATCCAGCCCCCCAACAGAAGCCAGAACACGTTGACACCCAACCACTTGCGCAATCGTCGTAGGGCTCTATCCACCTGGGTGTAGGCCTGGCGCTGCCCCTCCAGGCCCATCGATTCGGCGATCTGCCGGGCACTCAGGCCGTGGTCGAAGCGCAGGGTGAGGATCCTGCGCTCGGCCTCCGGCAGGCGCTCGATCAGCGCCCGCACGCGGCGCGTCGTGGCCCGCGCCTCCTTCTCTAGGAGGGCGTAGTCGGGCTCCCGCTCGCTCAGGCGCCCGGCGTGCTCCTCGCGCAGGTGATCGAGGAACTACAGGAGACGGCCCGAGGCCGCGCCCACGGAACTGGCGTGGAGATCGTAAGCGTAGCGCCTGAGGGAGCGCCGGCTCAGGGTGGCCTCGATGCGGCCGAGGATCTCCGCCAGCTCGTCGGCCGGCAGGGCCGCCCAGTGGCGGACCGCCTCGAAGCTCTGTCCCTCGAAGTAGTAGCGGCGGAAGATCTCGCGCTCGCGCTCGGAGAGGTCCTTGACCCCCGCCGGCAGCTCCCGGCGCCCGAGCCGACTTCGCAGTCGATCGAGGGCAGCGCTGCGGGCGACGAAGACGAGCCAGGTCGACAGTGAGGATCGGCCCTCGTAACGGGCGAGCTGCCCCTTGTAGAGGCGCTCGAGGGTGTCGACGTAGGCGTCGCGGACCTCCTCCTCGTCCTGGAGGTAGCGCCGCAGAACCGAGTGGATGACGGCGGAGTGACGCTCCACCAGCCGGTGCCAGGCGTCCACCGAGCCCTCGCGGACCTCCCGGACCAGGACGAGGTCCTCGTGCTCCGGCTGCGATTGCCGATCGCTCACCTTGTGCCTCGAAGATTGTGCCTGGAGAAAGCGCCGGACGACATCTCGCCCGGCGCTTTTCCTGGTCGATTCCTGCGCGGCCGTGCCTGGCTCTCGGCGGCCTGCTAGTCCTCCAAGGGCACCGTGTTTCCTTTCCAGTCTGTCTTGGTGAGCCAGAAGTCGCGCGCCCCGTGCCCGAAGGAGCTTGTGTAACCGCCGACGATAAAGCCGCTGTCGGGTGTCTGGTAGACGCTGGTCCCGATGTCGTTGCCGTTCGAACCGATGGCCTTGCTCCACTGCTCGCCGCCGATGCCGTCCAGCTTGAGCAGCCAGAGGTCCACCTGGCCGGCCCAGGCGGGACCGGTCTCGCCGGTGACGATGTAAGTGCCGTCGCTCGTCGGATCAATGTAGCGCCCGCCGTCGATGCCGGTGCCGCCATGCGTCCGGCTCCAGAGCTCGTTGCCGAAGAGGTCGAGCTTCACGACGAGCAGGTCGGTCGATCCCGCGCCGTAGGACTCGGTGTAGCCAACGGCGATGTATCCATCCAGGGTCGAACGGATGCAGGTGGCCCAGTCGTCCATGGCGCCGCCCTTGATGTAGGACCACTCCGTGTCGCCGCCCGCATCGAGCTTGATGAGCCAGTAATCCTGGTCGACGCTGCCCACGGACTCCGTGGAGCCCGCGATGATGAAGCCATCGTCGGCGGAACGCTCGAGGTAGACCCCCTCGTCGTCGAGGTCGCCGCCGACGCTGCGCGTCCAGAGCGTGTCTCCCAGGGCGTCGGTGCGAAGCAGCCAGAGATCCTTCTGTCCAGCGCCGAAGGAGGTCGTGTAGCCGACGATCATGAAGCCGCCGTCGCTCGTCTGATCGACCGAGAGGCCCTCCTCCACCCCCTCGCCGCCGTAGGTGTGGTCCCAGAGCAGGAAGCCGTCCGCGTCGGTCTTCAGCAGCCAGAGGTCGCCAGCATGCTCCTCGAGACCCTCGGTGGCGCCGACCATGATGATGCCGCCATCGTTCGTTTCCCGGGCGCAGTGAGCGATCTCGCCGAAGACCGCCGCCCGGCCGTCCTCCTCCTCCGGGATGAACTCGCCGAACTGGTGGGTCCACAGGGTGTCCCCCGATTCCGTCGTCCGGATCAGCCAGAGGAGGGAGTCCGCAGTCGTGGGCTTCTGGAACCCGGCTAGGATATAGCCGCCGTCGGCCGTCGGGTCCATGAAGAGCAGCTGCTCGGTCGTGATCAGGCCGTAGGTCTGCGAGAAGACCATTCCCACGTGGAAGCTCCAGGTGTCTGTCCACTCGCTCCAGTGCTCACCGGCGTTCTGGGCGCGCGTGCGCCAGTAGTACCAGTCCTCCGTGAGTCCGCTGAGGACGATGCTGGTGTCGGCGATGAGGGAAGTGTAGGCGATCTCGGTGAAGAGGGAGTCCGTGGAGACCTGGTACTCGTACTGGACGGCGCTGGCAATGAATTCCCAGGTCAGCGTGTCGTCCTGCGCGGAGACGAAGACGGTCTCGTCCTCGGGCGAGATCAACTCGAGGCCGGCGGTGGCCGCGACCGTCACCGTGACCAGCGGCGCCGAGCCGATGTTGCCGCGCTCGTCCTCGGCCGTCGCCTCCACGGTGTGCTCCTCGTCATCGGCCCAGAAGAGGATGTCCCAGGGCTGGAGGTAGGGCGGCTCCGGGTCGAAGCCGATCGAATCGCCGTCGACGTAGAAGACGACCCCGAGGACGATATCGGTGTCCGTGGCGGTCGCCTCGATCACGGTGTTATCCTCGCTGACCTGGCTCCCGTCGTTGGGGAACACGATCGTCACCTCCGGCGGGGCCGCGATCGTCGAAACCCTCACCACGATGCTGCTGCTGCCCACGTTCCCCGTGCTGTCCGTGGCTTTGACCGTCAACTCGTGCAATTCACCGTCCGCCCAGTCGCCGACTGCCCAGAAGTACTCGTAGGGCGCCTCGGTGTCGCCTCCGATGTCCGCGCCGTCCACCAGGAAGCGGACGCTCGTCACCTCCACGTCATCGTCGGCGTTCGCGGTGATGGTGACCGGGCCCTCGAGCACGGCCAGATCCTGGGGCGCGGTGATCTGCACCGTGGGCGCGACGTCGTCGTTGATGTAGGTCACGCCCACGGGGTCGGAGCTGCCCACGTTGCCCGTGGGATCCGTGGCCCGGGCGACGAGCGTGTAGTCCACGATGTCGGTGCGCGGCGTGCTCGGGTTCCAGACCAGCTGATAGGGGGGAGTATCATCCGCGCCGAGCGGGTCGCCGTTGGCGAGGAACTCGACGGAGCTGACTCGATCGTTGTCCGAGGCTGTCGCCTTGATCGTAATCGTCCCGAAGATCTGATCGCCCTCGTCCGGTTCGAAGAGGTTCGCCGTCGGCGATTCGGTGTCAACGTCCTGAGGTGTTTCCTCGGAGCAGCTTCCCAGGCCCAAGATCAGGGCCAGGATCAGGACGATTCGCAGCATGGAACGGACGGTCTTCATCGACGCTTCCTCCCGAAGGGCAATGGCGGTCGTGGAAGTGGATACCGGGGGCGCTAAGATCGGGGTTGCCGGCTCAGTCACGTAATTTATATGGATTTCCGGGACCAAACTCAATGCCCTTTTGACGTCGCGGCAGCTGCCACGCCAAGGAATATCTGAAAACCTCGCCCATCCTGCCCGGTGAGGGAGCGCCGAAGGCCCTCGATCCGCCAGGATTCCGGTTGTGGGCTGCCGGGCGATGGACCTAGAATGCCCGCCGTCGAGAGCGGGCGGGCCAGACGGCCGCGCGCGAGGGGCCGGCCGCCGGATCTCGGCGCAGAGACGGGGGGATTCGCGTGCAGATCGTGATCGTTGGAGCGGGCACCGTGGGATTCGAGTTGGCGGTCCACCTGCAGAAGGCCGGCCACGACGTCTCCCTCGTCGAATCGGACGCTGCCCGCTGCGCGGAGATCAGCGAGAAGCTGGATATCCTGGTCGTCGACGGGCCGGGCAGCAGTCCCCGAGTCCTGGAGCACGCCGGTCTGCCCGACGCCCAGATGGTGCTCGCGGTCACCTCGGTGGACGAGGTCAACATCCTGGTCTGTGGAATCGCCGCCCAGTTCGACGTTCCCACTCGCATCGCGCGGATCCGCAGCTCGGAGTTCCGCGGGCAGCACGCGACCGTGGACCTCGAACAGCTCGGCGTCACGCGGGTGATCGACCCCGAGCAGGTCCTCGTGCGCGTCATCGACCAGATCGCGCGTATCCCCGACGCCGTGGAGGTCTTCAGCTACCACGAAGGCCAGATCCTCATCGCCCGCCATATCATGGCCGACGGCATGCCCATCCTCGACAAGAACCTCATCGAGATCCTCCGCATGGCGGGAGACGATCAGTTCCTGTCGGTCGCGCTCAAACGCGAGCAGGAGGAGAAGACCTGGATCCCGGCGGGGGACGACGTCCTGCGGGCGGGTGACGACGTGACCACCATCTTCCCACGCGATTCCCTGCCCAAGTACCTGGAGCTCCTCAACCTCACGGGCAAGCGCGTGCACAAGGCCATCGTGGCCGGAGACGGCCGCACGGCGATCCAGCTCTCCGAGGACCTGGAGACCTGGGTGGAGAGCGTGACCCTCGTCAGCCCGGACACGGCCCACGCGCGGCGCGCCGCCGACCTGCTCGACCGGGCGGAGGTCATCTGCGGCGACGCCACCGAGCGCAACGTGATGATGGAGGTGGGCGTGGACAGCGCGGACCTCTTCGTGGGCGTCGGCCAGCGGACGACGCACAACGTGATGGGTGCGCTCCTCGCCCGCGCCGAAGGCACCAAGCGCGTGATCGCCATGAGCCTCGAGCCCAAGAACAATGCGCTCTTCCGCTCCCTCGGCGTGGATCACGTGATCAGCCCGCGCCGGGCCATGGCCCAGGAGATCATCGACCTCATCCATCGCGGCCGGCGCTCGGTGGAGCTGCAGCTCCGCGACATGAACCTCGAGTCCGTGGAGCTGATAGCCGGTGAGAACGCCAAGATCACGCGCGCGCCGCTGCAGAAGGTCTGGATGCCCTACAAGCGTCAGGCGATCGTGGGCGCCGTGGTCCGCGATGGGCAGGTGCTCATCCCCCGCGGCAAGACGCAGATCCAGGCGGGGGACGAAGTGATCGTCGTGATCAAGCCCCAGCACATCCACAAGATCCAGAGCCTCTTCAAGGGGCGCTCCGCGTGAGGGTCCGCTCGGTTCTCTACGCCATCGGCCGGCTGCTGCAGATCATGGGCGCGGTGATGATCGTCCCGCTGGGCATCTCCCTCTGGGACGAGCGCAGGCTCCACCGCGTCGACGCCTTCGATCGGCCCGAGACCCTCGCCTTCCTGGTTGCCATCCTGGCCTGCGTGCTCCTGGGCACGCTGGTCAGCGTGCTCTTCCGGGCCGCCCGCAAGGAACAGGGGGTGAAGGAGGGCTTCGCCATCGTCACCTTCGGCTGGGTGGCGCTCGCGCTTTTCGGTTCGATCCCCTTCATGGTCTGGTTCCTGGCGCAGCGGGCGGCGCTTTCGCCGGACGCGGTCTGGCTCGCCTTCACGGACGCCTACTTCGAGATCATGAGCGGCTTCACCACGACGGGGTCGACGATCCTCACCGACATCGAGGCGCTGCCGCGCGGGCTGCTCTTCTGGCGCAGCCTCACCCACTGGCTGGGCGGCATGGGCATCATCACCCTGGCGCTAGCGATCTTCCCGGCCATGGGCGTCGGCGGCTACCAGATGTTCCGCGGCGAGGTGCCGGGCCCCTCGGCCGACCGCCTGCGCCCGCGCCTGCGCCAGACTTCCATCGTCCTCTGGGGCGTCTACCTGCTCCTGTCGGCCGTGGAGACGGTGCTGCTCATGTTCGGCGGCATGGACCTCTTCGACGCGCTCTGCCACACCTTCGGCACCATGGCCACGGGCGGCTTCTCGACGCGCAACGCCTCGATCGGGGCCTATGGCAGCGCCTACATCGACTGGGTCATCACGATCTTCATGTTCCTGGCGGGCACGAACTTCCTGCTCCACTACCGGCTGATCTTCAAGGGGGACTGGCGGGCGGCGCGGGAGAACCGCGAGTTCCACTTCTATGTCGGGGTCGTCGTGCTGGCCATCGTCCTGACGACCACACTGCTTCTCGCCGGCGGCCTGCCCGACCCGAGCGAATCGGGCAGGCACTTCCAGATCGAGCCCCGCGGCGCCGCGGCCCACGCGGAGCACGTGGCGCGGGAGGCGGAGAAGGTGGGTAGCCTCGGCGGCGCCCTGCGTCACTCGGCCTTCCAGGTACTGGCCATCATCACGACGACGGGCTACGGCACCGCCGACTTCGACGTCTGGCCGCGCGCCCTGGGCATGATGCTGGTCGTGCTGATGTTCTGGGGGGGCTGCGCCGGCTCGACCGGCGGCGGCATGAAGATGATCCGCGTACTCGTGACGCTGAAGGCGTCCTGGCGCGAGCTGAAGAAGGTGGTGCGCCCGCGCCTCGTGGCGCCGCTAAAGGTGCGCCGGGCGCCGATGGAGGAAGCGATGGTGGCCAACATCGTGGCCTTCTTCGTGCTCTTCGTGGGGCTGTTCGTGGTCTGTACCGTCCTGATGAGCTTCTTCATCTCCGACCTGAGCACCGCGGCGACTACGGTGGTCGCCACCATTGCGAACATCGGCCCCGGGCTCTCGGGTGTGGGCAGCACGCAGACCTACGCCTGGATCGCCACGCCGGGCAAGTGGATCCTCATCCTCTGCATGTTATTGGGACGGCTGGAGATCTTCACCGTGCTGGTGGTACTCCGGCCCTCCTTCTGGCGCCGCTAGGGAATTCTCGAGCAAGGAGCACTCCGTCGAGATGAACGTGCTGAAACGTCTGGCCTCCACGCTGCCGGGCAGCTGGCGGAGCGAGCTGCGGCGCCACTACTACCGCCGCCAGATCAGGCGGGACCGCTTCGCGTCCCGCGAGGCCGAGTATCGCCTGTTGCCGGAGATGCTCTCCACGGGCGACTGGGTCATCGACGTCGGGGCCAACGTGGGACACTACACGAAGCACTTCTCCGAGCTGGTCGGCGAAGACGGGCGCGTGATCGCCATCGAGCCCGTGCCCCGGACCTTTGCCCTGCTGGCGGCCAACTGTCGTCACTTCGCGCACGCGAACGTGACGCTGATCGCGTCGGCCGTCTCGAATCGCGCGGAGCGGGTGGGGATCGCGGTCCCCGATTCCTACGACGGGCTCCGCAACTACTACCGCGCGCGGCTGAGCGCCGACTCCTCCGAAGAGAAGATCTGCCAGGTGACGACCCTTCGCCTCGACTCCCTCGAGTTCCCGCACCGGATCGCGCTGGTAAAGATCGACACCGAGGGACACGAGGGACCGGTCCTGGAGGGCATATCCGCCCTGCTCGAGCGCGACCGCCCGATCCTGATCATCGAGACGAACTCGGAGGAGATCGCCCAGGGCCTCCGCGAGCGCGGCTACGAGTCCGAACGCCTGCCCGGCTCCTCGAACCTGATCTTCCGCCCCCGCTCCTGACGCGCGTCCAGCCGGCTGGACTCTGGGTAGTCACCACGTGGCGACTCGCCGCCGCTTCCCCGATCGAATGTTCGTGAAGTGTCAGCTCGCCGTGCCCGTTTGGCGGCCGACGAAGCGGCCGGTGCCGGGCTCGCCGTGGAGATGGCCGTTCTCGACGAGGCGGCGCCCGCGCAGGTAGACGGCCTTGATCTCGCCGCGCACCTCGAAATCCTCGTAAGGACTCCAGTCGTCCGCGCCGTGCAGGTCCGCCGCGGCGATGCGCCGCACCGGGTTGGGATCGAAGATCACGAAGTCCGCGTCGGCGCCCTCGCGCAGCGCGCCCTTGCGCGGCGCCAGGCCGAATAGGCGGGCCGGCTTCTCGGCGAGGACGCGTGCGAGCAGGAGCAGCGAGGCGTTGCTCCGCGGCGTCAGGCCCCCGTCGCCCAGCGCCACCAGGTGGCTGAACATCAGCGGGAAGAGCGTCTCGACTCCGGCCAGCCCGCCGGGTGTGAGGTGGAAGGCGCCGCCGCCCGCGTCCTTCTGCGCCTGCGTGAACGGCGCATGGGCGCTGCCGATCACCTCGATCTCCCCGCCGGCCACCGCGTCGGTGAGCGTCTGGCAGTCCTCCGGCCCGCGCAGGGGCGGGCTCGCGATGTAACGATGCCCGTGCTCGCCCTCGTACACGCCCTCGTCCAGCAGCATGTACTGCGGGCAGGTCTCCGCATGGATCTCCCACCCCTCCTCGCGAAAGCGTCGGATGACCTCGAGCCCGCGCGCGGAGCTGAGGTGCACGACGTAGAGGGGACAGTGCGCGAGCCGCGTCAGGGTGGCGACGCGGCCGATCGCCTCGGCCTCCAAGATGTCCGGACGGCTGATCCCGTGCTGGCGGGCCGCCGTCTCGTTCTCTGCGATCAGGCGGCCGCGCAGGAAGTCTACGGCGTCCCCGTTTTCCGCGTGCAGCATGAGCAGGCCGCCGGCCTCGCTCACGGCGGCGGCGACGCGCAGGATCTCGTCGTCGCGGAGCTGCATGCCCTCCTCGCGGTAGGCCGTGAAGACCTTGAAGCCGGCCGCGCCGCGCCGGAGCAGCTCAGGCACGCGGTCCAGGTTCGGCTCGGAGAAGGAGGTAAAGTTCGCGTGCAGGGCAACGTCGACGTGCGCGCGCCCCTCGATGCCGGCCTGCCGGCGCTCGAAGCTGGTGAGCAGGTCCTCGCCCGGATCCTGCACGGCAAAGTCGATGACGGTAGTCGCGCCCCCGAAGACCGCCGCCCGCGTGCCGCTCTCGACGTCATCCACCGACTGGGTTTCCCCCATCGTGACGCCGAGCTGCACGTGCGCATCCACGACGCCGGGAAAGAGCAGACGGCCGGTGGCGTCCACTTCCTGCTCACCGGGGCCGAGGCCCTGGCCGATGGCGCCTATCCGCTCGCCGCTGACGCCGAGGTCCCCCATGACGACGCCGTCGGGGGTCACGATGCGGGCCGAGCGAACTACGAGATCGAACATGCTTCCTGCTCCTCATGCATACGGGACGGGCGCGCGGCGTAAACTATAACGCGCCCCGGCGGAAGGCCACGAGCTGGGCGACGCTCGCCAGCGCGATCTCCTCCGCCGTGAGCGCACCGATCGCGAGACCCACGGGACTGTGCAAGCGCCGCTCCAGGTTCTCCACCGGCGCGTCGCGCGCGCGCAGCGCGTCCAGAATCTTCCCGCGCTTTCGCGCGCTGCCCAGGAGGCCGATGTAGCCCGCGCCCGTGCGACTGGCCCAGTCCATGGCTTCGAGATCGTGCGCGTGTCCGCGCGTGGCGACGAGGATCGCGTCCGCCGCCGTGAGCGCGGGGACTTCGTCCGCGCGTTCCACGGGGCCGGCGAGGCAGCGCTCCGCGAAGGGGAAACGCTCGGGATTGGCGTAGGCCTCGCGGTCGTCGAGCACCGACACAACGAAACCCACCGCATGGGCGAAGCGCGCGGTGGCCAGCCCCACGTGGCCGCCGCCGAAGACGAGCAGGCGCGGTGGGCGCAGGGCTGGATCCGCGAGACGTCGCCCTACGCGCGCGAGCGCCTCCTCGCCGGGGTCGAAGCGCTCGGCCTCCAGTTCCACCTGCCCACCGCAGAGGAGACCCGAGTCCTCCGCCTCCTCGCCGGCAAGGTCCCGCGCAGCGCGCCGCGTGCCGCCGTGCTCCATGGTCTTCCGCGCCAGCTCGCGGGCGAGGCCGTCCAGGCAGCCGCCGCCGACGGTGCCGTGCTGCCGGCCGTCGCCGGTGAAGAGGGCGAGGGGATGGTCCTTGCGGGGAACGGAGCCCTGGAAGGCAACCAGCGCGACGAGGACCGCCGTGCGGCCCGCCTCCAACTCGGCCTGCAGGAGCTCCAGGACGGAGAGGCTCATGTCGGAAGGGCCTCCGCGCCGGAAGGGTCGCGAGTCATGGCAGAGTGGCGCTCGACTTCTGGCCGAGGGCCTCGAGCAGCGCCGTCAACACGCCAGCGGTGATGGTGCGGCCCTTGTCAGAAAGAGTCGTCGGGTCGATGGTCTCGCCGCGCGGGTCGATGTCGGCCACCTTGGTGTAGGTGGGCACGGTCTCGCCGTCGGCCAACAGGCCGCGCACCCGCCCGGAGATGCGGGCGATCAGGGTGCAGGGCTCCTCGCAGTCGCCCTCGAAGACGCCGAGCAGGTCGCCCTTGTTCACGAGGTCGCCAATCTGCACGTGCGCCCAGAAGCGGCCGTCGCAGGGGGCGTAGTAGACGCGGTGGATCGTCTCGCCAGCGATCTCGCCCGGCACGCTCGTGTCGTGTACGGCCTCTCCGTCGGCGATGATGCCGCCGAGCTCGTGGCCGCGCAGCGTTTCGACCACGATGTCCACGTGCTCGCCGGCCGTGTTGCCGGGACCGATGGCGAGCGTGAACGGCACCTTGCCGCGGATCACCTCGCCGGCCGTCTTGGCCATGCGGGCGTCGATCACGGCGAAGAAATCGATGTGCTCGAGCAGGGCCAGTCCCTCGTCGATCACGATGCCGATCCTGCCCTGCCGCCAGGTTTCAACGACCTTCGCGGCCACCTTAGCGTCGGGGGCGGGCGCGGGTTCGTCGCCGGGATCGCCGTGGTGGTCCAGGTGCAGCGGCTCCTCGCAGAGCTGCGCGGTGACGCCCTGAACCGTCCACTCGCCGTTGCGCGTGGCCTGCGAGTAGGACACCAGGCGGCGCACGGCCAGGGGCTCGGGCAGCTCGGTCATCAATATGGGAAAACCCGCGCGCTGCAGGTGCCAGGCGATGGCGCTCGCGTGCTCGCCGGCGCCGCGAATGAGGACGGGATAGCGCTCAAACAACATCGGGATCGAACTCCTCGTCTAGGAGAGATTCCAGCTCGGGGGCCTGCTCGGGGTGGTCGAGATCCAGTATGACGCCCGGGTCATCGCACTCCAAGGGAAAAGGATCCAGCGCCGGCAGCAGCTCGCGCGCGCCGCGGTCGCCGCGGAGCGTTGCCAGTTCGTCGAAGCAGGCGCGCGGCAGGAGGACCGGATGCCCCGGCTGTCCACGGTGCACGGGGCGCAGGGCACGGCCGGGTCGCCGCTGCGCCTCGGCCAGGAGCGCGTCCAGCGTCTCCGCTCTCACGGCGGGCATGTCGCCCAGCGCGACGAGCAGGTACTCGGCGTCGCGGCTCGCGGCCGCGAGCCCGGCGCGCAGCGAGGCGCTCATCCCGCTTCCCGCGTCCGCGCAAGTCACGGGCGCGAAGCCGTGGCGGATGCCGAGCTGGGCCAGCTCGCGATCCTCCGGTCCGAGAACAAGCAGCTTCTGCAGCGCCCGGACTCCACGATAGGCCGCGAGGGTCCAGGCCAGCAGGGGACGTCCCCGCAGCGTGAGGCGACGCTTGTCACCCCGGGCCCGCTCGCCCTTTCCCGCCGCCAGCAGGACGAGCGTGCAGGGCGGACCGGGATTCTCGTGCGGGACGAACTTCCCGCGCTCGGCCGCGCCCACGACGATCGGACCGGCCCAGCGCCGGGCCAGCGCGCGGGCGAGCGACGCCGCCTCGTCGGGGAAACGGTCCGCCTGGTTGAGCACGAAACGGACGGGTACGGCGCCCGCCTTGCCCAGATAACCGTCGGGCGCGAGGAGGATGCGCGTCATTGCATCGGCAGACAGCGGCTCCCCGCGCCGGAGCGGCCAGTAGGGCGGCGCCCAGCCGCAGCGGTGCACTGTCTCGTCGCTCACGGGACGGCCCACGGCCGCGGCGCCGACCACGACGAGGGCCAGGGCCGCCTCGGGGGGCACGTGAGGATCGTGGGGCAGGTGGACCTTGAAGGGGCGGCCCCGCGCGCCGTCGCACTCGAGCAGGACGACGTCCGCCGACCGCAGCAGCTCCGCCAGCGATGGGCCGGGAAGGCTTGACAGCTTGCCCTCCGCGCCGATCCGTCGTCCCAGGAAGACAACGCGCTCCCGGGCGAAGGCGCCTGCCAGCTCGCCTGGCGCGCTGACGGACACGACGCCGGGGAAGGGGTAGACCTTGGTGCTGGTACTGATCAGGACGCGCGGATGCTCGAGCGCTAACTCGCGGGCGAGCCAGCTCAGCAGCGAGGTCTTGCCCCCGCTGCCCAGCACGGCGACCACGGCACCGGCGAGATCCCGGGGATCCCGCCCCAGCAGGACGTCGAGCATCGGCACGTCAGAGAAACGCCTGGACGAGGAGCACGATCAGGAAGATGGGCCAGAGGATGACGACGATGGGAAAGAGCCCCCAGGCGTTGCTGAGCCCCTGCTGCACCGCGTCCACATCCTCGGAGCCTGGAGCATTGCGGTTCAGATAGAGGATCGCGACCACGACACCCGCGACGACGTAGGCGATCAGCAGGCTCCACACCGCCCTTGCGCTCAGCTTGCTCTTCTTCTTCCGTTTTGCCATTTCGCCTCCCCTGGCGTGGCCGGGAGGCGCGGCGACGACCGGTCAATCGTAGGTCACGCGTCCCAGGCCGGAGCTCATGTCGGAGTCCTTGAAGCGGCTCCGCTTGAACTTGACGCTGCCCATCCCCGTGCCGCCGGAAACGTAGTCGAAATCGCAATCCAGGAAGCGGATGCTGCCCATGCCGGAGGAGGCTTCGATGTCCACCGCCATGGTGTCCTTCACCTTGATGCCGCCCATGCCGGTGGCGAGTTCGACCTCCGCCAGATCGCCTGCCGGGCCGAGCCGGATGTCGCCCTTGCCCGTGGCCACGACGACCCGCTGGCAGTCTTTCAGGCCCATGAGCGTTACGCCGCCGAGGCCCGTCTCGATCGAGATGAACTCGCTGCCGGACATGTCGGCCACCTGGACGTCCCCCATCCCCGTCTCGATGTTCAGCTCGAGGTGGGATGGGATCTCCGCGTACACGCTGCCGACGGCGCTTGGATAGCCGCCCTCGCTCTCGAGGTAGATGCGCCCGTCCGTGCTCAATTCTACCTCAAGGTCGTCGGGCTTGTACTCATAGATTTCGACGCGCAGTCGCGCGACCTTGTCTGTCCCGCCCACGATCTCGATATCCCCCAGCGCGCTCTCGATCTCGAGAAGGTTTTCGAGCGTCCCTTCGATCTCGACCTCGCGCCGGTGCTCCAGCTCGTAGCCGTCCACCCGCATGTGGTCGCGGCCGAAGTTCTTGATGGTCTTCGAGCCTGCGCTGGCCCCGAGGATCAGGATCGCCAGCAGAGGCAGTACCGCCAGTCTCTTCATGGGAGTCCCCCTTCGGTAGGCTCGGGGGATACGGAGTCCCCCGGATAAGGTTTCGACCGCGTCCCGGGTGGCGGGCAGAGCGCGCGGATGCTAACCTGTTGAAGAAGCTCTGCTTCGGAGTGTAGAGTCTCGCCAGCCGGAGGGATGCCTTGACCGACGATCTCAGGGGTTCGCTGATCGGCGCGCGCATTGCGCGTCCGGACGCCGAAGCCAAGCTCACGGGAAGCTGCCGTTTCCTGAGCGACATGCGCTTCGGCGACCTCCTCCACGCCCGGCAGGTGCCGAGCCCCGCACCCCACGCGCGGCTGCTGGGCCTCGACTGCCGCGCGGCGCGCGAGGCGCCCGGCGTGCGCGCGCTGATCACGGCCGCCGAGGTGCCGGGCGAGAACCGTGTCGGTGTCATCTACGACGACCAGCCGCTCTTCGCCGAGGAGAAGGTGCGCTACGTCGGCGAGGCGATGGCGGTCGTCGCCGCGGAGAGCGAGGAGGAGGCCACGGCCGCGGCCGCCCTCGTCGAGGCGCGCCTCGAGGCGCTGCCGGCGCTGCTCTCCCTGGACGACGTCGAGGCGAATCCCGAGCACCCCATCCACTCAGGCGGCCCCATCGCCGTCCACCATCGCGTGAGCAAGGGCAATGTGGCCCGCGGCTTCGCGGAGGCCGCGCAGGTGGTTGACGCCACCTTCCGCACGGGCTCCCAGGAACATTACTACCTCGAGCCGCTCGGCTGCGTGGCGCTGCCAGGCGACCGCGGCGGCGTGACGCTGCTCGCGAGCTGCCAGTGCCCCTTCTACATCCAGAAGGCCGTGGCGCGCACGGCGGGCCTGCCGCTCGGCGAGGTGCGCGTCGTCCAGACGCCCACCGGCGGCGCCTTCGGCGGCAAGGAGGACGTGCCCAGCGAGATCTGCGCGCGCGCGGCGCTGCTCGCCCTGGCCACGGGCCGGCCGGTGCGCCTGCTGCTCGAGCGCCGCGAGGACATCGCCTACTCCAGCAAGCGGCACCCCTACACGATCCGCGGCCGCCTCGCCGCGCGGGCCGACGGGCGCTTCACGGCCATCGAGATCCACCAGGACGCCGAGGCCGGCGCCTACGCCACCCTCTCGCCGCCGGTGCTCTACCGCTCGGCCATGCAGGCGGCAGGGCCCTACGAGATCCCCCACGTCAAGGTGGAAGCGCGGGCCTGGTATACCAACCAGGCGCCGAGCGGGGCCTTCCGCGGCTTCGGGAGCCCGCAGGCGACCTTCGCGCACGAGCGCCTCGTGGACCTCATGGCCAGCGAGCTGGGCACCGATCCCGTGGAGCTGCGCCGCATCAACCTGCTGCGCGAGGGCGGGACGACGGGAACGGGCCACCGCCTCGACGCGAGCGTCGGCGCGCTGGAGACGCTGGAGCGCTGCGCGGCGGCCGTTCCCGCCGAGGAGGCAACGGCGAAGTCCTCGCCCGCGCTGCGCGAGGATCCCGGGCGCTGGCTCCTGGGCACGGGCTATGGCAGCATGATCTACGGCAACTGCCTCGGCAAGGCCGGCTGGCACATGGACGGTGCCGGCGCCACGCTCCAGCTCCACCGGGACGGCTCGCTGAGCTGCGCCGTCGGCCTGACCGAGATCGGGCAGGGCGCGGAGGTCGTGGTCACCCAGTTCGCCGCCGACGCGCTGGGTGCGCTGCCGGAGCAGGTGACGCTGCTGCCCGTCGACACGGCCTTCGTGCCCGACAGCGGCCCGACCGTGGCCAGCCGCAACGTGGTCATGAGCGGCAACGCCATCCTCGATGCGGCAAAGCAGCTCCGAAGCCGCCTGTCACCCCTGGCCGCCGAGCTGCTGGGCTGCGCGGAGGGCGAAGCGCCGCTCTTCGAGGCGGGCCGCGTGCACTCGGGCGAGCGCGAGCTGAGCCTCGCCGAGCTGGCAGAGGAGGCGTTTCAGCGCAACGTCAACCTGGCCGCCGAGGGCTGGTGGCACGCGCCGCCCCTGGACTTCGACTTGCGGAAGGGTCGAGGCGAGGCCTACTTCGCCTACTCCTTCGCGACGCAGGCCGCGCGCGTCGCCGTGGACCGGCTGACGGGACAGGTGAAGGTGCTCGGGGTCTGGGCTGCCCACGACGTCGGGCGGGCGGTCAACCCGGCCGGCATCGAGGGGCAGGTCGAGGGCGGGGTCGCGCAGGGCGTCGGCTGGGCGATCGGCGAGCGCGTCGCCTGTGAGGGCGGACGCATCCTCAGCGACAATCTCTCCACCTACGCGCTGCCCACCGCGCTGGAAGTGCCCGAGGTGGAGACGATCATCGTCGAGTCGCCCCACCCGGACGGCCCCCACGGCGCGAAGAGCCTGGGCGAACCGTGCATCATCCCCACGGCGGCGGCCGTGGCCAACGCCATCGGCCAAGCGATCGGCTCGCCGGTGGACTCGATTCCCGTAGACCCGGAGGAAATCCTCCTCCGGCTGGAGGAGGTAGGTCTTGGCTAGGACCCTGTTCCGCAACGCTCGCCTGCATCGCCCCGCCATCGACGAGGGTCCCCAGGACGGCGCGTGGCTGCTGGTCGAAGAAGGGAAGCTGAAGAAGATCGGCCGCGGGCCGGAGCCCACGGTCGACGAGGTCGTCGACCTCGAGGGCCAGCGCGTCCTGCCCGGCCTGATCAACGCCCACACGCACCTCTACAGTGCCCTGGCCGGGCGCATGCCCTGGCCGGACAAGCGCCCGCGCGAGTTCGTCGAGATCCTGCGCCGGATCTGGTGGCGCCTCGATCGCGCGCTGGACGAGGACGCCGTGCGCACGAGCGCGCGCCTCGGCCTCTACGAGGCCCTGCGCCGCGGCTGCACGACCGTGATCGACCACCACTCCAGCCCGAACTTCGTGGAGGGGAGCCTGGCGCTGATCGCCGAGGAGGCTGAGAAGCTCGGGATGAAGATCGCGCTCGCCTGCGAGGTGAGCGACCGCGACGGCGAGGAGTGCCTCGAGGACTGCATGGACGAGAACCTGCGCGCCATGCGCGGCTTCGAGGAACACGACTCCGTGCGCGCCGTCTACGGCCTACACGCCGGCTTCACGCTCACGGAGGAGAGCATCGAGCAGGCGCTGGAGGTCCTGCCCTTCGACACGCCTCTGCACCTGCACTGCGCCGAGGCGCTCGACGACCTCGAGCACGCGCGGGGTCTGGGCTACGAGAGCGTCGTGGACAGGCTGGGCGCGCTGGGCGCGCTGCGGCCGGGCACGGTGCTCGCGCATGGCGTGCACCTGCAGCCCGGGGACGTGGAGCTGATCCGCGAGATGGGCAGCTTCATCGTGCACTGCCCCCAGTCCAACGCCCACAACCGGGTGGGCACGGCCGACGTGGGCGCCATGCTCGGCGCCGGCGTGAAGGTAGGACTCGGCACCGACGGCTTCCTGACCGGCATGCTCGCCGAGGCGCAGTTCGCCCGCGACACCGGCATCGCCCACGGCACGCTCACCCCCGCGAAGGTCGGGCACCTGCTCTTCGACGGCAACCCGTCCATCGCCTCCACGCTCTTCGGCCGGCCCGTGGGCTGGCTCACCGAGGGCGAGGACGCGGACTTCATCGTCCAAGAGCGGAGCGGCAACGTGCTCGATCCCTCGGCGAAGATCCTGCGCGTGGTCAGCCGCGGGCGCAGCGTCTGCGAGCTGGGCAGGGTGGCGGGCGTGGACGCCGAGGCCCTCTACGCCGAGGCCGAGCAGCAGGCGAAGCGCGTCTGGAAGCGCATCGCCGACCTCTAGCGGGCTGCCGGGGTCGCCGCGCGCCCGATTGCGTCTGCTTTACCACATGGCAAAAGCAGCGCTCGAGAGCAGCGCCACCGGCGCCCACGCGAAACCCCCCGAGCGGCACAGGCCTTGCCCCTCTCCGAATCGGATCGCGGTTCCCGCGCGCGGGGACCGTCCACCGGATTTCGTGACCTGCGCTCCCCGCGCCGGCCGCGTCTTCCGGGCTCGGAACGGAGGGGCGAGATGTTCCCGCGAATTGCCGGCGCGCTAGTATTGATCCTGTCTGTCACGGCCCTACCCGCTTTTGCCATAGGGATTTACGGCGGGACCACCTACGCAAGCATCGAGGCCACCCTCGAGTACGAGGGCCTCGCGATCGACCTCAACGCCGGGCGTGGTGCCGGCGCGCAGCTCGGCGCCTTCGGCGAGCTCGGCCTGAGCCGCCGCCTGGCCCTGCGGCTGGGTTTTGCCTGGAACCGGTACCATTCTACCGCCCACTACGCCGAGAGCGATTCGGACGGCGCCTTCTCCTGGGACGTCAGCGTGGAGGGCGACAACGACGCCGCGGGCTTCAGCTTGCCGGTGGACCTGATCGCGCGGCCCCTGCTCTTCCATCCACAGTGGTTCCTGTCGGCCGGCGCTTCGGTCCTCTCCCCGAGCAGCGCTCGCATGCAGGGCTGGGGCGAGGCGGAGATCTATTACAACGACTCGCGCCTGGAGACGATCTCCGAGGACCTCGACGAGGACTACGAGAGCTACCTGAAGGACTGGGTGGTCCTCTACGGCGCGGGCGTCGGCCGGGACTTCGAGCTGCTGGGCGTGCAGTCTTTCGCCTGGCTACGCTACGAGCGCAGCCTCGACGACTGGACGGATGAAAAGGGCTACTCGGTCTGGGTCCAGGGTCTCGTCCTGTTCGTCGGCGTCCGCCTCTAGCTCGCGCAACTACCCTTCCAGCAACGATTTCAGCTCTCGACAAGCCCCCGGGTCAGCTACCCGTGAGCGAGCCCTAACTTGATGAGCTCCAAGGCCGGGGTTATAGTCTTTTCGGACCGAGAACTCCCTATCAGCCGGATTCGAGGAGGGGACGATGAGCAAGGAAATCGCGCTGCTTGCGCTCGTAGTGGCGCCTGCCGCGCCGCGGGCCGACATCATCAACGTGCCGGGCGAAGAGCCGACCATCCAGGCCGGCATCGATGCCGCCGGGCCCGGCGACGAGGTCGTCATCGCCTGCGACACCTACTATGAGCACGACATCGTTCTGAAGTCGGGCGTCACCGTCCGCGGCGAAAACGGGGATCCCGCCTGCGTGAGCGTCGACGCGCAGGGCCAGGGCTCCGTCTTCACCGCTGACGGCGTGGATGCGAGCGCCGCGCTGCAGGCTATCACTATAACCGGCGGGGACGCGGCTGACGGCGGCGGGCTCCTTTGCCAAGACTCCTCGCTCGACATCACGAACTGCGCCTTCGACGCGAACACAGCGACCTGGGGAGGCGGCCTGGCGGTCTACGGCCAGTCCTTCCCCGCCATCACGGGCTGTAACTTCGAGGACAACGAGTCCACGATCGACGGCGGGGGCGTCTACTGCTGGAACGGCGCGCATCCCATCTTCGAGGGCTGCACCTTCACCAGCAACCATGCCGCGGGCAGCGGTGGCGGACTCATCACCGAAGACTGCGAAGTCACCCTCACCGGCTGCTGGTTCTCCCAGAACACCGCCGACTTCTACGCCGCTGGAGTCGACATCTACGACGGCAGCACCGCCACGATCACGGGCTGCTATTTCATCGAGAATGTTGCGACCCTAGGCGGCGGCGGCGTGCTCTGGGATGTGTACAGCGATGGATCGCTCAGCGACTCCTTCTTCTGGAACAACGTCGCGGACTACGGCGCGGGGCTCTACTGCTACCAGTCGTCGCCGACGGTGAGCGGCTGCGAGTTCAGCGCCAACGTGGCCACGCTCGGC
This sequence comes from uncultured bacterium, assembly GCA_964627205.1. GTDB lineage: Bacteria > Krumholzibacteriota > Krumholzibacteriia > JACNKJ01 > JACNKJ01 > CAZVHI01. The sequence goes on from CAZVHI010000004.1 coordinate 110,639, forward strand.
ACGCTGGGCATCGGCGCCGGGATCTACTGCGAGTACGATTCGAGTCCGAGCGTCAGCGTCTGCACCTTCCGGGGCAACTTCGCGGCGGAGGGTGGGGGCGTCTACGTCGACGAGGGCTGCGCACCGACCTTCACGCGCTGCACCTTCTACAGCAACTCGGCCACGGATCAGGGCAGCGGGTTCTGCGTCTACGCCGGCAGCGCCGTTATCGATGCCTGCATCATCGCCGGCGGCATCGGCGAGGCAGTCGTCTGCGACGACGGCGGCAGCGCCACTCTCTCCTGCTGTGATATCTTCGGCAACACGGGCGGCGACTGGACGGGCTGCATCGCCGGACAGGCGGGAGGCGACAATTTCTCGGCCGACCCGCTCTTCTGCGGGACACCGCCCGGGAGCATGTTCCTGCAGCCTGGTTCGCCCTGCCTGCCAGGAAACCATCCTAACGGAGAGGATTGCGGGCTCATCGGCGCCCTGAATCGGGACAGCGACTGCGATGGCCAGGCCGCCGTCGCGCCGTCGAGCTGGAGCGCGATCAAGGCCATGTACTAGGCTGTCGCGCACAGGCAAATCTCGTTGTAATCAGGTCTCGCGGAGGGGTGCCTTCGGGGCTCTGCGGCGTGCAATCTCCGTGCCGCAGTATATGTATAACTCGTTAATATTAAACGATTTAACCCTTGATTCGCCCGCTCGGATGCACTATCTTGAGAGCATCCCCCTCGTCTCCCGCCTCCCGCAATATCCATTGAAAGCGATTCCATCATGGACAAGATCCGTGCGGGCCTGCCCGCCCGTGAGGCGCACGAGCAGATGCTCGCCGAGCTGCGCCGGGCCGAGCGCAGCGCCCTGCTCTGCTTCGCCGAGATCCAGGAGCGCAAGCTCTACCGGGAGCTGGGCTATTCCTCCATGCAGCTCTATGCCCAGGAGGCCCTGGGCTTTTCCCGCAGCAAGACCTTTCAGTTCCTGAGGCTGACAGAGTCCTTCGAGCGCCTGCCGAAGCTCAAGAGCGCGGTGGCCAAGGGCGAGGTCTCCTGGACCAAGGCGAGGGAAGTAGTGAAAGTCGCCTCGCGCAGGATCGAAGCGCGCTGGATCCGGGAGGCGAAGACATGCAGCAGCCGCCAGCTGGAGCGCAAGGTCGTGGCAGCGAAGGCGGCCAGCGAGGCGAAGAGCTCTCCCCAGACCTCCTTGCTCGCCCCTCCGGCAGCGGAGGAGGGAAAGCGCTCGCGGATGCCTGCACTGCCGCTGGTCGAGGCGCAGCCGGTGAAGCTGAGCCTGAACTTCACTGCGGAGCAGTTCGGACAATTCGAGTCTTTGCTGGAGACCCTTCGGAAGCGGGGGAAGAAGGGCAGCCGCGAGGAGCTGATCCTCGCGGCTCTGGATGCGATGGCGCAGGAGCGCTCGGTGGGCGCCTCCGGCGAGTGTGCGTCGCAGGGTTCCGGCGAGGAAGCGGGTGGCGAGCGTCGGGAGTCGCCACGTGGCGACTTTTCAAGTCCAAGGCAGATCATCATCTACCGCTGTGAGGACTGCGGAAAGGCGAGCGTGCAGAGCTCGCGGGGACTCTTGCCCATGAGCTCGGCGGAAGCGGCGGTCGCCGAGTGCGATGCGAGGGTGCTCGTGCCCGGCGAGAGGAACCGCGCGACGATTCCCCCGGCCCTACGGCGGGAGGTGCTCGCACGGGACCGTCACCGCTGCCGGGTGAAGGGCTGCGGACGCGCCCACTTCTTGGAAGTCCATCACTTGGTCCCACGCAGCGAGGGGGGAGAGAACCGGCCGGAGAATCTGGTCACGCTCTGCGCGAGCTGTCACCGCCTCCTGCACGAGCGCGGGCTGGCCGCTGGCGCGCTGAAGGGGATCCTTCGGGCAGGACCCTAGGCTCGATTACGATCCGAGCCGCGCTCGGGGCGGCGCTCGCGGAACCCGCTAGCGTTCGAAGAGGATGTCGAGGATGTCCCCAAGGCGGCGCTCGCCCTCTAGGACGCGTGGATCGAAGAGTTCCGTGTAGCCGCAGTGTCCACAAGAAAGGGCGATGAACTTGTTGTGCTGGATGTCCAGCAGCTTCGAGATGCCAGTGCCCGTGGCCGCGATGCGCTTGGAGCTCGCTCCCCTGTGCTTGCACTTGGAACAGACGAAGCGCTGCTCCAGCTTCTCCTCGAGACTCATGCTCTCCTCCCGGGCTGGGTGACCCTCCCCTTACAGAGCAACACCGTAAATATTCCCCCAAGGATCGAGCAAGGGTGCCGGAGAGCGGCGGCGAGGCCTGGCGCCCCGGCATCCGTCGCCCAGAGGCGACTTCTCCGGGCGGGGAATCGGTGAATACCGCCGCGATCCACTCGGACTCCCCCGCGCTTCCGCTCCGCCGGGTTCGCCCCCCGGCACCCGCGCTCCAGACACGGCGGTGGCGGGAAAGTCACCGGAAAGATTCAGGGGATTGAAAAAAGAGGGAGGGTCGCAGGGACCCTCCCTCCTCGTGCATTCACAGCCCGGCGCCGTCGCGCTCGGAGCGGGACGACCGGCGAATCCTACTCGCCGATGCGGTGCAGCTCTACGCGCCGGTTCTCGGCCCGGCCGCCGGGCGTGGTGTTATCCGCGACGGGCTGACTCTCGCCGAAGCCGACCGCCGTCATCCGCTCGGCCTCGACGCCGCCTTCGATGAAGTAGGCGCGCACGGCCTCGGCCCGACGCTGCGAGAGGTCCCGGTTGTGCGCCTCGGAGCCGCGGGTGTCGGTGTGCCCCTGGATCTGGATCTGTACCTCGGGGTAGGCCCGTAGGGACTCGACGACCTCGTCAAGGATGGCACCCGACTCGGGTGTGATCTCGTCGCTGTCGTTGGCGAAGTGCACGCCCTTGAGGACGAGCGCCGCCTTGATCTCCTCGACGATCGGGCAGCCCCGCTCGTCCACGCGGACGCCGGACGCCGTGCCGGGACAGTCGTCGTCTCCGTCCAGGACGCCGTCGCCATCGTTGTCGGGATCGGGGCAGCCATCCTCGTCCTCGAAGCCGTCGCGATCTTCGGCCACGTCGGGGCAGCTGTCGTCCGCGTCCAGCACGCCGTCGCCGTCATTATCGGTGTCGGGGCAGCCGTCGGCGTCCTCGAAACCGTCGCGATCCTCGGCGTCGTTCGGGCAGCCGTCCTGGCCGTCGAGGATGCCGTCACCGTCGTTGTCGGGATCGGGGCAGCCGTCGGCGTCCTCGAAGTCGTCGAAATCCTCGGGCTCGTCGGGGCAGGCGTCGTCCTCGTCCGCGATGCCGTCGCCGTCACGATCCCGGCTGCCGAAGAACCAGGTGAAACCCACGAAGCCTTCGACCTGGCTGTTGTTGGCGTCGACGTGCTCCGCGCCGTGGAGGGCGCTGAGCCCGATGTTGTCCAGCTTGTTGCCGAAGAACTGGTGGTAGCGCGCGCCGAGGTTCAGCGCCATGGAAGGCAGCACGAAGATCTCCAGCCCCGCCGACACGGAGGCCGCGAGGTCGGTGCTCTTCAGCTCACCGTAGTCCCCGTTCTCGTCGTAACCGGAGAGCTGCTCGCCGTCGGGCGGCATGAAATGGCCGGGATCGCTCAGGCCCGTGCGGTCGATGGTTTTCCAGCTCGAGGCCTCCACCGCCGCGCCCAGATAGGGCGAGACGCGCTCGTCGGGCGCCAGGTGATAGAGGATCCCCAGCCGCGGCTGCCAGATCACCGTGTAGAAGGGCTCGGTGACGTGCAGCTCGTAGCCCGCGTCCTCGCCGGGTTCGGCGGCGGGGCGCGCCCAGCCGTACTTGAGGGCGGCTTCGAGGGACCAGTGGGGCGAGAGCCCACGGCGGAAATGCAGCCCGAAGTGCTCGTCCAGGTTGCTGTAGTCCCGCTCGCCACCCGTCATCTTCGATAGCCCGGTCTGCAGACCCGCGCCGGTGAGGCCCGACACATCGTTCGCGTGCGCGACCGACAGGGGCAGCAGGCACAGCAGAAGACCGAGTAGCAACTTTGATCGAGTCATGATCACGCCTCCACGCAGGGGAAAGGAACGACGCCTGGGATTCTACCGATCCCGACCGTCAAGACAAGCCAAGGATCTCTCGAGAGAGACAGGACACACGCGGGTGGGGGAAAGTCACTTTCGCGATGCCGCAATGCATTTGCGGCGGCACGCTCCGATATGGGAGAATCGCGCCCGCGCATGTGACCGGATGCGCTCCGAGCATGTCCATAGAGCGGAGGTTGGACCGATCGGCACGGAAGGCGACGAAAACCTGGTGGAGCGCGCCCTGAGCGCGCCCAAGGGTGACCTGCGCGACTTCGAGCAGTTGATCCTGCGTCACCAGGACAGGATCCTGGTCAACTGTCGCGTGCTGACGGGTTCGCCGGACGACGCGCAGGACCTCGCGCAGGAGGTCTTCGTGAAGGCCTACTTCGGGCTGAAGCGCTTCGAGCGGCGGGCCAGCTTCGGCTCCTGGGTGGGGCGCATCAAGGTCAATCACTGCCTGAATTTCATCCGGAAGCGGAAGCGGCAGCACTTCGTGGATGTGGAGGACCCGGCCGCCGAGGCCAGCCCCGAGCTGCAGGTGGAAGCCAGCGCGGAGCGCGACCTGGACGCGACCAGCACCCGCGAGCGGATCCGGGCCGTGCTTGACCTCATGCCCGAGACGCTGCGCCTGCCGCTTGTGATGCGGGACCTGGACGAGATGAGCTACAAGGAGATCTCAGGCACACTCGGGATCGGGCTGTCGGCGGCGAAGATGCGCATCAAACGCGGCCGGGAGGAGTTCCGCCGCCTCTACGGCGAAAAGCGGGAACCGGCCGCGTGACGAGAGTCCCCTAGCCGCCGCTCGGCGCGGAGGCCAACGAGGGAGGAAGCGAGCGATGAACAGGGACGGAGAGAACGGCGACCCGCGCGGCGAGGATCTGGGCGATCCCGTCGCGGAGCTGGCGGAGCTGCGAGAGGTCCCGCGCGAGGGATTCCTCCAGCGGATCCGCGGCAGCATCCACCGGCGCCTGCTCGTCGCCGACACCCTGGACTTCTCCCTGATGGCCCTCTTCCGAACCCTCTTCGAATACCTGGAAGTGCTGGTGCAATCGCTGAGCGGGTCGCCCCGCCGCAGAGGAGAGTAGCGCGATGGAGAACGAATTCGGGCTGAAGACCGCCACCCTCGATGTCATGCAGAACCTGATCGACTCGGTCGCCGATCTCGTACCGCGCTTGCTTACGGCGATCGTGGTCATCCTGATCGGCCTGTTGCTGGCGAAGCTGGCCGAGAAGGCGATCCGCACCGCCTTCGACAAGTTCAAGATCGACAAGGGGCTCGACCGCATCGGCGTCAACCAGATCCTCCAGAAGCTGGGGATGCGAGACACGCCGGGGCGCCTGCTCTCCCGAACCGTCTTCTTCCTCCTGATCATCCTCTTCACCCAGAGCGTTACGCGGGCCGTGGGGCTGGACACCATCGCGAACGCCATCGGCGCTTTCTTCTCCTACCTGCCCAACCTGCTCGCGGCCTTCCTCGTGCTGCTGCTCGGCATGATCGTCGCCCAGTTCCTCAGCCGGACGATCACCAGCTCGGCCGAGGAGGCCGGCGTGGAGTTCGCGCCGCTGCTGGGGCGGATAGTCTCGTCGCTCATCCTTTTCGTCGTCGCCATCATGGCCGTCTCGCAGCTGAAGATCGACACGGAGATCGTGCACGCCGTGGTGCTCGTGCTCCTGGGCGGCGTCGCCGCCGCCCTAGCGCTCTCCTTCGGCATCGGCACGCGGGACGTGACCCGCAACATCATCGCCGGCTTCTACGCCCGCCGGCTCTTCCGCGTCGGCGAGGAGATCGAGCTGGGCGGCGAGCACGGCGTGTTGGTCGTCATCTCCTCGATCCAGACCCTCGTCGAGCGCAAGGGCAAGACGATCGCCGTGCCCAACCGCGTTTTCCTCGACGAAGTCGTGAAGCAGTAGCTTGAGCGCGGAGACCTGGCAGCTGCTCGCGCTCACGGCCGGCGGGTTCGTCGGCGGAGTGGTCAACGCGGCGGCGGGCGGCGGCTCCTTCCTCACGCTCCCTCTCCTGATGGCGACGGGACTCCCGCCCCAGGTGGCCAACGCCACCAACCGCGTGGCGATCGTGCTGCAGTGCGCCGCGGGGGTGACGACCTACCACCGGCACGACGTGCGGCCCTGGCGCCATCTGCCTGCCATCGCGGCTTTCGCAGTGCCGGGGGCGGTCGCGGGCGCGCTGCTCGCCGCTCACGTCGACGAGGTCGTCTTCCGGCGCGCGGCGGCCGTGCTCTTCGTGCTCATGACGGCCACGGTGTTCACCGACCCGCAGCGCTGGACGCGGCGGCACGCCGAGGGCCGGCTTCGGCCCCGGCACTGGCCGATTTTCCTGTTGATCGGGCTCTACGGGGGCTTCCTGCAGGCGGGGGTCGGCGTGCTCATGCTGAGCACCTTCGTGCTCGCCGGAGGCTTCGACGTGGTGCGCGGCAACGCCCTGAAGTTCTCCCTGGCGCTGGTCTTCACCACGGTCTCGCTGCTGCTCTTCGTCCAGGCGGGGCAGGTGCGCTGGCTGCCGGGTCTCGTTCTGGCGATCGGCATGACGCTCGGCGGCGCCGTCGGTGCGCGCCTGGTCGTCCTGCAGGGCGCGCGCTGGGTGCGCTGGGTCGTCCTGCTCGCCGCCGCGGCGGCGGTCGTCAAGCTGCTGCGCGGCTGAGATGTGAATCACCTTATCGACGGCCGGATTGCCATCCTTCAGCTTCAGAGCTAAGCTGCCGCCGGGTTGACGGATTGGATGGATATCACAGGCTTCTTCCCGAGGGAGCGGTGATGGAGACGCGTGCCTACGACCACGCTGCCGACTTCAAGCGCATCGGCGACTGGCTCAGCCGCAGTTATCGCCGCGAAGGCGAGCATGTGAACTGGCTGCAGCCGCGCTGGGAGTACATGCACTTCCATCCGCTGATCAGGAACGTGCATCTACCGGCGATCGGCGTCTGGGAAGCTGACAGGGAGATCGTCGGTGTCGCGCACCCCGAGCACAGCATGGGGACGATCTACTTTCAGTTCCACCCCGCGCGGCCGTCGCCGAAAGCCGCGATGCTCACCTACGCCGAGCGGAACCTGTGCGCCCAGCGCGAAGGCCGAAAAGGCCTGCGCGTCTTCGTGAACGAGCGCGACACGGAGTTGACGGCACTGGTGGAGGGCGCGGGCTACGCGCCTACGCAAGGCGGCGAGGTGATGTCACGCCTGGCCGTGGCCGACGCTCCGGCGCCGCCGGAGCCGCCGGCGGGCTTCCGCTTGCTGAGTCTGGCCGAGGAGAACGATCGGGCGAAGATCACGCGGCTCTTCTGGCGCGGTTTCAACCACGGCCCAGAGCCCCCCGACGACGCCCCGGCTGACCGCGAACTCATGCAGTCGGCACCGAACTACCGTCGCGATCTGAATCTCGTGATCGCCAACGCGGCCGGTGATTACGTCGCCTACGGCGGCATCTGGTTCGAGGAGCGCAACCGTGTAGCCTACGTGGAGCCCGTGGCCACCGACCCCGACTACCGGCGGCTCGGCCTGGCGTGCATCGTCGTGCTGGAGGGGATCCGCCGCTGCGGCGAGTTGGGCGCGACGGAGGTTTACGTGGGAGCGGAGATGCCCTTCTACCTGTCGCTGGGCTTCGAGCCCGTCTATCGCTGCTCGCTCTGGCGACGGGAGTGGCCGGACTGAACCCACCGAGCGAACCTGGAGCGGCTGGCTCACCTCATGGTGCCGCGCCGCGGGAAGGATCTCGATCGCGTGCGGGCTCTGCGCTCGATCCAGCGCGGGCGGCTGGCGATCTAGTCGGCGGCGAGTGCCGCCCTAACTTCCTCGCGCTCTCGGCCGTAGCGCTCGTAGTGCTTGTCGTTCTCGCCGAGGTAGGTGCCCGCGGCCTTCTGGCGTTCGAAGCGCTCCAAGCTGAGACCGAACCACTTGAGAGCGTTGGCGAGGTCCGCGCGGCGCGAGGCCGCGTCCCCGGCGTGCCGGGCACGGTCCAGGTGGACCTGGGCCAGGAGCCCCTGGGCCATGGCCAGCAGGCCCGCGTTGATGTCGCTGCGCTGCTCCCCCGCGTCGAGGGCTTCGAGTATGGCGACGAGCCGCCGCGCGTAGTCCAGCGAGGTCTCGTGGCTGCCCAACTCCAGGTGCAGGTGGGTCAGGCGCCAGTGCGTCACGGCGAAGGTGCCCAGGTAGCTCGGGTTCTCTGGGAAGGCCTGGCAGAGGGACTCCTTCTGCGCGAAGGCGCGCATCATGTGATCCTCCGCCTCCGCGAAGCGGCCGAGGCGCTGCAGCACGCTGCCCTGGGCACCGAGCAAGGAGGCGTAGCCGCGCTGGGCCTCGCGGTTCTCCGGGTCCCGGCGAAGCTGCTGCTCGGCGAGGACCAGGCCCTCGGCGTAGGTGCGCCTGGCCTCCGCGGGCGCCGGGTCCTCCTGGAGCTCGCCCACGCCGATGAGGCAGAGCCGCAGGCTGGTGAGGACGCGGGGGTGGTCGGGGAAGCGCTCCCGGATGGCGTAGAGGTGCTCGCGGCCGCGGTCGAGCACAACTCGGGCGCCGGCGAGATCGCCCTGGTAGCGGAAGCCGTCGCTGGCGTGGCGGCAATAATCCCAGAGCGAAAGCTGGAAGTCGAGGCGCCCCGGATGCTCCCGGGCGAGCTCGGCCAGCACCGGCTCCACCTCCGTCAGCAGCTCCGCGCCTTCCCGGATGCCCTCGGACCAGATCAGCATCCAGGCTCGAACGCTGCGGAAGCGGGCCAGGTCGTGGCGGTGCTCGACGTCGCCGGGCCGCTCCGCCAGCAGCATGGCGGTCAGCTCGACGGCCCGGGCGTTGAGCGCGAGAGCCTCCCCGTGCTCCTGGTCCCAGGAGAGCACCTGGGCCAGCCGGTCCAGGGCCTCGGCCAGGGCGCGGCGGGCCCTCGGGTCCGCGGGATCTTCGGCCAGCAGGCGCTCGCGCAGGGCGACGGACTGACGGTAGTGCTCTCGCGCGGCATCGAGATCGCCGAGGTTGATGTACTTCGGATCGCCACGGATCTCGCCGACGCGCCGGTGCGCCTCGGCCAGCTCGGCAAGCAGGCCGGGATCGTCGCCGGCGTCGCGGCTGAGGTCCTCCAAGGCGCGCAGGCCGTGGTTCACGAGGAGCTCTCGCATGCGGACGGTGCCCTGCAGGCTGGCGATCTCGTCGTGGAGTTCGAAGAGCAGGGAATTGGAGAGACCGCGCAGCTCTGCGAAGCGCCGGTCGGCCTCCCGCGCCTTGTGGACGGTGGCAACGAGGCCAACCACCAGGGCCGCGAGCACCAGCCCGGCCGAGATCAGGCTCCCCCGGTGCCGCTGCCAGAACTTGCTCAGGCGGTAGCGGCGGGTCCCGGGCCGCGCCATGACGGGCTCGCCCCGGCGGTAGTGCCCGAGGTCGTCCACGAGCTGGGCGACGGAGTGGTAGCGACGCTCGGGTTCTTTGCGGAGAGCCTTCATGACGATGAGGTCGAGGTCGCCGCGCAGGACGCGTGCGAGGCGCTCGGCGCGGCCGCCCTCGGCCTCGGCCCGCAGGCGCCGGGAGGGCGGCAGGGGGTCGGTGCGGCAGATCAGGTTCTCCAGTCCGACGATGGACTCCCTCTCCAGATTCAAGGGGCGGTAGCCGCAGAGCAGCTCGTAGAGCAGGAGGCCTAGGGCGTAGACGTCGCTGGCCACGGTGATGGGCCGGCCCAGGAGCTGTTCGGGGCTGGCGTAGGCCAGGGTTAGCTGGCGCAGGCCAGTGCGCGTGAGCGCGGCCTCCCCCTCGCCCGCCTCCTCCAGCAGCTTCGCGATGCCGAAGTCGAGCAGCTTCACCTGGCCCTCCGCGTCCACCAGGATGTTGCTCGGCTTGAGATCACGGTGGATGACCAGGTGGCCGTGCGCGAACTGCACGGCCTCGCAGATGATGCGGAAGAGCTCGAGGCGGCGCTCCACGTCGAGTCGCTCGGCCTCGCAGTACTCGGTGATGGGGCGGCCCTCGACGAGCTCCATCACGAGGTAGGGCTGGCGGTCGCTGGTGGTGCCGGCGTCGATGAGACGCGCGATGCCGGGGTGGTCCAGGCGCGCGAGGATGCGGCGCTCGGCGAGGAAGCGCCGCTCCTCCTCGCCGCCGACGCCCTGGCGCAGCACCTTGATCGCCACGCGGCGCTGGAAGAGCCCGTCGGAGCGCTCGGCCAGGTAGACGACGCCCATGCCACCCCGCCCCAGCTCGCCCAGCAGCCGGTAGGCGCCGATGTGCTGCCCGGCAGGCAGGGTCGGCGCTTCCGGGATCTCCTGCGCCAGCGGGTTGCCCGTCCCGACGAAGGGGCTCTCGAGGCTGCCGGTCTCGTCGGCCCCGGCGTATGCGGCCAGGAGGGAGCGTGCCTCCGCCGCGACGGCGGGATCCGCACGTTCGGCCTCGGCCAGGCAGGCCTCCCGCCGCTCCGGCGGCAGGGCCAGGGCCGCGTCCAGGACCGCCTTCACGCGGTCCCACTGTTCCGTGTTCAGCGTCCGCAAGCTCGCTTCCCGGGTTTGGAGATCGGGACGTCGTTCCCGTCAACGGATACTACCGGATTCCGAGGCGGGAACGGCTCAGGGCTCCTCCTGTATTTCGCGGTGCAGCCAGGCCCGGCCGGTGGCCCAGTCCCGGCGCACCGTGGCCGGGGAGACATCCATCACCTGCGCCGTCTCGGGGATGGTGAGGCCGACGAAGTAGCGCAGCTCCACCACGCGGCCGATGCGCGGGTCGAACTCCTCGAGGCGCTGCAGGGCCTCATGGACGGCGAGGACCTCCTTGTCGCGGATGTCGGGGAGGTCGCTGAGCTCGGCCATCGCCACGTCCGCGACGCCCCGCCCCCGCTTCCCCGCCCGTTTGTAGCGCGCGTAGTCGACGAGGACGTCCCGCATGGCCCGTGCGGCGATGCGGCAGAAGTGCTCGGGGCTCTCGAAGTTCAGATCCTCCCGCGCCGAGAGCTTGAGGTAGGCCTCGTGGACGATGGCCGTGGCGCCCAGGGTCTCGTAGGGACGGTGCCGCGAGCGGATCAGGTCGGCTTGGCGGCGCAGCTCCTCGTAGAGCGCCGCCACCACCTCCCGCTGCCTGAGATCCCCGGAATCCCCGTCGACCATGGTCCGCCTTTCACAACCGCGCCACCGCGGGATCTCCGATTCTGGAGGATGCAGATGCCGCCGGGCCAGGAAAAATACCCGGCGGCGCGATCTTGTTGAGCCGATCCGCGGGGGGTTTTCGGTGAGGGTGGAAACGAAGTCCCGCAACGGCGCCGCGAGGCGCCCTCCCCGCAGCTCCGGAGGAGCAACATGTCTGGTTTCAAGAACATCCGCGCCCTGCTCGCCCTCGTCACCGCCCTGGCCTTACTGGCCGGCGGCGGCTGCAACAATAGCAGTCCATCGGGCCCCAGCGGCAACAACAACGACGACGATCCCCCCGACTTCGACGGCACCGTCACCTTCACCTTTGACGGCGTCGTGATCAGCTTCACCAACGCCGGCGCCGCCAAGGATCCCGACACCGACATCATCTCGATCGGAGCATTGGACAACGACAGCGGCGAGTCCTTCACCTTGCACCTGCCCGACACGCCGGGCACGATCACGGTGCTGGAAGGCGAGCCCTACACCTTCCTGGTAGGCACCAACGGTTCGATGTACATCGCCGAGGACAACCAGGCGACCATCGAGCTGGACACGGTAAGCGCGACCCAGGTTGCCGGCACCTTCTCAGGCCTCGTCACCGACTTCTTTGGCGATGAGGGCGACGTGACGAACGGCAGCTTCACGGTAGACTACGTGGTGCTGCCCCCCCTGGCAGGCAACTAGGAGCATGACGGACTTCCCGCGGGGTCTTTCATGCCGGACCTGCCCGTGCCCATTACTTCAGGAGCACCAGCCGCTGGCTGGAGATCTGCGCGTCCGCGCGGAGACGTGCGAGGTAGACGCCGCCGGGCAGGGCACGTCCCGCGTCGTCGCAGCCCCGCCAGTCGCGCTCGTGCTCTCCCGCAGGCAGTCGGCCCTCGTAGAGCACGGCCACCCTGCGGCCGGCGACGTCGTGGATCGTCAGGTCCACGTCGGCCGCGGCGGGCAGGACGAAGCGCAGGCGGGTCGACGGGTTGAAGGGGTTGGGGTAGTTGGGCGCCAGGCGGGCCGCCTCCGCGCCGCCGAAGTCGATCACGCCCGTGCCCGCCTCGCCGAGGCTGCCGTCGGCGTTCACGTTCTGGCCGAAGATGTCGACGGTCCCCAGGCGATCGTCCTCCCAAACGAGGATCGCCATCCCCGCGCCGTTCACTGTCACGGGCAGGCGCGACTTGCCGCTCGGCAGGTTGGAGACCGCGATGATCCCGCCGGGCCAGAGGTAGTCGCCCGCGCTGTCCACGCGGAAGCCCCACACGCGGTCGCTGCCGTAGCCGGCCTGCTGGTCCATCCAGAAGAGCATGGCGCCGTCCTCGCTCGGCAGGGCGCGCAGCGCCCACTGGTAGAGCGTGTCGGTGGGCAGGTACTGGCGGCCGCCGCTCCCCCAGGCGCGGTTGCCGGCCGCGTCGATGCGCTGACCGAAGATCCCCCACTGGCTCTGGGCGTCATTGCGCTCGTCCCAGAAGACGAAGCAGCTCTGGGTGGGCGCGTCGAAGGCCAGGGTGGGCGAGATGTGGTGCATGCCGGGAGTCGTGGACACCGACACGCCGCCATGCGGGAAGAGCTCGCTGCCGGCGGTGTCCAGACGCTGCACGAAGGAGTTGTAGAGGTTGCCCACGCTCGCGTGCCAGAGGAGGATCGCGCCGCCGGCGTCGTCGGGCTGGATCTCGGGGTAGTAGCCAAGCGGCAGGGAGACGGTGTCGTAGACGTCCACGTGGGCGCCCCAGGCGGAGGCTCCCGCGGCGTCGAACTTCTCGGCCTGCAGGTGGCGGGGGCTGTAGTAGGTGCTCGTGTCCCGCAGCCAGCAGACGATGACCCCGCCGTCGCCCGTGGCCACCAGGTCGCAGAAGCCCGGGTCCTCGCCGGGCTCGCTCACCACGGCGAGGCCCCCCGCGGGCAGCTCCGGCGCGCCCGCCGGGCTGAGGCGCTGCATCATGATGGCGCCGTCCCCGACATCGGGCATGCGGGCCCAGACGAAGACCAGGTCGCCGTCGCTCGCCTCGACGACCCGCGGCGAGGGTTCGAAGTCCGCGTTGGCGGAGAGCGTGATGCCGTCTTCGCCCCAGAGCTGCTGACCGTCCGGCGCCACCTTGTAGGCGTGGACGTCCCAGTCGCCGCCGTCCCGGATGTCTGAGAAAACGAGCACCGCGTTGCCCACCGAGTCGGCGATGAGATCCCAGTCGACGAGCCAGCTGTTCTGGGGGTGGCCGCTCACGAGGATGCCGCCCGGAGCCCAGGCCTCGTTGCCGAGGACATCGAGGCGCTGGAGGTAGACGTCGTAGTTGCCCGACGCCAGATCGAACCAGGCGACGTAGCAGCCGCCGTCCGGCGTGGCGTCAACCTTTGGCACGACCTGCTCGGAGCTGCGGTCGACGATGACGAGATTTTCGTTGGGATCGCTGGACCACTCGGCCGAAGCCGCGGCGGGAAACAGGACGAGGATCAGGCAGAGGGAAACTAGGTGGATCGGCGGCAGGCGCATGCGCTGCTCCTTCCGGGTGCGGGGAGCGGGCGAGGTGTTGGGCACCATTATACCAGGCCGCTGCGCGCGCTCACAAGAAACGCCCGGCCACCGGGGCCGGGCGTTCACGAGGGGTCGTCGTTCGCCGAAGCTGGGCGCGGCGTGCGTGCCGTGCCTCATTCCTCCTTCGGCGCGAGGTCGGCGCGGCTCTTGAAGATGCGGTCGGGCAGGTTGTCATAGACGAGGTAGACGTGGCTCTCGCCCGCGAGGCGCATCGCAACGCCCTCCTCGGGCTCGGTCACGGCCGCGCCGAACTCGATCGTCTTCCGCTCGCCGCTCGCCAGCGCGATCTCGACAATGCGGGCCGTCTCGGCGAAGGCGTAGTCGCCAGCTGGGTCGAGCAGGTCGCGCGCCCAGACGCCGGCCAGAGCGCCCTGGACGCCGTCCGTGGCCGCGCGGTCAGCGGGTACGCCGTCCATCAGCCAGGTGTACTGGCTGCGGTCGACGGGCAGGCTGTCGGCCGGGGGATCCGCGAAGGCCTTGGCCAGCATCAGGCGCTCGCCTTCCGCGAGGAGCGCAAAGCCGTCCACTTGGTCGCGGTCCAGCTCGAGGACCTTGAGGTTCAGGAAACGCTTGCCCTCGGGCACGCGATTCTCGCCCCAGATCCCGATCGCGCCCAGCAAGTTGCCCTGCGCGGCGAAGGCCTTCTGGTCGCCGTCGCGGCGCAGGAAGTAGCCGGAACCGCTGGGCGCACGATTGCCCAGCAGCAGATGGCCGCGCTCGCTGCCGTCGAGGCCAAAGATCCGCAGGTGCACGGCCTGCGCGTCGTCCAGCCCGTAACCGGCGAGCACCGACGAATCCTCCGAGCGGAACTCGCCCTGGAGGCCGTCGAGCTCCCCTGTGAGCTGCTCGACGCGGCTCGCATCGGCCGGGTGGCCGAAGCTGGACTCCACTATCCAGTCGTCGCCCCGCCGGACGAGCTCCACGCCATCGCCATCCGGCCCCGCGAGGACCACGCGCCCGATCTCGGTGAGCGGCAGGTCGGCCAGCAGCAGCTCGAGTCCGGTCTGCTCCACCTCGGAGCGGTGGAGTGCGTTCTGGACGAGCTTCAGCCCGATCAGGATCACGAGCAGCACGGCCAGGATGATCAGTGGTTTGCTTCGCATGCTCTCCTCCTAGCGGGCCCTGACGGCCAGGCTTTCCTGGTAGAGGTCGCTCTCCTTCCTCCTCATCAGGAGGCGCGCGATGCCGTAGAGCGTGAGCAACACCGGCACGAGCGCCACGATGAAGAGGCGGAAGAGCAGCTTCTGCGTGGCCTCGATCGGCTTGAGGCTGCGCGCCGTGATGAGCTTCGAACGGATGCCGATCAGGTCGCCGCCGAGGGCCAGGGCGTCCACGCTGTTGAGCAGCAGCAGCGAGTTGTGGCCAGCTTGGAGGATGGGCTGCTCGAAGAGCTTCGCGCAGCCGAAGAGAACGAGCTGCCCAGGCGCGGGCTCGCCGGCGAAGACGATCGTGTCCTCCTCCGGAGCGGGCTCGCCCTCCCCTGCGGGCGCCGGCGGGCCGGGCCAGGCGGGAGGCGTCTCGCCGCCGTAGTCCGGGAACTGCCCGTCGACCAGGTAGCCCAGGGCCCGCGCGGGCTCGAGATCCTTGCCCTGCATGGTCACGTCCGCCGTCGTGAGCGGATCGGCGCTGAAGGGCTTGTGCCAGGCCCGCTTGCTCGTCGAGAACAGCACCTGCGCGCCGAGGTTCAGGCCGACCAGCCGCGTGGGATCCTTCACGATGTCCGTACCCCAGAGGTAGAAGAGCTGCTCGATACGGTTGGTGATGGACAGCTCGCGGTTCATCTGCTCGCCGCGCACCGCGATCTGCATCGGCGCGCGTACCGGCTCGGCGGTCCGGATCTGCATGCCCATCAGGTTCTGCGTGCGCGGGATCGACAGCACCTCGTGCTCCGCGTCGAAGAGCTGGTCGGGCACGACGATGAGGCCATAGCTCCTGAGCAGATCCTCCAGGCCGGAGCTGCGCTGCCGTGCGGTGATGCGGAAGCCGCCCCGCTGCGCGGGGTTGTAGTCGTACTCGTAGTTCTGGACAGCCATCAGCGTGCTCACACCCCGGGACAGGGCGCGGCCGATCTCCCAGGCCTGGCGCTCGTTCAGGTTCACCGGGCCCAGAACGAGGAGCGCGTCGGCGTCCTCGGGGATGGGCGAGTCGGCCGTGAGCTCGATGCGCCGCACGTCGTAGTGCTCGCTGCGCAGCAGCTCCACCGCCTGCTCCCAGGTGTCGGGCATCTCGGGCGGTTCCATGCCCATCTGCAGGTACATGCCGAGCATCTGCGGGTCGAGCTGGGGCTTGGGCGCGAAGACGGCCAGCACCGGCTGCTTCTCCTGCGTCAGGCGATACACACGGCTGACGATCTCGTACTCGAGCGTGGCCAGACTCTGGGGCAGCACCTGCGGCAGGATCTCCTCGCTCTTGTCCATGTAAGCGATGCTGACGGCCGAGTAGATCAGCTTGAGCCCGATCTCGTCCCGCTCGACCGACTGCACCTGGAAGGGCCGGATGCCCTTGCCTTGGAGCAGCTCCTGCAGCTCCTCGTCCTCGCTCGGATCGTGGACACTGAAGGCGATGTGCCCGCCCGAGGCCGAGGAGAAGTCGCGCAGCTTGTCGGAGACGTCGCGCTCCAGGTTGCGGAGCTGCGTGGGCATCTTGTCCTCGCGGGTGATGTAGAATTTCACCTGCACGGGCACCTGCAGGCGCGAGAGGATGTCCTTCGCGGAGTCCGAGAGCGTGAACTGACGGTCCTCGGTCAGGTCCACGCGCATGCCGTGCAGGTCGCCCAGGATGCCGACCAGGAAGACCGAGATGGCTAGGAGCAGAAGCGCGGCCAGGCCGAAGGCCAGGCGGAAGCTCATTCTCTTCTTCATCCGTGCTTCCTCCCTTCCAGCCAGTAGCTGTTCAGAACCAGGAAGACCGCCGAGAGGGCGACGAAGTAGGCTAGGTCGCCCAGGATGAGGACCCCCCGCTGCATCGACTCGTAGTGCGGCAACAGGCCGAAGGCGTTCTGCATGAAGGAGCCCAGGCCGTTGATCCAGCCGTCGACAGTGGCCGCCACCGGATCGATGCCCACCAGAAAGAAGAAGAAACAGGCGATCATGCCGAGGATGAAGGCGGTGATCTGGTCACGCACGAGGCCCGACACGAAGATCCCCACCGACAGATAGAGCGCCCCGAGCAGCACCGCGCCCAGGTAGCCCGAGGCGATGGCGCCGCCGTCGGGGTTGCCCAGGATGCCCAGCATGATGGGGATGGGGAAGGTGCCGGCCAGGGCGATGAGGTAGAAGACCAAGGCCGCGAGGTACTTGCCGGCCATGACCTCGGCGCCACGCATGGGCAGGGTCATGAGCAGCTCGAAGGTGCCCGCGCGCTTGTCTTCGGCCCAGAGCCGCATGCTGATGGCCGGGATGAAAAAGATCAGAAACAGCGGCAGGTTCGAGAAGAAGCCGCGCATGTCCGCCTGGCCCTGCAGGAAGAAGGGCGTCATGTAGAGGCCCGCGGTCAGCACCAGGAAGACGATGATGAAGATGTAGGCGATGGGGCTGTTGAAGTAACTGGACAGCTCCCGCCGGAAGATCACACCGACGTTTCTCATGCCTTCACCTCCCCCGCGCGTCCCGCGTTCGCGCCGGTAGCACCCTCGGCCTCGCTGCGCCGGGTCAGCGCGATGAAGGTGTCCTCCAGGGAGTAGGGACTCTCGTGCAGTTCGCGCAGGCGCCAGCTCTTTTCGCGGGCCAGCTGGGCTACGGCGCCGACGAGGTCGTCGTCGAAGGAGCCGCGCAGCTCGAAGCGGCCAGGCGCGGCGTCCCCCACGGGCAGGAGCGCCTGGAAGCCCGCGAGCGCGCCGAGCGCGTCCTCCAGGGCGGCGGGCGCCTCGTCGAAGCCGAGGAAGATACGGTTGCTGCCCATGGCGCGCTGCTTCAGGTCGGGGATGAGACCGTCCGCGACGATGCGGCCCTGGTTGATGATCACGACGCGTTCGGTGACCGGCTGCACCTCCTGCAGGATGTGCGTGCTGAAAATGATGGTCTTCGTCTCGCCCAGGTCGCGGATCAGCTCGCGGATGCCGATGATCTGCAGGGGGTCGAGGCCGCTGGTGGGCTCGTCGAGGATGAGGATCTCCGGATCGTGGATCAGCGCCTGGGCGAGGCCCGTGCGTTGACGGAAACCCTTGGAGAGCTCGCGGATGGTCTGCTTGAAGACCGCCCGGATTCCGCAGGCGTCCACCACCCAGTCCAGTCGTCCTTTCAACTCACCCCCGCGCAGCCCGCGCGAGCGTCCCACGAAGTCCAGGTACTCGTGCACGCGCATGTCGGGGTAGAGGGGGACATTCTCCGGCATGTAGCCGATCTTGCGGCGGACGGCGAGGGGGTGCTCCCCCACGTCCAGCCCGTCGACGACGACGTTGCCTGCGTCCGGCGCCAGGAAGCTCGTGACGATCTTCATGGTCGTGCTCTTGCCCGCGCCGTTGGGTCCGAGGAATCCCAGCACCGAGCCGCGCTCGACACTCAGGGATATCCCGTCCAGGGCGAGGGTCGTGCCGAAGCGCTTGCTCACATTGCGCACTTCGATCATGGCCGATATCACCTCGTCGGATCTTGTTGACGTCCATCTCGTTGTTAAAACGACCGAAGGGCTCCGGCCGTCGGAACACAAGGCGACATACTACAAAATCTCCCGGGGGGAGTTCCAGGGGGGAGGAGCAAAAATCGCCCGCGGCCGAGGGCGCAAGAGAGAGCTTGCGGCACCGTGCAATTCGCTCTAAGTTCAATATTTCCAAGCGGAATGGAGGGACCACATGAGCATCGCCTGGGATCGCAATGCCCGCATCGCCGAGCACGTCTTCGACACCATCGGCCGCACGCCGCTGCTCCGCCTCGGCCGGCTGACTGCCGGCAGCGAGCTCGAGATCCTCGGCAAGCTCGAGTACTTCAGCCCCTCGGGCAGTCTCAAGGACCGCATCTACCTGCAGATGTTCCGCGAGGCCGAGGAGCGCGGCGAGCTGAAGCCTGGCATGACGGTGCTCGAGTGCTCCACCGGCAACGCGGGGATCGCCTGCAGCTTCGTGGCCGCGGCCAAGGGCTACCCCTGCGTCATCGTGATGCCCGAGGGCATGAGCGAGGAGCGCAAGAAGCTCGACCTGGCCTACGGCTCGGAGATGGTCTACACGCCCGGCGGCGAAAGCGACGTAGACCTCGCCCTCGAGAAGCTCGAACAGATCCGCGCCACCGACCCCGGGCGCTACTGGGTGCCGGCGCAGTTCGACAACCCCGAGAACGTGAACGCCCACTATCTGACGACCGGCCCCGAGCTCTGGGAACAGACCGGCGGCGAGCTGGACGCCTTCATCGCCACCCAGGGCACCGGCGGCACGCTCACCGGCGTGGCGCGCGCGCTCAAGGAGCGCGGTTCTGCCGCGCGCTTCTTCGCCATCGAGCCGAGCGAGTGCCCGCTGCTCTCACGGCGCGAGTGGGGCCCCCACGGCATCGAAGGCATCGGCGACGGCTTCGTCCCCCGCAACCTCCACCTCGACCTGCTCGACGGCGTCATCACCGTGAGCACCGAGGAGGCGGTGAGCACCGCCAAGCGCATGGCCCGTGAGGAGGCGATCTTCTGCGGCATCAGCTCGGGCGCCAACGTGGCCGCCGCGCTCAAGCTGCACGCGCGTTTCCCGGAGGTCGGTCGCGTCGTCACCATGATCAACGACACGGGCCAGCGCTATTTCTCCACGCCGCTCTGCGACGCGGAGAAGCACGTCGAGGTGCCCGAGCGCGAGCACCCCATGGACGATTACACGATCGCCGAGCTGGACAAGCACCAGGCGCGTTGGGCGATCATCGACTGAGCGGAAGCGGAGGAGCAAGATGAAAGACGCAGCGAAAGAGATCATGCCGGAGGCCATCGACTTCCTGCGCGAGATCGTGGCCATCCCCTCGCTGAGCGGCGAGGAGGAAGAGGTGATCCGCCGCATCGCGCGGCAGATGGTCTCGCTCGGCTTCGACGAGGTGACCATCGACTCCTTCGGCTCGGTGATCGGCCGCATCGGCGACGGCCCGCGCGGCATTCTCTACGACGCGCACATCGACACCGTCGGCGTGGGCGACCGTGACGCCTGGGACCACGACCCCTTCACCGGCAAGCACGAGGACGGCTGGATCTGGGGCCGGGGCGCGAGCGACAACAAGGGCGGCCTCGTCTCCATCCTCTACGGCGCCGCGCTCGCGAAGGACACGCTCCCCGCGGACGTCTCCCTCTTCGTCGTCGGCAGCGCCATGGAGGAGGACTGCGATGGCATCGCCTACAAAACCATCCTCGAGGAGGACGGCCTCCGCCCCGAGCTGGTGCTGCTCTCCGAGTGCACGGGTCTGCGCGTCTACCGCGGTCATCGCGGTCGCATGGAGATGACCGTGACCGCCCACGGCCAGAGCTGCCACGCCAGCGCCCCCGAGCGCGGCGAGAACGCCGTCTACAAGCTCACGCGCATCGCCGCCGAGATCGAGAAGCTGAACGAGCGCCTCGCGGCCGATCCCTTCCTCGGCCGGGGCTCGGTCGCGGTCACGCGCATCGTCAGCGATGGGCCCAGCCTCAACGCCGTGCCCGATCGCTGCGAGCTCTTTCTCGACCGCCGCCTCACGGGCGGCGAGACCAAGGAGAGCGCGCTCGCCGAGATCCGCGAGATCGCCGGCGACGATGCGGAGGTGGAAGTACTCGTACACGAGGCCGAGGCCTGGACGGGCAAGGCGGTGCGCATGGAGAAGTACTATCCCACCTGGACGCTGCCCACGGAGCACCCGGCCGTGGCGGCGGGCATGGCGGCGGCGGCAGGCGCGCTGGGCCGCGAGCCCGAGCTCGGCCGCTGGACTTTCTCCACGAACGGCGTCTACACGGCGGGCATCGCGGGGATCCCCACCCTCGGCTTCGGCCCCGCGGAGGAGGAGTACACGCACTCGACCGGCGACCGGGTCAGCGAGGAGCACCTGCTGCGCGCCATCCTCTTCTACGCCTTGTTCCCGCGCCACTACAACGGTAGCTAGGTGGCCTGATCCTCAAGCAACAGCGCGGGCGCGGCTACACTGAGAACCTGCCGCCGGCAGACTTCCCGTTTCACCCATCGATAACGAATGGTGCTGTTTATCAGAATCACATTACTGCAACATTGACTCGGTTCAAGAATTCAGGGTATCCTATCACTACTGTCCCGACGTTACTTGAACAATGGCAACTGGTTGCCGAAAAGCCC
>CAZVHI010000005.1:0-130616 GCA_964627205.1 uncultured bacterium
CAAAGTCCCAGCGGCACGAGATCGGCGATCCAGTCGCAGTCGTTGTCGGACGCGCAGGTCCAGGCGCTGTTGCCGTCGTAGCAGGTGCCGTCCTCGAAGCTGCCGTCGTTGATGAGCCAGCGACCATCCCGAAACTCATATCCGTAGGTCGGTTCGATACCTGTGCCCTCGGCGCTGAAGGAGTTAGCGCCCGCGCTGCCCGCGATCAGTGGCAGCAGGAGCAGAGCCGTAATAACAGTCCTCATCCGAACCCTCCTCGCTACGTCCTCATCCTCTGAGAGTATAGCAGGAATCTCGTGGCGATCCGCGACGGGGGTATATGGAGAGAGCTGGCATCTTCCTCCTCGGCTTCGGCTGCGCAGGCGCCTCGGAGAAAAGATGCCAGCTCTCTCTTTGACCTCGCTGCCCGTCAGCGGATCACCACGAGCTTCCGGGTCAGCCGCTGTCCCGTCGCCTCGAGCTGGTAGAGGTAGACCCCCGTCGCGGCCCGGAAGCCCGTGTCGCCCTTTCCATCCCAGGCGATTTCGTGGACGCCCGCGTCCGTCTGCCCGTCCAGCAGAGTGCGGACGAGGCGGCCGTCGACACTGTATAGCTTCAGCGACGCGGCACCAGCGGCCGGCAGCGCGAACGAGATCACGGTTCCTGCGCGCGATGGATTCGGACGCGCCTGCGCCAGCATCAGCACACCTGGCTGGAAGTCCGCGACCGAGGTCACGGGCTGCGTCTGGCCGCTGATCTCGAAGTCGTCCACCGCCGCCTCGACCAGCGAGGCGTCGCCCTCGTCGCTCGCGATGAAGCGGAACGCCACCGTGCTAGTTGGCGTGATGTAATCCTCGATGAGGAAGGAGCGCTCCAGCCAGGAATTCGCGGAGGCGGTGGTCCGCTCCAGGTCGATCCAGCTGCCGCCGCCGTCGGGCGAGACCTGCACCACCCACTCATCCAGGCCGGGGTTGTTGCCGAGGTCGTTCGTGTACCAGCGCCAGTAGGTGACGCGCGCGTCGACCAGGCTCGCGAGGTCGAAGACCGGGCTCGTCACTGTCGTCTTGCCTCCGTCCACGTCCGCCGCCCCCGCGCTGCCGCCTTCCGGCCCCTGGCCGGTCACGAGGCAGTCGGTGCCCGGCGCTACGGTGTGATCATCCTCCGGCTGGCAGGGCTGGCCGTTGTACTCGGTGCCGTTCGGGTCGACGCGCACCCACAGGCCGGTGGACGCGTCGTCGCCGGGAGCGCCGAGGGTCCAGGCGCCGTCCGCCTCGAGCTCGTCGTAGAAGAGCGAGCCGACCTTCAGCTGGAAGCCGGAGCTGGCCTCGTAGCCCGCGGCCGTGCTGATCGCGAGGCTGAGCGGCAGCAGGTCGTCCTCGAGCGCGTCGGGGGACAGGTGCACGCGGTAGGCCGGCGCGAGCTCGGCGTTCTCACCGCTGGGGATCGTGGCAGCGGAGCCCGTACCCTCGATGACGGTAAGCAGCGGGGTCTCGCTCACGAGCTGCGCGCTCACCTCGAGCGCGTCCTTGCCGCCGGCATTCGCGAGGCTCACGGGGATCAGCACAACCTCCCCGGGTTCCGGCACGCCGTCGCCGTTGCCGGTGCCGCTGTCGTCGAGGCGATGGAAGTAGAAGGCCAGGTCCGGCGCGACCACCGTGAACTGCAAAGACAGCTCCTGGACACCGCCGTCGCTGGTCATCATCAGCGTGAAGGGCAGCGTCTCGCCGTCCTGCGCGCCCCCGCCGATCTCGAAGACGAAGGGGCTGAGGTTGGCCCCCTCGCCCCAGGACGGGATGTCGTTCCACGCGGCCGAGGAGTTCAGGATGCTCACGGAACCGCTCGTCGAGGCGAGCTCGCCCGATACGTTCTGGGCGGTCTCCGTGCCGACGTTGCGCACCGTCACCCACAGCTCGACGGTCTCGCCGGGATTCAAGAGGCCGTCGCCGTCGCCGTTCGAGGAGCCGATATCGTCATCGTCCGCCAACGAGCCGCTCAGGACGAGGTAGGGACCCTCGGGATCGAGCGGGACCGCCGTCGTGGCGAGCGCGGCCAGGTTGGCCTTCGCGCAGTCGAGCACGTAGTCCTGCGGGTAGTTGGCAATCAGGTCGTTGCAGGTGTGATACCAGGGGGAGAAGTCGTCGCCCCAGGCCTCGTCCTCGCACGCCACGATCGCCTGGTATCCCCAGTTCCAGAAGGAGGCGTGGTCGCTGGCGGTCATGTTCTCTACGTGGATGATGGGCTCCAGTAGCCCGGGCAGGTAGTCCCCGCAGGCCGTCGACAGGGTCGTGGCGAGGCCCTGCGACGCGCTGTTCGTGTAGATGACGATGTCGGGCGGAGCCGCATCGGTGCCGCGGTAGGCGATCATGTCCATGTTGAAGGCGCCGATGACGTCCTCGCCCGCCTGCGCGATGTCCGCGACGTAGGCGGCCGAGCCCACCAGGCCCTGCTCCTCGCCGTTGAAACAGACGAACTTGATCGTGTACTCGAAGGTGAACTGGCTGAGGACACGCGCGGCCTCGACCACGGCGGAGGTGCCGCTGCCGTCGTCGTCGGCGCCGGGCGCGCAGGTCTCCGGCGTGCCGGAGATCGCGTCCATGTGCGCGACCAGGTAGACGACCCGCGTGGGATCGACCAGGCCAGGCAGCGTCGCGACCACGTTCCGCCGCTGGCCGCTCTGCTCGTAGTAGTGGAACTCGGCGTCCAGACCGAAGGAGAGGAACTGGTCGAGGAGCCACTGGGTCGCCAGCTCGTTCTGCGCCGCGAAGGTGTAGCGCGTCACGAAGTCTTCCAGCGTCTGCCACGTGACCATGAAGTTCTCCGTCGTCACTCCGTTCAGCATCTCCTGGATGAGCGGATCGTAATCCCTCGTTCGGACCGGCGGCGCCGCGGAGAGCTCCGGCCAGGGGAGCGGCGCGGAGGAGACTCGCACCGGCTGCCGCAGCCCCGCGAGCGCGGCCTCGGCGGCGGCGCTCAGGCGCGGTGCTTCACCGGTCGTCTCCACCAGCACCTCGTGCCCGCTCCGCAGCAGGATGCGGGCGGGCGTTTCGAACTCCGCCAGCTCCGCGTCGGCGAGCCAGAAGACGTAGAGGTTCTCGAGGGCGCCCGTCTCGAAGCGGCGGCAGCCGGCTGCGTCCATGTCGACGCTCATCCCGGTTCGGACACGGACGAGGTGCCCGGTCTGGCCGTTGTAGTGGAGGTCGAGCCGATCGCTCAGGCCCTCGAAGGGGGCGTCCGCTGGGAGCCAGTACACGGCGATCTCCGCCGCCGCGCCGGAGGCGCCCGGCAGGAGTCCCGTGAGCAGGAGTGTGAGCGCGAGGCCGATGCGAACAATGCCGAGCCGATGGGAAGTCATGGGTTCCTCCGTCTTGCGTGGCTTGGATCCGGACGATAGGGCATGAGCGAGCGGGAGAGATGCCTCGCAATTCTACCACTACTCGGGGGCGGCTGCCAATTCGCTGACCCGGCCCGTGACAAGATTGTGGATCTCGAGACGCAGACCGTTCTCCTCGAAGTGGATCGTCGTGCGCAGGCGGGTGACGCGATCGATCGACTCGTAGTCCACTGCGAGGGTGGAATCACTCTGCCAGTCGCCGCGGAATGCCCAGGACCGGCCCAGCAGCTCGCTTCGCCGGTGCACGCCGTCGAGCCCCACGCGGATTCCGATCGAGCCCATCGCGAGATGCGCCGCCACGGGCAGCTCCGCGCCGCCCTCCTCGAAGTCCATCACCAGGCTCACGAGGCCCTGGGGGTTCGACTCGAAGCGCTGCGGCTTTCCGGCAAGCTCGCGCGCCGCCGCGGGCAGCGGCTGGACGGGCAGGGGCTCCGGGCTGCCGAGCTCCGCGATGAGTGCATCCAGCCGGGCGAGGCTCGCGGGGTTCTCGGGCAGCGGCCCGCGCGAGACCGCGGCCGGGAGGATGTACTCGTGGAGCAGGCGCGTCGGCGTGAAGAAGCGCCCGGACTCGAGCGCGCTCATGAACACGACGACGAGGTCCTGCTCGGGCAGGACGTGCACGAACTGCCCCCCGTAGCCGAGCATCGTGCACACGCTGTCACTTACCCACCACTGGTAGCCGTAGTGGGGGGCCATGGTGCCGGCCGCCACCCGCGGGCTCGTCGAGGCCGCCACCCAGTCGCGCGGCAGGAGCTGCTCGCCGTCCCATTCGCCGCCCCGGAGGTAGAGGTAGCCGATGCGCGCCAGGTCCAGGGGGCGCAGGCGCAGGCCCGAGTAGCCCATGCTCCGCCCGGGCGGCCCCTCCTCCCAGTCGGTCTCGCCGATGCCCAGGGGAGCGAAGAGCCGCTCGCACGCATAGTCCTGGGCGCTCATTCCCACGGCGTCCTGGAGCATCTCGCCGAGGAGCTGGGCGACGCCGTTGCTGTACTCGAAGCGCTCGCCCGGCGCGGCGCGCATGGGCAGGTCGAGCACATACTGCGCCCAGTCACTACTCTGGCGCATCTCGTTCAGACCCGTCCAGTCGTGGAGGTAGGAGTCCTCGGTGGCGAGGCCGGCGCTCATCGTGAGCAGATGCTCCAGCGTGATCGCGCGCTTGTCGGCGTCCATTCCCGCGATCTCGCGGCCGGGGAAGAGTTCGGTCAGACCTGTGTCCACGCCGGGCAGCTTGCCCTCCGTCATGGCGATGCCGATCAGCGCGGACACGACGCTCTTCGTGCAAGAGTGGATCACGTGCGAATCCACGCGGGTGAAAGGCGCCACGCGCGCGTCGAGCACGAGGCGGCCGTTCCGGATCACGCTCACGCTGCGGATGCCGGGGTTGTCCTCGTGCAGGCGCTCAAGCATCTCCGCGAGAGGCGCGGAGTCCATGCCCTGGGACTCCGGGCTGCCACGCTCCCAGGTCTCGCCGGGCCAGACCGGCGGCGGCGCGGCTTTCTTCGCGCCGGCGGTGGCGAGCAGGCAGAGTGAAACGAGGGCGATCAGCGGCAGGGCGAGTCTGCGCATGGGTGGCCTTTCGGGTGGGTTCCGGAAAGCTACGGAGCAGCTCGTCCGGGGTTCCGCCCGCGACGCTACTCTTTGACCTCGCAGGACAGCGGCGCTAGGTTCGAGCCGTGGCCCACCCCGTGCGCGGCGCGCGCGGTAACGAAAGGCAGCCCATGGACATGCCGCTCGTCCTCTTCGACCTGGACGGCACGCTCGCGGACACCCTTGCCGACATCGCCGCCGCGATGAACCGCGTGCTCGCCGCGCGCGGCTTCGCCACCTACGAAACCGGGGCCTATCGCCGCTTCGTGGGCGACGGCGTGGAGATGCTCGCCCGCCGCACCGTGCCCAAGAGCGCGCTGGATCTCGCCCCGGTCCTGGCGGACGAGTTCCGCCGCGACTACGGCGAGCACATGCTTGACGACACGCGTCCCTACGACGGCGTGCCCGCGATGCTCGACGATCTCGCGCAGCTTGGCGCGCGCATGGCGATCATCAGCAACAAGCCCCATGCGGCCACGCGGTTCATGGCGGCAAAGCTGCTTGCACGATGGTCCTTCCTGGCCGTGCACGGCGCCCGCTCGGACTGGCCGCTCAAACCCGACCCGTCCCTCAGCCTCGCCGTGGCGGCGGAGGCCGGCGTCCCGCCCGCTCGCTGTCTCTTCGTGGGCGACAGCAACGTGGACATGGCCACCGGCGAGGCCGCGGGCATGCATCCGGTGGGTGTGCTCTGGGGTTTCCGCGACCGGGAGGAACTCGTGGCCAGTGGCGCGGAGGCTGTCATCGCAGAGCCGGGCGAGCTGCCGCCCCTGCTGGCGAATCTTCTCGGCGGCTGATGCCGGGCATCGCGTAGGAAGGAGGAGACAGGAGTGTGAGCGACGAAGGCCGGCACGAGGACCGCTTCCTCATCGAGAAGCGGGAGCCCGCCTACCTGGCCCTGCTGCGCAGCGGCGAGCTGGCGCGGCGCGCCACGCAGGCCGCGCGGGAGCTGACAGGTTGCCGGGCCTGCCCGCGGGACTGCGGCGTGGACCGCGCCGCCGGCGAGACGGGCGTCTGCGGCGTGGGGCGCCATGCGCTGGTCTCCAGCGCTTTCCCGCACCTGGGGGAGGAGCCCTGCCTGCGCGGCTGGCGGGGCTCGGGCACGATCTTCTTCAGCCGCTGCAACCTCGCTTGCGTCTACTGCCAGAACTGGGAGATCTCCCAGCGCGGCGACGGCCAGCCCTGCGACACGGCCGAGCTGGCCGATTTCATGCTGGCTCTTCAGGCCCGAGGCTGTCACAACATCAACCTCGTGACCCCCGAGCACGTGGTGCCCCAGGTGGTCCTGGCCCTGGCACGGGCCGCGGAGGAGGGCTTGAGCCTGCCCGTCGTCTACAACAGCAGCGCCTACGACTCCCTTGGATCGCTTGCCCTACTGGACGGTTTGGTAGATATTTACATGCCTGACTTCAAGTGTTGGTCGAAGGAGAGCGCCCGGCGCCACCTCCGGGCGGAGGACTATCCCGAGCAGGCGCGCGCGGCGATCGAGGAGATGCATCGCCAGGTGGGCGTCCTGAGGATGGACAGCGCAGGAATAGCCCGGCGCGGCGTGCTGATCCGCCATCTGGTCATGCCCGGCGGAGGGGAGGAGACGGCGGCCATCTTCCGCTGGTTGGCCCGCGAGGTCTCGCCCGACAGCTTCGTGAACATCATGGGACAGTATCGGCCCGCGTACAAAGTGGGGCGGCGGGAAGGTGAGGGGACGGAGCGCTACTCCGAGATCGACCGCCCGCCCACGCCGGACGAGATCGACGCCGCCTGGGACGCGGCTCAGGCGGCGGGGCTCTGGCGCTTCGATCCGCGGCATTAGGTCGGTACTGCGTGTGGGCGCTGCGCGATGGTGGGGTATGCCGGCACGGCGTGTCGGCACGGCGCGCCCGCCCGCGCGTTTCCGTTGGGGGGGGATTTCACGACGGCGATTCTGTCAAGCGGAGCTCCCCGTGGCGCTCGTCTCTCTCGACAGAGCGGCCGACCCTCGCTAGAATGGCCGCGCCGAATACCCGAACCGTTTCCCGCAGAGGAGTAGCTCCATGCGATTCCCGAGCGCCGTCCTGCTCGCCCTCGTTCTCTCCATCGGGGCCGCTCCCGCCGGTGGCACCGTGCTCCTTGTCCAACCCGACGGCGGCGGTGACCTGCCCGACATCGCGTCGGCCCTGGCGCTCGCCATCAGCGGCGACGTCGTCGAACTCGGCGACGGGACCTTCAGCGGCCCGGGCAACCGCGACCTCGACCTGAACGGCAAGGCGATCACCCTGCGTTCCCAGAGCGGCGATCCCACGCGCTGCATCATCGACGCGGGCGGCGCGAGCGGCGATCCCCACCGCGTGATCCAATTCCGCTCCGGGGAGACGGTGGCCGCCAGGCTGCAGGGCATCACACTGAGGGGCGGCTACCTGGAAGCCGGCGGGCCGGAGACCGCCGGCGGCGGGATCCTCTGCGAGGGCGCCTCGCCCACGATCGAAAACTGCGTGATCGAGGAGAACGAGGCCTGGCTGGGCGGAGGGCTCTACTGCTGGTCGGCGAGCCCGGTCCTCCGGGACTGCGTGATCCGGGGAAACTCGGCTGGCTCGTACGGCGGCGGGCTCGCCTGCGAGAGCGGCTCGGCTCCGATCCTCGAGGACTGTCGCATCGAGGACAACGGCGCCGGCTTCGGCGCCGGCATGGCCTGCCTGGCCTCCTCGCCCGCTTTGACGCGGACGGTCCTCGCCGGCAATACGGCCGCTGAGCGCGGCGGAGGTTTCTACGGCGGCGATGGCTCGCCGCCCCTCTTTGCATCCTGTACCTTCGCCTACAACAGCGCGCCGGTGGGCTCCGCGCTCAGCGCCCGCTTCTCCTGCTCGGCGATCCTGGACGCCTGCATCCTCGCCTTCGGCGGCGGCGAGGCGGTCGAGGTCGCCTATGGCTCGGCCGTCGCGCTCAGCTGCAGCGACATCCACGGCAATGCCGGTGGGGACTGGACGGGCGAAATTGCGGCGCAGCTCGGCCAGGACGGGAACATCGGCGCCGATCCCCAGTTCTGCGGGGACGAAGCGAGTGGCAACCTCTACCTCCAGAGCGACTCGCCCTGCGCCGACGCGATCAGCCCCTGTGGCGAGATGGGGGCACTGCCCGTGCTCTGCGGGATGACCGCCACCGCGGCGCGGAGCTGGAGCGCCGTCAAGCGCCTGTACTAGCCTGCTAGGGCGCCGCGGCGCCGGCACCCACCCCGAGAGAGGAGACGTGATGGGCCCGAGGATCATCGTGACCGGCGGCGCCGGGTTCATCGGCAGCAATCTCGTCGCGGCGCTCAACGCGGCCGGCGAGCGCGACATCCTGCTCGTCGATCACCTGGGTCGCGACGAGAAGTGGAAGAACCTGCGCGATCTGCGCTTCGAGGACTACCTCGACAAGATCGAGTTCCGCGAGCGCTTCCGCGCCGGCCGCCTCGACCCGGCGGACGCCGTGTTCCACCTTGGTGCCTGCAGCTCGACGACCGAGACAGACGCCGCCTACCTCGCCGACAACAACTATCGCTACACGCGGGAGCTCTGCGAGTGGAGCCTCGAGAAGGGGGCGCGCTTCGTCTACGCCTCGAGCGGCGCCACCTACGGCGACGGTTCCGAGGGCTACGACGACGACGACGCGGTCACCATCCGCCTCCGGCCGCTGAACATGTATGGCTACTCCAAGCACATGTTCGACCTCTGGGCCCTGGAGAGGGGCCTCTTCGACCGCATCGTGGGCCTCAAGTACTTCAACGTTTACGGTCCCGGGGAGGGCCACAAGGGCGAGATGCGGTCGGTCGTGCACAAGGCCTTCCACCAGATCCGCGAGGAGGGCGAGGTGGGGCTCTTCCGTTCCCATCGCGCCGAGTACGCCGACGGAGAGCAGCAGCGCGACTTCCTGCACGTGGACGACGCCGTGGCGGTGACGCTCTTCTTCGCGGCCGCCGGGGTCAGGGGCGGGCTCTACAACTGCGGCACGGGCATTGCACGCAGCTGGCTGGATCTCGCCGCGGCGGTGTTCGCGGGGCTGGACCGCGAGCCGCGCATCCGTTTCATCGACATGCCGCCGGAGCTGCGCGCGCGCTACCAGTACCACACCGAGGCCCGGATCGAGAAGCTGCGGGCGGCCGGCTACGACGGGAGCTTCCTGTCGATCGAGGACGGAGTCGCGGCCTACGTGCGCGAACACTTGAGCCGCGAGGAATCCTAGGAATCGAGAAAGGAGCAGCATGCAGCCGCGTTATCTGGTTACGGGAGGTTCTGGCTTCCTGGGGATCAACCTCGTCCGCTACCTGCTGGAGAGAGGGCATCCGGTCACCGTCCTGGATCTCGTCGAGTTCGACTATCCCGACTGCAAGGACAAGGTCGACTTCATCCAGGGCGATATCCGCAAGCCCGAAGACGTGGAGCGCGCGACGCAGGGCGCCCAGCGCGTCGTGCACGCTGCCGCGGCGCTGCCGCTCTATAAGAAAGAGGACATCTTCTCCACCGACATCGACGGCACGCGCATCGTCGCTGAAGCGGCCCAGCGGCACGGCGTGGAGCGCTTCATCCACATCTCCTCGACGGCGGTCTACGGCATCCCTGACCACCATCCCCTCCGCGAGGAAGACCGCCTAGACGGCGTCGGACCCTACGGCATCGCCAAGATCGAGGCGGAGAAGGTCTGCGAGCAGCTCCGCGCGCAGGGCATGTGCGTGTCCATCCTGAGGCCGAAGTCCTTCATCGGACCCGAGCGGCTCGGCATCTTCGCGATGTTCTACGACTGGGCGCGCACCGGCCACGGCTTCCCCGTACTCGGCAACGGCAAGAACCTCTACCAGTATCTCGACGTGGAGGACCTCTGCGAGGCGATCCAGCTCTGCGCCACGCTGCCGGAGGAGAAGGTGAACGACACCTTCAACATCGGCGCCAAGGAGTTCTCCACGGTCAAGGACGACTTCCAGGTCGTGCTGAACGAGGCGGGCCACGGCAAGGAGATCAAGTGCATCCCGGCTGCGCCGGCGATCCTCGCCCTGCGCGTGCTGGAGTTCTTCAAGCTGTCGCCCCTCTACAAGTGGATCTACGAGACGGTATCCAAGGATTCCTTCGTCTCCATCGAGAAGGCCGAGGTGCAGATCGGCTACGCGCCGAGGCACTCGAACAAGGATGCGCTCCTGCGCAACTACCGCTGGTACCTGGAGAACCTGAGCCGCCTTTCGGTCAGCGACGGCGGCGTGACCCACCGCGTGCCCTGGAAGCAGGGCGTCCTCACCCTGGCGAAGCTCTTCTTCTAGGCGATACCGGGAAAGCCGCCGCCCCACCCGCGCCCCCGGCGACGTCGCGGGGGTGATTGCGGGCAGGGCCGCGCAGGCGTTACAATAGTGCGAAGCCGTATCCCGCTCGCCCCGCGCGAACCCTCTGACGAGGAGATCCCCATGTCCCGCCGCGTCTCTTTCGCGATCCTGACCCTTGTTCTCACCATCGCTCTCGCCTGGATGCTGCGCGTGGCCCCGCCGTCCCCCGGCGGGACGGAGAGCGAGCCCGCGCTCGCTGCCGGCGGCGCCGCCGCGGAAGGGCCGCGCGAGCCCTCTGGCCGTCCCAACGAGTGGTTCTGGCGCCAGCGCGCCTACCCGCGCGGAGAGATCCGGCAGGAGTCGGTGCGCGCCGTCCTGGAGCAGGCGCGGAGCAAGTCGCGCGAGGGCTTCGGCCTGCGCGAGGCCTGGACCTACGCGGGCCCCGGCAACATCGGCGCGCGCGTCACCGACCTTGCCGTGCACCCGAGCGATCCCGACCTCGTCTACGCCGCGATGGCCAGCGGGGGCGTGTTCCGGTCGACGGACGGCGGCGACAGCTGGACGCCGATCTTCGACGAGCAGTCCCTGCTCCCAGTGGGGGCCATCGCCCTGGACCCGACGGACCCGGACGTGATCTGGGTGGGCACCGGCGAGGCCAACGCCGGTTCGTTCAGCTTCTTCGGCATGGGCGTCTTCAAGTCGACGGACGGCGGCGCGCACTGGAACGCCGTGGGCCTGGCGGAGACGCGGTACGTCGGTCGCATCGTCGTCGACCCGACGGACGGCCAGCGCGTCTTCGTGGCCGGCACGGGCAAGCTCTTCGGGACGGGCCCCGACCGCGGTGTCTACCGCAGCCTCGACGGCGGCGCGAGCTGGGATCTGGTGCACAGCGTCACGGACTCCACCGCTTGCATCGACCTGGCGATCGATCCGTCGAACCCCGACATTCTCTACGCGGCGATGTGGGAACGCGTGCGCGGGCTGAACTACCGCCGCTCGGGCGGGCCCAGCAGCGGCATCTGGCGCTCGAGCAACGGCGGCGACAGCTGGCAGGAGCTGACCAGCGGCCTGCCCTCGGGCAGCGACGTGGGGCGCATCGGCATCAGCGTCTGCACCTCGCAGCCGAACGTACTCTACGCCATCTACGCGGACGCCACCGGTTACTTCGAGGGCGTCTACAAGAGCACGAATGGCGGCGACAGCTGGAGCGGCACCAACGATGGCGCACTGGGCAGCATGTACAGCTCCTACGGCTGGTGGTTCGGTAACATCCGCGTGGATCCCTCCGACCCGAACCGCGTTCTCGCGCTGGGACTCTACTGCTATCGTAGTACGAATGGCGGCTCGAGCTGGTCCGAGGTGGGCTCGAACATGCACGTCGACCACCACGGCATGGCCTTCGCCCCGAGCCAGCCCAGCCGCGTCTACAATGGCAACGACGGTGGCGTCTATCGCTCGACCAACTCTGGCGGCAGCTGGACCAAGCTCTACGACCAGCCCACCTCGCAGTTCTACGCGATCGGCATCGACTACCTGAATCCCCACCGCCTCTACGGCGGCACGCAGGACAACGGCACCCTGCGCACCTGGAACGGCGGCACCGAGGACTGGGACCACATCCTCGGCGGCGACGGTTTCTACACGATCGTGGACTACACGAACTCGAACGTCATCTACGCGGAGTACCAGAACGGCGGCCTGCGCAAGTCCACCAACGGGGGAGGTAGCTGGAGCTCGGCCACGAGCGGGATCAACAGCGGCGACCGCCGCAACTGGTCGACGCCGGTGGTCATGGATCCGCTCGAGCACGACCGTCTCTACTACGGCACCTACCGCCTTTACCGCACGACCAACGGCGCGTCGTCCTGGAGCGCCATCAGCGGCGATCTGACCGGCGGTAACCACGGCGGCAGCTACGGCACGATCACGACCATCGCCGTCGCCCCGACGAACACGAACGTGATCTACGTCGGCACCGACGACTCCCGCGTCTGGGTGACGGCGAACGGCGGCGGCGACTGGGATCTCGTCTCCGCTGGGCTGCCCGACCGCTGGGTCACGCGCGTGGCCGTCGACCCCAGCGATGCCGTGATCGTCTATGCCACCTTCTCCGGCCTGCGTTGGGACGAGCCCGCGCCCCACGTCTTCCGCAGCGACGACATGGGCACGAGCTGGACCGACATCAGCAGCGACCTGCCCGAGGCGCCGGTGAACGTGCTCGTCGCGGATCCCGCCCGGCCGAACACCCTGTTTGCAGGCACCGACGTCGGCGTCTATTACACGACCCAGCCCGGGAGCGTCTGGCACGAGCTGGCGAGCGGCCTGCCGCGCAGCCCAGTGCTGGATCTGAAGCTGCATGCGCCGACGCGCAAGCTGGTCGCGGGCACCCACGGCCGCTCCATGTGGACCCTCGACCTGGATGCCCTGACGGCGGCACCGACCTCCGCGCCGGCGGCAGTCGCAATGCTTCCGGGCCACCCCAACCCCTTCAATCCGGCCACCACGCTGCGCTACCGCCTCGAACGCGCGGGCCGCGTCCGCCTCGGCATCCACGACGCCCGCGGCCGCCGCGTGGCCCTGCTGGTCGACGAGTGGCAGGACGCGGGCGAGCACCAGCGGCTCTGGCGGGCCACGGACGCGCGCGGCATGCAGCTCCCATCCGGCGTCTACTTCGCGCGGATCGAGGCCGGCGGTCAGCTCGCGAGCCGCAAGCTGGTCCTCCTGCGCTGATTCGGAACGGCCGGTGCCGAGCCGCTTCGAGCCAAAGGCCCAAGTCGCCACGTGGCGACTCGGGTCTGGCGGTCCGCGAGGGAAGGGCCCGAGCTTCGCGCCCGCGCTTGTCGTCGGACCCGACTGCGGCTAGAATCCGCCCCACGCTCGATCTCCTATTCCGCAGAAGGGACCGCGCATGCCACGCCCGCACTCGCCCGCTCTCCTCGTTTTCGTCCTGATCCTGATGGCCGTCCCGGCGAGCGCCGCGCCCGATCTCTCCCCGGCCGGCGTGCACGCGGCCCTCTTGCCTCCCGTCTACGACGCCGTCTTCGCGCCCGACGCAGAGCACGACCCCGCGCTGCCGACCCCGGACGAGCTGCTCGGCTTTACCCTGGGCGAGCGTCCCGCCTCCGGTGAGGCCCTTCGCGCCGCCTTCGACGCCATCGCCGCGGCTTCGGATCGCGTGCGGGTCTTTCCCTACGGACAGAGCCACGAGGGCCGCGAGCTGTTCTATGCGCTCGTCGGTAGGGCGGACCTCATCGCCGACCTGGAAGGAGTCCGGGCGGAGCACCGTCAGCTCGCGCTCGCGTCTCCGGGCGAGGCGCGAGAGGGGGGCGGCGCTGCTGACGACGCGCCGGCCGTGGTCTGGCTCGGGGCGGGCGTGCACGGCGGGGAGGGCTCCGGCTGCGACGCGGCCCTGGCGCTGCTGCATCACCTGGCCGCGGACCGGAGCGAGGCGACGCGCGCGCTGCTGGAAGACGTCCTGGTCCTCGTCGATCCCCTGCAGAACCCCGACGGCCGCGCCCGCTTCCTGGCCGACCGGATCCGCTGGCAGGGACGAGTGCTCAGCACGGACCGCCAGGCCCTGGCCCACCAGGGCGGCTGGCCTTCCGCCCGCGGGAACCACTACTTCCTGGACCTCAACCGCGACTGGTTCGCGCTCTCCCAGCCAGAGTCGCGGGCTCGCGTGCGCGTGCTGCTGGACTGGCTGCCCGAGGTCACCTTCGACCTGCACGAGATGGGCTCGTTCGACACCTATCTCTTCTCGCCGCCACGGGAGCCTTTCAATCCCCACCTGCCGGCCACCACGCATCGCTGGTGGGGTGTCTTCGCGGACGCCATGGCGAGCGCGTTCGGGGAGCAGGGCTGGAGCTGCTACACGGGCGACTGGAACGAGGAGTTCAATCCGAACCGGGGCGCATCGTGGCCGCTGTTCACCGGCGCCGTGGCGCTGCTGGGGGAGCAGGCATCTTCCCACGGCGCGGCAGTGAAACGGCCCGACGGTTCCGTGCTGCGCTACCGCGAGGCCGTGCACCACCAGTTCACCGCCGCGCTGGCGCTGCTCCGCAGCGTGGCCGGCAATCGGGAGGACCTGCATGCGGACTTCCGTCGCGTCCGGCGAGATGCGCTCGCCGGTCGTCGCGGCGAACTCCGCTGCTACCTGATCGATGCGGAGACGCGGCCGGATACGGCCCGGCGCCTGGCCGAGACTCTGGCGGCCCAGGGCATCGCCCTGCGCGCGGCCCCCGAGCCCTTCCGCCTCGACGCGGCGCGGAGCTACTGGGGAGAGAGGCGGGGGAGACGCGAGTTCGCCGCCGGCACCTGGATCGTGGACCTGAGCCACGGCGAGGGCCGCCTGGCGCGGGCCATTCTCGACTTCGATCCGGCCATGGGGGACGAGTTCCTCGCCCGCGAGCGGCGTCGTCTCGAGGCGGGGCTGTCCAGCCAGCTCTACGAGAGCCCGGCCTGGTCGCTGGCCATGGCCTATGGCTGCGAGGTCTACGCGGCGACGGAGCTCCCCGCGGTGCCCGCCGCGCCATCGGCGGATGCTTCTGCCGCCCCGCCTGCGGACGAACCCGCGGACGCGAGCTATGGCTGGTTGCTCGACTCCGCGGATCCGGCCGCCGTTCCCGCACTCTCCGCGCTGCTCGCGGCGGGCGTGCCCTGCCGGGCGGGCAGAGAGGCCTTCGTCTCGGGCGGCCGGGACTACGGTCCGGGCTCGGTCGTCGTGCGCCGGAAGGGCGGCCCGCCCGGGCTCCTCGCCGAGCTGCGGGCGATCGCCGCCGCGTCCGGGGCGAGCTTCCGTCCCGCCAACCATGCCCTCAGTGACATCGGGCCGGACCTCGGCAGCCGGCAATTCCGTCTGCTGGAGACCCCGCGTGTGGCCCTGCTAGGGGGCGCGCCCTTCTACCAGACGACCTTCGGCGCCGTCTGGCACTACCTCGACCGGGAGCTAACTCTCGGTTGCTCCCTGCTGCGCCTCTCCCAGCTGGCGCGGGTCGACCTGGCCCGTTACAACGTCATCATCGTGCCCGACGCGTCGCCGGGGCGCGGAGTCGAGCTCGCGGCGATCCTGGGCGACGGGGGCCGCGAGCGCCTCCGCTCCTGGATCCTGGCCGGCGGCACCTTGCTGACTCTAGGCGAGGGCAGCTGGATCCTTTTCGGCTGCGAGGAGCCCCTGGCCGCCTTGCGTCCGCGCCGGGCGATGCTGG
Organism: uncultured bacterium; assembly: GCA_964627205.1. Taxonomy (GTDB): domain Bacteria; phylum Krumholzibacteriota; class Krumholzibacteriia; order JACNKJ01; family JACNKJ01; genus CAZVHI01. The sequence goes on from CAZVHI010000005.1 coordinate 15,416, forward strand.
GGGAGCTCGAGGCCTTCGAGCAAGAGGTCGAGCGGGAACGCGGATGGGGGACCCTGAGCGTCGACGAGCTCGCCCTGCGGGCGGGGAAGGCGGGGGCCATCCGGTCGGAGACCGCGGAGGCCGTCCCGGGCGAAGGTGGCGAGCCCGCCGTCCGTGACGAGTGGCAGCGCCGCTTCAGCCCGCAGGGAGCCATCCTCCGTGCGGATCTCGATCCCTCCCACTGGCTCAGCGCAGGCGCCGGCGAGAGGGTGCCGGTGCTGGTGAAGACGGACCTGGCGCTCATGTCCCGGCAGCCGGCGGAGACCATCGGCCGCTTCGCCGGGCCGGAGCGGATCCGACTCTCCGGCCTTCTCTGGCCGGAGGCCAGGGAACGCTGGGCCCGGACCAGCTACCTCAGCCGGGAGACGATCGGCGACGGACAGGTCGTGGCCTTCCTCGGTAACCCCGTCTACCGGGCCTATTTCCACGGCACAGCCCGGCTTCTGGCCAACGCGATCCTGCTCGGACCGGGCATGGGCACGAGTGCCCGGGTCGGCTGGTAGCGTCGGTGTAACTGGATTATTTCATTTCTCTAAATATTTGGAATAGAAGCACTTTGATGATTCCCGGCTCAAGCTGCCGGACAGATTTCCCGATGATTCGAATAGGAACCGGTCGGAGATCCGATCTCCGATCCCCGTATTACTGTCCTTGAGTTGGAAGGCTTCGTCCGTCCGCTTCCAGGCACGTGGACTGTTGATATGAAGGATACCGCCGAAAAGCAGAAGAGGATCGAGCAGGCGAAAGCGCTGTCCGTGGTGGCGCACCGCGAACTCGCGCTGCGCTCGCTTCGCGGTGCCTGGATCTACCCGGTCCTCGCGGCCTTCCTCTTCTACTTCGCCGACCTCTATCGCGAGCTGCCCCTGCTGGCGATCGGGACGACCTTCCTCTTCCTCCTCTTCGGCCTGGTCCGCAGCATCTTCGGTAAGCGCTTCGACACCATCTACCCGGATCATCCCGAGCTATGGAAGCGCGTCTTCTTCTGGAGCACGCTGATTCCGGCCTGCATCTGGAGCGCCCTGAGCGTATTCGCTCTCCATCGTTACGGCATCAGCTACGTCTCGCTCTGCATCCTGCTGATCCTGGCCGGCCTCGCCTCGGGCGCGATGGGCACCCTCACGCCGACGCGCCGGCTCTTCCGGCTCTTCTTCCTGGTGATGCTCCTGCCCACCACGGTCTTCCTCTTCCTGATGGGCAGCAAGCAGGGGACAGGGATGGGGCTGATCGTCTGCCTGGAGCTGGCCTTCCTCTGGACCCTTGGCGGCCTCTTCAATCGCGAGTACTGGGCCGGGCTACGCGACCGCCTGCTCCTGGAGGAGTGTGCGGAGGAGCTGGAGCGAGCGCATTTCAAGGTCGCCGACGCGAACCGCGCCAAGAGCGAGTTCCTGGCCAACATGAGCCACGAGATCCGCACGCCGATGAACGGGATCATCGGGATGACCGAGCTCGTCCTGGAGACGGGACTGGAGCGGCGGCAGAGGGAGCAGTTGGACGACGTCTGCACGTCGGCGCGCTCCCTGCTCAGGATCATCGATGACATCCTCGACTTCTCGAAGATCGAGGCGGGCAAACTAGAGGTCGTCGAGGAGCCCTTCGATCTGAGACGGACCGTCGCCGAGACGCTCAAGCCCCTCTCCCTGGACGCGCAGCGCAAGGGCGTCTCGCTGGGGCAGGAGATAGCGGACCGTGTGCCGGACATCCTGATCGGGGACCAGGGCCGCCTGCGTCAGATCCTCGTGAATCTGATCCAGAACGCGATCCGCTTCACGGAAGAGGGCGGCGTGATGGTCGTCATCGAGCCGCTGAAGCAGGAAGCGAAGATCCTGCCCCTGCACTTCCAGGTTCAGGACAGCGGCATCGGCATCGCCCGGGAGGATCAGTCACGGGTCTTCGAGTCCTTCCGCCAGGCGGACGGCTCCATGACGCGCCAGTTCGGCGGGACGGGGCTGGGCCTGAGCATCTCCGCACGCCTCGTCGAGCTGATGGGGGGGAGGATCTGGTTGAGGAGCGAGGAGAGCACGGGCAGCACCTTCCACGTGCTCCTGCCCTTCGAACCGAGTAACAGGGACAGATCGGAGTTGCAGGAGGACGACGCTCTTGCGAACCCTCGATCGCTCCTGGAAAACTGGGATAGGCCCACGCCGCCCCGGGTCCTTGTCGCGGAAGACAACGCCATCAATCTCAAGCTCACCAAGACGCTGCTCGAGCGCTGGGGGATCGAGGTTTCGAGCGCGAGGAACGGACACGATGCGCTAGCCGAACTCGAGCGGGTCGACTGCGACCTCATCCTGATGGACGTGCAGATGCCGATGATGGACGGCCTGGAGGCCACGCGCATCATCCGCGACCGTGAGAGCGCGAGCGGGACCCATGTGCCCATCGTTGCGCTTACGGCGCACGCGATGATGGGGGATCGTGACCGCTGTCTGCGCGCCGGCATGGACGACTATCTTGCCAAGCCCATCAAGTTCAAGGAACTGGATCGCATCCTGCGCGAGTGGTTGATCCAGGACAGGGTCAGCACCCCGGGTTAGCCTGAAATCGACAGAGCTGGACAAGATAAGGCGACCTCCTCGAAAGAGGGTCGCCTTCTCTCTTGAGACTTAGACCTTTTATACCCGGTGTAAAACCCTGCGCGAGTCCTCAGACCGGAATTCAATAAGACTTCCCAGATCCAGCTTGCAGCACTGATCCCACTGTTCGGTCAGGCAATTTCCGCGCCGGCACCCCCAGTTAACTTATAGTATTAAAATCAATTAGCTCTTGATCTCGACTCTCGTACCGTGTATATTGAACCTATCCCAAGCTCCATTTCTCCTCCCTTTTACATGCAAATAGAGAAGGTCGTTCATGCCTGCATTCACCGCTGGATTACCGGCCGATGAGGTGCACGAGCACCTGCAGGTCTCCCTGCGCGAGCTTGCCCGCGCGGAGAAGAGCGCAGTGCTCTGGTTTGCCGAGATCCTGAAAAGAAGGCTCTATCGAGAGCTGGGCTATTCCTCGATCCAGCTCTACGCGAACGAAGCGCTGGGATTCTCCCAGAGCAAGACCTATCAGTTCCTGCGGCTTGCTGACTCGCTGGAGAAGCTGCCTGCCTTGCGCGAGTCCGTGGCGGCCGGCGAGTTGCCCTGGACCAAGGCGCGCTCCGTGGCTCGTGTAGCTACGCCGGACACGGAGCGTCGCTGGGTTGCGGAAGCGAAGCGCACGAGCCGGCGCGAGCTAGAGGTGAAAATCGAGCACGCAAGGGCGCAGACACGAGAGCTCAGGAGGCGGGATCCGGCCCAGGCGTCCATGAAGCTGTCGGTCGCTCCAGGCGGAGAGAAAAGGGGAGCGGTCGATTGCTTGCCCGCCGAAGGCGAGCCGGTGCCGGTGGAGGCCGAACCTGTTCCCGCCACGCTGAGCTTTCGCCTCGATCCGGTGCAGCTCGCCCGCTACGAAGCTCTCATCGAAAGGCTTCGCAAGCAGGGGAATCGTGGCACGCGGGAGGAGCTCCTGCTCGAAGCGCTGGACGTGCTTGCTTCGACCTCAGAATCCGTTCGGGAGAGAGAAGGCCAGGCAGCGAATGGCGATTGTACCCGGGTACAATCGCAGAGTCCCTATCAGATCATCGTCCACAAGTGTGCGGACTGCGGCAAAGCGGAGCTGCACACAGGGAGAGGGCGAGAGCCACTAACCGCGAACACGCTCGCGCGCATCGAGTGCGACGCTCGCGTCCTGAAACCTGGCGAGAGGAACCACGCAACGATCCCGCCGGCCCGGCGGTGGGCTGTCCTCGCGCGGGACGGCCATCGCTGTCGAGTGAAAGGCTGCCACAGCACGCGCTTCCTGGAGGTTCATCACATCCTGCCTCGCGCGAGGGGTGGCGGCAACGATGCCAAGAACCTGGTCACGCTCTGCTCGCGCTGCCACCAACTGTGGCACGAGCGCGGGACAGCGGGACTCGAAGGGATCGTCGAGGTCGAGCGGGAACCCTGAGCCGCCAGCGCTCGCCGTGCCGCCGAAGGGGTGGCGGCGCATGCGCCGGCGCTCACCGCGCTGCCGAAGCGGCTAGCGATGCAAGCCTTACGGTCGGCGATCCGGGTTTGCCTGGCGAATTGGGGCTAGCAACTTGCTGAAGGCCGGAGCGAGCAGTATCAGGTGGGCTCGGTGCCGGGCCCGCGGCCGCCGCTCGGACTCCGCTTCCCCTCAGCCCGCCAGGGCAGGCGTTCTCTGCCGACACCCCAGAACCAGAGCCGCTTCGCGTGCACGGAGAGGTCCTCCGCGAGCACGTAGAAGGTCGGCAGGACGACCAGGGTCAGGACGGTGCTCGTGGCCAGTCCGCCCATGACGGCCCGGGCCAGGGGGAAGTAGTATGCGTCGGCCACGGCCGTCTTGCCGAGGGCCAGCGGAGTGAGCCCCAGGATCGTCGTCGCCGCCGTCATGATGATGGGACGGAATCGATCGCGGCAGCCCTCCAGGATCGCCTCCTCCCGGCTGCGCCCGGCCCGGCGCAGGGCGTTCATGTGATCGAGCAGCACGATGCCGTTGTTGACCACGATCCCGATGAGGATCACGACTCCGATCATGGCGAAGAGGTTGAACGGCGTGCCTGTGAGCAGGAGGGTCCAGACGACGCCCAGACCTGCGAAGGGGATGCAGAGCATGATGACCAGCGGGTGGAGGAAGGACTCGAAGAGCGCCGCCATGACCATGTATACACAGAGGACGGCCAGCAGGGCGTTGATGCCCATGTCGCTCTGCTGCTGTTGCTGCTCGCGCAGACGGCGTCCGAAGGACCACGAGTAGCCGGGCGGATAATCGAATGAGTCCAGGATGCGGCTGACCTCGTCGGTGAGCTCGCCGAACTCCTCGCCCTCGTAGGCGCCGCTCACGGTGAGCGCCGTCTTTTGCTGCTCGCGGCGGATGCCCTGTGCGCCCTTGTCGATCTCGAAACGCGCGATCTGGCCCAGGAGAACCGGCCGCCCTTCCCGATAGGTCACGGGCAGGTGGGCGAGGTTGTCGATGTTGCGCCGATCCGAGGGCTCCAGGATGATGCCGAGGTCGATCTCCCGATCCCGCCCTTGGAACTTGCGCAGGGGAACGCCGCGGAAGGTGAGGCCCAGGATCTGCCCCAGGTCGCGCGGGCTGACGCCGTAGCGGCCTGCGAGCTGTCGGTCCAGGATCACTCGCACCTCGTCGCGGCCCTCGTCTACGTTGCTGCCCACGTCCTCCAAGCCCTCGATCAGGCTCAGACGGCGCACGACCTCCTCGCTCATCGTCTCCAGCAGGTCCGTGTCCTCGCCGAAGAGGGTCACCGACAAGGTTTGTGCGCCGGAACCCGAATCCTCCTCGTTGCGGAAGCGGTACTTTGCGCCAGCGACCTCGGGCAAGGTCTCCCGCAGATGCTCGCGCAGGTCGCGCAGGTCGTCGGGGCTGGGCGTGTTCTCGTCGGGGAAGTAGAGGCTGAAGGCCGCGAAGTTGTCCTGATAGAAGATGTAGAGGAACTCGACGCCCAGGGAGTCCTGCTCGGCGCTCAGGAAGGTCTCGACCCTGTCCACGTAGTCGCGCACGCCGTAGACGTTCGTGTTGTCCGTGAAGTCGAGCCAGAAATAGAGATTGTTCCAGCGCACGCTATCCTCGTTGAATCCTTCGGGCTGGAAGTTCGCCACCTGGATGGCGACGATCGTGAGGACAATGAACAGTCCGACGAGGCCCAGGGTCGCCCGGGGGTGACGCAGCGAGGTCCAGCGGAGGACGCGCAGGTAGCGCCGCCGCACGCGATCGATGATGCGGAACTGCGCCACCTGTCCGTTGGTCCGCACGCGCGAGGAGAGGAGGGGTACGATCGTGAGGCAGACCAGCAGGGAGAAGATCAGGGTCACCGAGATGGTGACGCCAACCTCCCCCAGCCAGATGGACATCTGGTCGTTCTCGGTCAGGATGATGGGCGCGTAGACGATCACCGAGGTCAGCGTCGAGGCGATCACGGCCATCCCTACGTCGCGGGCGCCCTTGCGGGAGGAATCCACCGGGCTCTCGCCCATTTCCTGCCGCCGGTAGATGGACTCCAGAACCACGATGGCGTTGTCCACCAGCATGCCGACCGCGAGCATGAGTCCCATCATGGTCAGGATGTTCAGGGAGCGCGCCGTGAGGAAGAGGAAGACGTTCGTGGCGATCACCGAGATGGGTATGGCGACGGCGGCGATCAGGGTCGTGCGAAAGCGACGCAGGAAGAAGAAGAGCACCGCCACCGACAGCACGCCGCCGATGAGGCCGGCCTGGAGCAGGCCCCGCAGGCTCTCCAGGATGCTGTCGGCCTGGTCGAAGAAGAGGACCACCTCGATGCCCTGCAGGGCGGGATCCTTCTCGATCTCCTCGAGGACGCCCTTGGCGCGGCGCGAGACGTCCACGATGTTGGCGCCCGAGGCCTTCTGGATCCAGAAGGCGATGGCCGGCTCCTCGTTGAGCCGCCGGTAGTATTCTGGCGCCGGCTCGCTGTAGACGATCTCGGCGATGTCGGTCAGGCGCACCCCCACGTCGTTCACGAGCAGGTTCTCGATGTCCTCCAGGCTGCGGAACTGCCCCAGGGCGCGCACGCTGATCCGCTGCCTGCCCTTGTTGACGCGTCCGATCGAGAGATCGATGTTGCTCTCGTTGAGCCGGCGGAAGAGCGTGCCGACGTCCACGTTGTGCTCGACGATGCGGTCGAGCAGGAGGTAGATGGTCACGTCCTTCGGCGAGATACCGTCCACCTGCACGCGCCCCACGCCCTCGATGCGCCGCAGGGGATTCAGGATGCGCCGTTCGAGGAGGTCGTAGGAGCCGGAGAGGTCGCGGCCGTGGGCGCTGATGCGCCCTTCCATGATGGGGATGTCGCTCGTGTTGAACGTGAAGATGAAGTAGTCGTCCAGGTCCGCGGGCAGGAGCGGCCGCACCTGCTCCATCTTCTCCTTCACCTCCAGGCGCAGCACGTCGATGCTGCGCCCGAAGTCGAACATCATCTGCACCCAGGCTCCGTCCCGTCCCGAGAACGAGTTGAGCGATTTCACGTCGCCGAGCGTAGCCATGACCTCTTCGACCGGACGCGCAATGTCGCGCTCGACCTGGCTCGGCACGGCATTGGGGTATGGCATCCAGATGCCGATGAAGGGCGCATCGACATTGGGCAAGAAGTCGAGCTTCAGCCGCTGCAGGCTGACGACGCCCAGCACCAGCACGGCCGCGGTCGCGACGAGGATCGTCACCGGGCGGCGGAGGGAGAAGTCGGAGAGCCGCATGGCCTAGGCCCTCCGGTCGAGGGTGTCGTAGACGACGGGGATGACGACCAGCGTCAGCAGTGTCGCCAGCACGAGGCCGCCGATGACGGCGATGGCCATGGGCGCTCGGATCTCCGCGCCTTCGCCGAGGCCAAGGGCCATGGGGGTGAGGCCCAGCACCGTGGTCAGGGTGGTCATGAAGATGGGCCGCAGGCGCGCCGCGGCAGCCTCGACGATCGCGTCGCGCTTGGCCAGCCCGGCAGCGCGCCGCTGGTTGATGAAGTCCACCATGACGATGGCGTTGTTGACAACGATGCCCGTAAGCATGACCGCGCCAATGAGCACGACGATGCTGATGGCAGTCCCCGTCAGGGCGAGCGCGAAGATCACGCCGACGAGTCCGAGGGGAACGGTGAGCAGGATGACGAAGGGGTGCAGGAAGGATTCGAACTGGCTGGCCATGACCAGATAGACCATGAAGATGGCGAGGAAGACGGCCAGGGCCAGGCTCCGGAAGGAGGTGGACACCTCCTGGTTCTGTCCGCCCAAGCCTGCGGCGAGGCTGGGCGGCGCCGGCATCTCGGCGAGCAGTCCCTCGATGCTGTGGGTGGCGCTCCCCAGGTCCCGGCCCACGAGGTTGGCGCTGATCACCGCCGCGCGCTGCTGCCCGATGTGCGTGATCTGGGAGGGACCCTGGCCCAGCTCCACCTCCGCCACGGTGGACAGGGGGATGGGGATGCCGTCGACCTGGCTAATGACCAGGCTTTTGACCTGCTCCACGTCGAGGAAGCTCGCCTCGGCCGTGCGGACGCGGATGTCCAGCTGGCGGTCCCGCTCCTTGAGGCGCGTGGCCACGTCTCCGTGGATCTTCCCGCGCAGGTTGCGCGAGATCTCGTCGATGCCCAGACCCAGGGACGCCATCCGGTCGCGCTCGAAATGGATCTGCACCTCCGGGTTGCCCTCTTCCAGGCTGCTGCGAACATCGCGCAGGCCGGGAATCTGCGCCATGCCCACGGCGAGCCGGTTCGAGTAGTCGTGCAGCGTGCCGATGTCATAGCCGAAGACCTGCACCTCGATGGGCGTCTTGAAGCTGAAATAGCTGGGCCGGCGGAAGGTGTAGCGGATCTCGGGATAAGCGGCGAGGTGGCGCCGGAGGTCTTCGATGACGGCCGCTTCCATCTGGCGGTCGTCCGCGTCGGCGATGGCCACGCTCAGCTGCCCGATATTCTCGCGCCGCTGGCTGCGCGCGCTCCCTAGCTCCGGGCTGTCCCCGATGCTTGCGAAGTAGACGCCGATGCGCGGGTCGCCTTTCAGCTCCTCCTCGAGCAGGGCGACCTTCGCGGCGCTGCTGGCCAGGGGCGTGCCGGGCGGCAGCTCCAGGTCGAAGGCGAACTGACCCTGGGAGAAGGGCGGCACCAGTTCCACGCCGAGCCCGGGCGCGAGGAGCAGGGCCGCTCCGCCGAGGAGCAGCGCAGCGAGGAGCGTGAGGCCCCGGCGGTCCAGGGCCGAGCGCAGCAGGCGGGGGTAGCCGCCCGCCAGGCGTGCCCAGCTGCGGTCGAAGACGGCCTGCACGGGCCGCAGGATGAAGTCGACGAGCCACAGCAGGCCCAGGCCCGCCCAGCGGAAGACGCGGATCAGACCGCCGATGAGCAGGGCGACGAGCCGCCAGAACCAGCGCCAGATCAGGCGGAGGAGGCGTTCCAGCCAGCGCAGGGGGTAGAGGAGCATTCGGCCGGGCCAGCGCAGGAGCCAGCGCAGGCCGCGGCCCAGAAGGCGGACGGGCAGGGTCGCGGCAACTAGGACGCGCACGATGCGGCCGCGCTCCCGCGTCGGCCCCGCCTCGTCAACCACTATGCCCACGGTGTCATGTTGGCCCATGTCCCGCAGCGCGGTCGGCTCCTTCTCCCGCCGGTGGCTGCCGATGCTGGCCAGCACGGGGATGAAGGTCAGGGCAGCGACGAGGGAAACCAGGAGCGAGGCGGTGACCGTCAAGGCCTGGTCGCGGAAGATCTGGCCGGCGATGCCCTCCACGAAGATGATCGGCAGGAAGACGGCCACCGTGGTCAAGGTGGATGCGGTGACGGCCTTCGAGACCTCGCTAGCGCCGCTCTGCGTCGCCTCCCACAGGCCCGCACCGCGATCGCGGTGGCGGCCGATGGCCTCCAGCACCACGATAGCGTTGTCCACCAGCATGCCCACGCCGAGAGCCAGCCCCCCGAGGGACATGATGTTCAGCGAGACATTCAGCTGCAGCATGACGAAGAAGGTCGCCAGGATGGAGACGGGGATGACCAGGGCGATGATCAGCGTACTCCGCCGGTTCTTCAGGAAAAGATAGAGGACGAGGATCGCGAGCAGGCCGCCCAGGACCGCGTTGGAGCGCACTTCGGCGAGGGACTGCTCGATGAAGGTGGACTGGTCGAAGAGCACCTGCAGGTCGGCCCCCTCGGGCAGGTTCTCCCGCAGATGGTCCAGGCGCCGCTTGACATAGCGTGCCACCTGCACCGTGTTAGAGCCGCCCTCCTTGTAGAGGGCCAGCTCCACGGCCTCCTTGCCGCGCACGCGCGAGATGATCTCCCGCTCCTTGAAGCCGCGCGAGACGTCGGCGACATCCTCGAGCTTGACGCGGCGGCCGCCCTCATCGAGGAGGATGCTCTGGCGGATGTCGTCGACGGACTGGAACTCGTTGAGGGTACGCACCAGGAACTCGGCGTCCCGGTCCCGCAGGCGCCCGCCCGCCGCGTTGAGGTTCTGGCTGTCGAGGAACTGGGAGATGGCGCTGATGGGGATGCCGAGGGCGCTCAGCTTGCCCTCGTCCACGTCCACGTGGATCTCCTCTTCGAGCCCGCCGCGCACGCGCACCGACGCGACGCCCTCGAGGGACTCGAGGTCCTTCTTGACCACGCGCTCGCCCAGGTGTCGCAGGGCCGCGAGGTCCATGTCGCCGTAGAGACCGATGCGCAGGATGGGATCGAGGGAGGGGTCGTAGCGCAGCAGCACGGGTTGGCTGGCGTCGCTGGGCAGGCGCACGAGGTCGATCTTCTCGCGGACGTCCAGGGAGGCGTAGTCGACGTTGGTCTTCCAGGCGAACTCCAGGGTGATCTCCGAGACGCCGGCCCGCGATTCGGAACGCAAACCCCTCAGCCCCTGGATCACCGAGACGGCCTCCTCCAGGGGCTCGGTGATCAGCTTCTCCACTTCGGCGGGCGCCGCGTCGGGGTACTCCGTCTGGATCGTCAGCGTCGGGTAGGAGATGTCCGGGAGCAGGTTCAGGGGCAACCGGGAGAGGGCGACCAGCCCGAAGATCAGGGCGCCGGTGGTGAGCATGCTGACAGTCACCGGCCGACGCATCGAGGCGCCGACGATCCTCATGAGGGATCGACTCCCGCGGCAACGGTGGAGTCGGCCAGGGCCGCGGGCGCAGTCTCCGCGCCCAGCTCGCGGATCTTGCTGCCGGTCTTGAGGCTCCCAGTGCCCACGGTGACCACCCGGTCGCCGAGCGCGAGACCGTCTGTGATCTCCACGAAGCGGCCATTGCTGTAGCCCGTGTGGACCCCGACCTTGATCACGCTGTCCGCGACGGCCTGGAAGACGTAGGTCTCGCCGCCCTCGGGCACGAGGGCGCGCTTCGGGATGACCGGCACGTCCGGGTGCATGTCCGTCTGGATGCGCACGCGTACGAAGGAGCCCGGTTTCAGGACCGCCGCCGCGCCCGTGATCTGGCAGGTCACCTTGACCGTGCCCGTGCGCGTGTCGACGATCGGCGCGATCCGGAGCACCTCGCCGGGCAGGTCGAGATCCGGCCGGGTGTCGGGGTTGATGACCAGCTGCTGGCGGGGAAGGATGTGAATCGCCTGTTTCTCCGGCAGGTGGATCCGGGCGAGCAGGGGATCGGTGTCCACGAGGGAGAAGAGCGAGCTGCCGACGACCAGGTGCTGTCCGGGATCGATGTAGCGCTGGGTGACCTGTCCGGCGAAGGGCGCCAGGATGCGGGTGTGATCGAGGCCGAGCTGCGCCGCCTTGCGCTGCGCATCGGCCTGTTCGTAGCGGAAACGGACGTCCTGCAGCTCGCGGTCGCTGATGCCCTGCTCGGCGTGGAGGGCGAGGCTGCGGTCGTACTCGAGCTGAAGGGAGCGGACGCGCAGGGTGGCCTCCTCGAGCGCCACGCGTTGCGCGTCGCCGTCCAGCACGGCCAGCGTCTGTCCCTGCCTGACCCGGTCGCCCTCCTCGACCTCGAGGGAGACGACCTGACCCGAGGCCTTGGCCTGGATCTCCACCTGCTTCTCGGGCTCCAGGGAGGCCGTGGCGCTCAGGTAGGAGGGCACGTCCCTGCGCTCGACCGTGGCCAGCTCGACGGGCACGATCTCCACCTCGTCCTCGTCATCTTTGCCGCCGCGCCGGAGGAAGCGGGCGAAGAAGCCCTCCTCCTCGTGCTCGATCGCGACGCTGTCCGCCTCCGCGGCGGCCAGGCTATCTCCCGCCGCCTGCAGCGAATCCGCATCGGTCCCTTCTGCGTGGGCGGAGCCGTTCTCGGACTCGCCACCGCAACCGGCAGCCAGGGCGATCGCGAGGAGCAGGGGAAGGATGATCGCGAGGGATTGGACTGCCGGGGAGAGTCCAGGAAACCTCCGCATTCGCTGCCTCCTTGGCGCCGGTCCTGGCCGAAGCAGGGCGTTTCCGCCGAGGACCGTATCGATGGGTGGGGGCGAGTGGATTCTACGCGATGTGCGGCCGCGAGTTACAGCCCGTGTCCTTGGACCCGTCACGGGTAGGATTGGTTTCAGGCAGTGGCATCTGGCTGGCTGGAGCGATCCTCCTGAACACGATCATTTCAGCAAGACAGCTTTCCGGACAATCATCTCGGTTGGTGTCGAGAGACGCACGAGGTACAGCCCGCTCGTCACCGGATCTTCCCCATTGCCTCGCCCGTCCCAGATCGATTCATGGGACCCAGGCTCCCGCCAATTGGATTCCAGCACGCGGAGGAGCCTGCCCGAGATATCGTGGATCGTCAGCTGCACGGTGGCGGCGCTCGCGAGGGTGTAGCGAATCCGTGTCGCTGGATTGAAGGGATTGGGATGGATCTCCAGTTCGAGCTTCGCTGCGGGTACGACCGGCACGCCGGTGCCGCTCGAGTTCGCCTGCACCTGCACTGCGACGACGTTCGGGTTCGCCTGGGGGATGAGGATCGGGCCGAGGTTCGTAGCCGACATGATATCGATGCGGTAGACCGGATCGTCGCCCGTCACCGTGCCCCCCGCGACGAAAGCGAGCCCGTCCTCGTCGAGGATGTCCAGGTCCCGCGGATCGGCCTCGGGGGGAAGGAAGATCGTCTCGCTCGACCAGTCGCTCGTATCGAAGATGTGCACGCTGCCGCTGTCCTCGCAGCAGACGACGACCCGGTCGCCGTCGAGGGTGACATCTACGCCCCAGGGATCGTCGCCCACGGGCAGCGCCGTCACCTCGGCCAGCGTGGCCCGGTCGACGACGCGGAGCTGGTCGGTGCCGCGGTCGGTGATGTAGAGCAGCTCACCGTCGGGGTCCGCCACGAGCTGCCAGAGGCTGTCGCCCAGGGGGACCTGGCGCAGGATCGCGTCGCCGCCCTCGGCGATCTCGTAGAGGATGTCCCCGTACCAGTTCACCAGGTAGAAGTTGCCGCTCGTGGGATCCAGGGCGATGTTGCCGGGCCCGAGGTAGGCCGGCGGGATGGGCAGGCTGCCGAAGACCTGGTAGGTGTTCGTGCTGATCCGGTCGAGGCGGTCGCTGTCGCGGCAGCTGACCAGGGCCATCGTGCCGTCGCCGTTGAAGGCCACCGAAACCGGGTACTCACCCGTGGCGATGCGCTGGATCACCGCCCCCGTGTCCCGGAAGATGACCACCACGCCGTCCCCGGCGGCTCCGGGGATCCAGACCTCCCAGCCGCTGGGGAGGATGGTGGCGTCGTAGGGGTAGTCGCCCTCTGGCAGCAGATCGATGGGTGGCCCGACCAGGTAGCTATCGAGGTCGAAGGAGTAGGCCTCGTCGGGGGTGGAGAGGCCTACGTAGCCGATCTCGGCCAGGGCAGGGGCGGCGAGCAGGGCGGCGAGGCCCAGGATCGTGACGAGGGTGCGGGCAGGCTGCATGGCAGTCCTCCTGGCTGGGAGCGGGGATATGCTTGCAGGAACCGGATACCACGGGCCCCGGCCCGATCCCGGTTCATCCATTCTAGCACGCTTGGCTCCGCGCCGCGAACGCGCTCCAACCCGTGCTTTTCCTTCTTTCAGATCGGATTTACCTGTATAATGAAGCCCGTCGATCCCCATGCCTCTACTCGACCCAGGCTCGGGTCATCTCTCGAAAGGAAGAGCGAATGAAGATCGGGAAGGGACTCATAGCGGGTCTGCTGCTCCTGCTCATGGCGGCAGAGGCCCAGGCGAACGATCAGATCATCCCCCTGAGCACGGAGGGCGGTTCCCTCCGCCTGCTCTCGCAAGACAGCGACGCGCTGCACTACCGTGTGGATCTGGATGCGTTGCACACCAGGGAGGTGATGACCCCGCGGGGCGCGTTCACGCGCCTCTCGCTCCCAGGTCTTCATCGTTCTCAGGAGGTGGGTGCTCCCGAGCTGCCGATGATCAATCGCCTCGTGGAGATCCCCTACGGAGCCGGGGCTAGCGTCGAGATCCTCTCCGCGCAGACGCGCGAGATCGACCTGGCGCAGCTCGGCCTGGATAGCCCGCTCTATCCGGCCCAGCCGAGCATGCCGAAGAGCGCCGACCCGGCGAACTGGCCCTTCGTCCATCACCCGGACGCCTACCGCGCCGAGCCGGTGGCGCGGGAACTCGTGCGGGTCGAGCCCCTAGGCCGCCTGCGCGGCGTGGGCCTGGGCAGGGTGGAGATCTCGCCCGTCGCCTGGTATCCGAGCGAGAAGCGGCTCGTCGTCACCGAGAGCCTGGAGTTCCGTGTCACCTTCTCCGGCGGCGACATCTTCCGCGAGGCGGAGCTGAAGGCGCTCACCCGCAGCACCTTCTTCGATCCGGTCTACGACCAGGTGGACGGCTACCGCGGCCTGCACGACAGCTATCCCGACCGCGTGCGCGACCTGGTCACGATGGTCGTGGTCTCGCCGCCCGAGTTCGAGTATCAGCTCGCGGACTTCGTGGACTGGAAGACCGAACGCGGCTTCCTAACGATCCTCGCGGTCACTGGCACGCCCGATGTTGGCACGACCAAGGAGCAGATCCGCGATTACATCCACGGCCTCTACAACGACGCCACGCCCGAGCAGCCGGCGCCCAGCTTCGTCCTCTTCGTGGGGGACACGGGCAACATGCCGACCTGGAACGAGGGCGGCAACGTCACCGACCGGCCTTACTGCGACGTGGAGGGCGACTTGGTGCCCGACATCTTCTACGGGCGCTTCTCGGCGACGAACCCGACCCAGCTCCAGAACATGCTCGACAAGACCCTGATGTACGACCAGTACGCGATGCCCGACCCGAGCTACCTGCACGAGGTCGTGATGATCGCGGGCATGGACTCGGGGCACGGCTCGACCTGGGGCAACGGCCAGATCAACTACGGCACGACCTACTACTTCAACGCCGACCACGACATCTACAGCCACACCTACCTCTACCCCGAGTCTGGGAGCCACGCGTCGGACATCGTGCAGAACGTGAGCGACGGCGTGAGCTACATCAACTACACCGCCCACGGCAGCTCGACCTCCTGGTCGGATCCCTACTTCGGTCAGAACGACATCAACAATCTGCAGAACTACGGGAAGTACTGCCTGGCCGTCGGCAACTGCTGCACCACGAGCGACTACAGCGTGGGCGAGTGCTTCGCCGAGACCTGGCTGCGCGCGCAGGAGAAGGGCGCCATCGGCTACATCGGCGGCAGCGACTCGACCTACTGGGACGAGGACTACTGGTGGGGCGTCGGCTCGGGCCAGATCGTATCGAACCCGACCTACGAGACCCACGGCCTCGGCGCCTACGACGGCGTCTTCCACGACCACGGCGAGGCGATGACCCAGTGGTACGTCACCAACGACGCGCTGATCTTCAGCGGCAACATCGCGGTGATGGAAGCCGGCTCCGGCATGATCGGCTACTACTGGACCATCTACAACCTGATGGGCGATCCCAGCCTCACGACCTGGATCGGCACGCCCGGCACCAATCCCGTGACTCACGCCGAGACGCTCTTCACCACGAGCAGCTCGCTGACGATCGAGGCCGCGCCGAACAGCTATTGCGGCCTGACGATGGACGGCGTGCTGGTCGGAGCGGGCACCGTGGACGAGACGGGCGTGCTCGATCTCGCGATCTGGGACGTCCTCACGCCCGGGTCCGCCCACCTCGTAGTCATGGCCCAGTTCCGCGAGCCCTACGTGACCGACATCAACGTGATCGTCCCCGCGACGATCGACATCGATCCGTCCGTCATTGATGCCAACACGCCGACGACCGTCTCGGTGGGGGTCTTCGAGTCCGACGGCATCACACCCATGCCCGGCATCGACATCTGGGCCGAGGGCCTCGACTACAGCACACCCGCGTCCGTGACCGGACCCGACGGCTACTGCGAGTTGGACATCACTTACTCCTACGGTCCCAGCCTCGACATCTGCGGCCAGGACCCGGCCGAACCCTGGCTCCTCTTCCGCCAGGCGCTCGAAGTCAACGCGGATCCCCTGCCCGGCATCGCCCTACGCGTGACCACGGATATCGGCCTGACGAACGCCTTCGCGCTGAACCTGCCGGGCACATTGGAGGCCTTCCGGCCGATGGGCGGCGGCGAGCTGCCCGCGCACGAGCTCTGGGGTTTCGTCAACGGAGATCCCGGTTTGATGACGACCGAGGACAGCATGACGCTCACGCCCACGGAGCTGGGCGAGGTGCTCGGCGTCTTCGCGGTGTCGGGCTACGACCTGATCGAGGCGACCTTCCCGATCATCGAGGCCTACGGCACCCTGACCGGCCACATCTACGCCGAGGGTAGCCCCGCCTCCGGCGCGCTGCTGCAGGGCTGGGACAACGCCATGGAGCTTGCCTTCGAAGCGACCGCCGGACCCGACGGCGCCTACGATGTGGGCGAGGACATCCTGGTGGCCGACTACACGCTCACCGTGGCGCTCTTCGGCTACCTGCCCCACGCGCAGCCCTACTTCGTGAACTACGGGGCGAACGTCCTCGATGTCGACCTCGCGGCCGCCCCGGCCGGCATCATGTCCGGCACCATCACGGAGTTCGGCACGGGCACGCCGCTCGAGGGCACGGTCAAGGTCTACCGCAGCGACAACGGCGAGCTCTACGACGAGACGACGAGCGACGGCCTCACCGGCCAGTACGCCACCGGCGCTCTGCCCTACTTCGACTACGACGTCGTGGTCCACGCCTGGCACCACATCCCCGTCACGGCGACGGTCACGATCGACGAGCCCACGGTAGAGCGGCACTGGGTCCTCGAGCAGACCATCGGCGCGATCCTGATCATCGACGACACGGCCAGGGGGCCGCTGGCGCCCGATGACCTGCTGGGCAAGGGCGACTCGCCCTTCTCGGAGGAAGACTACCTCGCCAGCGAGCCCAAGGCGGTCACGGATATCGTGAACGACCTGGAGTACCTCGGCTACACGGTTGCCGTCGAGACCGTCGGCGCGACCGATGCGGGCACCTGGATGAACTACGATCTGCTGATGAGCTGCAGCGGCGCCAACATCACCACGCTCAACAGCAGCGCCATCCGCAACGCCCTGATCGCCTTCGTGCAAGACGGCGGCCGCCTCCTCATCGAGGGTGGCGAGGTCGGTTACGACCACTACGGCAGCGGAACCTTCGCCAGCGTCGTGCTCCACATCAACGACTGGGACGGCGACTCGAGCGGCAGCGTGACGGTTTCCGCGCCCACGCACCCGGTGATGTCCGTGCCCAACGAGATCACCGGCCCCATCGACGTGGCCTACAGCGACTGGGGCGACGAGGACGCGCTGGACCAGACCAGCGACGCTACCCGCGTCGGCTCCTGGACGGAGGCCACCGGCAACGCGAGCGTCATCTGCTACGACGACGACGACGCGCCCGAGAACGGGCAGATCGTCTTCTTCTGCTGGAACTACGCCGCCATGGACGCCAGCGCGCGGCCGCTGCTCCTGCAGAACGCCATCAACTGGCTGCTGGCGACGACGACGGCGGTGGAGGACGCACCGGAGGAGACCCTGCCCACGCGCCTGGCGCTCGGCGGGAACTATCCCAACCCGTTCAACCCGCGGACCTCGATCCGCTTCGAGCTGCCCGAGGCGGCTCGGGTGGAGCTCGCGGTCTACGACGTGAAGGGGCGGCGTGTCGACACGCTGATCTCGGAACAGCTCGAGGCGGGGCGCCACGAGGCGATCTGGCAGGGTTGCGACGAGGCGGGACGACCCGCGGCGAGCGGCCTCTACTTCGCCCGTCTGATCAGCGGCGAGGAAGTCCTGACGAGGAAAATGCTACTTCTGAAGTGACCTCTGCCCGGGAATATTTTACAATAGAGGGGCGGGCCGCACGATCGGCCCGCCCTTTATCGCATTATAATCGGACCATCAATATAGGTAGGTGACACTATGTTCCGCTTCACCGCTCTGCTCCTCTTGCTCCTGACCTTCTCCACCGCAACCTTTGCCGCGGTCCACAGCATCCGGCCCGACGGCACGGGCGACTTCCCCACGATCCAGTCCGCCGTCATCGCCTTCGGCGTCGTCGCCGAGGGGGATACGATAGAGCTGGCGGACGGGATCTTCACCGGAAACGGGAACCGCGACATCTTCTTCGCCGGGCGCTCGCTCGTGCTGCGCTCGGCCTCGGGAGATCCCGAGACCTGCGTCATCGATTGCGAGGGCAGCGCGCTTGATCAGCACCGCGGCTTCGACTTCGTCTGCGGCAGCGAGGGCGCCGTGCTGGAGGGCCTCACTGTCCGGAACGGATACGCCCTCGGCGAGGGCCCGTCGGGATTCGGCGGCGCAGTCCTCTGCCGCGATGGCGCCGCGCCCACCCTGCTCCGCTGCGTCTTCCGCGACAACTTCGCCCGCTACGGCGGGGCGGTCTTGACGGAGGGCGAATCCCAGCTCACGCTCGTCGACTGCCGCTTCGAGGGGAACGAAGCCACGAACGAGGGCGGTGGCCTCATGTGCATGTTCGTCAACGTCGCGATGAGCGGCTGCGTTTTCGCGGACAACCGCGCGCCCATCGGCGGTGGCGCGGAGATCGTCGGAGATCCCTATCTCTACCGCAGCTCGCCGATCACGAACTGCCGCTTCGAGTACAACAAGGCGACGCAGTACGCCGGCGGATTCTACGCTGTCTTCGACGAGATCCTGCTCGAGGACTGTGTCTTCACAGGCAACCAGGCGGCCTACATGGGCGCCGGCCTCTATTATGGCTCGCAGCCGCTCGTCGAGGCCTTTCTCCGGCTCACGCGCTGCGAGTTCACGGAGAATCGTGTCTCCGAATCGTATCCCGACGGCTGGTCGGGCGGCGGCGGTGTGGCCCTCCAATACGGCGATGCCGTCATCGAGCACTGTACCTTCACGGGGAACAGCGCCGACAACGAGGGCGGCGGCGCCATCGGCCTGCATGGCGCGAGCCCGGAGATCGTCGGCTGCACGCTCGTGGGCAACGGCGCGATCAATGAGGGCGGCGGCATCTACTGCGCCACTCTAGGCCTCGCCGGGCCGGTCGGCAGCGATCCGGTCATCCGGGACACGGTCATCGCCTTCGGCACGGCAGGCGGCGCCATCTACTGCGAGGGCTTCTCCGATCCCGTCCTGAGCTGCAGCGATCTCTACGGCAACGCGGGCGGGGACTGGACCGGTTGCCTCTGGGGACAGGAGAACGCGGACGGCAACTTCTCGGCCGACCCGCTCTTCTGCGACCTTGCGGCCGGTGACCTGACTCTCGCCGACGTCTCGCCCTGCTTGCCTGCGGGCAACGAATGCGGCGTCCAGATCGGCGCGCACGGGCAGGGCTGCATCCTCTCCGCCACCCAGGACGGGACCGCGCCGGCCCGGCTGGCCGTCGCGAACCATCCGAATCCCTTCAACCCCGCGACCACGATCGTCTTCACGCTACCGGCGGGGGGGCTCGTCGAGCTCGCGATCTACGACGCCCTCGGCCGCCGCGTGTGCACGCTATTGGATGAATCGCTGGTTGCCGGTCATCACGAGCATGTTTGGAACGGCCGCGATGATTCCGGAGCCCCGGTGTCCAGCGGCGTCTACTTCGCGCAAGTATCGTTCGGGGCGGAGAAGCAAACCGCGAAGCTTCTCCTTCTCGAATAGCGATCCCGCGGAGTTCGACTTCCCACGCGCCGCGCGCCTCCGCAGGCGAAGCGCGGGCGTGGGGAGTCGAGCTCCCCTTGCACACCGTTCGAGCGGGAACCCAGCACGGGCTGGCATCTCACCCATGTCTTCCTATCTTGCATGGAGACGAGACAGCGGCTAGCCTTGGTGCTCTTCCAATGTATTGGCAACGCAAGTTCCCGGCCCGTCGGTCACGGCCCGCCTCTGCGGCGGGTACCTTGTGGGAGGTTCGACATGAGTTCCCAAGCCTTCGATCCCTTTCATGCCCGTTCAAAGCTTCGTCTCGCCGATGGCGAGGCGACGATCTATCGACTGGGCAGTGTCGAGGAGCGTGGGTTCGCGGACCTGTCGCGCCTGCCGCGGACGATCAAGATCCTGCTCGAGGCAGCGCTCCGCCTCTGCGACGGCTTCCGCATCACCGAGGAGGACATCGAGCGCATCGCGCGCTGGAGTCCCGAGACGGCTGGCGGCGTCGAGATCCCCTTCCGGCCAGCGCGCGTGATCCTGCAGGACTTCACGGGCGTGCCCAGCGTGGTGGACCTGGCGGCCCTGCGCAGCGCGATGGACCGTCTCGGTGGCGACCCCTCCCGCGTGAACCCCGGCGTGCCGGTGGATCTGGTCATCGACCACTCGGTGCAGGTGGATTTCGCGGGCGACGCCGAGGCCCTCGCGCGCAACACGGAGCTCGAGTTCCGCCGCAACTACGAGCGCTACGAGCTGCTCAAGTGGGGCACGCAGGCCTTCGAGAGCTTCCGCGTCGTACCGCCGGCCACGGGCATCGTGCACCAGGTGAACCTCGAGTACCTCGCCTCCGTCGTGAGCGCCAGCGTCGACCCCGCCGGCGGCGAGCTGCCCCTGCTCTTCCCCGACAGCCTGGTGGGCACCGACAGCCACACCACCATGATCAACGGCCTCGGCGTGCTCGGCTGGGGCGTGGGCGGCATCGAGGCGGAGGCGGTCATGCTAGGCGAGCCCATCAGCATGCTCCTCCCGCCCGTCGTCGGCATGCGTCTCGAGGGCGAGCTGCCCGCCGGCTGCACCGCCACCGATCTAGTGCTGACCGTGACCCAACGACTGCGCGAGCACGGAGTCGTGGGCAAGTTCGTGGAGTTCCACGGCCCCGGTCTGGCTGCGCTTGGCCTGCCCGACCGCGCGACCCTGGCCAACATGGCGCCGGAGTACGGTGCAACGGCCGGCTTCTTCCCCGTCGACGACGAGACCCTCGCCTTCCTCCGTCTCTCCGGGCGTCCGGAAGACCTGGTGGACCGCGTGGAGCGCTACTGCAAGGAGCAGGGACTCTTCGCGGGCCCGGAGGCGACCGAGCCCATCTTCGGCGAGACGCAGAGCCTGGACATGAGCGAGGTGGAACCCAGCCTGGCGGGACCGATCCGTCCCCAGGACCGCGTCGGCCTCCGCGAGATGAAGACGCGCTTCCGCGGGGAGCTGAAGGAGCGCTGGGGCAAGGAGCCGGCCGCGAACGGCGGCCTGGCGCACGGCTCCGTCGTGATCGCCTCGATCACCTCCTGCACGAACACGAGCAACCCCGGCGTGATGCTCGCCGCCGGCCTGCTCGCAAAGAACGCTGCGGCCCGCGGTCTCACCGTACCCGCGCACGTAAAGACCAGCCTCGCGCCGGGGTCCAAGGTCGTTACCCGCTACCTCGACGAGGCCGGCCTCACGCCCGCCCTGGAGAGCCTGCGCTTCCATACCGTGGGCTACGGCTGCGCCGTCTGTATCGGCAACTCCGGACCGCTGCCCGAACCGCTGGTGGGCGAGATCGAGAGCGGTGACCTTGTGGCGGCGTCCGTCCTGAGCGGCAACCGCAACTTCGAGGGGCGCGTGAGCCCGCACACGCGGGCCAACTACCTCGCCTCGCCGCCGCTCGTCGTGGCCTACGCCCTGGCAGGAACCGTCGACATCGACTTCGAGAACGAGCCCGTCGGCACGGGCACAGACGGCAAGCCGGTGATGCTGTCGGAGATCTGGCCCTCCGACGAAGAGATCCGCGAGACGGCGACCCGCGCGCTACGCCGCGAGCACTTCGTCGAGGAGTATGGCCGCGTCTTCGAGGGCAATCCCGAGTGGAACGCGATCGCAGCCCCGGCGGGCGGCCTCTTCGCCTGGGATCCGAAGAGCACCTACGTCCGGGAGCCCAGCTTCTTTACCGACCTGGGGCCAGAGCCGCCACCGGTGGAACCGATCCGCGGCGCGCGCGCACTCCTGGTCCTCGGCGACAGCGTGACCACCGACCACATCTCCCCCGCGGGAACGATCGCGCCCGGCAGTCCAGCGGCCCGCTACCTGGAAGAGCGCGGCACGGAGCGCGCGGGCTGGAACACCTACGGCTCCCGCCGCGGCAACCACGAGGTCATGGTCCGGGGAACCTTCGCCAACATTCGCATCCGGAACGAAATGCTGGGTGGCGTCGAGGGCGGCTACACGCTGCACCTGCCCGGCGGCGAGCAGATGACGACCTTCGAGGCGGCCAAACGCTACGCGAAAGGCGGTGTGCCGCTGATCGTCATCGCTGGTCGGGACTACGGCACCGGCTCCAGCCGCGACTGGGCGGCGAAGGGTACGCACCTCCAGGGCGTGCGCGCCGTGATCGCCGAGAGCTTCGAGCGCATCCACCGCTCCAACCTGGCGGGCTTCGGCGTGCTGCCGCTGCAGTTCGCAGATGGCGAGGGTCGCGCCAGCCTGGGTCTGACTGGACGTGAGAGCTTCGACATCGAGGGACTGGAGGGAGAGTTCGAACCCCGCAGCCGGCTGACGGTCGTCGCCCGTGACGATGCCGGGGCCGAGAAGCGCTTCGAGGTCGTCCTGCGCCTGGACACGCCCGTGGAACTGGAGTACCACCGGCACGGTGGTATCCTGCACGCCGTTCTGCGCCGGCTCGTCGCCGAGCGCGGCTAGGGACCCGCGCGCAGGAGACCATCCAGCACGCCGCCCGCCAGACCGCGCTCATGCAGGAGCCGGTGACAGCTCGCGCAGAGCGTGACCAGATTCTCGGCCCCGTTGCCGCCACCTTTCGCACGCGGCCTCAGGTGATGGACCTCCAGGAAGCGCGTGCGTCCACAGCCGGGCATGCGGCAGCGATGGCCGTCGCGGGCTAGGACAGCCCTCCGCACGCTCGGCTTGATGCTCGCTGCGTTCCGCTTCCCGGGTCTCTGCTCGCGGCAGTCGCAGGCCGCCGCCTCGGCCGCCGCCTGCGAGACGGGCCGGCCGTCCGGCAGCTTCGCCCCTCCGCAGGCCTCGCAGCGGTAAATGACGATCTGGGTGGGAGGTGCGGATTCCAGCCGGCTGTAATCCTCGCTCTCACGGCACAGTGAATCGATTGCCTCCAGGAGAAGTTCTTCCCTGCTTTCCCGGCGGCCCCTTTTCCTCAGTCTCTCCAGGCCGGCCTTCAAGCGAGCATGTTGCTGGGGCGAGAGCCGCAGGGACATGCAGACGGGCACTTCTTCCTCCGAGTGATCGGGTCCTGGCGTCATCGTCGCGAAGTCGAGTTGAGTGGAATCCTGCTTCCGCACCTCCCGGGAGCGTTGCCGCACGGTCTTCACCTTTCTCTCGAGCTCACGACGCGAGGACTGCCTTGCCTCTGCGATCCACTTCTTTTCCGATCGAGGCGTTGCGATGCGGGCCACGGCGACGGCCTTGGTCCAGGGGATCTCGCCGCTCTGGAGCGACTCACGGAGGCGGGGAAGCTTGCCGAGAGACTCGGCGAGGCCGATGAACTGATAGGTCTTCGACTGGCTGAAGCCGAGCTCGATCTCAGCATAGGCGTGGATGCTCGCGTGGCCGAGATCTCGATAGAGCCTTCGCCGCAGGATCTCGGCAAAGTGCAGGACCGCGCACTCCTCGGCGGCACGCAGGCGCTCGAGGGCGGACTTCAGGGCCGCGTGGACTTCGCGGGCGGAGAGGCCCGCACGGATCTCATTCATGAGGGAATCGCTTTCGACGGATATCGCGGGAGGCGGGAGACGAGGGGGAGACCCTCAAGATAGTACATCCGAGCGGGTGGGGCAAGGGTTAAATCATTTAATATTAACGGGTTGCGCGGGAATCGCGGCACAGGGATTGCACGCCGGAGAGCCCTGTTGGCGGTCCCTGCACCGGCCCGCACGCCGATCGCATGAGCGCGGAGCCGGGCCTCACTCGCCCATGATCTGCACGATCACTTCGCGGCGGCGGGGGCGCGTGTCGAAGTCCACGAGGATCACCTGCTGCCAGGTGCCCAGGGCCGGGCGTCCGCCCGTGAAGGGCACGCTCAAGCTGGGTCCCAAGAGCGCCGCCCGCACGTGACTGTGGCCGTTGTCGTCGCCCCAGGTCAGGTGGTGCCGGTACTCGCGGCCCTGCGCGGCGATCTCCTCGAAGAGTCGCTGCAGGTCCGCGACGGCACCTGGCTCGTACTCGATTGTGCTGAGGGCAGCGGTGGAACCGCCGACGAACAGCACGGCCACTCCGTTCGTGAGCCCGCTGTCTGCCACCCTCTCCGCGAGCTCGGC
Organism: uncultured bacterium; assembly: GCA_964627205.1. Lineage (GTDB taxonomy): Bacteria > Krumholzibacteriota > Krumholzibacteriia > JACNKJ01 > JACNKJ01 > CAZVHI01. The sequence continues at coordinate 39,517 of CAZVHI010000005.1, forward strand.
GCTGAGATCCAGCGTGTCTCCGTTGCCTCGGCTGTCGACGCGGATCGTCGCGCTGTGGACCGTCACCTCGGCCTCCTTCCGTTCAGCCGAGCCTAGCCATGGCCCCGCCGCGAGTCCACCCTCCCCGGTGAAATTTCCCTGGCACGTTCGGCGAGCTAAACAGGGGGAGTCGAAAGGAGCGGCGCCATGACCGGGACCTGTTTCAATCCGAGATGGACTCGGCGGCTGCTCGTGGCTGTCGTCGGGCTGGCCTTGACCGTGCCCACTGTGTCGTTCGGGCAGGGCTCCCCGCCGCCCTGGGAACAGGACGCGGGATCCTCGGGCGAAGTCGAGTGGCTCGGCTGGGGCGCCCAGGGCGGTTTCAGCATCGATCCCGACCAGCTCGTCATCGGCCTGCACACCGACCTCGCGGCCTTCCAGGAGGACCTGCTCTTCCGGCCGCTCTTCGAGCTGGGCTTCGGCGATAACGTCACTCTGCTGGACTTCGAGCTCGACGCGCTGTACCGGCTGCGGGGCAGCGACCTGCCCGGGTTGCCCTACCTGGGCGCCGGGCTCGCGATCGTCCACTACCGTTTCGATTTGCAGCATGGCCATGGTGCTAGCAACAGCGAGGCGGGCCTACACCTGATCGGCGGGATCGAGAGGGATTTCGATGCCGGGCACAGCGCCTATCTGGAGCTCAAGCTGGGCGTGGGGGACGTTCCCGACTTCAAGCTCGGCGTCGGTTTCACCCTGGGGCGCGGCCGTCCGGTCCGTTAAGCAGATCTTGCGTTTTTCATAATATTGCTGTTATTGTGGAACCAATTCCGGCAGGAATACATCCAATCCCCGAAGCTGATACGCGGGCGACCCGGCCCGACCGATGACAAGCCCAATGTAATAAAGGAGTTCTCTATGCGCAGGCTGCTGATCCCCGGTATCCTCCTCGCCCTTTTCGCCACGCTCACCTGGTCGGATCTCGCCCTCGCCGGCAGCTGTGGCAGCAAGCCCCATGGCGCCCATAGCGCCGGCAAGAGCCTCAGCGCCCAGGGCGCCGGTCAGTGCGCCGGCAAGGCCCACGGCACCCATAGCGCCGACCACTGCAAGGGCTCGGCCGCGGCCAAGGCCGCCTGCCCCCCCGGCTGCTCCCCCGCCGACAAGGTCGCTTGCCCTCCGGGTTGCCCTCCCGGGGCCTGCGCGGGCCATGGCACCAGCACGGCACGGGCCGGCGGCGACTTCTTCCTCGCTTCCTACGTCGCGGTCGAGCAGGGTCTACTGAAGGGCTGTTCCCACAGCACGCAGCGGGCGGTGGATGCCTGGCGCGAGGGCCTGAAGGATAACCAGGCCGGGGCCGTGGCAGCGGAACACGCCGAAGCTCTCGCCAAGCTGCAGAAGATGCTCGGCGACTGGCCGACCGAGCTGGAGCAGCAGCGGACAAGCTTCGCCGATCTGTCCGAGTGGACCATCGGCTACTGCGAGCTCTACCCCGATCGCGCCGCCGGTACCTCCGTCGCGAGCTGTCCCAGCTCCGGTCATCGCTGGGTGCAGACCGATGGCGTCACGGGAAATCCCTACTCTGGTTAGTTGCGACACGCCCCCTTACTGCGTCGCAGGACGCTCCTCCGGCCCGGCCGGGGGAGCGTCTTCCTTTTCGCCATCACGCCGCTTGCGGACCCGGGCGGCAGCGCCTAGTCTGAGCCGATGCCACGCGAGAGCCTGACTGCCAAGCGGCGACGCGCCGCGGAGATCCTGAGTGTCCTCAGCCGCCTCTACCCCGAGGCGGGCTGCAGCCTCGAGCACGCGGATTCCTACCAGCTCTGGGTCGCCACCGTGCTCAGCGCCCAGTGCACCGACGAGCGCGTCAACCGGGTGACGCCCGCGCTCTTCGCAGCGGCGCCCGATCCGGCCGCGCTGCGCCGCCTCCCGCTGCGCAAGTTGGAGTCCCTGATCCGCTCCACCGGCTTCTTCCGCAACAAGGCCAAGAACCTCAAGGCGGCGGCGGGCGAGATCCTCAACCGCCACGGTGGCGAGCTGCCCGACAGCATGGCGGAGCTGACGGCCCTACCCGGCGTCGGCCGCAAGACGGCCAATGTGATCCTGGGAAACGCCTTCGGCGTGCCGGGCCTACCCGTGGACACGCACGTGGGGCGGCTCTCGCGCCGACTCGGACTCTGCAAGGATACGGATCCCGTGAAGGTGGAGCGCGCCCTGATGAAGCTCTTCCCGGAAGAGCGCTGGACGCTGCTCAGCCATCAGCTCATCCAGCACGGGCGGCTGGTCTGCGCGAGCCGCAAGCCCGACTGCGACGCCTGCGCGCTCGCGTCCCACTGTCCGAGCGCGGGATCTCAGTCCACGGGAAGGAAGACGAGCTTGCGGGTCTCCGCGTAGCCCTGGGTCTCGGCGCGAAGGAAGTAGACGCCGTAGGCCTGGGGATGGCCCTCGTCGTTCACGCCCCCCCAGAACGTTTCCAAGATCCCCTGTTCGCGGTGCTCGTTCCAGAGCTGGCGCACGTGCCGCCCGGAGGCGTCGTAGATGTCCGCCCTGACCGTGCCTGCCTGTCGCAGGGCGATCTGGATGGTCGTGCCGCGGCGGGAGCCGAAGGGGTTCGGGTAGTGGGGGAGCAAGCTAAGGGGCGTGTCGCCGGCGACGCCTTCGATGCTGCCGTGCAGGAGCCGGTGCGCGGGATCGAGCTCGAGATCCGTCGGTTCCGCGGCGAAGTTCCACTGGTAGCTCTGCAGTCGCTCGGCGGGAGCGACGCGGATCACCGTGTCGCCGGCCGCGAAGGCCACGCCCACGTCGAGCGAGTCGGGGAAGAGCCCGCCCGACTGGATCTGCTGGAGCTCGAGGCCCAGCTCCCAGCTACCGCCGTCGCCGGGGCCGCGCGACCACTCGAAGTAGTATATGGGACGCCCCTCACCGTAGACCCAGCGGTCGAAGAAGCCCGCGATGTCCTGCCGCGCGCCTCCGGTCGCCACTTCCTCGACGAGCGCCTGGAATTGGGCCGTCGTCGCAACATCGCCGGCGACGCCACCCTCGGCCGGCGGCCGCTGCGCCCAGGTCCGCAGCGCGTCGAAGAAGCTTGCGTCCCCGAGGAGCTGGCGCAGCATGTGCAGCACCCAAGCGCCCTTCCAGTAGGTCGTGTGCCCGAAGGTGTACACGGGATCGTAGACGCTCCCGAGGAAGCTGTCCTGGCGCCTCCGCTCGAAGAGGTAGCCGCCGGCCGTGTACTCGCCCGTGTGATCGTAGTAGAGCGCCTCGCTGTAGGTGGCGAAGCCCTCGTTCAGCCAGATGTCCTCCCAGGTGGCCGGGCCTACCTGGTCGCCGAACCACATGTGGGACAGCTCGTGGGAGAGGATGAAGTCGTGGGGGTCGGAGCCGCCGACCGTCGACGAGCTGACGCTGCTGATGGTCTGGTGCTCCATGCCGCCGCCGAAGAGGTACTCGACAATGCCGTACTTCTCGTCGAGGAAGGGGTAGTCGCCGAAGAGCTCGCTGAACTCCGCGAGCATGTCGCCGGTCGCGGACAGGCTGGTCTGCGCGGCGTCGTGGTGCTTTGGCCAGACGAAGTACTGCAGAGGCATTGTCGCGCGGCCGCCACCGCTGGGCTCCCAGGTGAAGCTGTCCTCCCAGGGCCAGCCGCCTTCATTGACGAAGTTGGCGACCGTCATGCTCACCAGGTAGGTGGCGATGGGGTGCCGTTCCCGCCAGTGGTAGCTGCGCTTGCCCGGCGCGGGTGTCTCGATCGTTTCCAAGATGCCGTTGGAGGCCACGACCATCGTGTCGGGCACCGTGATCACGAGGGCCACGGAGTCCGCCTTCATCGACTCGTACACGCCGGGCGACGTCTCCACCGAGAGGCGGTCGATGCAGGGCCACCAGCTCCCCGCATACTGGGTCTCGGTCATCGTCTGGCAGGTGATCACGCTGCCGTCGTTCCAGGTGTAGGTCGGGAAGTGGAAGGGGCCGAAGGGGCCGTCGTCGTTGGGTCCCGCCCGGTAGTGCACGGCCACGTCGAGCTCTACCTCCACCGGGGCGCTGGGGGTGAGCACGGTGATCGTGCTCTCGTTGCTGCGATGCCAGTCGGCCGCCACGCCGTCTACGAACACGCTGTCGACGCGCATCGTCGCGAGCGCGTCGAGCACGAGGCTGTCGGCGGCCACGACGGGCCGGACCTGTGCGTGCACGATGCCATCGAAGCCGAGGCCGTCCTCGTCGTCGACGAAGTCCACCTCGCCTACGATCTCGTAGAAGCGCACCCGCCACTCCCTCTGGCCCGGCTGATCGGCCTCGCCGTCGCGGAGCAGATGCAGCGCGTGCGCACGGCAGCCAAAGCAGTCCGGCTCCGCTGGCAGCTTGCTCGGTGGCGCCGCGCCCTGCGCCATGGCGGCGTGTGCGAGAAGGATGCCGAGGAGCAGGACAGCCGCGCCGGGCAGCCGGGCGGCAATGGGGGAGCGTGGGGCGGATCGTGTCATTTTCACCTGGATCGTGGCTCAGATGCCGAGGAGCACACCCACCGAGAGGCGGATGCCGTTGAGGTCCAGCGGGTAGGCTCCGAGGAGGATGTCGTTGATTCCGGGATTCTCGACATCGGCGGGGGCCGGGGTCGGTTCGATGTATTGAAGAGAGCCGTCGTAGTCGAAGTACTGCCGGATCTGGCCCATCACTCCCTGGATCTCCGCGTTGATCAAGAGCCGACCGGTCAAGTGGAAGCTCAGTCCGGCCATGGCCAGCACTCCGAGACCGCCGTTGCTCGAGCTGACCTCGAAGCTCTGGTTCGGCATCAGGACTTCATCTGATCCAGCTACGTAGACGTACCCGGGATTCACGAGCTCGATGGCCAGCTTGCTGTCGGCGTAGGCGTAGTTCATCGCGAAGCCCACGTAGGGCTCGATCTTCTGGGACCGGACGAACTGCAGGCCGTACTGCAGGCCGAGAGTGAACTCGTGCAGCTTGGTCGTCAGCGAGCGATCCGAGTCCCACCCGTATGGGTCGAAGAAGGACTCCGCCGTGTACTGGGAGTAGTTGTAGGTGCCCGAGAAACTCACCACGTCGTTGGCGGACCAGAGCAGGCGCAGGCCCAGCGGAGTGCCCATGCCGAAGTTGTCGAAGCGGTAGCCGTCTTCCGACTGCATCACGAGCATCATGTTGTTGACATGCGTGAGGACATTCGCGTGGCTGGGTCCGGCGTAGGTGGCGATCAGCGAGCCGATACGCCAGCGGGGCTGGCTCTTGACAACGGTCGTCTGCGACTCCGCGGCCAAGACGCCCGCGGCCCCCAGGATCGCGAAAGCGCCTGCGAGCAAGGTGAGAAGAAGCTGATGGCGGAAGCGCATGGCTCTCCTTTCGGGGGCGTTGCGGAAATGTATACGCTCCCGGCGATGCCGATCAAGGGCCATCGCTCCCGCCGGCCGCGAGGATCTCCGCGAGGAAGTCGAGGTTGCGGTCTGTTGCGCCGAGGCCCGACGCGACAAATCCGCGCGCGCGCCGTCCCGCCTCCGCTCGCGCCGCCGGGTCCGCGAGGAGACTGTGCCAGCGGGCGTGGAGTTCTTCGCCGCTGGTCACGATGAAGCCAGCGCCCGCCGCGGCGAGGCGTCGGGCTTCGTCAGCGCGGCCGATGCGGGGGCCCATCATCACCGGCAGCCCGTGGCTCGCCGGTTCCAGCACGCTGTGAACGCCCTCGCCGAAACCGCCGCCGACCATCGCCAGTCCGCCGAGGGAGTACAGCTCCGGCAGGATGCCGAGTCGGTCCACCACACAGATCCCGCCCGCCCCCAGCTCCGCGCGCTGCGACAGGCGCCAGAGCGGAAGCCCCGCCGCGCGGGCCTCACGCTCGAGGTGCTGCAGGGCCGACTCGCGGGGTTCGTGGGGAACGACGAGGAGGCGCAGCTCCGGCCACTGGTCGCGCAGGCGCGCGAAGGCGGCGAGCAGCATGTCCTCCTCCTGTGGCCAGCTGCTCCCGGCCACCAGGCAGTGCTCGCGCTCCGTGTCCGTCGCCACGAGGGGCAAGGGGCGGCGCTCCTCGCGTCGGAGGGCGACGCGATCGAAGCGCGTGTCCCCGGTCACCCGCACCGGATCGGCGCCCAGAGCGAGGAAGCGGCGGGCGTCTTCCTCGCTGGCGGCGCCGACGCCGGCCAGCGCGCCGTGCAGCATCTTCGCGACCCGCCTCGCGAGCCAGACCGCGCGCCGCGACTCCGCGCCGAGCACGCCACCCAGCAGGACGACGGGCACGCCCCGGCGTCGCGCATCCGTGAGTAGGTTGGGCCAGAGATCCCACTTGACCGGCAGGACGGCGTCGGGCGCGAAGGCGTCCAGGAGTTCGCCCATGGCCCGCGGGGTGTCCGGTGGCAAGGGCAGGACCGCGTCCGCCGTCCCCACGCGCTCCCCGGCCGCTCGCGCCGAGGGCGATCCCAGCGTGAGCAGGACGGCGCAGCCAGGATGTCTCTCGCGGAGTCCGTCGACAAGGGGCAGCGCCTGCTCGAGCTCTCCGGCGCTGGCCGCGTGCACCCAGAAGCGCGGGATCCGCTCACGCAGGCGGCGAGCCTCCGCGATGTCGAGGCGGCACTCCCGCCGCCAGCGCAGCAGCGCTGCCAGCTTGGGCGAAAAGGGGGCCGCCAGCGGCAGCAGCGCCGCCAGCGGGGGGGAGAGCAGGCGCCAGAGGAACCCGATCATCGCAGGCCCGGCGCCATTTGAACCAGGGTTTCCATCACGGTGCTCACGTCGATTCCCTCCAGGCAGTCGTGGTGGCCGTAGCGGCACGCCTTCTCCCCGTGGAGGGAGCAGGGCCGACAGGGAAGGTCCCGCTCGAGGACGTGGCTCTCCTTGCCCGACGGCGCGAAGCCGAAGGCGGGCACGGTGGGTCCGAAGAGGGCCAAGACCGGTCTGCCCACGGCTTCCGCGAGATGCCCGAGGCCCGTGTCCCCCGTGACGAGGAGACGGCAGCGGGCAAGCGCCGCCGCCACCCGCGGCAGGGGACGGGCACCCGCGAAGCTCACGGCCGTGCCGCCGGCCAGCTCGCGGCAGAGATCCTCCTCGTCCGGTCCGCCGAAGAGCAGGAGGGGAGCCTTTCCCCGCAGGCGCTCGAGCAGATCGCCATGGCGCGGCCACACCTTCTCCGGCCAGGCGGCGCCGGGAGCGATGCCGATGGGCCTATCCTCGGCCGAGATGCCCAGTGCCGTCAGCTCGGCGTCCACGGCCGCGCGCAGCTCGTCCGCGATGGGGTAGGGTCGCGCGGGGGCGGCCCGGTAGCCTCGGCCCAGGGCCCGGGCCACGGCAGCGCGCTGCCGTTCCCGCACGGGATCGAGCGCGCGGCGTGTGCGCAGCGCTCCGGGCAGCCAGCGGCGTGACAGCATGAGCCGGCGGCGCAGGTCCTCGCGCTCGGTCTTCACCCAGCGGGGACGGCCGCGCAGGAGGCTTCGCAGCAGGCGGCTGCGCAGGTTGTCGTGCAGGTCGAGGACGAGATCGAAGCGCTGGTCGCTCAGCTTGGCCGCGATCTCCCTCAGCTCGCCGAGCCCCGCGCCGCGGGGCAGGGTCCAGAGCCGCGTCAGCTCGGGCAGGGGCGCCAGGAGTTCGTGGTACTCCTCGAGCAGGAGGAAGTGCAGTTCGCCGTTTGAGCCGGCGGAAAGGTCCCGGACGGCGGGGAGGGTCAGCAAGAGATCGCCGAGCGAGCCGAAGCGAATGACCAGGATCTTCATGGCGGAAGCGGATGCCTATCGTGGAGAGAGATCCGGCAGTGTAGGCGCCCGCCGGGGCCCCGTCAAGCCGGCGCGGCCTTGACAGGATCGGCCCCGGAGGGGAAGCTACATCGCGATGCGTGAACGAACAGCAAACACGAATTCGGGGCAGGGGGAAGTCGCGACGAGGATCGTCGCGCACGATCTCCGCCACCATCTCGCACTCCTCGCCTGCGACCTCGGTCTGACACGCGAGCGCCTGCGGCGGAGGGAGCGGCCCGTGGCCGAGCTCTACCCGCCCCTGCTGCTGCGGCTCGCGGCCGGACTCGTGCAGGCGGATGAGCTGCTGGCGGGCCGGCGGCCGGTGTCTCTCCGCGAGCGCGACTCCGGCGATTTCACCCCCCTGCTCCGGGAGCTCTGGCAGCGCTTCCTAGACGCGGGACGCCTTCGCCCCGAGAGCAGCGAACTGCACCTGACTGGTCCCCTGCGCTGGCCCGGCGAGCCCGTGCAGCACCATTCGCTGCTCCTTAACCTGCTGACGAACGCCTGCGAAGCGGCGCCGGACGGACCCGTTCTCCTGACGGCGGATCCAACCGGGCTGCGAGTGGAGAACGGCGGCCGGGGTCTGACTCCGGAGCTGGTCGATCAACTGAACCACGGCCGCGCGCCCGCCCCCGCGAGCGGGCGGGGCCAGGGGCTCGGGCTGATCCTGCGCGGCGCCTCCGAGCTGGGCCTGCGTCTGCAGGTCGAGACCGGCGCGTCGCGGACACGCTTCGTCCTCGCGCGCGAGGATCCGGATGCACCAGCCCTTCTCCTCGTGGAGGACGACGACGAGCTCCGCGTCATGTTGACCGAGCTCTTCCGCAGGGAGGGCTGGCGCGTCGAGGAGAGACGCGGGGACGAGGAGACCGAGCCCCGCGCCGGCGCCTACCGGGTCGTCGTCGCCGACCTGAACCTGCCGGCCCAGGGCGGCGACCACTTCCTGTCCGCGTGGAAGCGTGTCGATCCCGCGGCCCACACGCTCCTGCTCACCGGCGAGAGCGAGGCGTCCGAGCGCCGCCATGACGGAGTGGACGCGGTCGTCATCAAGCCGGGGCTGCAGCGCCTCCTCGCAATCCTGGCGACGCTGCGGGAGAGCGCGCGATGATCCTGGACCTCAGCCTGGGTGTCGTCTGCCTGCTCCTGCTCGTCTCGTCCGCCTTCTTCTCCGGCTCCGAGACGGCCCTCTTCGCGCTCGACCCGCATCAACGCCACGCCCTCCGCAAGCGGCACGACCTCCCCGCGCGCCGTGTGGCCACCTTGCTGGGCGACCTGGGCGACCTGCTCGCCACGGTGCTCGTCGGCAACACCTTCGTGAACATCCTTCTGGCCGTCCTGGCCACGCGACTCCTGATCCGCCACTTGGGCCCGGTCCGCGGCCCCGTGATCAGCGGTTTTGCAGTCACGGCGCTCGTCCTGCTCTTCGGCGAGATTCTGCCCAAGAGCGTGGCGGTGCGCGGCCCCCTCGGCTTCAGCCTGCGGGTCTCCGGCCTGCTCACGCGCCTCTGCGCCGCGATGCGTCCCCTGACGCACGTCCTGCTGCGCCGCAGCCGCGGACTTCTCTCGTGGCTGGAGCGGATCCTCCCCGGCGACGACCTGGACATGCAGACCGACGACATGTTCGCCCTGCTGGGCCTGGCCGTAGAGGAGGGCGGCATCGGGCAGAAGGAGCGGGAGCTGGCGCGAGGAGTGCTCGACCTGGGGCAGACGCAGGTTCAGGATGTGATGACGCCGCGGGTGGACGTCTTCCTGCTCGAGGCGGAGACCGCGGCGCGCGATGCGACCCTCCCGGTGCGCGAGGCTGGCTACTCCCTGCTGCCTCTCTACGAGGGGTCGCCCGACCACGTGGTGGGGGTCCTGTCCGCGGTCGCCCTCCTCGATCACGAAGATGATGCGCGGCCCGTGGGATCCCTGGCGACGCCACCCCGCTTCTGCCCCGAGAGCCAGAACGCGGGCGCTCTGCTCGTCGAGCTTCTGGAGGAGGGCGAGCGCCTCGCCGTGGTTCTAGATGAGTACGGCGCCCTGGCGGGACTAACTACGCTCGAGGACCTCTACGAGCTTCTCGTGGGCGACGTCCTCGACCACCGCGACTACATCAGTCAACGCTTCTACATGCCGGACGAGAACACGCTCGTCGCCTCGAGCCGTATGGAGCCCGAGCGCGTCGAGGAGCTGCTGGGCCTGAAGCTCGTCGGCCACGACGTGGAGACCCTGGGCGGCTACCTGATGGCGGCCCTCGGCGAGGTGCCCGAGAGGGGGCGGCGCTACGAGCTGGGCCGGGTGGCCTGGACCGTGCTGAGCGCCAAGGGGCCCGCGCTGGGGACCGTGAAGCTGGAGCGTCTACGATGAACGCCTGGCTCTGGCTGCTCCTGGGCTCCCTGCTGGCCAGCGGCTTTTTCTCGGGCAGCGAGACCGCTGTCGTCTCCAGCAGCCGCCTACGGCAGCGAGCCGCCCGCGAGCGCGGCCGTCTGTTCGCGGGCCTCGCCGAGCGTCTCCACCGCCGCCCCGAACACACACTGGTCGTTCTCCTGCTCGGAACCAACCTCGCCAACGTCCTGGCCTCCATCAGCGCGCTGATGATCACCGAGAGGGGACTCCATCGCCTGGGGCTCAACCTGCCGGCATTCTGGAGCGACCTGCTCTCTTCGCTCTGGGTCGCGGCCCTGGTACTCGTGGCGGGCGAGGTCCTCCCCAAGAACCTCGGCCGTCTCTACGCCCTCCGCATCACTCGCTTCACGGCACCGCTCCTGCTCGTCCTCAGCGCGCTCCTCCGCCCGCTGTTCTGGCTCTTCGATCTGATCGGACGTCTCCTGCGTTTCCTGACCGGCCGCGGCTTCGGCAGACAGCAGGCCGGCGTGTCCTGGGAGACGGTGCGCCTGCACCTCGATGCCGGGCGCGCGCAGGGCGTGGTGGGCGAGCGTGAGGACCTGCTCATACGTCGCGTCGCCCTGCTCAACCGCCTGACGGCGGAGTCGCTGATGACGCCCCTGGCTCAGCTCGACCCCTACCCGGTCACGGGGACCCTCGCCGGTCTCCGGCGCCGCCTGGCGGAGAAGCGGGCGTCCTGGAGCTTTCTCTACGAGGGCCGGCCGGAGAATCTCGTGGGTTTGCTGCCCGCCCGTCGCCTCCTGGCCCAGCGGGAGGGGATTGCGCTGGGCAACCTGGCCACCAAGCCACGTCGCGTGCCGGCCCATCGTCCCCTCCTCGACCTCATCGACGAGCTCCAGCTCACGCGAAGCAAGCTGGCCGTGGTGACCGATCTGGCGGGACATTGCCTGGGTGCGGTCTTCCTCGAAGATCTCCTGCGGCAGCTCGTCCACTTCCGCAGAGCTGACCAGGGGACGGTGAACGGGATTCACCCCGTTCGCGTTACTGAAAAGTGAGTAGTGTTTACCGGAATCACCAAGCGCAAATTAGAGATAGCGAAAATATCTTGCAGAAATCGCTCATATCTCGTATTTTTCAGATTACTCACCTCCTCTCGAAACATCAGCAAGGAGCCGCTTCATGGAACAGCTCGGTAAGATCGAGATCGGAGAGCGGATCAAGCGTTACCGTCTCGAGAAGAAGCTGACCCTGAAGGAAATCGAAGCCCTCAGCGGCGTGTCGGCCACTCACATCTCCGAGATCGAGCGCGGCAAGTCGAGTCCCACCGTGGGTGCTCTGGCGAAGATCGCCCGAGCCATGGGGAGCGAGGCTTCCTACTTCGTCGAGGCCGACGAGCTGCCGCAGGTGAGTCTGGTGCGCCAGAACCAGAGGCGACGCTATCGTTTCATGGAGCCTCCCGTGGCGATCGAGTCTCTTTCGGGGATCGTGCCGCATTCACGCATGTCCGTCATGCTCATGGCCTGGGATACGGGCGCAGTCGCCACCGGCGAGGTGAACCGGCACGAGGGCGAGGAGTTCATCCTCGTGCGCACCGGCATCCTCGAGGTCTACGTCGAGGACGAGCGGCACATCCTCAAGGAGGGCGACAGCCTCCACTACCACGCCTCCAGCCCGCATCGGATCGAGAACATCGGAGATTCGGTCTGCGAAGCGCTGGTCGTCACCGTGCCCAGCTTCAAGATCTAGGAGGGGAGCGATGGAGATCCAAGAACTCGGCGCGCGCATCAAACGGATTCGGAAAGCGCGCAGCCTCACACTCAAGGACATCGAGGCCCGCAGCCATGTCTCCGCCACGCACATCTCCGAGATCGAGCGCGGCAAGACCAGTCCCACGATCGGCGCCCTGGCCCGCATCGCGACCGCACTGGGCAAGGACACGGCTTTCTTCCTCGAGACCCAGAACCTGGACGACGTCAGCAGGATCAAGTACGAGGATCGCGAACGCATCCCCTTCAAGACCACAAAGGGCTACTATCAGCCCCTGACCCACGGCATCCCCGGCGGGCGTCTGCAGGCCTATCGCCTGCACATCGAGCCGGGCGGTATGGTGCAGTACAGCCATCCTGCCCAGGAAGGGGAAGCCACGGTCTACATCGAGCAAGGCGAGGTGCTGTTCTCCGTGGAGGAGGAGCATCACAACATGAGCGCCGGCGACAGCATGCACTTCACGGAGATCTTCGCCCCGCGCATCGAGAATCCGTCCAAGAGCGAACCTGCCGATCTGACTCTGGTCAGCACGAGGCGGCACAGCCTCGACGAACTCTAGGAGGCCACGTGGGTAGCAGAGCCGAGCCCGATATCGTCTTTCTCAGCTTGCTGCTGAATCTGCAGGGCGCCGCCCTGCAGCAGATGGGCAAGATGGCCAGCCCGCTCACCGGCGAGGTGGAACGGAATCTCGCGATGGCGAAGCAGTCCATCGACCTGCTCGAATGCCTGGACAGAAAGACCAAGGGGAACCTGAGCGAAGACGAGGAGAAGACCTTCCAGGAGATCCTCACCCACCTGCGGCTGAATTACGTCGCCGAGCTCCAGCAGGAGCAGCAAGAGGGCGGGGAAACGGGCGAGGGGGACGAGGACGCGGAGAAGGAGACGAGCTCCGGCGGCGATAGCGAGGACGCTGCCACCGCGGGGGACTGAATGCCCCGCCGATCCTCGCTTCGCTGGGTGGGCCTGGCCCTGGCCCTGTTCCTTTCCAGCCTGATGCACGCGCTACCCGCCGGCGCCGGCTTCGGCGGTCCCGAGGCGGGCGGGCTGCTGCACGTCCGCAGCACGGACACCGTCGGCCTGGGCACGCTGCGCAGCACCCTTTCCCACAGCTACTACTTCCAGGACGTCGGTGAGGACAGCCGCTATCACTTTTCCCTCGGCAGGCTGGGCCTGGCCTTCGGCCTGGGGGACGTCGGCCACGTCAGCTTCGACAGCCGCGTCCTCGGTGCCATGCGCTTCGCCTCCGTCCAGGATCCGATCCTGTATGACGCGATCGGTGACTCCGACTGGACAGCAGGCCTCGGCGACAGCGAACTGGGGCTCAAGCTCGTCCTGCCCATGCCCGTGTCGCGTCTGCGTCTCGCCGCCGAGGTTGACCTGCTTCTGCCGACGGGGGACACGGAGAAGCACTTCAGCGGGGAGAGTCGCGACTACGAGCTGGTCGGCGTGATCAGCATCGACCTGCTGCGAGGCACCAACTTTGTCCCGACGCGCCTCCACCTGAACGCCGGGCTGCGCGTCAACCGCAATCCCGAGGGGCAGGGCCTGCCGCCCGCGCTCGACCCGTCCGAGTGGAGCAGTCCCTTCCCGCCCTACTATCCAGCTCTCGAGGCGGAGGAGTTGATCGACACCCGGCGACAGAGCCTCTACGGCGCGGGGCTCGAGTTCATCGGCACTCGCACACGGCTCTACGGCGAGTTGACGGTGGAGACGCTCTATCATCTCACCGACCGCTACGCCACGCGGGAGAATCTCTGGCAGCTCGGCCTGGGCTTCCGGACGCGCGGGCCCTGGCGCCTCGAGCTCTTCGGCGCCTTCGACATCAACCTCTCCCACGACGACTTCGACACCGAGTTCGAGCCGCACTACCCGCGTCTCGTGACGACGGTCGGACTGAACCGGAGCTGGCAGGTTCTCGCGGGGGATCCGGACCGGGACGGAGTGCGCGGCGACGCCGATCTGTGCCCGGACCGGCCGGAGGACTTCGACGGTTTCGAGGACGAGGACGGCTGTCCCGATCCCGACAACGACCGCGACGGCGTGCCCGACCTGATCGACCTCGCGCCCAGCCTGCCGGAGGACTTCGACGGCTTCGAGGACGCGGACGGCCGGCCCGACCTGGACAACGACAACGACGGTATCGCCGACCGGGACGACCTCTGCCCCGACCGTCCGGAGGACTTCGACGGCATCGAAGACGAGGACGGCTGCCCCGACCGCAACGGCGGAACTGGCGAAGGCGATGCCGAGCCGCGTGGCGACGACTTGCGAGAGCAGGGCTGACGCAGCGCTGAATCGCGCAAGCGCTACGATCCCCGGCGCTCTTCCTTCTTGATTTCCTGCCAGTGGGATTCCATTTCGGGGAGGTCGGCGACCTCGAGGCTTCGACCCCCGTCGCGCAGGCGCCTCTCCATGGCTGCGAAGCGGCGCAGGAACTTCGCGTTCGCTCCGTCGGCCACCTCCTCGGCGTCCATGTCGAGCCAGCGACAGAGATTTGCGGTGACGAAGAGGAGGTCGCCCAGCTCGTCTCGGATGCGACCGCGGCTCTCGTCCCCGAGGGCGCGCCGGTAGCGGACGGACGGGCTCCCGTCGCCCGGCGGTGGCGCTTCGGGCAGGCTCTCCAGCTCCGACCAGAGCTCCGCGAGCTCCTCGCGCAGCTTGCTCAGGACGCCCCGCAGGTCGGGCCAGTCGAAACCCACCGTGGCGGCGCGGTCCTGGTAGCGATGGCTCTTGGCGAGCGCGCCCATGCTCGCCGGCAGAGGCCGCAGCAGCCCCTCCGCTTCGCCGTTCGCGCGCCGCTCCTCGCGCTTGACCGCCTCCCACACGTCCAGCTGCGCGTCGGTGTCGCGAGGGGTGGACGCCTCGCCGCCGAAGAGGTGGGGGTGGCGGCGCCGGAGCTTCTCGTCGATGCTGCGCAGCGCCTCGCCGGGGTCGGTGCCTTGCTCGCGTGCCAGGAGCTGCAGGCCGAACAGCAGCAGATAGGCCATGTCACCGAGTTCGTTCACCATGCCTACAGTGTCGTTCTGGTCGCAGGCCTCCAGCCACTCGTGGCCCTCCTCGATGGCGAAGCGGGCGACGTCAGCGGAGCGCTGCTCGCGGTCCCAGGGGCAGCCGCCCTCGGCCAGTAGCGAATCGAGGGTGCGCCAAAGTCGCTTGAGTTCTTCTGTGGGCAGATCGGGCATGGCCGGAAACTAGCACGGCTCCCCGCGCGTGGCAATCGTCCCGCCCCGCCCTTCGCGCGGTGTCCGGCGCTCCCCGCCACCGACTCCCGTTGACGGCTTTCGCCGCGGCGCGCTATGCTGATGGATCACGCCCAGCCGAGAGACGCCCGCATGGATACCATCCGCATCCGCGGTGCCCGCGAGAACAACCTGAAGAATCTCGACCTGGACATCCCCCGGGGGCGCCTGGTCGTGATCTCGGGCCTGAGCGGCTCGGGGAAGAGCAGCCTGCTTTTCGACACCCTCTACGCGGAGGGCCAGCGCCGCTACGTGGAGAGCCTCTCCACCTACACGCGCCAGTTCCTGGAGAGGTTGCGCCGGCCCGATGTGGACTCGCTCGAGGGCATCGGCCCCGCGGTGTCCATCCGCCAGAAGAACACCGTGCAGCACTCCCGCTCCACCGTCGCCACCTACACGGAGATCGCGGACTTCCTGCGCGTGCTCTTCGCCCGCGCGGGCGAACAGCACTGTCCGCGCTGCGGACGGCGCGTGCAGCGAGACGAGGCCTCGGACCTCGCCCTGTACCTGGGGCGCGAGTACGCGGGCGCCGCCGTCCTCGTGGCCTTCCCCTTCCGCCTGGGCGGTGGCGTGGGCGGCGAGCAGGTGCGCGAGGTCCTCGCGGCTAAGGGCTTCTCCCGTCTGCTGCAGGACGGACGCGCCCGGCGCCTCGCTGACACCGAGAGCGCTGCATTGGAGAGCGACGAGTTGCTCGTGATCGTCGATCGCCTCACCCTTGCCGAAGAGACGCAGAGCCGCTTCGCCGAGGCGGTGGAGACCGCCTATCGCGAGGGCGAGGGACGCCTGCGCCTGCTCGACGCCGACGGTGCCGAGCTGGGCCGTTACGCCGAGGGGACGGTCTGCGCGGAGTGCGAGGTCGAGCTGCCCGAGCCGCGCCCCTCCTTCTTCTCCTACCTCCGCGCCGAAGGCGCCTGCCCGGACTGCAAGGGTTACGGCAATCGGCTCGAGTTCGACCCGCACAAGCTCGTTCCCGATCCGCGTCTCAGCCTGGAGAACGGGGCCCTCGCTCCCTGGGCCTCGCAGCGCTTCGAGCGCCCGCGACGGCGTCTGCTCGATTACTGCCGCGAGCACGGCATCTCCGTGCGCGAGCCCTTCTCGAGCCTGCCCGCGGCCACGCAGAAGCTGCTCCTGGAGGGCGGCAGGGGATTCCGCGGTCTCGTCCCCTGGTTCGAGGCGCTCCGCGGGAAGTCCTACAAGAAGTACGCTCGCTTCTTCTCCCGCCGCTTCATGTCCGAGATCAGCTGCGAGACCTGCGACAGCAGCCGCCTGAGGCCCGAGGTGGCGCAAGTTCGTCTGGCGGAATGGACGCTGCCCGCCTTCTACAGGCTCTCTCTGCGGCAGGCGGCACGGGCGCTGGCGGAGCTCGACATCGGCGACCCAGCCGCGAAGGGCGTGGACCGGGTGCTGACGGAGCTGCGTTCCCGCTTCGACTTCCTGCTGCGCATGGGCCTGCACTACCTCACGCTGGACCGCCCGACGCGCACTCTCTCCGGCGGCGAGTTCCAGCGCATCCACCTGGCGAACTCCCTCGGCAGCCATCTCACGGACACGCTCTATGCCCTCGACGAGCCCACGGTGGGCCTGCACCCGCGGGACACGCAGCGCCTGCTCGAGACGCTCTACGAGCTGCGCGACCTGGGCAACAGCGTCCTGGTGGTCGAGCACGACCCCGAGGTCATCCGTGGCGCGGACGAGCTCATCGACCTGGGTCCGGGCAGCGGCGCGCGGGGGGGCGAGCTGGCCTACCAGGGACCCGTGAGGCCCCTGCCGCCTGTGGAGCCGGAGCATGCTTCGGCCACGCTGCGCTTCCTGGCCGGCCTCGAGCCGGTGAGCTTCGAGAGCGAGGATCGCCGGCCGCGGGGCAAGCTTCTCATCGAGGGGGTGAGCAAGCACAACCTGCGGGACCTCTCCGTGGAGTTCCCGCTCGGACAGTTCGTGGCCGTGTCCGGTGTGAGCGGCTCGGGCAAGAGT
Organism: uncultured bacterium; assembly: GCA_964627205.1. Classification (GTDB taxonomy): domain Bacteria; phylum Krumholzibacteriota; class Krumholzibacteriia; order JACNKJ01; family JACNKJ01; genus CAZVHI01. The sequence continues at coordinate 56,510 of CAZVHI010000005.1, forward strand.
ACCCTGGTAACCGACGTGCTGGTGTCCGCGCTGCGCAGCCCGGACGGGCCGCGGCCGGGCGACCCCTGGCGCCGCCTCCGCGGGGGGAGCCGCATCCAGAACGTGCGCGTCGTCGACCAGCGACCCGTCGGCAAGAGCCCTCGCAGCAACCCCGCGACCTATCTCGGGGCCTTCCAGTTCATCCGCCAGCTCTACGCCGCCCGCCCCGAGGCGCGGCAGCGTCGGCTCGGTCCTGAGCACTTCTCCTTCAACAGCAAGGAGGGGCGTTGCCCGGAGTGCAGGGGTCTGGGATCGGTGAAGCTGGAGATGGTCTTCATGGCCGACCTCTATGTGCCCTGCGAGGCTTGCGGGGGGAGCCGCTTCCGTCCCGAGAGCTTCGGCGTGCGCTACAAGGGGCGCAGCATCGCCGAGGCGCTGGACATGACCGTGGACGAGGCCATCCACTTCTTCGCCGGCCAGCACGCCCTGGGCGAACGCCTCTGGATGCTGCACCGGGTCGGCCTCGGCTACTTGAAGCTGGGGCAGGGCGCCAGCACTCTCTCGGGCGGCGAGAGCCAGCGCCTCAAGATCGCGCGGGAGCTGGCGCAGGCGGGGGGAGAGCGCAACCTCTACATCCTCGACGAGCCGACCACCGGCCTGCATCCGCTGGACGTGCGGCAGCTCCTGGCGGTCTTTCGCCGCTTGCTCAAGGTGGGACATTCCCTCATCGTGATCGAGCACAATCCCCAGGTGCTGATCGCGGCGGACCACATCATCGATCTGGGGCCCGAGGGAGGGGACGAGGGCGGGCGCGTGGTCGCAGAGGGGCCGCCCGAGGCGATCGCCGCATCACCGCGTTCCCTGACGGGCCGCTACCTTGCGCCCCACCTGAGCGGGCAAACGACGAGGAGGGAAGCATGAGGATCCTGGTGACCGGCGGCGCGGGCTACATCGGCGGGGGCTTCGTACGAGCATCGCTGGCGGCGGGCCACGAGCCGATCGTGCTGGACAAGCTCTCGACGGGCCACCGCGACGCGGTGCCAGAGGGCGTGGAGTTCGTGCACGCGGACATCCGGGAGCGCGCGCGGCTCGAGCCCTTGCTCGAGCGCTGCGAGGCCGTGGTCCACTTCGCTGCGCTGAGCATCGTCTCCGACTCGATCGCCGATCCCGTCGGCTACTACCGGGAGAACCTCGGCGTCTGGCTCGAGCTCCTGGATGCCATGAAGCGCCGCGGTCCCCGCAAGCTGATCTTCTCTTCGAGCGCCGCGGTCTACGGCAACGGCGAGGGCAGACCCTTCCGGGAGGAAGATCCCTGCCTGCCGGTGAATCCCTACGGCGGAACGAAGCTCGCCATGGAGCAGACGCTGGAGCACGTCGCAGGCGCGCTGGACATCGCCTGGTACAGCCTCCGCTACTTCAACGCCGCGGGCGCGCTCTCCGGGCACGGCGAGCGCCACGAGCCCGAGACGCATCTGATTCCCCTGGCCCTGGAAGCCGCCCTGGGCCTGCGCGAGCTGACCGTCTTCGGCAGCGACTACGAGACGCCCGACGGCACCTGTGTCCGCGACTACATTCACATCGCCGATCTGGCAGAGGCGCACCTGGCAGCGCTGGACGCCCTGGGCGCCGGCGGAAGCGGCATCCTGAACCTCGGCACGGGCCGGGGCCACTCGGTGCGGGAGGTCGCCGAAGCCGTGGAACGCGCCTCGGGTCGGCCCTTGCCCGCGCGGGAGGGGCCGCGGCGGGAAGGGGATCCCGCCTTCCTCGTGGCGGATGTCTCGAAGGCGGAGCGGGAGCTGGGCTGGCGAGCCTCCCGGCCGGACTTGGGCGAGATTGTGGGCTCCGCCTGGGAGTGGTCCCGACGCCTCCACGCCGGAAAGGCTGGCTAAGCCCCGCGCCACTTGACATTTAGCCCACCTGGTGCTTTAGTAGGTGTTCGCGCGAAGGTAGCTCAGTCGGTAGAGCAGCGGGCTGAAAACTCGCGTGTCGGCGGTTCAATTCCGTCCCTTCGCACCGCGAACAGACCCCGTCGCCGATCCAGGCGGCGGGGTTTTCCCGTGCTTCCATTCCGCCTCCACTCGTCCGCTGATGTTCGAATCTCTCGAGATGTTCCTCCCCCATGAGCTGACGAATCATTTGAGGATTGACAGATGGGAATTCCGAGGCTAGGTTTAGACATTAGTAGACCAACAACTCCTAAACTCACATTACCTGGGAGTGATGATGATACTTTCTCGTGCGAGCGAGTATGCGATTCGCGCCATGGTTTATATGGCCGGACGGCAGACCGATGGTCCCATCCAGCTGAAGGAGATTGCGGAGGCGGAGAACATCCCATTCCATTTTCTCGCCAAGACCATGCAGGTGCTGACTCGCATTCGTCTGGTGAAGTCCTTCCGTGGACCCCACGGCGGCTTCACGCTGATGAAGCCAGCCGCCGAGATCCATCTTTTCGAAATCGTCAACGCTTTCGACGCCATCAGCCAGTGGGATACGACCTGCGTCCTGGGGATCAACCCCTGCTCGGATGACGTGATCTGTCCTCTACACGACGACTGGAGTCCGATCAAGGACAAGATCTTCGCCCTGTTCCAGGAGAGGACTCTCAACACCCTCGTCGGCAAGATCGAGGAGAAGCGTAGAAAGCTCCGCGAGATGGGTATGGCGGGCTGAAGGGTTGGGACATCGCGGGCCGAGGCGGTCTGAATGGGCCGCCTCCCCATCGTCCGCCGAATCAAGCGGCGGAAATCAGAAAAGGGGCGGATGCCGATCCGCCCCTTTCTTTTTCTCTTAGTACGTGGGTAGGGATCAGAACAGGCTCTCCCTGGCCTCCACGTGCAGGTGCAGCCGGGTTACGAGGGCCTCTCCGTCGACGATACCCACGCCCGCGTCGCGTTCGAGACTAAGGGCCAACCCCACGTAGACGCGATCGTGCGCCTGAAAGAGCCCGAGGAAAGACGCCACGTCCACCTCCTCCTCGATCTCCGTGATCTCTCCGCCCGTGAGCGTACCGCCCAGGCTGAGGAGACGGTTCTCCTCGGACCAGAACACCGCCACGCTGTCGTGCCCGGCCACGAAGACGTCCAGGGTGAAGCCCATCTGCACCTCGCCGATCACGTTGCTGTTGTCGAAGCGGACCGTCGTGCGGATGCTCATGTCCTCGAGCTGCACGATCTCGCGCAGACCCTCGGGCGTCTCCACCGGCTCGATGGGGCTGTTCTGCTCCCAGTCGTCCTGGAAGGGCAGCAGGATGTAGTCGAAGCTGCGTTCGTCCTCGGGGATGAAGCTGTCCACGTCCAGGTTGATGATGATGCGGTTCCCGCCGCAGCCCGGCAAAAGCACGGCCAGGACCAGAAGCGCGAACAGGATCCGGATCTTCCCGTCTCGCAGCATGTCTCTGGGATGTCTCATGAGCGCTCCTCCCTGTTCAGATCGTCAGACCCAGTCCGAGCGCCACGCCGCGCTCGTCCTGGATGTATCGATTGTGCGTTTCCAAGGCGATGTTCAGCTCCAGGGGACCCGTCCGGACGCCCAGGCCGCCGCTCACCTGCCAGCGGTCGCGGAAGTCCTTCCGCAGGCCGCCGCGCAGGGTCAGACGCCCGAGGTAGTACTCGCTCCCGAGGTGCAGCGTGTTCCGCCACGGTCGCAGCCTCAGCTCGCCCATGAGAAGCCACGTCTCCCGCGAGTAAGCGGCGTTCAGCGTCCAGAAGGGCGTGAAGCGGTAGGTGTGGCTCACCCCGCTCTCCAGGATCTCCGAGACGAGCTCGCCCTCGACGTCCCTGCCCTCCTCCGCCGGATCGACGAGGCGCCGCCTTTCGAGGGTCGTGCTGGCGAAGGTGATGCTGCCGGCCAGGTCGCGCACGCCGACCCCGAAGTCCCAGGGCCCCCTCCTCAAGACCAGCCCCGCGTCGAGCGCGAAGCCATGCCCGAGCGCGAAGCCGTCCGTGTAGCGCTCGTAGCTGACCTGGTCGACCGCGAAGTCCTCGCTGGCGAAGAGGGTGTCGCCCGTCTCCGCGCTCAGCGCGAGGTCCGAGCTGAGCATGCCGAAGCCGGTGATGACCTTCGGCGCGACGGCGAGGTAGATCTCCGTGTCGCCGTATGGGTTCACGAGTCCCGCCAGGAGCAGCTTCCAGGCGACGCCTCCGGCGAGGTCGAGCTCGGCGTTCAGCCCGTAGCGGGAGTTGCCGAGCACCGAATCGCCCTCGGCGAGCACGCCGTAGAGCGCGTCATCCAGTTCAGCCCGCGCCGCGCCGTCCACGAAGGGGGCGACCTGCGCGCGCCAGCGCCAGCGCTCGTCGATGGTCTGTCCCAGCCCGAGGCTGAAGCGCTCCATGCGCAGACCGAAGTCCAACGGCTCCTGGGGGAGAAAGAGCGCCGCGTCCTCCCAGAAGAGGCGGAAATGGTCCAGCCCCAGGTCGATGAGGATGTCCCCGTCGAGGGGACTCGGCTCGGTGAGCTCCATGTGGAAGGGCGGATTGGCCATCAGATTGATGACGGCGACCGGGTCGAAGTCCTCGGACTCGGGATCCATGTGCGAGAGGACGTCGACCAGGGTGGGAAGCCCCAGGGGCAAGGGGATATTGAAGCCCCCGTCCGGGTAGCGATCGGGCACGACGGAGTATGCGGGATTCTCGCCGCCGAGCCTGCTCGCCAATGGAGGAACGGCGCCGCCCGTCGCCATGCGGCGGGCGTCGAGGTCGAGCGCCAGGCCCTGCCCCGCAACAAGGACGATGAGCAGCAGCGCGGGCGCCAGCCTGCGCGCCGCGGCTTTTCCCGAATCCTTGACCACTCTGAAACGCAACATGCGATCGGCCCCCGTCCTTAGGAATCCGCATCGGGGCCCAGGGAACCCCGACAGATCCGACCTTGCCCGCGTCCCGGGCACCGGGAATATACAGGCAATCGGAGTACCATTTGCCGGGCCCGCGGCCCTTGCCGCCTCTTGACTTCCCACGGGACCGGACGCTATATAGACCTGCTCGAAACACACGCTGGTGTAGCTCAGCTGGTAGAGCAACGCATTCGTAATGCGTAGGTCCGCGGTTCGAGTCCGCGCACCAGCTCCCGCCGAGTCCTCCCCTCGCGGGGAGGCTCCCGCTCCTCCGGCCGCTCCGTTCGGAGCGGCCTTTTCCGTGCCGTCTTTCTGGAGGTGCTCCATGTCCAAGGCTCCACTGATGGTGAGCGTCTCGGGGATCCGGGGCGTCGTGGGCGACTCGCTCGTTCCCGAGGTCCTCCTGCGTTTCACTGGTGCCTATGCAGCCTGGTGCCGCGCGCGCGGCGCTGGTCCGAACGCGCCCGTGGCCGTCGGTCGCGACGGGCGGCCGAGCGGGCGCATGGTCCTCGACCTGGTCAAGGGGACGCTCGCTGCCGCGGGTCTCGACACGGTGGACCTCGGAGTTTGCACGACGCCCGGAACCGCCATGGCCGTTCCCCATCTCGGCGCGGTGGGGGGCATCGTCATCACGGCGAGCCACAACCCGGCGCCCTGGAACGCGCTGAAGTTCCTGGACGGCGAGGGCAACTTCCTCTCGGCGGAGCTGGGGCGCGAGGTGCTGGCCATCGCCGAGAAGGGCGGCTTCGATTGGCGGCCCCACTCCGAGCTCGGGACCTTCCGCCGCTGGCGGGATGCCGCGGACCATCACGTCGAGGCGATCTGCGCGCTGCCGGGCGTCGAGCGAGAGCGTATCGCGGCCGGCGGCTATCGCGTGGTCGTGGATGCGGTGAACGCCTCGGGGAGCAAGGTCGCACCCATGCTGCTGTCCGCGCTGGGCGCGGAGGCGGTGCCGCTCTACTGCGATGGCAGCGGCGAATTCCCGCACGAGCCGGAACCGCGGCCGGCCCACCTCGGCGGGCTGTCGGAGGCGGTGCGCGAGCACGGGGCGCAGCTCGGTGTCGCCCTGGATCCCGACAGTGATCGTCTGGTGCTCGTCGACGAGCGGGGCACGGTGCTCTCCGAGGAGTACACGCTCGCGCTGGCGGCCGACTACTGGCTCTCGCTGGCGCCCGGTCCCGTCGCCGCCAACCTCAGCACGAGCCGCATGATCGACGACGTCGCCGCGCGCCACGGGCAGGTCTGCCATCGCTCGCCGGTGGGCGAGGCCCACGTCGTCGCGGCCATGAAGGAGCACGGGGCCGTCATCGGCGGGGAGGGCAACGGCGGCGTGATCCTGCCGGCGCTGCACGCGGGCCGCGACGGCCTGGTCGGCACGGCCATGATCCTGTCCTCGCTGGCCGTGAGCGGGCGTCCGCTTTCGTCCCTCGTCGCGGATCTACCTGCATACGCCATGGAAAAGCGCCGCGTCGAACTGCGCGAAAAGGGTGAGGTGGAGACGATCCGCGACCTGGCCGCGCAGCACTTCACGGGGGAACTCGACCACCGCGACGGCGTGAAGGCCAGCTATGCGGAGGGATGGCTGCATGTGCGGCCCTCCAACACGGAGGCGATCTTGCGCATCATCGGCGAGTCCGCGGATGCGAATTGGTTGCGGAGCAAGCTGGACGAGGCCGAGCGCTTCTTCGGGGAACATTTGGGTTGAAGGGTTGGTAGATCGGGCCGATAATCACTGCACCAGGTCCCTCGCACCCGTTCCAAGGAGCCCGATCCCATGTGCGGAATCATTGGCTATCTGGGCGACCGCCCCGCCCTTCCCATCCTCCTTGCGGGACTGAAGCGCCTGGAGTACCGCGGCTACGACTCCTCGGGAGTCGCTCTCCACGAAGAGGGCGGACTCACGGTGGTCAAGCGGGAGGGGAAGATCCTCAACCTGGAGCAGGCTCTCCAGGAGCAGCGGCACGCAGCCACCACGGGCATCGCGCACACCCGCTGGGCGACGCACGGCGCCCCGACGCGGGTCAACGCGCACCCGCACGTGGACGGCCCCGGCGACCTCGCTCTCGTCCACAACGGGATCATCGAGAACTTCCACCTCCTGCGCCGCTACCTCACCGAGCAAGGCATCGAGTTCCAGACGGAGACCGACACCGAGGTGCTCGCACAGCTGATCTCCCACTACTACGACGGGAGTCTCGAGGAGGCGGTGAGGCGGGCGCTTTCCATCGTCGAGGGCACCTACGGCATCGCCGTCATCCACAAGGACCACCCGCGCAGGATGGTCGGCGCCCGCAACGGCAGCCCGATGGTGATGGGCATCGGCGACGGCGAGCACTTCCTCGCAAGCGATGTCGCAGCCATCCTCGCCCACACGCGCCAGGTGATCTACCTGGACGACCAGGAGATGGTCGTCGTGCAGGACGGCGAGTTCCACACGAAGACCGTCACCAACGAGAGCGTGGAGAAGGTCATCCACCAGGTCGACTGGGATCTCGAGAGCATCGAGAAGGGCGGCTACTCCCACTTCATGCTGAAGGAGATCTTCGAGCAGCCGACCACGATCCGCGACTCATTCCGCGGTCGCCTCCTGGAAGAGGACGGAAACGCCCGTCTCGGCGGCCTGATCACCAATCTCGACTCGCTACGGCGCGTGGACCGCGTCATCTTCCTGGCCTGCGGGACCAGCTGGCATGCCGCTCTGATCGGCGAGTACATGGTCGAGAAGCTGGCGCGCATCCCCGTGGAAGTGGAGTACGCCTCCGAGTTCCGCTACCGCAACCCGATCCTGACCGAGAACAACGTCGCGTGGTCGATCAGCCAGTCCGGGGAGACGGTCGACACACTGGCCGCCATGCGCGAGGCGAAGACGAAGGGCGCGCTCGCGTTGGGTATATGCAACGTGGTGGGCAGCACCATCGCACGCGAGAGCGACGGGGGGGTCTACATCCACGCGGGCCCGGAGATCGGCGTGGCCAGCACCAAGGCCTTCACCAGCCAGGTGACGGTGCTCGCCATCATCACCTTGCTCCTCGGCCGCATGCGCTACATCTCGAAGGACCTCGGCCAGGAGCTCGTGCGGGAACTGCAGGCGATCCCGGACAAGGTGGAGCGCATCCTCGAGATGGACGGGCAGATCGCGGAGATCGCGCAGGCCTACGCGGAAGCCAACAACTTCCTCTACCTCGGGCGGGGGATCAACTTCCCGGTCGCCCTGGAGGGCGCGCTCAAGCTCAAGGAGATCTCCTACGTGCACGCCGAGGGCTATCCCGCGGCGGAGATGAAGCACGGTCCCATCGCGCTGATCGACGAGAACATGCCCGTGGTTTTCGTGAGCCCGCGCGGGGGCAGCAACGAGAAGATCCTCGGGAACATGGAGGAGGTGAAGGCCAGGGGCGGCCGCATCATCGCGGTGGTCAACGAGGGTGACACGAACGCCTCCGCCCTCGCCGACCACATCATCCCCATCCCCGAGACCGTGGAGTACCTGTCGCCTCTGCTCACGGTGATTCCCCTGCAGCTCCTCGCCTACCACATCGCCATCCTGCGCGGATGCAACGTGGATCAACCCCGCAACCTCGCCAAGAGCGTGACGGTGGAGTAGACCATGAAACGCGAGATCGTGAGCTGCCCGGACGCGCCGAAGGCCATCGGGCCTTATAGCCAGGCCGTGCGCATGTGCAGCCTGCTGTTCACCGCCGGGCAGGTGCCGCTCGATCCCCGCAGCATGAAACTGGTGGAGGGTGGCATCGCCGAACAGACCCATCAGGTCATGCGCAACCTGGCGGCTGTCCTGGCCGAGGTCGGCGCCGGCTTCGGGGACGTGCTGAAGAGCACGATCTACGTGACCGATCTCGGCCACTTCGCCGCGCTGAACGAGGTCTACGGCGAGTACTTCCGGGACATCGACCCTCCCGCGCGCTCGACCGTTCAGGTCGCCGCGTTACCGATGGGCGCCCTGGTCGAGATCGACATGATTGTGCGGATCCCCGCCGGTGATTAGATTACCGGGGGCGCGCGGCAAGTGCGCCCTGTTGACTCCGTGTTCCGGCGATCTTCCCCGCAGTTCCGGGAGGAAACGAGCATGGCGAGGTCGGGATTCGCACTTGGACTCTGTATCCTGGCGGCCGTCGCGAGCGGCCCCGGCTGCAAGTCTGGAACTTCGCCGACGGCGACGGACGAGATCAGCCAGGCGATCCGGGCGCTCATGACAGAATGGGAGCTAGGCTTCGAGACGCAGGACGTCGAGCGGGTCGAAGCAGTGTTCGACGCGCGCTACTGGCCCGGCGAGTTCCTGAGCGCATCGCGCTTCGACGACTTGAAGGGCCACCCGTTCCGGCTGCTCGACGTCGAGATCCAGCCGCAGGTGCAGGAGGAATACGCGGACGCGGACTTCCGCGTCTACGTGGAGGACGCGCCCGGTCTCTCCATCCGCGTCCTCTGGACGCTGCGGGCGAGCCTCGACGAATGGCTGGTCATCGAGGAACACTGGGGCAGTTACGAGTAATGGCCGCAGGCCGGGGCGATGCGCTCGGCGCCGGCCGCAGGCTGGCAGCCTGCTAGAACTTGAACGCGGGAGTGGATGGGTCCTGGTGGGCCCCGAGGACTTCAAATCCTTATGCCGGGTGCTAAACCCATCCGGGGTGGGTTCGATTCCCACACATTCCCGCCATTTCTTCACCCGCCCGTGAAGGGGCCTCCGAGATGAAAGCACTCCTCCCGCTGCTCTGCCTCCTCCTCGCGGCGACGAGCGTCGCGTCCGAGGCGGAGCCGCATGCCGTCCCGGCGGCCGAGGAGGAGGCCCTGGTCGAGGCTCCCACGAAGAACGCGCGGCTGGCCATCGCCGCCTCCGCACTCTTCCCGGGCCTGGGGCAGCTCTACAACGAGGAGGGGCTCAAGACGCTGGCCGTCTTCGTCTGGGAGAGCTACTACATCGCGACGATCCTGCGCGAGGCGCAGGAGGCCGACCTCTATCGCCGTCGCGCGGCAACCCTGGGCGAGGGCGAGACATGGAACGGCCTCGACCACTCCGAGCTGCGAAGCCGCTTCCACGCGCACGAGGACAGGCAGCGAGATTACATCTGGTACGGCTCCGCCCTCTTCCTCGCCAGCATCCTCGACGCCTATGTCTTCGCTCACCTCTACAGCTTCGAGACCGACGGCGTCCGTACCCGCAGCGCCGGCATCCTTCCCGTCCTCGATCCGAGCGAACGCGCGGTAGGGCTGCAGCTCCGCCTACGCTTCTAGAACGATTCCATGATCCCCACGAGCCACATCCGCAACTTCTGCATCATCGCCCACATTGACCACGGGAAATCCACCCTGGCCGATCGTCTGCTGGAGCTCACAGGCACGATCTCGTCCCGCCAGATGCAGGCGCAGGTTCTGGACGACATGGAGCTCGAGCGCGAGCGGGGAATCACGATCAAGAGCCACCCCATCGCCATGCGCTACGAGGATGCAGGAGGAGAGGAGTATCGGTACAACCTGATCGACACGCCGGGGCACGTGGACTTCAGTTACGAGGTGAGCCGCAGTCTCGCGGCCTGCGAGGGGGCGATCCTGGTCGTGGACGCGGCGCAGGGCGTGGAAGCCCAGACGCTCGCCAACCTCTACCTCGCGCTCGAGAACGACCTCGCGCTTCTGCCAGTGATCAACAAGATCGACCTCCCCAGTGCACGCACCGAAGAGGTGAGAGAAGAACTGGTGCAGATCCTGGGGGTGGAACCGGATGAGATCCTGGCGCTCAGCGCCAAGAGCGGCGAGGGCGTGCCGGCGCTCCTGGACGCCATTGCCGAGCGTCTGCCGAGCCCCGTGGATCGCACCCTGGAGCCCTTCCGCGCGCTGATCTTCGATTCGAGCTACGACTCCTACCTGGGGGCAGTAGCGACCGTGCGCGTCATGGAGGGGACAGCAAAGAAGGGCGACCGCGTACGCTTCCTCGCCGCCGGGAAGGCATACGAGGTGCAGGAGCTGGGCTGCTGGGTGATGGGGCGCCAGCCCACCCCCGAGCTTCGGGCGGGCGAGGTCGGCTATCTCATCACGGGCGCGAAGCAGATCCGCGACGTGCGCGTGGGGGACACCCTGGCGGCCGATCTCGACCCGGCGCCGAAGCCGCTGCCGGGCTACCGTCCCGTCAAGCCCATGGTCTACAGCGGGCTCTACCCCGCCCAGAGCGAGGACTACGAGGAGCTGCGCGAGGCGATGGAGAAGCTGCAGCTCAACGACGCGGCCATTTCCTACGAGCCGGAGAGCAGCAGCGCCCTGGGCTTCGGCTTCCGCTGCGGCTTCCTGGGTCTTCTGCACTTGGAGATCGTACAGGAGCGCCTCGAGCGGGAGTTCGACCTCACCCTCATCGCCACGCTCCCCAACGTGGAGTATCGCGCCATCCTGAAGGACGGCGAGGAGGTCTCGGTATCCAATCCGGCCCAGATGCCCGATCCCGCCGCCCTGGCGGAGATCCGGGAACCGGTCGTGAGAGGCACGATATACACGCCCTCCGATTATGTGGGCGCCGTGATGAAACTCTGCATGGAGCGGCGCGGAGTCCAGGAGGGCATGAGCTACCTGGACAGCCAGCGGGTCGAGCTGCATTTCCGGCTTCCGCTGGCTGAAGTCGTAGTGGACTTCTACGATCGTCTGAAGAACAATAGCCGAGGACACGCGAGCTTCGATTACGAATACGCCGGCCACGAGCTCAGCGACATGGTCAAGCTCGGCATCCTGGTGAACGGCGACCCGGTGGACGCGCTGTCCAGCATCGTCCACCGCGACAAGGCCCAGTTCTGGGGCAAGTTGCTCGTGGAGAAGCTGAAGGAGGAGATCCCCCGGCAGCTCTTCCAGGTGGCCCTTCAGGCGGCGGTGGGCGCGAAGATCGTCGCCCGCAGCAACATCAGCGCCCTGCGCAAGAACGTCACCGCGAAGTGCTACGGCGGCGACATCACCAGGAAACGGAAGCTGCTCGAGAGGCAGCGCGAGGGGAAGCGGCGGATGAAGCAGGTCGGCAACGTCGAGATTCCGCAGGAGGCCTTCCTGGCTATCCTGAAGGTCGAACGATAGGAGTGACGATGGCGAGGCAGAAAGGTCCCGCGAAGAAGAAGTCAGGCCTGAGAGAGTTCATCGACATCGTGGTCTGGGCGGTGGTCATGGCCTTCCTGGCCCGCAGCTTCCTGATCCAGGCCTTCCGCATTCCCAGCGGCAGCATGGAGGACACGCTCCTGGTGGGGGACTTCCTCTTCGTGAACAAGTTCCTCTACGGACCGCAGATCCCCTTCACCAAGGTTCGCCTGCCCGGGCTGCGTGAGCCGCGTCCCGGGGACATCATCGTCTTCAAGTACCCCGGCGAGAAGGACGACTTCATCAAGCGCTGCGTGGCCGTCGGCGGCCAGACCGTCGAGGTCCGCAACCACAAGCTCTTCGTGGACGGGGAGGAGCGGGACGAGCCCTTCACGAAGCACGTTCTGCAGGGCAGCGGCCTCCGGGGCGCGGCGCGCAACTTCGGCCCCGTGGAGGTGCCCGAGGGCAAGCTCTTCATGATGGGCGACAACCGCGACAACAGCAAGGACAGCCGCATGCTCGGCTTCGTCGACTGGAAGCGGGACGCCAAGGGCAAGGCCATCTTCATCTACTGGTCCTGGAACGGGCAGCGCAAGTTCCCGCGCTTCGATCGCATCGGCGATCTCATCCGGTGAAGCCCTCCCTCTACGTACACGTGCCCTTCTGCGCGAGCCGATGCTCCTACTGCGGCTTCTATTCCGAGACGGAGGGCGATCCCGAGCGCTACCTGGACGCCCTCGCCGCCCAGCTCACCCTCGCCACGGAGCGTCTCGGCGACCAGGCCCTGCCCAGCGTCTACATCGGTGGTGGCACGCCGAGTCTGCTCGCTCCGTCACAGCTCGTCCGTTTGCTGGCACTGCTCGCGCCCTGGATCGGCGAGGACACGGAGTGCACGCTCGAGTGCAACCCCGAGGACCTGGACGAGGCGCGGCTCGCGGTCCTCGTGGGCGGAGGGGTCAGTCGCATCAGCCTCGGGCTTCAGTCCTTGTGCGACGAGGAGCTGGCGCGAGTAGGGCGCCGCCACGACGCGGCCGGTGGCCAGCGAGCCCTGGCTCTCGCGGTCACAAGCCCGCTGGGGGTTTCGGTCGACCTCATCCTCGGCCTGCCCGGACAGAGCGAGGAGAGCTTCGCCCGCAGCTTGGACGGGGTACTCGCCCGCGAGCCGGAACATCTCTCCCTCTACTGCCTGGAGCTCGAGGAGACAGCGCCCCTCGCGGAAGCCCTGTCGCGGAGGCCGGACCCTGCGGCCTCGGAGCGCCGCCTGGCAGGCGGCTACCGCCTGGCGCACCGGCGGCTGGCGGATGCCGGCTACCGGGCCTACGAGGTCTCCAACTGGTGCCGCCCGGGCAAGGAGTGCCGCCACAACCTGGGCATCTGGCGGGGGGGCGAGTACCTCGGCTTCGGCCCCGGCGCGCACTCCTACTGGGACGGCGAGCGCTGGTCCTGGCCGGCCTCCCTTGAACTCTGGGAGGTCCCGCTCATGGCGGGGCGGGAGCCGGAGCCCCTGCCCGACCTGCGCGACAGCGAGCAGCGGCGCCTGGAGCGCCTGCTTCTGGGTCTGCGCATCCGGGACGGCATCGCGCGGGACGATTCCCTCCTGGCGGGCCGCGAGGCCTTCCTCGAAGAGCTGGCAGCGCGGGACTGGGCGCGCTGCGAGGAGGGGCGCTGGCGCCTCGAAGCGGAGGGCTGGCTGCGGCTGGACGGCATCCTGACCAGGCTGGCCTCTTGACAGTGCCCGGAGCCTGGCCTAAATTTTCCGGGCAACGTCCCCAAACAGGTTGATTTTCATGGACTTCAGGTATTACGAACTCCCGGCGGATCGACGCCTACGCGTTCTGGACTCCGTGATCCGTCTCTACACGGATCAAGCGGAGCCCGTGAGCTCCGCGGCGGTGTCTCGCGATCTCGAACACTGCTGGTCGTCCGCCACCGTGCGCAAGATCTTCACCGAGCTCGAGGAGCTGGGCTGGCTGGACCAGCCCCACCGTTCCGCGGGGCGCATGCCCACGAGCCTCGGCTACCGGGTCTATGTGGAGAAGGTCGTACGTCCCGCCGAGGGCGGCAGAAACTGGGAGCGCTGGCTGCAGTCCGAACTGGATTTCGAGGACGCATCCCTGGCGAAGCTTCTCGATCGGGCCGCGAACCTGCTTAGCGGGCTCAGTCACGCCCTCGGGGTCTCGCTCTTGGTGGTCGCGCCGGGGGGCGATCCCGCCGAGGGTCGCGTACAGATCACCGGCGTCGACGAGCTGCTGGAGCAGCCGGAGTTCGAGGACCCCGCCCGCCTCCGGGTTCTCATCCATCTCCTCGACGACGCCCTTCCCCTCAGCGGCTACCTGCGGGGTCTGAGCGATCGTCCCGGGCAGGTCAGCCTACGCATCGGGGAGGAGAACAGCTTCCGCGAACTGTACGACTTCAGCGTGATCACGACCCGCATCGATCGCTCCGAGGAGACGGCGTTGATGGGTCTCGTCGGCCCGGTGAGGATGGAGTACCCGCTGGTCCTGAGCGCCATGGACAGCCTGGTCCGCCTGCTGCACGCCGGCCCCTCGTCCTCGGAGAACTGGAGCTGAGATGAAGCGCAAGCGCAAGGGCAAGGCCGACGATGCGGCCGCCAGGGTCGAGGCGCGTGCCAAGGCCGGCGGCAAGCCGATCGATCCGGACGGGGATACCGCCACGGAGGCCGCCTTCACCGAAGCAGCGGGCGCTGAAGCCGCGGGTGCCGACACCACGGCGAAGATCGCGAAGCTTCCCGCCGCCGCCGAGCTCCAGAACCGGCTGAGCGCCCTCCAGTCCGAGTTTGAGCAGTCGAGTCTTCTCTGGCGCGAGCGCGAGGAGGGGCTCCTGCGCCAGCTGGCGGAGCTGGACAACCTGCTGCGCCGACAGCGCCGGGACCGGGAGCGCGAGGTGGAGCAGCGGCGGGGCGAGATCCTGACGCCGCTGATCGCGGTGCTCGACGACCTCGACCGCGCTCTCGCTCACCTGCCCGAGGGAGAGGATTCCGCCTTCGCCGAGGGCATCGCTCGCATCGCGGATGCGCTGCAGGAGACCCTCGCCCGTCAGGGTCTCAGACCCATCCCGGCCATGGGCGAGAAGTTCGATCCCCAGTTCCACGAGGCCCTGATGCGCGTCGAGTCCGACGATGTGGACAGGGGTCACGTCGTCCAGGAGATCCAGAAGGGCTACATGCTGGACGACCGGGTCCTGCGCCCGAGCAAGGTGTCGGTCGCCGGCTAGGAGAGGCTGATGTCCAAGCGCGACTACTACGAGATCCTGGGCCTCGAGCGGGGCGCCGGCGAAGAAGCCGTGCGCAAGGCCTATCGTAAGCTGGCCATGCAGCACCACCCCGACCGCAATCCCGACGACCACAGCGCCGAGGAGAAGTTCAAGGAGGCGACCGAGGCCTACGAGGTCCTCAAGGATCCCCAGAAGCGGCAGGCCTACGACCAGTTCGGGCACGCGGGGGTCTCGGGGCAGGGCTTCGGCGAGCAGGGGCCCTTCGGTTTCGGCGCTGGCGGTATCGACATGGAGGAGGCTCTGCGCGCCTTCATGCAGGACTTCGGCTTCGACTCCTTCTTCGGCGGCGGTGGCCGGGGTCGTCAGCGCAGGACCGAGCGCGGTGGCCGGGACCTTCGCGTCCGCGTCGGGCTGAGCCTCGAGGAGGCGGCCGCCGGCGTGACCAAGCAGATCAAGCTGAAGAAGAAGGTGGGCTGCGGGTCCTGCGCCGGCAGCGGGCAGCGGCCGGGTTCGCAGATGCAGCGCTGCCAGGCCTGCCAGGGCAGTGGCGAGATCCGGCGCGTGCAGCGCTCGATCCTGGGCCAGTTCGTCAACGTCTCGCCCTGCCCCCAGTGCGGCGGCGAAGGCGTGCAGCTGCAGGATCCCTGCCCCCAGTGCCGGGGCGAGGGACGCAGCGACGGCAGCGAGACATTGAGCGTCTCCATCCCGGCGGGCGTCTCGACGGGCGACTACATCCCCCTGCGCGGCAGCGGGGAGGCGGGCCTGCGCGGCGGCCCGGCGGGGGACGTGATCGTCGTCCTGGAGGTGAAGGAGCACAAGCTCTTCGAGCGCAGCAAGCAGGACCTGCTCCTCGACCTCCCCGTCACCCTCGGCACTCTCGCGCTCGGCGGCAAGGTGGAGGTGCCGACCTTGGACGGGGCGGCCATGCTGAAGATTCCCGCCGGCACCCAGAGCCACCAGATCCTCCGCATGCGGGGCAAAGGCCTCCCGCATCTGAATTCCCACCGCCGCGGCGACCTGCTGGTGCGGCTCGTCGTCTGGTCGCCCGAGCGCCCGTCGAAGGAAGAGGCCCGGCTGCTCAAGGAGCTCGATCAGATCGAGCGCGAACGGTTGCCGGGGCCCCGCAAGCCGAGCTAGCAGAAAACCCTACCCGAAGGGAGCCCGAGGGAGCCATGCACGAGCGGCCCATCGTCCTTGCGCCCGAGCTCCACGAATCGCAGCGCAGCTTCGAGCTGACGGGGACGGAGTTCCACCACATCTGCCGCGTGCTACGTCTCCGGACGGGGGACGAGCTGGAGTTCCGCGACGGCCGCGGCCTCGTGGCGCAGGCCCGCCTCGAGGGCGTGGAGCGGCGTCGGGCCCGGGCGGCGATCCTGTCCCGCGAGCGGCCGGAACCCCCCGCGGGACCCGCGCTGCAGCTGGCCCTGCCCTTGCTCAAGGGGCGGCGCCTCGACTGGATCCTGGAGAAGGGGACGGAGCTCGGTGTGGCGGCCTTCCATCTCTTTCTGAGCCGGCACGGCGTCGTCCGCCGCGAGCGGGCTCCCGAACGATACGCCGAGCTGATCGCCTCGGCCTATTGCCAGTGCCGGCGACTGATCCTGCCGGAGCTGACGGGTCCGCGTCCCTTCGACGAGCTTCTCGCCGTGGCCCGCGACGAGGACTGGGCGATGGCCTGGGGCGACGAACAGCTCGCCGGCAGCGGCGGGGGCGCGGCGGACTGGACCATGGAGCAGGGCCGGACCCACCTCGCCTGGGTCGGTCCCGAGGGCGGCTTCGACGACTCGGAGCGGGAGGCCCTGCGGGAGGCGGGCGCTCTGGCACTGAACCTGGGCCCCCTGCGCCTGCGCTCGGAGACGGCGGCTCTGGCCCTCGCATGCCGATTCCCTTCGATGGCAGGGAGATAAGACGACTTCGGCCGCGTTGACAGCTACCCAAAGCGAGCCTATAATGGCTAAGTTTTTACTTTGCACACCCTTCCAATCCCCCACAACGAGGAGAATTAGCGCACCATGACCTTGCAGGAAAGCCTGACTGCTGACCTGAAGACGGCCATGAAACAGGGCGAGAAGCTTCGCGTCAGCGTGCTCCGCATGCTCCGCTCCGAGCAAAAAAACGCGGAGATCGCCAAGGGTGAAGACCTCACGGAACCTGAGCTGCTCGAGCTGCTCTCCCGCTACGCCCGCAAGCGCAAGGAGTCAGCGTCCGAGTACGAGAAGGGCGGCAGGCAGGACCTCGTGGACAAGGAGCTCGCGGAGTTCGAGATCGTCCAGGCCTACCTGCCCCGGGCACTGGGCGAGGAGGAGCTCGCCGTCCTGGTCAGCGAGGTGATCGAAGCGCAGGGGGCCAGCGGCATGAAGCACATGGGGGCGGTCATGAAGGAGGTTCTCGCCCGCGCGGCCGGGCGGGCGGAGGGCGCCGCGGTAAGCGCCCTGGTGAAGGCCAGGCTCTCCGGATGAGCGAGAGTGTGGGGATCCATCTTCTCGTGCTGGCCCTGGGGGGCACGCTCCTGCTCGGAGCTTATCACGGCTATCGCGGCGGCCTCGTGCGCAGCGCGTTCAAGCTGCTGGGCCTGGTTGCGGGTCTCCTTCTGGCCCGGCCGGCGGCCGTGGCCGTAGAGCCCTCCCTCGAGGAGCTTCTCCATTTCCCCGGGTCCTGGTACGTGCTGATCATCGCCTGTTTCGTGGGCATCGTCCTGATCTTCGGCCTGGTTGGCTGGCTGATCTCGCTCATGATCCGCTGGACTCCCCTGGGCTGGATCGACAAGCTGGGCGGCGCCGCCCTGGGGCTTCTGCTGGGACTCTTCGTGGCCGGCCTGCTCCTGGGCCTCCTGGACAACCTGGAGCTGCTCTCGCCCCTGCTGGCGGAGGCTCAGGGATGGGAGGCGGAGTTCCTGCAACTGCTCTTGGACATCACTCCCGGTCTCTTCGACGGTCTCGAGGCTCTGCTCGACCCCGAGAAGCTACGCGTGCCGCGGGGCGCGGTCTGATGCCCTGGCGCGCGAGTGGACCCGCCCTGGACAGCGGCCAGGGTGCCACGGTGCTGGACTTCCCCGAGGTCCTGTCCGCGCTGGCGGAGCACGCCCAGCTCGAGCGCAGCGCCGAGGCACTGCGGGCCTTGCGCCCCCTCGCAGACCGTGGCTTGATCGACGCGCGGCGCGCGCGCGTGCGCGACTGGCTGCGCTTGCTCGAGGGGGGCCTGTCCCCCGAGCTCGGCGGGCTCGCGGACCCGGGAGCGCTGCTGGACCGCGCCCGCCGGGAGGGCGCCGAGTTGAGCGGCCCCGGCCTGCGTTCGCTGGCCGGGACCCTGCGCGCGCTCGCCACCTGCGGATGTTTCCTGCACGAGCACGCAGAGGAGGCGCCCACCCTCGCCGCGGACTGGGGGTCCCCCGCGGACCTCTCGCCCCTGGCGGACGGAATCGAGCGCTGTCTCGACGACGACGGCGAGCTGAGAGACGACGCGAGCCCCGCACTGGCGCGCATCCGCGCGCAGATCCGCGAGGCGCGCGAGCAGGTGCGCGTCACCCTCGACGGACTTATCCGCGGCCGGCTGGAGAGCGGCAGGGAGGACGTGCGTCCCCGCATTCGCTCGGGGCGACTCGTGCTGCCGGTTCGGCGCGAGCAGCGCTCGCGGCTGGCGGGCATCGTCCACGACGAGTCGGCCTCGGGACGCACACTCTTTGTCGAGCCGCTCGAGACCGTGGAACTGAACAACCGCGTGACCTCGCTGCTCGCGGAGGAGGCCAAGGAGACGGCGCGCATCCTCCGCGACCTCACGCGCAGGGCAGGTCAATGGGCGGGCGAGATCACGTCGCAGGTGGAAAGCTTCGCCGGCCTCGACCTGCCTCTGGCCGTAGCCCGCTTCTGGCTGGGCAAGCCGCACGCCTGGGCGGAGTGGGACGAGGCCGACGGTCTGCGGCTGGCGGGCGCGCGGCATCCCCTGCTGGGTCGCTACCTGCCTGCGGACCAAAAGCTGGTGCCCCTCTCCGTGGAGCTGGCGCCCGAGCTGCGCCTGCTCCTGGTCACCGGCCCCAACACGGGGGGCAAGACCGTCCTTCTGAAGACCCTGGGTCTGGCAGTGCTGATGAACCAGTGCGGGCTGCCCCTGCCCGCGGAGGACGGCACGCGGCTCCCCCTGCTGGGACGCGTCTTCGTCGACATCGGAGACGAGCAGTCGCTGGTCGACTCCCGCTCCACCTTCAGCGCCCACCTGGAGCACCTGACGCGCATGGTCGACCACGCGGAGCCGGACTCGCTGATCCTGGTCGACGAGATCGGCGACGGTACCGATCCCGAGGAGGGGGCAGCGCTGGCGAGGGCGATCATGAGCCATTGGCTGGGTCGCGGGGCCCGAGCGGTGGTGAGCACGCACTTCGGGATCCTGAAGGGCTTCGCCCAGGAGACGGACGGCGCAGCCAACGCGGCCATGGAGTTCGACCCCGTGGCGCGCCGACCCCTCTACACGCTGCGCTTCGGTGTGCCGGGAAGCAGCCGCGCGCTGGCCACCGCCCGCCGTCTGGGCATGGATCCCGTGGTGCTATCGGAGGCGGAGCGGCTGCTCGGCGAGGAAGCCCTGAGCCTGGAAGCCCTGCTCGAGCGACTCGAGCGGGAGACCCGCGAGGCCACGCGCTCCCGCGAGGAGGGCGAGGCCTCCAGGCAGCGCTACGAGTCGCTGGAGGCTGACTACAAGGACCGCCTGACCGGCGTGCGCCGGGAGGAGAAGCGCATCCTGGCCGACGCGCGCCGGGAGGGGCTGAGCTTCCTGACCGACGCGCGCCGGGAGATCGAGGCCGTCGTGCGCGCGCTGCGGGAGTCGGAGGCCGACCGCGAGAGCATCCAGGCCGCCCACGAAAAGCTAGCCGAGATCGGGCGGCGGCTCGATCGGGTCGCGCCCGCGCCCGCGCTTGGCGAGGCGCTCACGGACTGGCGGCCCGGCGACCGCGTCCGCCTGCGGAGCACGGGCCGGAGTGGTGAGATCGTGGAGGCGGCGGGCGAGGGCCGCCTTCGGGTCCGGATCGGCGGGCTCAGTTTGATCCTTCCCTTGGAGGAGCTCGTTCCCGTCTCCCCGGCTCCGGCGGCGGAAGCGGTCGGGGGTGGAAAGGCTTACGTGGACGTGAGCTACCGCGCCGAGACGCCGGACTCCTACCGGCTCGATCTGCGGGGGCTGACCGTGGAGGAGGCCCTGGAGCAGCTGGACGGTTTCCTCGACGGCGCGGTGCTCGCCGCCTTCCACTTCGTCGAGATCATTCATGGCAAGGGCACGGGTGCCCTGCGCAGGGCGGTGCAGGACGCCCTGCGCCAGGACAGCCGCGTGCGGGAACACCACCTGGCAGACCAGAACCAGGGCGGCAGCGGGGCCACCGTCGCCGTGCTGACTGGCGGGGGCGGCGGAGATCCGGGAGTCCGTGATGAGCGCCCCTAAGCAGGACTTCACGGACTTCAAGGAGCGAGTCCGCGCCGCGACGGACGTGGTCGAGCTGGTCGGGCAGTACGTGAAGCTGCGCCGTGTCGGCAGCAACTGGCAGGGTCTCTGCCCCTTCCATCACGAGCGTACGCCCAGCTTCAACGTGAGTCCGGAGAGGCAAAACTACTACTGCTTCGGTTGCCACAACGGGGGGGATGTGTTTTCTTTCGTCATGGAACAGGAGGGCCTCGACTTCAAGGAGGCGCTCCTGTTTCTGGCCAAGAGGGCAGGAATCCCCGTGGAGGCCGCGTTCGAAAGGGGAGGGGGACGCAGCCGCCACGATCTCTTCTACCGGATCAACGAATCCAGCGCCGAGTTCTATCACAAGCTGCTCGCCCGATCGCCGCAGGGAGAGAGGGCACTGGAATACCTGCAGCGGCGCGGAATCGGCGAACAGAGCATCGCCGACTTCCAGCTGGGATTCGCCCCGCAGTCCTGGAGACAGCTTCACGATCACCTGAGCGCGCAGGACTTCCCCCCTGAGCGCAGCGAGGAGGTCGGACTGATCCGGCGGAAGTCCTCCGGACCCGGATTCTATGACACCTTCCGAAACCGCATTCTCTTTCCCGTCCGCTCGGTGGGCGGACGAGCGCTCGGTTTCGGCGCGAGGGTCCTGGACGATTCGCTGCCCAAATACATCAACTCCGCCGACAGCCCTGTCTACACGAAGAAGGCCATCCTCTACGGCCTGGACCGGGCCTGGCGCGAGATCAGGCGGAGCAAACTGGCCCTGCTGGTGGAGGGCTACTTCGATGTGATCGCCCTCCACCAGGCCGGCATCCCTCTCGCCGTGGCAGTCTGCGGCACGGCCTTCAGCAGCGAGCAGGCGCGGCTGCTCGCCCGCTACAGCGAGAGGATCTGCATCGTCACCGACGGCGACGCGGCCGGACAGAGGGCGGCGGTGCGCGCGGCGGGGGTCCTGCTGACCGTCGGCGCGCGGCCCGCGGTGGCGAGCATGGAGGCGGGCGAGGATCCCGACTCCCTCGTGCGCAAGATCGGCGGTGAGGCCTTCCGGGAGCGCGTGCAGGGCGCGCCCGGCTACTTCGAGTTCCTGCGCGGACTCGTGCGGCAGCGCGGCGACCGTCCCGCGGAGAAGGAGCGGGCGATTCGGCGCGTCCTGGAGGACCTCAGCGCCTTCGACGACGGGGACCTGCGCCTGGAGAGCCTGCTGGAGGAGCTGTCGGAGGTGTTCACCGTGGAGCGGGGCGTCCTCACGCGCGCCCTGCGGAAGGCGCGGCGTCCCGCACCGGCCGGCGCCTCCGCCCGGGAGGCGCGCAGCACCGGTGAGGAGGAGCTGAGCGGCGAGGAGGACGAGCAGCAGGAGCGGCGCGAGAAGCTGCTCCTGCGCATCCTGCTCGATGGCGGCGAGAACCGCGACGCCCTGCTGGCGATCCTCCAGCCCGAGCACTTCGGCGATCCCCTGCGGGCGCGCCTGTTCTCGGTGCTCGCCGCCCTGGGGCGCGCACCCGGGCCCAAGGAGCTGGGGGAGCTCTTCCCCGATCCGGCAGCCGCCGCGGCGGTCGGCGAGCTGAGCTTCCTCGCGCTGCCGGCCGAGAGTGGGCGAGAATGGGTTCAGGCGAGCGCCCTGCGTCTGAAGCTGAAACGCCTGCTCGAACTCAACCGCGACTTCCAGGGCCGGGCTCAGGCGATGGAACTGGCGGGGGAGACGGTGCAGCCCGATCTGCTGGCGGAGTGGAGGCACGTGGGGGAAGCCATCCGCGAAGTACGCGCGGAGATCGATCAGATACTTGCTAAGCGGAAGGGGTCCTAGGCGAATGAGCAAGAGCAAGACCAGTCGCATCATCGTTGCCCTGAAGAAGCTGGCGGAGAAGAAGTCCTACCTCCTGCACGACGACATCTACGAGCAGTTCTCCGAGGAGTTCGACATTGACGCGGTAGACACCGTCTACTCGCGCCTGTCCGAGCTGGGCATCGATGTTTACGACAGCCAGGAAGAAGCGCAGGCCAAGCTCAAGGCTCAGGAGGCGCGGCAGAAGAAGCTCTCGGAGAAGATGAGCCAGGCCGCCGTACAGAGCATGCGCTACGACGACCCCGTGCGCATGTACCTGCGCGAGATGGGCAAGGTCCCGCTCCTGGACCGCGAGGGCGAAATCGCCATCGCGAAGCGAATCGAGGCGGGCAAGCATCAGGTGATCGAATCGCTCTTCAACTCGTCCCTTGCCGAGCTCTTCATCGGGGACTGGATCCAGGCGCTGAACGCGGGCGACCTCAGCGTCGAGGACCTGATCCAGGTGGACACGGGCGGCTACCAGGAGCACCACACTCCCCAGGGGCGGGACAAGGCGGCCGTGGTGCGCTCCCTCAAGAAGATCTGCAGGCTGAGGACGGAGTTCCTTGCCTTCCACGAGAAGCAGCGCCGGGCGAGCACGGATCGGCAGAAGAAGTCGGCCACCAAGGCCCTCACGCTCCGCGAGGATCGCTGGCGCGGTCTGATGCACGGACTGAACTTCCAGCCCAAGCACGTGGACGCCCTTGTCGAGTCCGTCCGGGAACAGCACGAGGAATACACGGGCCTGGCTAAGCAGATCTCCCACTACGAGAAGTTCCTCGGCATGGAGTACGGCGGTCTCCGTGAGACCCTGAAGAAGATGCGGGATCGTGGGTGGAAGACGATCCAGATTCGCGGCAAGGGCAAGTGGACCTTCTCCTCCCTGGAGGATCTACGGAAGAAAGAGTACTCCCTGATCCGCAACCTGCGGGCGATGGAGAAGAGCCGGGGGATCACCCGCGAGGAGCTGCAGGGCACGGTGAACCGGGTCGAGGACGGCGAGCGCAAGGGACAGCAGGCGAAGAAGGAGATGATCGAGGCCAATGTGCGGCTGGTGATCTCGATCGCCAAGCGCTATACGAACCGCGGCCTCGAGTTCCTTGACCTCATCCAGGAGGGGAACGGCGGCCTTATGCGGGCCGTGGACAAATTCGACTACCGCAAGGGTTACAAGTTCTCCACCTACGGTACCTGGTGGATCCGCCAGGCTATCACGCGGGCGATCGCGGACCAGGCGCGAACGATCCGTGTGCCGGTCCACATGATCGAGGCGATCAACAAGGTCAGCCGGGCGAGCCGCAAGCTCATCCAGGAGTACGGGCGCGAGCCAACGCCCGAGGAAGTCGCCAAGTACCTCAACTTCCCCGTCGAAAAGGTCAAGGGCGTGATGAAGGCGAGCATGGAGCCCATCAGCCTGGACCGACCCATCGGCGAGGACGAGGACAGCAACCTCGGCGACTTCATCGAGGACCTGCACGCCGACAGCCCCGCCTCCTCGGCGGCGCACTCGATGCTAAAGGACCAGCTCGCCAAGGTGCTCTCCACGCTGACCCGTCGCGAGGAAAAGGTGATCCGCCTGCGCTTCGGCCTGGGGGACGGCACGCCGCGCACCCTGGAGGAAGTGGGCACGATCTTCCAGGTGACGCGCGAGCGCGTGCGGCAGATCGAGGCGAAGGCGATTCGCAAGCTGCAGCACCCCAGCCGGGCGCGCAAGCTCAAGGGCTACGTGGAGAATTACTGAGCTCGCCTAGCGTCGCGTGGCCAGGCTTCGTACAGCAGTCCGCTAGGAGCCGTCGAAGCCGATCTTCGGGTCATAGCGGCGCTCGTCCTCATGGCAATCGGCGCAGTCCGGCGGCGTGCCGAATCCCTGTACATGGCAGTCGGAGCAGTCGGCCTCGCGGTGCTCTTCGTCGAGCTCCACGCCTGTGGACGCGTGGCTGAACTCGGTCGGCTGCCAGTCACCCGGGTGACAGAACTGGCAGCGCGGTTCGAGCTTCATGAAGGCTCCTCGCTGGCCATGGCAGCTGCGGCAGCTGAGCCCGGCATGATAGCTCGCCAGGGGCCAGCCGGTGACGTCGTGGCTGAATAGGTCGTTCGGGTCGCGGCCGTGGCAGGTATCGCAGTACTCGTCTTCCTCCCTGTGGCATCGGAAACAGGTGTCGTGCAAGTCGGTCTCGGTGGGAGCGCCCATCGGGTGCAGCTCCTCGCCCTGCACGTGGCAGCGCTTGCAGCTCTGCTGCTGATGGCACTCGACGCAGTCCCGCTCGTAGAGCTCCGAGTGGTTCCTGTGGTGGAATGGAACCTTGTCCCCCTCCTCGTACTCGGTCCGGAAGACGATCAGCTCGATCAGCTCGATCTTCTCGTAGTGGGAGTGTTCGCAGACCTCTGACGGTATTCCCGGCACCGCCTTCTCGTGGCAGATCTCGCAGGCGGTGTCGTTGTCCCACTCCTCGTGGCAGGCGAGACAGTTCCGGTGGTAGGCGCCCTTGAGCCCCGGCTGGGCGATGTCCTCGTGGACGATCTCCGTGGGGTGGCAGCTCTTGCATTCGGGGTGCGGGTCGTTCGGGGGCGTGAAGTGGTGGCAGGTCTCGCAACCCCCGTTCAGCTGGACCATCTCGGCATGCCGCAGGTGGTTGAAACGCACGGGGACGTAGAGCTTCTCCAGCTCGTCCATGATCACGATGCTGGGCCCCATCTCCGCTTCCAGGGCGTCCATGACCTCGTGGCGCGGGCAGATCTGCGACTTCAGGCAGGGGTTCACCGGCGACGGCCGCTCGCAGTGGTGGCACTCGTTGCAGTCGGGGGTCCTGCGAGTCGCCTCCGCTGCGACGGGTTGCAATGCCGTGCAGAGGATCGTGACCACGAACAGTAGAAGGCCAAGCGATCTCTCGACTTCACTTCGCTTCTTCACCGTTGTCCTCTCTTACTGCTCTTCCCCTTCTTCGCCGGAGTGGCCACCAGCGCTCTGATGAAGACGATGAAGAGCAGGAGATAGCCGATGACCAGCAGGTACTCGATGCCCTTGGTTGCGAAGATGTCCACGTACTCGAAACTTTCCATCTCATCCCCCCTTGCCTGTCGCCTCGTCCGCCGTCGCCCAGGCGGGCGGATCCCCGAGCACCGGCATCCGGTTCACGACCCAGCGGAACACCCAGATCTCGGCGCAGATCACACCCAGTGTAACCTCGATCTCCATCCAGGTCGGCACGTAGCGCACGGCCGCGTCCCACTGGAAGGCGATGACCGAGATGTTGAGCCGGTTGAGGATGATGCCGACCATCGCCAGGACCGCGGCGACGCGGATCGTGCCCACGCTACGGCTGCGCACCGCCCGGAAGAAGAGGACGCCGGGCAGGAGGACGAAGCCGATCACCTCGAGCAGGTACCAGGCTCCCCAGGCCGTTCCCAGCTGTTGCCAGTGCTGGCCGTGCACCAGGATGAGCAGCTTCATGAAGAGGTAGACGAAGATCGCGCCGGCGCAGATCCGGCCCAGGCCGACGAGGATGTCGTCCTGGGACGCGTGCGCCCCGCGGCCGAGCCGGTGGCTGAACACCCTGTGGCTGATCGAGCCCTCGAAGATCACCATCGAGAGCCCGGCGAAGATGCTGGAGACGAAGAAGAGCACGGGGATGAACTCCGTGTACCACAGGGGATGGATCTTGCTCTTCGCCGTCAGGAAGAGCGCGCCGAGGCCCGACTGGTGCAGCGTGGAGAGCGTGATCCCGAAAATCACCGCGCCGATCGTCAGCACGGCGAAGATCCGCCGCACGCGCCGCCAGCCGAGCCACTCGGCCACGGCGGGGAAGAACTCGATCAGCTCGGCGAGCATGTAGAGCAGGAAGTGCCAGGCCACGAGGAAGAGCACCGAACTGACGCCGAAGGAGTTACCGATGATCGGATTGACGACGTTCCAGGGTCTGCCCAGGTCGAGCAATAGCGCGCCCGCGTAGAACACGTAGGCGAGGAAGCCGTTCAGGACCGTCGCCCGTACGATGGGGTGATACTGCTTGGCGCCGAGGATGTAGACGAGGAAGGTGAGCACGTAGGCACCGCCGGCGAAGGCGACGCCGGTGACCACGTCGAAGCCGATCCAGATGCCCCAGGGATAGTCCTGGGACAGGTTGGTGATCGCCCCGAGCCCCTTGGCGAAGCGGATCACAAGCAGGAACACAGCCAGCAGGATGATCGGAATCGAGATCAGGTTGAAGGGCGTCAGCAGGCTGCCCTTGGGCTTCAGCTCGCGCGCGAGGAAGCCGGCGAGCTCCCGAGGCCGGACGGCTTCTTGCGTCGGCGAACCCAAGGGCCGGCTCATGGCGCCTCCTCGCCCAAGGTCTCGCGCTCAGCGCGTCGCGTCCGACTCGCCCCGTAGAGGAAGGCCGGCCAGAGAAGCAGGATGATGGGCACGGAGTAGAGGAAATCCTGCGTGTGCTCCGGGATCGGTGTCGTCCCGAGATCGGTCCGGAAGCCGATCTGCTTGAAGGGGACCGCCGAGAGGTAGAGCCACGAGGTTCCACCCACCTCGCACTCGCCGTAGATGTCGTGAACGTACTTCTCCGGGTTGCCGTAGATCCTGCTCCGCGCGATCTCGACGAGCTCCCGGCGCGTGCCGAAGGCGAGCGCCTCGACGGGGCAGCCCTCGACGCACGCGGGAATCTGCCCCTGCTGCAAGCGCTCCGCACAGAAGACGCACTTCTGGATCTTGGGGTTGGCGCTGTGGTACTCGAACTTGGGCACGTCGAAGGGGCAGGAGATCATGCAGTAGCGGCAGCCCATGCACTTGTCTCCGCGCCAGATGACCGGGCCCCGCCGCGTCTTGTGCATCGCCTGGACCAGGCAGGCCGACGCGCAACCGGGCTGGTTGCAGTGCATGCACTGCCGCTTGACGAAGAACTCACCCTTTTCCGTCTCGAAGCGGTTGACCACGGTCCACTGGGACGGGCTCGTCCGCCGTGGCTGAGCGAAGACGCTCTTGTCCTTGATGTCGGGCACGGGGAGGGCGTGGGTTTCCGCGCAGGCCTCCTCGCACTTGCGGCAGCCGTTGCAGCGCACGGTGTCGACGAGCACGGACAGGAACTCCGTGTCGTCTCCTCGCGCGGGAGCCCGGCCGGAGGCGCGTCCCGGCAGGAGACCCGTCCCCGCTGCGCCGCCCACCAGTTTGAGGAACTGCCTTCTCTCCATGGCTCTGGAATCTCCTCGTATGGAATGGGACGCGGAAGTTCCCGGATATCATAGTTCAGGGCCTTTTTAACTTCAATATGAATTCGGGATTTCTTTCTCTAGGATACCTGGATACTTGGGACTGCGCCTCAAACGGGGATCGGAGCAGCATTCGGGGGGGGGGCAGATCCCCTTGACTCGCAAGCTCTTCGGGCCTAGCCTCGGCCACAGCGGGCCCATAGCTCAGTTGGTCAGAGCGGGCGACTCATAATCGTTCGGTCGCAGGTTCGAGTCCTGCTGGGCCCACCGCCGCGCTCGCACGGAGATCCCAACCCGTCCGGAAGGCCATGCACGAAGACCATCCCATCCTGCAGCTCTACCAGGAAGACCGTCGCGCCCTCTTCTGCGAGCGGCGACTCGAGGAGATCCCCCGGGCCCTAGACGCCCTGCGCAAGGAGGCCCTGGTGCGCAAGGAGGGCCAGGATCGCCGCCTCCAGGAGCTGGGCGAGCTGGAGGAGTCCATGCGTCACCTGGAACGAGACGCCCAGTACCAGCGGGAGAAGCTGAAGGGCCGGCAGGATCAGCAGATGAAAGTCACGACCCTGGATGGTATGCGCGCCGGCGAGCACGAGATCGAGGGGCTGCAGAAGAGCATCGCGGGCCTGGAGGAGCGCGTCTTCGAGAAGATGGAATCCCAGGAGATCCTCCAGCGGGAGATCCAGCTCCGAGAGTCGGCGGAGATCGACGAGACGGAGAGGCTGCGCCGCGAAGCCGAGGAGCTGGAGGTGGAGCTGCGCGAGTGCCAGCACGAGCGCGAGAAGGCCGGGCTGCAGAGGGAGCGCCTTCTCGGGGAGATGGACGAGGCCTTGGCCCGTCGCTACCAACGCATCTTTCAGAACCAGAGCTACGCCACACTGGCTCCCCTGCGGGACGGCGCCTGCAGCGGCTGCGGCGAGAAGCTGCCGCCCCAGCAAGCCCTGGAGGTCCGCAAAGCCGGTCGCGTCGAGACATGCCAGGGCTGCGGTCGCCTGGTGATGTGGGTCGAGCAGTGAAGCGGGCGAACCTGGAGCGGCTGCTCCGCTTCCTGCGCGGAGAGGAGGGCGAACTCGACCTCGAGCCCGCCGCCAGGGAGGAGCTCGCGGACTGGCTGGAGACGCGTCTCCACGCCGAAAGTGGGGAGTCTTCCCGCGCGAGCAAGGCGAAGAAGCGCAGCCGCGGCGTGGCGGGCAAGGGCGTCGCCGGCGGCCGAGCCACCGCCGGGGCAAAGGCCCGCCAGCGGCGCGGTTCGCCCCCGGCGGGGGCGGTGGCCCTGCTCTACTGCGACGGGGCCAGTCGGGGCAATCCCGGCCCCGCGGCGCTGGGCTTCGTGGTCAGCATGGACGGCGAGACGCTCCTCGAGCACGGCGAGACGCTCGGCCGGATGACGAACAACCAGGCCGAGTACCGGGCCATGCTTGCCGGCCTGGAGGCCGTGCGCACGCTGGGTTTCGAGCGCGTGGAGCTGCGCCTGGACAGCGAGCTGATCGTGCGCCAGCTCGAGGGTCGCTACAAGGTCAAGAACGCGCAGCTGAAACCGCTGTACGCGCGGGCCCAGGCGCTGCTCGGCGAGTTCGCCCGCTGGGGCGTGGAGCACGTGCCGCGCGAGGAGAACCACGCCGCGGACGCCCTGGCCAACGAAGCCCTGGACTCCCTCTGAACGGACTCCCTATACTCCAATTGGAAGCGGACCGGACGGCCGCGGGCCCTCGGGTCCGAGGAAAGTCCGGGCTCCACAGGGCAGGGTGCTGGGTAACTCCCAGGGGAAGCGATTCCACGGAAAGTGCCACAGAAAATATACCGCCGGCTCCGGCCGGTAAGGGTGAAAAGGCGAGGTAAGAGCTCACCGGGCGCCCGGTGACGGGCGTCGCACGGCAAACCCCACCCGGAGCAAGACCAAGCAGGGAAGACGAGGTGGCCCGCCTCGACCATTCCCGGGTAGGTTGCTCGAGGCGGCCGGTAACGGTCGCCCTAGATAAATGGCCGTCGCTCCCCGCGGGGAGGACAGAACCCGGCTTACAGGTCCGCTTCCTTTTCTTTTCCGCAGCGCAACCCCTGCCCACGGAGGACGCTTGGATCCCGCCCCCGCCCCCGCCCCTTCCTTCCACCTTCGCGAAGCGGCGCCTCCCGAGGAGAAGAGAAGGCTCGCGGCGGAGCTGAGCCTGCCGCCGGCCGTGGCCGACCTGGCCTGGCAGCGCGGCATCCGCGGTATGGCGGACTGGGAGGAGTGGACGTCGGTCGACGTCACGGAGCAACACGATCCCCACCTCCTGCCCGACATGGACCTGGCCGTCGACCGCCTGCTCTTCGCGCGGGAGCACGGCCAGAAGGTGCTCGTCCACGGCGACTACGACGTAGACGGCCTCACCGGCGCCGCGCTGCTCTACCGCGCCCTGCGCGGCCTCGGCCTAGACGCGCAGGCCTTCGTGCCGCACCGCGAGCGCGACGGCTACGGTCTCTCGCGGCGCGCGCTCGAACACTCCCGCGAGCGCGGCTGCTCCCTGGTGGTGACGGTCGACTGCGGCTCCTCGGACGGCGAGCTGATCGAGGAGATGGCACTGGGCGGCCTGGACACCATCGTCACCGACCATCATCTCGCCACGGAGCGGCCGGAGGCGCTGGCCTTCGTGAGCCCGATGCGCAGCGGCAGCGAATACCCCTTCGAACACCTGGCCGGCAGCGCCATCGCCTACAAGCTGGCCCTCGCGCTGCACGAAGCGCTGGGCCGGCCCCAGGCGCCGGAGACCTGGCTGGACTATGTCGCGCTGGGGACCGTGGCCGACGTGATGCCGCTCAAGGGCGAGAACCGCCTCCTGGTCCGGGCCGGCCTGCGGGAGATGAGCCGGCGGCTCACCGCCCGCAGGGGTTCGCGCGAGGATGTGCACCCCGCGTGGCGCGCGCTGGCCCGCGTGGCGAAGCTGCCGGCGGGCGAGCTCAGCGCCCAGGACCTCGCCTTCCGCCTCGCACCGCGGCTCAACGCCCCCGGCCGCCTCGGCAGCGCCCGTCCGTCCCTCGACCTGCTCTGCGCCACGGACGCGGACGAGGTGGATTCGCTGGCCCGGCGCATCGAGGAGATCAACGAGCGCCGGCGCAAGCTCGAGGGCGTAATCACAGAGGACGCTCGCGAGGCGGCGCGCAGGCGCCTGGAGCGCGCCGAGCGCGAGAACAGGCACCTCGGCATCCTCGTGCTGGCCGGCGAGGGCTGGCAGCCGGGGGTGCTGGGGATCTCCGCCGCGCGGCTCGTCGAGGAGTTCGGGCTGCCGGTGCTCCTCATGGGGCTCGAGGCGGACGGCTCGGGCCGGGGCTCGGGCCGGGGCCAGGAGGGGCAGGACATGAAGAAGCTCCTGGACGGCGCCTGCGCCCACCTCGAGCGCCACGGGGGCCACCGCCGCGCCGTGGGCTTCAACCTGAAGGCCGGCCACTGGGAGAGTTTCTCCCGAGAGCTGGAGGACTGCCTGCCGGCCCCCGGCGGCGACGGCTCGTGCCGCCTCCTGATGGACGTCGCCGTGAAGGGCTCCGAGCTGAACCGCGACTTCCTCGACGGCCTCGAGCAGCTCGGCCCCTTCGGCGAGGGCAATCCCGAGCCGCTCCTGCTCCTGCGGCGAGCGGTGCCCACGGACGCGCGCGTGCTCAAGGGCTGTCACCTGCGCATCGAGTTCCTCGCAGACGATGGCCTGCGCCGCCGAGCCATCGTCTTCGGTCGCGCGGAGCAGCTGCAGGGCCGCGTCGAGCCGGGGGTCGAGACGGACCTCTGCCTGCGCGTCGCCCGCGACACCTATCAGCGGCGGCCCGGCGAGCACGGCGTCGCCCTGCACCTGGTGGACCTCGGACCGGCGGAGGCGGCGAGTTGAGCGATAAGCTGCCGCAGGTGGATAAGCAGGACGAAGGAGCCCGGCGGGAGCTGTCGGGCCTGCTCGCCAAGGCGCGCCGTCTGTCCCCCCAGATGCCGATCGACATCATCGAGCGCGCGTTTTGGTCGGCCCGTGAGGCGCACAAGGATCAGAAGCGCCGCTCGGGCGAGCCATACTTCTTGCACGTGCTGGCCGTGGCCAAGACCTGCGCCGAGATGAACCTCGGCTCCAACGCCGTTGCCGCTGCGCTGCTGCACGACACCGTCGAGGACACGGCCATCAGCGTGGAGATGATCCGCCGTGAGTTCAATCCCACGGTGGCGACGCTCGTCGACGGCGTCAGCAAGATCAGCGCGCTTCGTTTCGCGAGCGAGGAGAAGGCCCAGGCGGAGAACTTCCGAAAGCTGCTCCTGCACATGAGCAAGGACATCCGCATCCTGCTCATCAAGCTCGCCGACCGCCTGCACAACATGTCCACGCTCGGGTTTCTCGCGCCGGAGAAACGGCGGCGCATCGCGCGCGAGACCATGGACATCTACGCGCCCCTGGCCAACCGCCTCGGCATCGGTCGTGTCAAGTGGCAGCTCGAGGACCTCTGCTTCAAGTACCTCGAGTCGGAGCAGTACGAGCGCATTGCAAGCAGCATGGGCATGCGGCGGGAGTCGCGCGACGAGTTCATCGCGGAGATGCGTGACCTGGTCCAGCACAGCATGGACGAGAACAACATCGAGTGCGCGGTGCAGGGGCGGGCCAAGCACCTCTACAGCGCCTACCGCAAGATGATCGCCCAGCACCTGAGCCCCGAGGAGATCTTCGATCTGCTGGCCTTCCGGATCGTCACGGAGTCCGTGGCCGACTGCTACCACGCGCTGGGCGTGATCCACACGCTCTTCAAGCCCCTGCCGCAGCGCTTCAAGGACTACATCGCCACGCCGAAGCGCAATGGCTACCGCAGCCTGCACACGGCCGTGATCTCCGACGACGGCCGCGTCTTCGAGGTGCAGATCCGCACCCACGAGATGCACCAGATCGCCGAGTTCGGCATCGCCGCGCACTGGCGCTACAAGGAGGGGGGCGGCGAGCGGGACGACAAGGAGAGCGCCCGTGACCTGGACTTCCTGCGCACCTTCCTCGACGAGCTGAAGGAGGGCGAGTGGGGGGAGGACCCGTCCGAGTTCATGGCCCACCTCAAGATCAACCTCTTCCAGGAGGGGATCTTCGTCTTCACGCCGCGGGGCGACCTGCACAACCTGCCTGCGGGCGCAACGGCGCTGGACTTCGCCTACGCCATCCACACTGCGGTGGGCGACCGCTGCGTCGGCGCCCGTGTGGACGGCAGGATCGTGCCCCTGCGCCGTGAGCTGAAGAGCGGCGAGGTAGTGGAGATCCTCACGCGCAACGACGCGCGCCCCAGTCGCGACTGGCTGAGCTTCGTCAAGACGAGCAAGGCCATGAGCCGCATCAAGCGGCGCCTCCGGCAGAGCGAACTGGAGCAATCGCTGCGCCTTGGCCGCGAACTGCTCGAGCGGGAGTTCAAGAAGCAGCACAAGTCCTATCCCGAGATGGAGGAGTTGAGCCAGGCCGCAGAAGCGCTGGGCGTGGAGGACGGGGTGCGGATCGTGGAGGGGGTCGGGCGCGGCAACTTCTCCGCCGCCCAGGTCTTCAACCGCATCCACCCGCCCGAGGAGAAGGCGCCGGAGCTGATCCCCAGCGAGGAGGCCGTCACGCGTATCAGCCGCGACGCGGTGCGGGGCGTGCGCGTGGAAGGCCATGGCAACATGATGATCCGCTTCGCGGGCTGCTGCTCGCCCGTGCCGGGCGACGCGATCGTCGGTATCGTAACGCGCGGCCGCGGGATCAGCATCCACCGCAACGACTGCATCAACGTGGTGGACAACCCGGTGGTCGAGGACCGCATGGTCGCGGTGGAGTGGGACGTGGGGGATCAGGAGAAGTTCCTCGTCGGGCTCTTAGTCAGCGCGGATGACCGGCCGAACCTGCTTGTGGACGTCACCGGCAAGATCTCCAAGACCGGCACGAACATCACGAGCGGCAGCTTCGAGCGCGACGAGAAGGAGCTGCTCACGCGCTTCCACTTCACGCTCGAGGTTCGGGACACGGCCCAGCTCGAAGAGGTGATGCGCAGCATCAAGTCGGTAAAGGGGGTGCAGGATGTCTCGCGGCGCTGAGTTGCCCTGCGCAGCTCGCGGCCTGCGCACTGTTCCGCGCGGATCGGGAGGGCGGCCGTGAGGGTCGTGCTGCAGCGCGTGTCCGAGGCGCGGGTGCGCACTGGTGGGCGGATCGTTGGGGAAATCGGCCCTGGCCTGCTCCTGCTTTGCGCCTTCCAGGAGAGCGACGACGAGGCGACCCTGACCTGGATGGCTGCCAAGTGCGCTGACCTGCGCGTCTTTCCCGATGACGAGGGCAAGATGAACCGCTCCTGCCGCGAGGTGGGGGGCGCGGTGTTGGCCGTGAGCCAGTTCACGCTCTACGGCGACTGCCGCAAGGGGCGGCGGCCGAGCTTCGTCGGCTCCGCGCCGGCCGAACAGGCCGAGCATCTCTACGAGCGCTTCCTGCAGATCCTCGTAGACGAGGGGATGACCGTCGCCTCGGGCGTCTTCCAGGCGATGATGAAGGTGGAGCTGGTCAACGACGGCCCCGTGACCCTGATCCTCGACCACTGAGCGCGCGTTCCCGAGCGTGCCGTGAGCTTGGAGAGAAACTGGTGAATCCCTTCCTGCCGGAGTCCGTGCAAGAGAGGCTCGTGCTCGCCTCTGCGAGCCCGCGGCGACGTGCGCTCCTGGCCGGCCTCGGCTTCGAGTTCGTGGTGGAGCCAAGCCGATATATCGAGGTGAACGGCGAGGAGGACGATCCTGCGAAAGCCGCGCGGCGGCATGCTCTCGGCAAGGCGCGCGAGGTGGCGGCCCGTATCCCCGGCTCGCTGGTGATCGGCGCGGATACGCTGGTGGTCGAGGGCGGACGCTTGATGGGCAAGCCCGTGGGCGCGGACGAGGCCCGGGCCATGCTGCGCCGTCTGTCGGGCCGAGAGCACGAGGTGCTCACGGGCGTGGCGCTGGCCTGTGCGAGCGCCGCCGACGCGGCGCGGGAGACCTTGCGAGAAGCCGGCGCGTCGCGGGAAGTGGTGGAGCTCGCGCGGACCCGTGTGCGCTTCCGCGATCTGGACGAAGCCGAGATCGACGCCTACCTCGCCAGCGGCGAGCCCTTCGATAAGGCCGGCGCTTACGGCATCCAGGGCCTGGCGAGCCAGTTCGTGAGCGGCATCGAGGGCTGCTACTTCAACGTCATGGGCCTGCCGCTCGAGCTGCTCACGCGCATGCTACGCGCCTGGGCGGAGGGCGAGCCGGGAGGCGGTGTATGAGCGGCGAGTTGCCCTTCGGCCTTCCGCACAACCTGGACTACCGCGGCGGGCGCTTACGCATCCTCGATCAGACGCTCCTGCCCCGGGAGGAGCGCTACGTCGAGGCCACCGACCTGGAGACGGTGGCAGGCGCGATCGGTGCGCTCCGCGTGCGGGGCGCGCCGGCCATCGGCATCGCGGTGGGCTATGGCCTCTGCGTGGCTCTTGCCGATTTTCTGCGGCGCGAACCGGGTGCTTCTCTCGGGGCGGCGCGCTCGGAGCTGGTGCGGGTTCGGGAACTTCTTGCCGCCACACGACCGACCGCCGTGAACTTACCCGCCGCGTTGGCGCGCCTGGAGCGAGTCGAGGCGGAGGTTTGCGCAGACGCTTCGCTGGATGTCCCGGGGCTGCTCGCGGCTATCGAGGTGGCGGCGCGCGAGCTGCATCTCGAAGAAGCCGACTGCTGCAAGAAGATCGCCGCGGCGGGCCTCGCGCTGCTGCCCGAAGAGGCGACGCTGCTCACCCACTGCAACGCGGGCCCTCTCGCCACGGGCGGCATCGGCACGGCCCTGGGGATAATACTTCGTGGGCACGAACAAGGGAGGCGCTTCGAGGTCTATGTGGACGAGACGCGGCCCCTGCTCCAGGGCGCGCGGCTCACGGCCTGGGAGCTCGGCAAGGCGGGCGTGCCCTTCCGGCTCATTCCCGACGGCGCTGCGGCGTCGCTCATCCTGTCCGGGAAGGTCGACGCTGTGATCGTGGGTGCCGACCGCGTGGCAGCCAACGGCGACACGGCCAACAAGGTGGGCACCCTGCCGCTGGCGCTGGCCTGTGGGCGCACGGCCGTACCCTTCTACGTGGCCGCGCCCCTTTCGAGCTTCGATCCGGACACCGCCCGCGGCGCGGACATACAAATCGAAGAGCGCGCCGCCGAGGAGGTGACCCACTTCGCCGGCCAGCTCGTCGCGCCGGAGAGTGCACCCGGGTACAATCCCGCCTTCGACGTCACACCCGGCGAGCTCGTCACCGCCTTCCTCACCGAGCGCGGTGCCTTATACCCGCCATATCGATTCCGTTGATGAATCACTTCAACAGAACGAGATGGGTGTGGTCATGGAGAGTGAAAGCAGAGCGAATAAAGCG
Organism: uncultured bacterium; assembly: GCA_964627205.1. Classification (GTDB taxonomy): domain Bacteria; phylum Krumholzibacteriota; class Krumholzibacteriia; order JACNKJ01; family JACNKJ01; genus CAZVHI01. The sequence continues at coordinate 92,401 of CAZVHI010000005.1, forward strand.
ATCAGCAGGCGCAGACCGAGGAGCGGCTGCGGGCGGGGCTTGGGCATGATCTGTCCTCAAACATTTGAGCAGCATGGAATCCCGACACTGGATCGGAACGATCGTAGCGGTAACGACGAAACCGAGGTTTCCTTTCCGACATTCTCGTTACTCATATGACTCACGATCTCGCGCAATGATACCACACTGCTGCGCTTTCCCCATTGGATAGCCAGCTCGATCTTCGCCCGTGTTCGCCAACAGGGTCAATTGCGCTCCGCTCCGTGGGTGGCGTTGACTCCCGCCGGGGCCTGTGATAGTTTTCCGCCTCAGCGTCAAACCGTTGGAAAACCTGGACCTTCCGCGGAACAAGGAAGTCATGCCGCCCACCGCGCTCCGCGCCGTCCCCTGGACGGGCCGCCTCCTGTGTCTGATGATCTGCTGCGGTCTCCTCGCATGCGCCGCCGTGCAGGCCGCGGCGCAGAGCTCGGGCGGAACCCTCACGGGCGTGATGATCGACAAGGCCACGGGCGACCCGCTGGCCTATGGCAACGTCGTCCTGCTCGGTACCGACTATGGCGGCATGAGCCTGGACGACGGCACCTTCCTCGTCACCAACATCCCCCCCGGCACCTACACGATCCGCGCCAGCTACATGGGCTACAAGATGGCCGAGAAGGCGCTGGTGCGCCTGCGCAACGGCACCGTCCTCGAGCTGGAGTTCGAGCTGGAGCCCACGGTGATCGAGTCGGAGACGATCACCGTCTATGGCGAGAAGCCCCTGGTGGACGTCACCGAGGCTTCGAGCATCAAAAGCCTGGCCGCGAGCGACATCGCCATGATGCCCGTGGAGACGGTGGAGGAGGTTGTGATCGCGCAGCCGGGCGTCGTGCAGCAGGACGACGAGATCCACATCCGCGGCGGCCGCTCCGACGAGACCCTCGTGCTCGTCGACGGCGTGCCGATGAAGGACGCCCTGGCCGGCACGAGCAGCGCCAAGGGTATCGACTCGAAGTCCGTCGCCCAGATGGACCTGATCACCGGCGGCTGGCGTGCCGAGTTCGGCAACGCCATGGCGGGCGTCATCAACGTGACCCTCAAGGAAGGCGGCGAGACCTTTAGCGGCTTCACCGAGTACGGCATCGACCACTTGCCCTTCGTCGGCACGGACTGGGAGCACTACTACACCGACACCTACAAATTCCAGTTCGGCGGGCCGATGCCCGGCAGCGGCACCTGGTTCCCCGGCGAGCGGCTGAGCTTCTTCAGCAACTTCTCCGGTCAGATCATGAATACGCGCTTCCCGAGCATCCGCAACATGCCGGGGGGCGAGGACCACGTGCAGATCCGCTACGAGGATAGCTTCCTGGGCATCCCCATCATCTGGAAGAGCCCCGACATCGCCCCGCGGCAGAACAACAACTGGAACGTCATGGCGAAGGTGGCCTGGAAGCTGAACAAGGACCACAAGTTCACCCTGACCCTGACCAAGTACCTCGCCTTCGACCAGGGCTTCGACCGCCACGACATCAGCGACCTCACGCGGCAGAGCAACCGCTACCCCTACCGGTGGTCGCACTATCTCAACCACTACAGCGCCTTCCTCGAGGACCGCAACACGGCCGTGCTCAAGTACCGGCAGAACGTGTCGGGCAGCATGTTCCACGAGCTGCAGATCTCGCGCTTCTTCGTACGCATCCGGCAGGACTCGCAGAAAGAGGCCGTCGATGAGCTGCGTGACTACATCGCGCAGTACGCGCCCAGCGCACTCGACTGGCCCGACGCCGCCCAGGGCGAGTTCTGGGACTTCCATCCCTACTTCTATTTGAACGGGGACTACAACCAGTACCGGGACCGCTACACGGAGCGCTACGCGTTCAAGTGGGACATCACCAAGAAGTGGTACCCGCACCACAAGGGGAAAGCCGGCTTCACGCTCGGCTACGAGAGCATCCAGAACATCGAGATCCGCGATCCCTGGATCCAGCGTGAAGACGGGCTTGGCCGCAAGGACATCTTCCGTTCCTTTCCGACCACCGGGCACATCTACCTGCAGGACGACATCGAATACCAGGGCTTCGTTTCGAACGTCGGCCTGCGCACCGACATCTGGTTCCCGGGACAGTTGGCCGAAGGTGCCGCCCAGGCCGCCATCGACGGCACGGCCGGCGACCTCTTCACCGCCGAAGTGGGCCATGAGTACTTCCGAAGCACCAACAGCCTCTTCGGCAACCGCTACAAGTACACGATCAGCCCTCGCGTGGCGATCAGCTACCCGGTCACCGACAGGGACAACCTGTTCTTCAACTACGGGCACTTCAGCCAGTGGCCCACCTACTACTACGTCTACACGCACGTGGCCAGCGGCGTGGAGGACCTCTTCGGCAACCTGGGCAACATCAATCTCGATCCCCAGATCACGATCCAGTACGAGCTGGGCGCGCGGCACAGCTTCAGCTACAACGTGGCCGGCGACCTGACGGTGTTCGTCCGCGACATCTTCAACTACCCGACGAGCGAGCGCTACACGGTGCAGTACTACGACCCGGTGGAGGGGAGCAAGGAGGCGACCTACTTCCTCTACCGCAACAGCGACTACTCGCGCAGCCGCGGCATCGAGCTTTCTATACGCAAGCGGCGCGGGCGCTACTTCTCCGGGTCGGTCAACTACACCTTCTCCATCGCCACGGGCAAGAGCAGCGACCCGAACGCCCAGCGCGAGCTCTATGTCGGCGGCGCGACGGGCGAGGTCGAGCTGCAGGAGGGCTTCCTGTGGTGGAACCGGCCCCACCGCCTCACCGCCACCTGCGACTTCCGCGTACGCGACATCCGGGGCCCGGAGATCCTCGGCGTCCGGCTGCCCGGGCACTGGGGCTTCAACGCCTACTACAGCCTCTCCAGTGGCCGCGCCTACACGCCGGAGGACACCACGGGCCAGCCCATCGGCGAGGACTACTCCCGCAACGGCCCCATCGAGCAGAACCTCAACATGAAGCTGCAGAAGTGGATCATCTGGGGCGACTACCGTATCGACCTCACCCTGCAGGGCTGGAACATCTTCAACTGGAGCCAGCCCCGGCACATCGACCCCATCACGGGTGATCACTACAAGGAGGGCTACGGCAGCTACGCAGCCCAGCTCACCGATCCCGACTCCCGGCTCTCGCGCTACCTCAGCCTCGCCGACCCCTCGCGCAACGGCAGCCCGCGCCGCTTCAAGCTCAGCCTGGGGGTGAACTTCTGATGCCGCCCCTACGCCGCATCCTCCCGCTCCTCGCCCTGCTCCTCCTGCTGGCCGGGCCCCTGCGCGCCGCCCAGGAGCTGGGCGCGCTGCGTGTGGCGACCAGCAGCGGTACATTCTTGAAAATCGGCATCGGCCCGCGGGCGGCGGCCATGGGCGGCGCCTGGTCGGCGATCGCCGCCGACGCCACGGCCGCCTGGTACAATCCCGCCGGCCTGGGGCAGCTGCCCAACCGCCAGCTCTTCGCGGGCTACATCGCCTGGCCGGCGGGCATCCACTATGGCAACTTCATCGTGGCCATGCCGATGGCGAGCCTGCGGGGCAACGTCGCCCTTCAGTTCGGCAACCTGTCGACGACACTCGACGAGACCGACGAGTACCACCCCTACGGCACGGGGCGTCGCTTCGTCTATTCGGACTGGGTGCTGGGCGCGTCCTACGCGCGCTCGATGACCGACCAGCTCCTCTTGGGCCTGACCGTCAAGTACGTGCGCGAGGACCTCGGCTCGACGGTGGGGGGTCCCGTGATCAGCACCTGGGTGGTGGACGCGGGCACGCTCTACAGTATGGGCTTCCGAAACCTGCGCATCGGCATGAGCATCCAGAACTTCGGCCCCGACTTCAAGCCCGTGGGGAGCTACTGGAACCACGTCGAGGAGAAGGAGGAGGACTACGAGGGCTTCCCGCCGCCGTCCGCCTTCAAGCTGGGGGTGGCCTTCGAGCCGTGGAAGAGCTACCCCTGGATCCTCACCCAGACCCTCGAGATGAACCATCTCGCCGACAACCAGGAGACGCTCGCCACGGGCCTCGAGCTGTCCTACATGGGCGGGCTCTTCGCCTTGCGCAGCGGCTACAACTTCATGGCCGACGAGATGGGACTCGCGGCCGGCTTCGGCGCGACTTTCATGATGGGCTCGGCGCTGGCCGGGCTGGACTACTCCTACACGGACGGCAACTCGCTGGGGGGCATCCATCGCTGGGCCCTCCGGCTGGACTTCTAGGGGGGAGATGCGCCGCGCGGTATGGCATCTACTGCTCTTCACCCTGCTGGCGGCGGCCTGCGGCGTGAAGCCCGAGCTGCCGAGCCAGATTCCCAGCACGGAGGTGCTGGGCGACGAGAGCTACACGCTGCCCTACTACTGGGTGATCGGCGGCGTGACGGACATGCTCGTGCACCGCGGCACGCGCATCTTCTCGATCATCCAGGACGCCGACAGCGTGAGCATCTATCCCACCTACGCGCGCGGCGACACGCTGCCGAGCCACAAGCGCCTGTTCACGGGGCTCACTGCTCCGCGCCTGCTGGCCGACGGTAGCGACCACAAGTTCCGCCTCTGGGTCTACGACGACGGCGATGCCACGCTGAAGGGCTTCGACGGCGGCGAGTTCCTCGACACGCTGACGGTGGAGATCGCCCACAGCGATCCCGCCTGGCAGGACGTGGTGGCGGTCGCCGCGGACAACGAGGCGCGCGTCTTCGTGGCGGACCGGGCCGCCAACAAGATCTATCGCTACCGCGTGAGCGATCCGCCCGCGCCCGAGCTGGAGGCCGACGGCGAGATCCAGTGGGTATCTCAGCAGGCGGGGGCCACGGTGCGCGACCTGGCCTATTCCGCGGGCTGGCTCGTCCTGCTGGACGACGGGCTCGGCACGATCCAGCTTCTCGATCCGGCGAGCGAGCTCGATCCGGTCTTCGAGTACATGGACGGCGTGCTCGCCCAGCCGGAGGCCGTCACCGCGAACGAGGCGCACATCTTCGTGATGGACCGGGCCGACACCACGATCTGGGAGATCGGTTGGGATCTCGAACCGGACGGCGCCCGCCGCGTGAACGAAGGCGCGAACCAGGTGCTGCGGAATCCCACGGCCTTCACGGTGAACGAGAGCAAGGTCTACGTGGCTGACATCGAGCAGGGAAGGGTCTTCGACTATGAGAAGCGCCAGTAGACGCAAAGCCGGCGGTCGCCGGCGTCTTCCGCTCGCCCTCTTGGCGCTGCCGGCGCTCCTGCTCGTCCTCGACGTCGGGCTCGGTGCGGGCCCGCGCTCCCACGACCTGCCGGCGGGCCTGCTGCCCGCGGAGCTGGGTCCCTTCTGGGCGGGCGAACGTGAGGACCTGCTGCTCGACTACGTCTTCAAGACGCAGAACGTGGGCAACATCGCGCTGGCGGTCTCGAACCACGGTTTCCTGGGCAACAACTTCGCCACGCGCGACGCGTCGATGGAGTATCCCAAGGGCTCCGAGGTGGACCACCTGATCCGCGCGGGCATCTGGGTCGGGGGCATCAACGCGAACTTCGACACCCTGGTCACCACCGGCGTGCAGGACGGCTACTGGGGCAGCTACACGCGCCCGACCGAGTGGGTGCCGGTCTCGATCCCGCCCGAGGAGCAGAACATGGGCTGGATCCGTGAGCGGAGCACGCTTCCGACGAGCCCCTACTACTCGCCCCAGGACGCCATCAGCGAGCAGGACTTCGTGACCGGCTTCCTCGACACGCTGGACCACCAGCGCACACCGTCGACGGGCAACGCGGACGACTGGCACAGCGCGAGCGGGCTGAACATCCTGCAGGAGAGCTTCGCCTGGAGCTACGAGCCGGCCGACGCGATGATCCTGCTCAAGTGGACCATGGTGCCCACCCAAACCCTGCTGAACGCGCACATCGGCATGTACGCAGAGCTGACTACCGGTTGGAAGGGCCAGTATCCCATCGGCGATTGGCCGCCCAGCAGCGCGAACTGGTTCTACCACCACAACCTCTACTGGTTGGACGACCTGCCTGACTACGCCGAGCTCAGCGAGGAGCCGTACAACATGGTGGCCGAGCACCACTGGACCTACGGCGACGGCCGCGCACCCCAGCACGCGGGCATCAAGTTCCTCGGCGCGAAGTACAAGCCCTCGGGCGGCGAGTGGAGCGAGGACGTCTCGCAGGTCTCCTGGCGCTGGTGGGACTGGGAGCCCGGCAGCCTGGCACGGGACAACGACCACGAAAAGTATCCCATCATGGCCGAGCCGGGCGTCGATGACTGGACCGAGATCACACCGGCGCCGGACAGCTCCGGCGACAGCCCTGTGCAGCTGTTGAGCGTCGGGCCCTGGAATCTCTATCCGGGCGGCGAGGGGCAGGATCCCGACACTCTCGTCCTCTCCTGGGCGATGCTGGCCGGCGACAGCTTCGAAGACCTCGTGGACAACGCCCTCTACGCGCAGACCGTCTACAGCTTCAACTTCACGGTGCCCACGCCGCCCCACTCGCCCCGCACCCGCGTGGAGTCGGACGAGAATCGGATCCGCGTGCTCTGGGAGGGGAGCCCCGAGCTCTCGGTGGACGCGGTGACCGGCGACTACGACTTCGAGGGCTACCGGATCTACGTCGGCCGCAGCTCCGAGGAGGCGAGCTACGACCTGGTCAAGGAGTTCGACCTCGCGGAGATCCCCGCGAAGAATCCGCTCTTCGACGCCTACTTCACCTCGACCTGGCTCCAGTCGGAGCTGGACGAGCATCCGGAGTGGGACAGCTTCCAGGACGTTCTCGACGACTGGTGGAGCCCCGGTGTCTACACCTGGCACGAAGGCACGACGGCGCCCTTCCACGTGACCGAGCGCGATTCGGTGGGCTACAACACCGGCCTCGGCGGCGTCCTGATGGACGAGGAGGACTGGGTGGTCGAGGGCGAAGGGGCCGACAGCACGGTCTACAAGTACGAGTTCGTGCTGGAGAACGTCTCCGACGGCCATCACTACTGGATCTCCGTGACGAGTTTCGACCTCGGCAATCCGGAGACGCCGAGCCTCGAGAGCGGCGCCGGCCAGAACGTCCAGAGCGTCGTCCCCGGACGCAGCCCGGCGAGCGCCGCGGGGCAGAAGGTGACGGTCTTCCCCAATCCCTACCGCGGCAGCGCGATCTGGGACAGCAACCGTGCCACGGGACGCTACGTCTGGTTCGCGGGATTGCCCGCCCGGGCGCAAATCAAGGTGTTCACGCTCGCGGGCGACCTGGTGGCGGAGATCGACTTCGACAGCGAGACCTATACCGGTAGCAACGCCGCGGGTGTCTACCCGGGCGGCGAGGGCGCCCAGCCGCCCATCCTGCCGGGCACGATGGCGGCCTGGGACCTGCGCAGCCACAACGGCCAGCCCGTCGCCACGGGGCTCTATCTCTTCTCGGTCACCGACGAGAGCACGGGCGAGACCCAGCAGGGCAAGTTCTTGGTGCTGAAGTGAGCGCGCCCGGGAGGAAAGGGATTCGCAACATGCGTTCGATTGCCACGACGATCCTGCTTGCTGCCTGTGCCGCGGCGCTGCTCTACGGCTGCACGGACGAGGGTAGCCTGTTGCCCAACCAACCGCCCGAGACCCTGCTGGTCGTGGACGACACCGAGCTCGACACCACCCACTACATCCAGACGCTCAGCTGGCACGGCGAGGACCACGACGGCGAGGTGCTGCGCTTCGAGTACAAGTGGACTCTCGCGGACGGCACGACCGCGGGCGACTTCGATACGACCTGGGTGGGGCTCGTCGAGCCCTTCGTCACCGTGACGCGCGACACCTTCTTCCTGCCTGTGCCCACTGTCTGGGCGGACACGCTGACTCATCACTTCCAGGTCCGCGCGGTGGACGACGAGGGCGCCGTCGACGCCACGCCGGCAAGCGCGCGGATCCGGGTCTTCAATCAGGCCCCGCGCCTCTACGCGATCGCGGGCGGTGACACGAGCAGCACGCTGGTGCTGCCCGAGAGCATCCTGCCCGTGCTGAGCTTCCAGTTCCGGGTCATCGATCCCGACAACCCCCTGCCGGACCAGGAGGACGCGGGCGCCTACATCGACGAGTTTCGCTTCTGGTTCGAGGACTCGCTGGACTACATGTCCCTGCCGCCCAGCGACACCCTGCTCACCGTGCGCCCCGAGGAGTTCGGCGAGCAGGTGGGGATGGAGCGGGAGTTCCACCTGCAGGCGGTGGACCTGGGCGGCGCCATGAGCAACGTACTCGCCGCGAGCACCTTCGTCCAGGACGTCACGAGCGCCCGTGTGCTCGTCCTCGACTCCGCGGATTCCTTCTCCCCCTCGGTGAGCATCGTCGATCCCTTCTGGCACGACGAGGTGGCAGGCCTGCTGCCCGCCGACGAGGTCTACCTGCACGATTTCGAGGCCGACGGGCCACTCGTCCACCCCGACCACCTCCATCTTATCTTCTCTCTGTTCGAAGCGGTGCTGTGGTATAATGGTGGGGCGGGAAGCGCGGATAACACTAGCAGTAGCGAGCCCACGCCCGAAATCAGCGAGGCCGAGACTGGCCTGCGTGCCTATCTCGAAGGGGGGGGCAAGGTTCTGCTGTCGAGCTACAACCTGATCGGGGCCAGCGTCAGCCCGATCTCGGGCGGAAGCCTCTCGGCCGAGTTCGAGACGGAGGTGCTCCTCACCGACAGCCTCTTCGTGCACGTGTCGGGCACGCCGGACAATCTGCCGTCCTCCAACTGGCGAGTCTGGCCGCCGACAGCAGAGATCCCGGGCTTCCCGGCTGTAGGAACGGAGACCCTCCGCAACGCCACCGCTCTGCGGGGGATCGACCGGATGTCCCTGCAGCCAACCGCTCTGGCAGACGGCGTGATCGAGGAGCTCTACTTTCTCCCGCAGGGCAGCTTCGATCCGCCCAGTGCCGACGAGGGCGGCTCGGTGGGTGTCCGTCGCTACTTCGATTCCGGCGGGGAGTTGGTCTTGCTCACCTTCCCGATCAGCCTCGCCGGGGGGTACGACAACAACCTGGAGCAGATGGAAAGATTCTTGACCGCTTTCGGAGTGACTCCATGAATGAACGTGCCCGCGGGACCGCCCAGGGCCCACGGCATCAATCGGTCTTAATAGTTAGCCTTCAGGGGGCAGTGATGAAACATTTCGTAACGTTCGCGATCCTTGGCCTGATGCTCATAGCGAGCCCGGCCTGGGCACAGGAAGTCCACACTCTCTACGAGATCAACACGGACCAGGTGATAGAAGGCACCTTCGTTCGCGTAGAGGACGTCATCGTGACCGGGGTTTCCTATAATGGTTGTTACGTCCAGGAGCAGGCCGGCGGCGAGTACAGCGGCGCCTGGCTCTACACGGGCGGCGCCCCGGGAACAGTCATCGGCGACCTCGTGGACATCGAGGCCATCTACGAGGAATACTACGGCATGACCGAGCTCAACGCCTCGAGCACGGGCGGCTGGGTCGTCGTGGACACGGGCTACTTCCCCTCGCCGTACGTCGCCCGGGCCGCGGAGGTCAACACCGCGCATCCCCTGGAAGCCGAGAAGTGGGAGTGCGTGCTGGTCCAGGTGCTCAACGTCGAGTTGACCATCCCGCCTGACGAATATGGCGGCTGGTTCGCGATGGAGTTCGGCTACCCGGACAACGACCAGATCATGGCCGACGACCAGCTCGGCGTTCCGGGCCCCACCGAGATCGGCACGCAGATCTCGTCGATCACAGGCCCCCTGCAGTTCTCCTTCGACGACTTCAAGATCCAGCCACGCGATGACGACGACATCGTCTACATCGGCGCGGCGCCAGCGCCCAACCTCGACTACGCCATCGTCACGGGCGCGAGTACGATCGACGTCCGCTTCGACCGCGACGTGGATGAGGGGACGGCGGAGACCGCCGGCAACTACTTCCTCGACGTTGGCACAGTCCTCACCGCCGAGCTCGACGCGGTGGAGTTCGACCTCGTGCACCTGACCCTGCAGGATCCCATGACCGTCGAGGTCCTGCTGACACTGACCGTCTTCGACGTGCAGAACACGGATGGGATCCCGATGTCCCCGCAGGACGTGCCGTTCTGGGGCGGCATCAACGACGTGCCCTTCGTCCAGTTCCCCGACGCGAACGGCGACTCGAGCGCGATCATGAACGAGTACGTCACGCTCACCGGCGTCGTGCACAGCAAGTACGACATCTGGGGCAACCACGTCTACCTGCAGGATATCAACCCGCCCCTGCCGGACCGCGTGCCCTTCAATGGCATCGAGATCTACATGTCCTCGCTGCTGGACGAGATCCAGGTGGGCGACATCGTGGTGATCGGCGACATGCTGACCGAGTACTACGGCATGACCTCCATGACCGAGCCCTTCCTGCACTATGAGATCGTCTCGAGCGGAAACACCGTGCTCGGCCCCGAGGAGATCACGATCGGCGATCCCACCGACGCGGCGCACTACGAGCAGTACGAGGGCGCCCTGGTCGAGGTGAAGGAGGTCGTGGTCGTAGAAAGGCCCGGCGAGTGGAACTTCTACGACTGGGCGGTCAGCGTCGACTGGCTGAACTGGCTCCGGGTCGGCAGCATGGGCGACTACGACTACAATCCCGGCCTCGGCGACACCCTGAACGTCCGGGGCACGCTGCGCTACGAGTACGGCGAGTACAAGCTCATGCCACGCAGCGACGACGATATCGACATCATCTGGCAGAACCCGATCTCGGTGCCCGGGATGCCGGCCGAGGGCAACTTCCTGGCCCAGAACTATCCGAATCCGTTCAACCCCGCGACGAAGATCGCCTTCCGCCTCGCCAGCGAGGGCGAGGCCGTGTTGTCGGTCTTCGACGTCCAGGGGCGCCTGGTCAAGACCCTGCACACGGGCGTGCTGCCCGCGGGCGAGCAGCAGGTGATCTGGCACGGCGACACGGAACAGGGATCGGAGGCGCCGAGCGGTCTCTACCTCTACCGCCTGCAGACGGCGGAGGAGACCCTGACGCGCAGCATGCTGTTACTCAAGTAGGGGATTACTCGGAAAGGGCCCCTGTCATTCCTCCTTGGCTCCGGCTTCGCAGTCGCAACGGAGGAATGACAGGGGCCCTTTCCATGCACCCCCGTACCAGTTCGCGGGTTCAGCGGCGGAAGCGCTGTTCGGCGATTTCCTCGTCGCCGTGAAGGATGTAGAGCTCCTCGCTGCCCGTCGAGGCGCCCAGGAAAAGCCCGACTACACTGCCGGCCCCTCCGAAGACCATGGCACCGAGCAGGGCCGAATCCCCCGCATCCAGATGGAGTATGCCGTCTCGCGGTTCACCTTGGCTGATGACGAGGCCTAGCAACGCGCCGGCGGTCGCGCCGGTGAGGACGCCGTAGCCCAGGCCCTGCATCGCGCCGCTCGAACGGCTGCTCACGGAGATCCAGGCGATATGGGTCGTGGGGACGGCGATGCGAACCTCAGAATCCACACCACGCCAGAAGGTCGAGTCCGGTCGGATTTCCAGGTCGTAGGCGGAGCTCGTCCGCAGGCCGGTGAAGGTCACCATGCACTTGCGACCCGCGGTGATCGCGTTCAGCTCGGCAAGCGACACCTTTTCGGACTCCTCGTCCCGCCCTTTCATCCGGGTCTGGAAGCCCGACCCCTCCTCGACCCCGCTGCCAGCGGGGGAGGGATTCAGCTCCACCTTGCGGATGCTCGTGCAGTCCGCCAGGCCGAGCACCGTGGCCGCCGCGAACATAGCGCCTGCGGCCCACCTCGAGCGCCGGGATCTCACCGGTCTTTTCATCCTGCGAACCTTTCTGGTGGGCGGATACATGATTCTCCGCTCGCTGTGGGGATCGGTCAAGCCCGCGATCTCTCGGACCGCAGCATGTTGCCGGGCCTGGACCGGCGAAGGGGCGCCGTGTATCCTGGAACCCGTCTCGCCGTGCCGGCGGGTGGGTGTCATCTTCTTGAGCGGAGTCTGAAAGTCGTAGCGAAGAGAGAGGACACGCGCTCTCTGATCGGAGCTTTGGAGGGGGTTCCAGGATGGACGTTCACCAGTTCTTCGTTCATGTACCGGCGACGATGCTGCGTCAGCACCTGCCGGTGATCTCAAAGCTACCGGTGGGTCTGGAGATCCTCGTCGACCACGAAACGCTCGCCCCCGGCTTCCGGCCCGAGCTGGAGCGCCTGGCCGCCGAGCTGCGAGCGCTGGGACGACCCGTCAAGTTCCACGCGCCCTTCCGCGACCTCGCCCCCGGCGGCCACGATCCAGAGGCGGTCGCGCTGGCGCGGCGGCGCCTGGTGGCCGCCCTCGAGCTCGCCCCGCTCTTCGGGGCCAGTTGCGTCGTCGCCCATACAGCCTGGGATCCGGGCAGCTACGAACTGGAGTCCACCGGCTGGCTCGATCGCTCGGCGGCTTTCTGGGGGGGGATGGCTGCAGACGCGGAGCGCTGCGGCGTGTCGATTGCGCTCGAGAACGTCTTCGATCGCGATCCCGACATCCTGGCCGAGCTGCTCGGGCGGCTGCCGGCAGCCCGGTTCGGAGCCAACTTCGACACCGGCCACTGGCACGCCTACTCCCACGCCCCGTTGTCGGCCTGGTTCGAGAGCCTGGAGGGGCGCATCCTCTCCCTCCACGTCCACGACAACCAAGGCCAGGCGGACGAGCACCTGGCCCTGGGCAGCGGAACCTTCCCCTGGAGGGAGTTCTACGCCCTCGTGCGAGGCCTCGAGCGGCCCTTCGAGTGGACGGTGGAGAACCGCAACCTGGCCGATCTCCTGGCCAGCGCCAGCCATCTCGGCCGGCATTCCGGTATCCCGGAGTTTGCCTTCCTCGCAGCCCTTGCCGGGGGCTGCGAGGATGCCGCCCCCGATCCTAGCCGGGCCCCTTGACAGCGACGTAAGCCTTTGTTAGATTGGCGCTTCGTTTTGCTCTCCCGATTTCGATCCAACCCTGGTCCCCGGAGAGCCGTGGGGGACAGGGGCTTCGTGTGGGAATCCCCTGATGGAGGAGATCATGAAGACCCACGTAGCGAAGGGTGGGGATGTGCGGCAGCGCTGGTACATCGTGGATGCCGAGGGGCAGACGCTCGGCCGTCTCGCCACGAGGGTGGCCCACGTGATCCGCGGCAAGCACCACCCCGACTTCACGCCCCATATCGACCACGGGGATCACGTCATCATTGTCAATGCGGAGAAGATCCAGGTCACGGGCCGCAAACGCGAGCAGAAGACATACTCTCGCTTCTCCGGCTACCCGAGCGGACTGAAGGTCTGGAGCCTGGGAGAGGCACTGAAAGAGCGGCCCGAGGATGTCGTGGCGCATGCCGTGCGCGGGATGCTGCCGAAGACCCGCCTGGGGCGTCGCCTGATCCGGAAGCTCCGGGTCTACACGGGCGCCGGCCATCCCCACTCGGCCCAGAACCCGGAGCCTTTCGAGTTCTAGGCTCCCGATCGTGAGCGAAGGAGATCCAGAGGATGCCTGAAGTTTACAACGCCACCGGACGTCGCAAGGAGTCGGTGGCCCGCGTGCGCGTGATCGAGCCCGGCACGGGCAAGCAGACGGTCAACGGCCGCCCCCTCGACAGCTACTTCGGCCGTCGGAACCTCGTCATCCAGGTGCGTCAGCCCCTGGAGTACGTGGACATGATGGACTCGCTGGACATCGTGGCCACGGTGGGTGGCGGGGGCATCTCGGGCCAGGCGGGTGCCGTCCGCCTGGGGATCGCGCGTGCGTTGCTGCACAAGGACGAAGAACTGAAGAAGACCCTGCGTAGCTCCGGCTGCCTGACCCGCGATCCGCGCATGAAGGAGCGGAAGAAGTACGGTCAGCCCGGTGCTCGCAAGCGCTTCCAGTTCTCGAAGCGTTAGTCGAAAACAAACCGCACGCCGGCGGACCGGGCGGCAGGTCTTCTCGCGAGAAGCTACAGGCCCGGGAGGAAACCGGCGGAGGATACAACCTGCAGGAGGATAGGCGTGGGTTATTCCATTACCATCAAGGACATGCTGGAGGCGGGGGTCCACTTCGGGCACCAGACCAGGCGCTGGAACCCGAAGATGAAGCCCTACATCTTCGCCGAGAAAAACGGCATCTACATCATCGATCTCCAACAGACCTTCAAGCTGGCCGAGGTCGCCTACGAAACGGTTCGCCAGGTGGCGGCCAGCGGCGCTCCCGTTCTCTTCGTCGGCCCCAAGAAGCAGGCTCAGCTCACCATCAAGGAGGAGGCCGAGCGCAGCGAGCAGTTCTTCGTCATCGAGCGCTGGCTGGGCGGCCTGCTCACGAACTTCTCGACGGTCCGCAAGAGCCTCGATCGCCTCGAGGACATCGAGAAGATGAAGGTCGATGGGCGCATCGAGCAGTTCAACAAGAAAGAGCGCATGCAGCTCGAGAAGAAGCGCGACCGCCTCGAGCGCATGTTGGGCGGCATCCGGGGCATGGAGCGCGCGCCCGGTCTCGTCTTCGTCGTCGACACGGCTCAGAGCGACATAGCGATCAAGGAAGCCAACAAGCTGAAGATCCCCGTCGTCGCCATCATCGACACGAACTGTGACCCCGATCCCGTCGATCACCCCATCCCGGGCAACGACGACGCCATCCGCTCCATCCGTCTCTTCACGCACATGGTGGCAGACGCCGTCATCGAGGGCCGCGCCATGATGAAGGACAAGGAGAAGACGGAGAAGGCCAAGGCCGAGAAGGCGGCTGCCGACAAAGCCGCCGCGGAGAAGGCCAAGAGCGATGGCGTGGTCGAGAAGAAGTCGGCAGGCAAGGCGGCGAAACGCGCCAAGCCCGACACGGAGACCACGAAGAGCCCCAAACTGGACGCCTAGGCGGGGGCGTCCCAGCAAGCACCCTAGCGCGATAGTCGAGGAGGAGAGCGATGCCCGAGATCAGCGCCAAGCTGGTGAAGGAGCTCCGGGAGAAGACCGGAGCCGGCATGATGGACTGCAAGAAGGCCCTGGGCGAGACCAGCGGCGACCTCGAGAAGGCCATCGACTTCCTACGGACCAAGGGCCTGGCCGACGCCAAGAAGAAGTCCGGCCGCGCCACGAAGGAGGGTCTGGTCTACTCCTACATCCACCCGGGCGGCAAGGTGGGCGTCCTCGTGGAGATCGCGTGCGAGACCGATTTCGTGGCCCGCACCGACGACTTCCAGGGCTTCTGCAAGAACGTCGCCATGCAGGTCGCGGCCGCCGCGCCCCTGGCCATGGACCGCGACAGCCTGGACGCGAACCACATCGAGCACGAGCGGGAGATCGCGCGCCAGCAGGCCCTCGAGACCGGCAAGCCGGAGAACATCGTCGAAAAAATCGTCAACGGGCGGATCGATAAGTACTATAGTGAGGTCTGCCTGCTCGAGCAGGCTTACGTGAAAGACCCCGGAATGACCGTCCAGGACCTGCTCAGCTCGACGATCAGCAGCATGGGCGAAAACATGATCATCCGCCGTTTCGCCCGCTTCCAGTTGGGCGAAGAGATCTGATCCGAGGCTCTATGCCGGCTGCGCCCTACCAGCGCGTCCTCCTCAAACTGAGCGGCGAGACCCTCGCCGATGCGGCGGGTCAGGGCATCGACTTCGAGCGGGCCCGCGACCTGGTGGGACCGCTCCGCGAAGCCAGGGCGCTCGGAATCGAGATCGCGCTGGTCCTGGGCGGGGGCAACCTGATGCGCGGCAGGGCAGCCCGCCGGGCCGGTGTGGCGGCCGTGCAGGCCGACCGCATCGGGATGCTGGCCACCGTCATGAACGCACTCGCCCTCGGCGCCCTTCTGGAAGCCGAGGGCGTTTCTGCGACGGTCCTCGCGGCGACGCCGCTGCCCGGGCTCGCGGAAGCCTGGTCGATCGAGCGCGCCCGCGCCGTGCTGGCAGACGGCGGTATCGTCATCGCGGCGGGGGGGCTCGGCCTCCCCTTCTTCACCACGGACACGACCGCTGCGCAGCGGGCCGTCGAGCTGGAAGCGGACTTGCTGCTCAAGGCCACCACGGTCGACGGTGTCTACTCCGCCGATCCTCGTCAGGCGCCGGACGCCGAGCGCTTCCCGCGTCTCGACTACGACGAGGTGCTGGCGCGCGACCTGCGAGTCATGGACGCCACCGCCTTCGCGCTTTGCCGCGAGCATTCGCTACCCGTCAGGATCTTCAACTTCACGCAGGCCGGCGCCCTGATGCGGATTCTCCACGGCGAGGATCTGGGTAGCCTGGTCAGCAAGGAGGACCGGAATGATCGATGAACTACTGCGCGACACCGAGGACCGCATGGGGAAATCTTGTAAAGCCACGGAGCAGGAGTTCAACCAGATCCGGGCGGGACGGGCCAGCACCGCGCTCCTCGACACGATCCGCGTGGACTACTACGGCACCCCCACGCCGCTGAACCAGGTGGCGAGCCTCGCCGTGCCCGAGGCGCGTCTGCTCACGGTCTCCCCCTGGGAGAAGAACATGCTGCCCGTGATCGAGAAGGCCGTCCTGGCCGCCAACCTGGGCCTGACCCCCGGGAACGACGGCAACGTCATCCGCATCCCGATTCCGGCGCTCACCGAGGAACGGCGCAAGGACCTCGTGAAGCGGGTCAAACAACTCGCCGAGGAAGGCCGTGTGGCCATCCGCAACGTGCGGCGCCACAGCATCGATGGCGCCAAGCAGGCCCAGAAGGGCCAGGAGATCACAGAAGACGATCTCAAACGCGTCGGCGAGTCGATCCAGAAGCTGACCGACCGCTTCATCGGGGAAGTGGACGCCTCCCTCGAGAAGAAGATCGCCGAGATCATGGAAGTCTGAGAGGCGGACTGCCGTGGCCGACGCCGACGAGCTCAAGAAGCGGATCCTGAGCCGCGAACTCCCCAGGCACGTCGCCGTCATCATGGACGGCAACGGGCGCTGGGCCCGGCAGCGGATGCTGCCTCGGATCATGGGTCACCGCGAAGGCCGCAAGGCCGTCCGCCGCACGGTGGAGGCGGCGGCGGAGATCGGCGTCGGTGCGCTCACCCTCTTCACCTTCTCCATGGAGAACTGGCAGCGCCCCAGCGCCGAGGTGAAGGCCCTGATGCGCTTCCTGGAGGAAGTACTCGAGAGCGAATTCCTCGAGCTGGACCGCAACAACATCCGCCTGACCAGCATGGGACGCCTGGAGCTCCTGCCCGAGTCCACACGCGAGCACCTGGAGAACACTCAGAAGCGGCTGGAGGGGAATACCGGCATGGTCCTGAACCTGGCACTCAGTTACAGTGGCCGCTGCGAGATCGTGGATGCCGCCCGCCGCTTCGCCGAGCGCGTGGCGAGTGGCGAGGCCGACCCCGCCGATCTGGACGAGGACGCATTCAGCGCCGGACTCTACCGGCCCGAGCTCGCGCCCGTAGATCTGCTCATCCGCACCAGCGGGGAGCAGCGGATCAGCAACTTCTGCCTCTGGCAGCTCGCCTACGCCGAGATTCACATCACGCCGACCCTCTGGCCCGATTTCGCGGCCGAGCATCTCTATAAGGCCCTCGCAGACTTTCAGGGACGGGAGCGCCGTTTTGGCCAGGTCCTCTGAGCGGAAGGCTCCGCCCGCCCTCGGCCGCCGGCTGCTGGCGGCCGCCGTCCTCGTTCCCCTCTGCATCTTCATCTTCATCCGGGGTGAGTGGCTCTTCGCCCTGACCGTAGCGGCCGTCGCCGTCCGGCTGCTCCACGAGTACGCCGCCCTCGCGCGCGTGCGCGGGCAGGAGCGCCTCTTCGAACTGCTGCTGCCCTTGATTATCGTCGAGCTCGCTGCCTTCTGGGTCTGGGGTCAGACCGGCGGCATCGCCGCCTTCTCGATCGCTGCCCTGCTGCTTCTTTCCGGCGAGGCGCTGCGCGGGCGAATCGAGGGCGCCACGGCCCGCGTGGGGGAGTGGCTGCTGGTCCTCTTCTACCTTGGCGTCCTCCCAGGGCACTGGCTGCTCCTGCGGGAGCTGCCTCTGGCCGTCGGCCTGCCCTACGAGGCGGGCGGGCACTGGCTGCTCTATGGCGCCGGCATCACGTGGCTGGGCGACACCTTCGCCTACTTCGTCGGCAGCCTCGTCGGGCGACACCCCCTGCCGTCGCGGGTGAGCCCGCGCAAGTCCGTGGAAGGCGTGCTAGGCGGGCTGGGCGGCGCGCTGCTTACGGCCTGGCTCCTGGCGCGCTTCTGGGCGCCCTTCCTCACGCTCTGGCAAGCGCTGGCAGCAGGTCTGCTGCTCTCGGTCTTCGGCCAGCTCGGCGACCTATTCGAGTCGCTGCTCAAGCGCGACGCGGCCGTGAAGGATTCGGGGCAGCTGATCCCCGGCCATGGCGGCTTCCTGGACCGCGTCGACAGCCTGCTCTTCACGCTCCCCGTGCTTTACTATTTCCTGCGCTGGGCTATCTTCTAGGCCATGAAGCGCATCCTCCTCTTCGGAGCCTCCGGCAGCATCGGTGGCAGCACGCTCTCCATCCTGCGCGAGCGCCCGGACGAGTTCCGCCTCGCCGGCCTGAGCGTGCACCGGAACACGGCCCGGCTCGCGGAGTGGGTCGACGAGTTCGCCCCCGAGAAAGTGCTCATCAGCGACGGCGAGGCCCGCGAAAGCTGGGCCGCGGCGCATCCCGGGATGGCAGCGAAGCTCCTGCCGGCGGGGACCGCCCCCACGGGGCTGCTGGAACTGGCCGCCGACCGCGTCCTCAACGGGATCCTGGGCTTCGCGGGCCTCGAGGTGACTCTTGCCGCCCTAGAGGCCGGCCTCGACGTGGCGCTCGCCAACAAGGAGTCCCTGGTCTGCGGCGGCGAGCTCCTGCGCAAGCGCCAGCGCGAAGGCGGCGGGCGCCTGCTGCCGGTCGACAGCGAGCACAGCGCGCTGTTCCAGCTGCTGGAAGGCCGCCCGCGGGACGGGATCCGGCGCGTCTGGCTAACGGCCTCCGGCGGGCCCTTCCGCGACGCCACCCCGGGCGAGCTGGTGGCAGTGACGCCGGAACAGGCCCTGCGGCACCCGACTTGGGAGATGGGGCCGAAGATCACGGTGGATTCCGCGACCCTGATGAACAAGGGGCTCGAGGTTATCGAAGCTTCGCTGCTCTTCGACATCCCCGCCGACCACATCGGCGTCCTCATCCATCCATCCTCAACGGTGCATGCCCTGCTGGAGATGGCCGACAGCTCCGTCTTCAGCCAGATGGCGCTGCCCGACATGCGGCAGCCCATCCTCCACGCGCTCGCCCATCCGGAGAGGCCGAGTTCCGACTACGGGCGCGTGGACTTCACGCACCCCTTCGAACTGGCCTTCGAGCCGGTGGACGCGGAGCGCTTTCCGGCAGTGGAGCTGGCCCGGGAGGCTCTGCGCCGCGGCGGCACATCGCCCCTGGCTCTCAATGCGGCCGATGAGATCGGAGTGGCGGCCTTCCTCGCGGGAACACTATCCTTCCCCGGCATCGTCGAGCTCGTGGCCGCGGTCTTGGGCAGCGAGGACTGGGGTGCCGCCCGGGATTACACGGACCTGGTCGAAGCGGACCGTCGTGCGCGGGAACTCGCCCGTGGCCGGCTGGTGGCCGCGAAGCGCTAACGGGAGAATCATGCTCAGCATCCTCATCGCGGGAATCTTCACCATCAGCGTGATCATCGTGGTCCACGAGCTGGGGCACTTTCTCGCCGCGCGCTCGGTGGGGATCCACGTCCACCGCTTCTCCATCGGCTTCGGACCCGTGCTCGTGCGCTGGCACGCCTTCTCCACCGAGTGGGCAATCAGCCTGCTACCCTTCGGCGGCTACGTGAAGATGGCCGGCATGGAGCTGGCTCCCCTGGAGGGCGAGCTGCCGCCCGAGGAGGAGACGCTGCCGGCAGGCGTCCTCTATCGCAACAAGAGCGTCGGTAAGCGTCTCTTCGCCATCGCGGCGGGCCCCCTGGCCAACCTGATCCTGGCCGTCCTCATCAGCTTCGGCGTGTTCTACTGGCAGGGACTGCCCACATACCCCGACGTCTGGCTCGACCAGCCGCGCGACGGCTCGCCGGCTGCCCTGGCCGGGTTGCAGAGGGGCGACAAGCTGCTGGTCTTCGGCGGGGAGGAGATCGCCAACTGGGTAGAGCTCAGCGAGGTCGTCGAGGACAAGGGCGCTGGCGTCCACCCCATCCGCGTCCTCCGCGGCGAGCAGACCCTGTCGCTCGAGCTCGAGGTGCCCGAGGAGGATGGCATCCTCCAGCCCACGGGCCTGATGGTCCTCTTCGACAACCGGGTGGGCCGTGTCCTCCGGGACGGTCCGGCCGACCGGCTCGGCCTCGAGCACGGCGATCGCATCGTCGCCTTGGACGGCCAGGAGGTGCGCTGGTTCGACGACATCGCGGGCGTGATCAACACGAAGCCGGGCGAGACGGTCCGGATCGCCTGGGAGCGGGAGGGCCGGCGCTTCGAGGGCGAGGTGATCCCCGAGCGCGATCGGGTGCCCGACCCGGAGGACGAGACGAAGATCCGGGAGATCGGCCGTATCTTCTACGAGCCCTTCGAGGGCAGCTACGAGCCCATCTCCCTGGCCACGGCCTTCAAGTACGGCGTGCTGCAGGTGGGGGTCATCACGAAGGTCACGCTCAACTGGCTGGGGAAGGTGGTCACGGGCCGCGGCAACCGACACTCGGTCGGCGGGCCCATCGAGATCTTCCGGACCGCCGGCCAGATGGCCCGCTGGGGGATCGACCGCCTGCTCACGTTCATCGCCTTCTTCAGCACGCAGCTCTTCCTGCTCAACCTGCTGCCCATCCCGGTGCTGGACGGCGGGCACATCGTCTTCCTGACCCTGGAGGGTGTGGGCGTCCCCGTGCGCGAGCAGTGGCGCATGCGGCTGACCATGATCGGGATGTTCTTTCTGCTGGGATTGATGGCTCTGATCGTGCTGGGGGACATCGGTCGCGTGTTCTTCTAGGACCAGGGCGGCGGCCCGGGCGAGACCGAGGCGCTCCTGGCCTGCTAATCCTTGCGTCCCTCCGCCTCCATGATCTTCTTCCGGCGCACGATCTCCTCGAAGATGGGCTGCCAGCGCTCGGGCGCGTCCCGTGACAGGCGCCGGGCGATGGCGCGGAGCGAGTCCGCGGGCAGCTCCTCGGCGAGGAAGGCGAATCGGCCCTCGGCGAGCGAATCGCCCAAGACGGCCTCCTGGCGCGCCTCGACAACGCGGAGATACTGCTCGACGAAGTACAGCTCCTCGGCGTCGAGCGGCGAGTCTGCGTCCTCCGAATCCGACAAGCCGCAGGCGCCCGCCAGGAGGCCAGCGCAGGCGACCAGAAAAATAGGGACAGTCCGTTTGCCGATGGTGTTAAATCGCGTCATGACTCGCTTGCTCCGGGTGGGGACAGTCTATGGGAGCGCCGCCTCCCTGTCAAAGCAGTGCTCGCAGATGCGAAAACTTCTCTTATTACTGCCCACAGTGTTGTTCTGCTTGACCGCTTTCGCCGGGAGCGCCGCTCCCGGCGAGGACGAGGTGCCCTTCGTGGGGGGCATCGCCTTCGAGGGCAACCGGACCCTGCCTGACGGCGAGCTGAAGGACCTGATGCGGACCCGGGAGCCGCGCTGGATCCAGATCGCCGACCGGCCGCGCTACGTGCGCGACTGGCTCCGCAGCGACCTGGCCACCCTGGAAGCCCACTATCACCGCGCCGGATTCTACGAGGTGAAGGTGGTCTCTCTCGGCGAGGAGGACATCGTCTACGATCCGGAGACGCACAGCGTGCGGATCCGGATTCGCATCGAGGAGGGCAAGCGCCGCTACCTGCGCGAGCTGCGCATCTTGCCCCCGCCAGGCGAGCGCGAAGACGTGCTCCTGCGCGCCCTCAGCCTGATCCCCGGCGAGCCCTACGATCCACAGGCCCCGGGCGTCGACCAGCTCCGCATCCTCAGACTCCTTCAGGAGGAGGGCCGCTTCTCCGCCCGCGTCGGCTACAAGACCCGGATCATCCCCACACCGGCTCACGCGGCCGGGGACTCGGTGGATCTCGACTACCTCGTGGAGCGAGGACCCAGTGCGGTCCTCGGCGAGCTGCGGCTCTCGGGCAACACCCTACCCGAGCGCCTCATCCTCCGCGAGATGACCGTGAACCCGGGCGAGGCGCTGCGCCTCGAGGAGATCCTGGACAGCAAGCAGAACCTGCTCGACACGGGCTACTTCCGCTCCGTGGACTACGTCCTCGCGCCGCTCGGCCAGGAAACCGGCGCGGAGAGCGAACAGATACGTCTCACCTGGTTCTTCCGGGAACGCAAGATGAGGACCCTGGAGACCGGCGTTGGCGTGGGCACGCTCGACGGTCTGCGCCTGCTCGGCGGTTGGAGCCATCGCAACGTCGCGGGGAGCGGCCAGCGCATTGCCTTGAACGCGAAGCTCTCCTTCAAGGAGGAGGGCGGTCAGCGCTTCGGGCTGAACTACGAGCGCGAGTCCATCGACTACCGCTTCCTCCACATCGTGAAGCTCCGGGCCTATTTCGGCCTCACACTCTTCCGTGAGAAGGACTACGAACAGCAGACGGGTTTTACCAGCCTCGAGACGCGCGCGATCCGCCTGAGCGCCGCGCGCCGCGTCGACCCCTTCACGGTGATGAAGCTGCGCGAGGAGTTCGACTTCCTCTACCAGGACATCCTGAACGACGCGCTGGGAGACGCGCAGCCACGAACCGTGACACGCTCGCTGACCGCGGTGCTGGACAGGGACACGCGCAACCACTACTTCAGCCCGACCCGCGGCGGGCAGTCCCTGCTGAGCTACGAGATCGCGGGGGGCATCCAGGGCGGCGACCACCATTTCCATCGCCTGCAGCTGAGCAGCAGCGGGCACCGCCGCGCAGCTGGAGGCATCCTGGCCGCCCGGCTATTCCTGGGGGGCGTCTGGGCCTACGGCCGTAGTGCCAGCATGCAGCGCGCCGGCATCCCCGACGACGGAGTGCCCTACGAGGAGCGCTTCTACTGCGGCGGCGGCTCCACCGTCCGCGGCTACGACGACAATAGCCTCGGACCGCGCCTCGAGCCGGAGGACTTCGGACAGAACGAGAACGTCCCCGGTACGGATCTGCCCGTCTACATCAAGGGCGGGCGCTACATGATCGTGGGCAATCTCGAGTGGCGCTTTCCCATGCCGCTCTTCGGCCGCGACTCATTCGGCGGGGTCGTCTTCCTCGACGGGGGCGGCACCTGGCTCGAACCAGGCGACCTCAGCGGAAATCGCACGTTCCCCTGGCAGCGAGGCGAGGAGGGCGACACGCGGCGCGTCTTCTACGGCCTGGGCCTCGGTTTCCGCTACCTGACACCGCTGACGGTCATCCGTGTCGACTTCGGCATTCCCCTCCAGATGATCGCGGAGACCGGGGGACGCTGGCACATCAGCCTGGGGCACACCTTCTGATGCGCCGGCGAATCCGCAGATCGAGCCTCGTCGCCCTGATCATCTTCCTGGTGCTCCTGATCGCGGGCGCCGTCTTGCTTCGCTGGCAGAACGCCTGGGTGGCCGAGCATCTCGCCGGCATCATCACCCGCAACCTACTGAGCGAGCGCGGCTACGCGCTACAGCTGGAGGGCTTCGACGGCAACCTCGGCGGCGAGCTGGACCTGGAGGGCGTGCGCGTGCGCTACCGGGGAGAGAGGCGCGAGCCCTTCGATCTCTTCGAGGCGCGGAACGTGCACGTGAGCTTCGATCCGTTCAGCATTCTGCGCGGCGACTTCCGGAGCACAGAACTCGAACTGGAGGGCACCGTCCTTCGCGCCTTCGGCATCGAGTCCGAGGGCTGGGCCTATCCGGGCTTCGACCCGGAGCCCGGGCGCCGGAGCAGCGTCGAGGTGGACCTGGAGAGCGTGCGCATCTCGGAGTTGCTTCTCCTGCGCGAGACCGAGGCCGGTGTCGATTCGCTGCGCGTGGCGATGGCGGACTTCTCGCTCTTCCGCAACAGCGGGGGAAGCTCCCTCGACCTGAAGCGCTTCAGCGCCGAGCAGTCCGGCTCGCCCGCGCTCGACCTGCGCGGCCGCTTCTTCCTGAGCGGGCGGGGAGACCTCACCCTGGCCGGGGTCCAGCTACAGCTCCCGCGGACCCGCATGGCGCTCCGCGGGTTCGTAGAGTTGAACCGGGGGCCGGCTCTCAAACTGTCGGTCGATGCTTCCCCAGTGCGTCTCGGCGAGATCGCGGCTCTCCTGCGGGCGGACCTGGACGACGACAGCGAGCTGTTCGGATCAGTCAGGGTGGAAGGAACGACCGACAGCCTTGGCCTGGCCGGCAGGCTCAGCGGACGGCTCTTCTCCTACGAACTGGAGGAAATGGAATTCGCGGGCAGCTACACGCCTGGCGTGCTGTCCTTCGACCGTCTAGCCGGAATGCTCAATCACAGCTCGGTCGAGGGCCACGGCCGCTTCGAGCTTCCTCTTGGCGGGACGGAGCTGGGGATCCGGGCCGAGAGCCGGCTCGATTCCTTCGACCTCGCGACCTTCCTCGGTGGGGGGCTCGTCACCGACCTGAGCGGCCTGGCCGGCATCCGCGTGGACGGAGATCGGCAGAGCTTCCACCTCGACCTAGGTCCCGGCAGCGTGGACGCGTACTCCTTCCAGCAAGCAACGGGCGATCTCGAGCTCCAGGCGGACACGCTGGTGCTCCGGGGCATCCGCTTCTGGGACGAGGGGCTGGATGCCGGTCTTGCGGGACGCATCCACCCGGAGGCGGGCCGCATCGACGTGAGCGGCGAGGGCCTCAGCCGCTCGTCCGCATGGGCCCGCCGCTTCTCGGGAGATCCCTGCCTGGAAGGAGACCTGGACTTCCACACGCGCTTCCAAGGGAAACTGGACGGCCCGCGCTTCGAGCTCGAGGGAACGATGCGGGAGGTGAACTACTTCGGCGCCGCGCTCGAGAGAGGACAGCTCACGCTGAGCAGCGACTCCCTCGTGGCGCTGCCACTGAGTATCCACATCGAGGGCGAGGACTTCGATCGCTTCGGTCTGAGCTTCGATCGCCTCTACCTCGACGCTTCCCTGTTCGGGGAGGAGCTCCAGCTTAGGCACGCATCCCTGGACGCGGACCGCGCGCAGCTCCTGCTGGCCGGCACCATCGATCTGGGCCGCGCGCCCCCGGGCGCGCTCTTCGAGCGCCTCTGGCTGCGCTGGCTGGGCGAGGACTGGCTGAACGACCGGCCCCTGGCGCTGGACCTCGGTGACAGCCTGCGTCTGGGCCCGGCTGAATGGTACTCGGGCCGGGGGCACCTCCGCGTCGACTGGGGACAGGACGAGAGCGCGGGGGACCGCTTCACGATCGAGGACCTGGACCTGGGGCAGCTGGCTCCCTGGATCCCGGCGAACCTGGAGGCCTCGGGCAGTCTGTCCGGCGAGTTGCGGCGTTTACCGGCTGGGGGTTTTGGCATGAACGCGCATCTGGGCGCCATCCAGCTGGGAGGCCTCCCCGCCGGCGAGCTGGACCTGGCCCTGAGCTGGCGGGGGGACAGTCTGGCCGTGGACAGCCTCGCCTGGCGCCTGAGCCCCGACCGGCGGCTCCTGCTGCGCGGAGGCCTCGCGGGGCTGCCGTCGGCGGACGGTGGCCTGGGGGCGCTGGGCGACATCGAGGTCGATCGGCTGCGGTCGCAGCTCGAACTGACGGCCCTGCGCTTTCCCGTGGAGCGCATCGAAATGCTGCGGCCCGGCAGCGCCGGCATACGGGGCGAGCTCAGCGGCCGCGTCACGGTGGAAGGCCCCCTCGACGAGCCGCGGATCGTGTCGGAGGCCCGCCTCGACTCCCTGCGCGTCGGCGACGTGGCGCTCGACAGGCTGTGGTGGACCGCGCACCAGGAGGCGGGGCGTCTCCGGCTCTCGCACCTGGTCCTCGAGCGCGGACAGAGCCGTATCGACGGCTGGCTGGTTCTACCGCTGGACTTCTCGCTTCTCGCCCCGCCGGCGCTTCTGCGCGACGAGGAGCTCGCCGGCGACCTCCACCTCGCCGGCCGCGCCGAGGATCTCCTGGGCCTGACCGAGCATCTGGCCGAGGCTGGCGGCGCGCTGGAGGGCGACCTGCGCCTCGGCGGCAGCTTGGCGCAGCCGACGCCCGAGGGCTGGCTGCGGCTGCGCGACGGCGGCCTGCGCCTCTCCGGCTGGGAGGAGAGCCTCGAGGGTCTGAGCGCCGACGCCATCGTGCGCGGCGACACGCTGCAGGTGCTCTCGCTCCACGGCCGCGAGGGTCTGAAGTGGTCCCGGTACCGCCGCGGCGAGATCTCGGGGGATGGCTGGCTCACCCTCCACGGACCCTTCCGCTATGCCGCGAGCCTCGATCTGTCGGGCACATCCGTGGGCACGGTTCCCGCATTCAACGGAGTCGTGAGCGGACACTTGGATCTCGGCACCTGGCTGGAAGACGGCGTCCCGCCGCATCCTTTCGTCCAAGGCGATCTGGACATCCACGAGGGGACCCTGAGCCTGAACTTCCAGGACACGGGCGGCGGTCCCACCGCTTCCCCCACGCTGAGCTACCGCTTTGATGTGCGGGCGGAGAACAACCTGATGCTCGTCAACAATGAGGCCGACCTGGAGCTCTCGGGCGAGCTAGAGCTGAGCAGCACGCCCGCGGGGCAGGAGATCGTCGGGGAGCTGCGCACGCTACGCGGCTCCTATACAGTGTTCGGGAACAAGTTTCATCTCCTCGAGGGCTACCTGGACTTCAGCAGCGCGGAGGGGATCAATCCCAAGATCGACATCCTGGCCGAGACCCGCACCCGGGACGACCGCATCGAGATCCACATCACCAACACCTTCGCCGAGCCCGAGGTGGACGTGATCAGCGAGCAGGGCTACGGGCGCGAGGACGTGCTGCGCATCCTGATGGGCCTGCCGGCGAGCGGGGCGGGGGAGGCGGGAGTCTCCGTGGCCGAGACCGTGGTCCGGAGCCGCGTGGAGGCGGAACTCCTAGGACGCTTGGAGCGCATGGTCTCCGGCGAGCTGGCCGGCCTGGTGGATTTCGAGATCGAAAACCGTAATCTTGAGGGGGAAGGCGAGTCCGAAACCCGATGGCAGATCGGGCGCTACCTGCCCGGCGGGATCTATATCAGCTACAACCAGGGACTCAGCCTGGATTCTGACCGAGAGCTTGCCCTGGAATACCGCTTCTACAATCGCCTCTGGCTCCGTTCGGAAGTCATCAATCGCGGCCGGGAATTCGGCGAGGAAGGTCTGCTCAGCGAGTACAACATCGACGTTCGCTTCCGTTTCGAGTATTAGCACTAGGACCGCCCGTTTCCGGGGCGGTCACGGCACCGGGAGTTCCACGATGAAGAAGATCCTGCCGCTCGTTCTCCTCGGCCTGATGCTCGCCGAGCCGGCCGCCGCCTACCTCTTCGGGAAGAACAAGGTCCACTACGACTCCTTCGACTGGCAGGTCTATCACAGCCCACACTTCGATCTCTACTTCTACCCCGAGGAGGAGATCCTCGCCAGCCAGGCCATCCTGCTGGCCGAGCAGGCCTACCAGCGTCTCTCGCTCCGTCTCGACCACCGGCCCAAGCAGCGCATTCCCCTGGTGCTTTACAGCTCCCATCCGTCCTTCCAGCAGACCAACATCACGCCCGAACTGATCAGCGAGGGCACGGGCGGCTTCACGGACACCTACCGCAGCCGGGTCGTGCTACCGTTCACGGGCTCCGTGCCGCAATTCCGCCACGTCGTCACCCACGAGCTGGTACACGTCTTCATGCTGGACATGCTCTTCGGGGGCAGCGGCCCGGAGTACATCCTCCGCAGCGTCGGCCAGTTCCAGATGCCGCCGCTCTGGTTCATCGAGGGGCTGGCCGAATACCTGTCCACCGGCTGGGACGCCGAGGCGCAGCTCTTCCTCGAAGACGCCGTGGCGGGGGAGTACCTGGCGCCGCTCGATCACTACTTCGGCGGCTTCCTCGTCTACAAGGAGGGGCAGGCGGTGATCGCCTACCTCGCCGAGCGCTTCGGCGAGGGCATCCTGTCCGAGCTGCTGCGCGAGATGGGCGGGCGGGGCAATCTCGAGCGCGCTCTGAAGAAGCGCACCGGCCTGGACTTCGAGGGTCTCAGCGAGGAGTTCCTGCGGGACACCAAGGAGCGCTGCTGGACGCGGCTCGCACAGCGCGATCATCCCGACGAACTCGCCTTTCCGCTCCTGGACCACGAGGAGGAGGGCCGCGCATTCCACCTGAGTCCGTGCTTCTCACCGACCGGCGATCGGCTCGCCTACTTCGCCGACAACGACGGCGAGGTGAACCTCTACCTGGCGTCCAGCCTGGACGGGAAGGTTCTGCGCAAGCTGGTCACCGGTCATCGCTCGGGCAAGCTCGAAAGCCTGCACGCCTTCGATAGCGGCGTGAGTTTCGATCCCGCCGGCGAGCGGCTGGTCTTCGCGGCCCTGGCGGGGGGGCGGGACGAGCTGGTCGTGATCGACGCCCGCAACGGAGACGAGCTGGCCCGTTACCGGCCCGCCCTGGACAGCATGCGCGGTCCGGTCTGGTCGCCCGACGGGAAGCGCATCGCGCTGAGCGGTGTGGCCAGCGGCGTCACCGACCTCTACGTGCTCGACCTGGAAACAGAAAGCTGGCAGCGCCTGACCGAGGATCTCGCGGACGAGCAGGATCCCACCTGGCTGGAGGACGGCTCCCTGCTTTTCGCCCGGCATCCCGAGTTGCTTCCCGCTCGCTTCGTCTTCCCCGGCACGCATGCACCGACACAGCTGGACCTGGACGAGTTCGGCCTCTACCCGGAGATCTTCGCCGTCGGCGACGGCTACGATATCTGGCGTCTCGCACCGGACGGCGAGTCCGCGCCGCTGGTCGCCACCGCCGGCGACGACCGCCATCCCCTACCGCTCCCGGGGGGCGGGCTCTTGTTCACGAGCACATCCGCGGGCTTGCAGGAGCTCTGGCTGCACGAGGCGGAAGGCGAGCGGCCCCGGCGTCTCTTCGCGCCAGCGGGGGGCGTCATCACTCCCTCCCTCGGGCCCGACGGGGGGCGCCTCGCCTTCTCCTCCCTGAACGGCGGCGGCTACGACATCTTCGTGATGGAGGAGCTGGACCAGCTCCTGGACGACGCGGCTGACGAACGCCTGACCGGCGATCCCGACGAGCGGCGCTTCACGCCCTTCGGTCCGCCGCCCGACGCGAGCGACCTCGCCCAGCCGAGCCTGGCCGAGACCAGCCCGCCCGATTCGCTGGCCGGCGTGGGCGAGCCCTATCGCACGCGCTTCCTGGTGGACGCGATGGGGCGCCAGATCACCTATGACACGCTCTACGGCTTCTACGGCAGCAGCGTCATCACCTTCAAGGACGTGCTTGGCGACCAGGAGATCCTCGTCCTGCTGGACATCTTCGGCAACATCACGGACTCCAACCTCATGGTCGCCTACACGCGCCGCAAGCATCGCCTCAACTGGAGCGTGGGGGCCTACGCCTTCCTCAGCTACTACCAGGCCCGGGTGGGCACCTTCGGCGAGTACTTCCCCAGCGATCGCCTCGCCCTCGAGTGGCGGCGCGGCGGCTTCCTCACCGGCAGCTATCCCTTCAACCTATTCATGCGCCTGGATGCGGACCTCAACCTGCTCTACGCGCGCCGCGAGTACTACCAGGGGATCGATCCCTGGGGGAACGTCATCGAGCTGAGCGACTCCCTGCAGAACTCCACCGAGAAGCGCATGCTGGTGCAGCCGAGCCTGTCGCTGGTCTACGACGATGCGCTGTTCGACTACCTGGGGCCGGTAAAGGGCAGCCGCTGGGTCCTCAGCGCGGCCTACGCGCACAACCTCGGCGGGGACATCCCGGTGGCGCGCTTCCTCGCTTACGGCGACTGGCGGCGCTATCTCCTCGGACCCGGCGGCCACAGCCTCGCCCTGCGCCTGAGCGCGCGCTACAGCGAGGGTGTCGACCCCGTGATCTACTACCTGGGCGGGCCCTGGAACCTGCGCGGCTACGACTACCTGCAGTTCGACGGGACGCGGACCGTGCTGGGCAGCCTCGAGTGGCGCTTCCCCTTCATCCGCTACCTGCGGCTCGGCGGCCCGCTGCCCCTGACCTGGGGCGGCATCGGCGGCAGCGTCTTCGCCGACTTCGGGGGGGCCTGGTACGGCGACGACTTCCACGCCTTCGAGAGCGGCGGCGGCCTGCAGCTGCAGGATCTCCGGGGCGACGTGGGTTACGGCTTCCGCATGCGCCTGGGCGGTTTCCTGCTCCTCTGGGACATCGCGTGGCCCACCGATCTGAAGAGCATGGGCGATCGCCGGGTTCACTTCTCCATCGGCACACAGTTCTAGACCGCCCGGAGGCGGGCGCCAAAAAGGGCTTTCCTCGAGCCCGCGCGCTCCCTATGTTTGGGCTCCCCGGGGGGCTCCCCGCCCTCTCCTTGACCACCCAGCTCAGCGAAAGCGACACGGACTTGGCAACACTGCATCTGAATCCGCCCCAGCAGGAGGCCGTGTCTCACGGCGAAGGGCCCTGTCTCGTCATCGCCGGCGCCGGCAGCGGCAAGACCCGCGTGCTCACTGAACGGATCCAGCGCCTGGTCACGAGCGGCGTGCCGCCTTGGCGCGTCCTCGGCTTCACCTTCACCAACAAGGCGGCCGGCGAGATGCGGCGGCGTCTGGAGGAGACCCTCGGCGCGGTTGCCGATCGGCTCTGGCTGGGAACCTTCCATGCCACGGGCGTGCGCATCCTGCGCCGCGAGGCGGATTCGGTCGGCATCGAGCGGGACTTCGCCATCTACGACGCGGACGACCAGCTCGCGCTCCTGAAGCGCGTCATCAAGGAGCTGTCCCTGCCCGACGGCAGCATTACTCCCCAGGCGGCGCGCTCTCTCGTGGAGCAATACAAGAGCCGGCTGATGTCGCCCGAGCAAGCCCTCGAGTTGGCGGAGGGCTACCGAGACACGCAGGCGGCGCGCGTCTTCGAGGCCTACCAGCGGGAGCTGCGGCGCGCGCAGGCGCTCGACTTCACCGACCTGATCGCACTGCCCGTCTCGCTGATGGACGAGGACACGAGCGCGCGCGAGCGCTGGTCCGGGCGCTTCGACTACGTCCTCGTGGACGAGTTCCAGGACACGAACCCGCTGCAGATGCGCCTGATCGAGCACCTCGCCGCCGGCTCCGGCAACCTCTTCGTGGTGGGGGACGACGACCAGTCCATCTACGGCTGGCGGGGCGCGGACATCCGCCACATCCTCGACTTCGAGCAGCAGCACCCCGGCACGCAGGTCATCCGACTCGAGCAGAACTACCGCTCCACGCGCCCCATCCTGGCGGTCGCCAACGCAGTCATCGCACACAACCGCGAGCGCAAGCACAAGGAGCTCTGGACCGCGCAGGAAGCGGGACAGCCCGTGCGCGTGCTGACGATCCTCGACGAGGAGGAGGAGGCGGAGACCATCGCGCGGCGCATCAAGAGCCAGGCCGCGCTGGGCGAGTCCTTGGGCGGCTTCGTTACCCTCTACCGCACGCACGCCCAGAGCCGCGCCCTCGAGGCGGCGCTCTCGGCCTATCGGCTGCCCTACCAGATCGTGGGCGGCACGCGCTTCTACGACCGCATGGAGATCCGCGATCTCGTCGCCTACCTCAAGGTCTGCGCCAACCCGGCGGACACGGTGAGCCTGCAGCGCATCCTGAACGTGCCGCCGCGCGGCATCGGCAAGACCAGCGAGGCGCGGCTCATGGACCTCGCCGATCGCCAGGCGCTCGCGCCGGGCATCCTCCTGACCGCATTCCCCGAGCGTCTCGACGAGCTACCGCCGCCCGCGGCGAGGCGCCTGCGCGAATTCGGCCGGCTGCTCGTCTCCCTTTGCCCCAGGCCCGCCGAGGAGGCCGCGCCCATCGTGCTGGAGCGTTTGCTGGAGAAGGTGCCCTACCTGGAGCACCTGGCGGCGGGGGACCCGGTGCAGGCCGAGAGCCGGCGCGAGAACGTGGAGGAGCTGCTCAGCGCCGCCCAGGCCTTCTACGAGGCGCGCTTGAGCGAGGCCGCCGCCGTCGGCGGCGATGGGCTGGACGACGAGCGGCCGGGCCACCCCGGATCGCTCGTCGACTTCCTCGCCGACGTGGCCCTCGTGGCCGACATCGACCGGCACGACGGCGCCGCCGAGACCGTCACGCTGATGACCCTGCACAACGCGAAAGGCCTCGAGTACGACACGGTCTTCCTCGCGGGTGTCGAGGAACAACTCCTCCCGCACGCCATGAGCAGCGACGACGAGGGCGAGATCGAGGAAGAGCGGCGGCTCTTCTACGTCGGCGTGACGCGCGCCCGCTCGCGGCTCTGGATCCTGCACGCGATGAACCGCCGCCGCTTCGGCGACACTCTGCCCTGCAGCCCGAGCCGCTTCCTGGCGGAGCTGCCCGAGGAGTGGATCGAGCGCGAGGGCGTCGAGCTCCTCGCCGGCGCCGGCCAGAGTGGCGCCTGGAACCACTCGGGCCGCGTGAACGGACGGAGCGCCTGGGGCGCGGGACGCATGGGCGGCCACCGAGGCGCGGGACGGGAGACCGGCCGCGGAGCGGGACGCCTGGACCCGCGCCGCGCGCCCGGCACGGGCGGCCGCTTCGGCGGGGTGGAGGACTACAGCCAGGAGAGCACGGGTGGTGACGACTTCGCCGGCGAGTTCAACCAGGAGGATGCGGCGCTCAAGGTCGGCATGCGCGTGCGGCATCCCACCCTTGGCGACGGCACCATCCACAAGCTCGAGGGCAGCGGCGACGAGCTGCGCGTGATCGTCCTCTTCAAGGGGAAAGGCGCGCGCAAGCTGCTCGCCCGCGCGGCGGGGCTCCAGCCTCTGTGAGCGCAGGGAGGCGCCTCGCGCTTGCGCCGGGAGGTCTGCGCCGGCGGTCGAAAGCGTTCCGTCCTTCTTCCGGTTCGTGCTAGGCTCCGCACGGAGGAGGATCGATGCAGATCACGGCCGAGCTCATCCGGCACATCGAAGCGCTGGCGCGTCTCGACCTGAGCGAGACGGAGCGGGACTCCCTCCGCGCCGACCTGGCCCGCATCCTCGATTACGTGGCGCAGATCGAAGAGCTGGACACCGCGGACGTCGAACCCACGACCCACGCGCTGCCCACCGAGTCCCGCCTGCGCGAGGACGAGGCTAGGCCGTCCCTGCCTCGCGCCGAGGGGCTCGCCTCGGCGCCGCGGGCAGGCGGCGGCGCCTTCCTCGTGCCGCCTGTCATCAGCGGGGACGAGGAGCCCGAGCATGCTTGAGCGGCTGAGCCTGCAGGAGGCCCTGGCCGCCCTCGGGCGGGGGGAGGTCGCCGCTGCGGATCTCACTCGCGCGCTGCTCGCCCGCATCGAGCGCCTGAATCCCCGCCTGAACGCCTATGCGCACTGGGATAGCGAGACACCGGATATCGATCCTGTAAATGACGACAAGCTAATGGGTTTGCCCTTCACATTGAAGGACAACATGAATCTTACCGGCACGCCCACGCGCTGTGCCTCGCGGATCCTGGAGGGCTACGTCTCGCCCTACGACTGCACGGCCGCGGCCCGCCTGCGCGCCGCCGGCGGCCGTTACCTCGGCAAGACCAACATGGACGAGTTCGCGATGGGGTCCTCGAACGAGTTTTCCCACTATGGCCCCGCGCGCAATCCCTGGGACCCGGAGCGCACGCCCGGCGGCTCGAGCGGCGGCTCGGCGGCCGCCGTGGCGGCCGACCTCGCGCTCTTCGCCCTGGGCAGCGATACGGGTGGCTCGATCCGCCAGCCGGCGGCGATGTGCGGCGTGGTGGGCGTCAAGCCCACCTACGGGCGCGTCAGCCGCTACGGCCTGGTGGCCTTCGCCAGCAGCCTCGACCAGATCGGGCCGCTGACCAAGGACGTGGCCGACGCCGCCATCGTCCTTCAGCTGATCATGGGCGTCGATCCGCGCGACGCGACGACGGTGGACGCCCCCGTGCCGCCACTCCTGCCCGAGACGAAGAAGGATGTGAAGGGCCTACGCGTCGGCGTGCCCGCGGGGCTGGACGCCCTCGGCCTCGACGAGGACGTGGCGGCGGCCTTCGCGGAGGCCGTGGCAGCACTGGCGGAACAGGGAGCCGAGCGCGTGGACGTCTCCCTGCCCCACCTGCGCTTTGCCACCGCGGGCTACTACCTGCTCGCCACGGCCGAAGCCTCCAGCAACCTGGCGCGCTACGACGGCGTGCGCTACGGCCTGCGCCGCGGCGAGGACGATGGCCTGCGCGCGATGTACACGCGCACGCGCAGCGAGGGCTTCGGTCCCGAGGTGAAGCGCCGCATCCTCCTGGGCACCTTCGCGCTCTCGAGCGGCTACTACGAGGCCTACTACCTCAAGGCGCAGAAGTTGCGCACGCTGATCCGGCGGGACTTCGACGAGGTCTTTGGTCTCTGCGACGCCCTGCTCATGCCCGCCTCGCCCACGCCGGCCTTCGGTCTGGGCGAGAAGCTGGACGATCCCCTGACCATGTACCTGAGCGACGTCTTCACACTGCCGGCGAACCTGGCGGGCCTGCCGGCCGCCAGCGTGCCCACGGCCCTGTGCCGCGGGCTGCCCCTCGGCACGCAGGTGATCGCTCGGCCGCTGGACGAGGCTACGCTTCTCCGCACTGCCGCCGCGCTGGAGCGCAGCTTCCCCTTCCGCGAGCGGCGACGCGCGGCAGTCGCGCGGGCATTGGGCGAGGAGGGGACAGCATGAGCTGCGAGACGCCTGCGGGCTGGGAGGCTGTCATCGGCCTGGAGATCCACGCCCAGCTCAAGACGGAGACCAAGATCTTCTGCGGCTGCCCGGCGGAGTACGGCGGCGAGCCCAACCTGCGCACCTGTCCCGTCTGCCTTGGGCTTCCCGGCGCGCTGCCGGTGCTGAACCGCCGTGTCGTCGAGGACGCCGCCTACGTCGGCCTGGCGCTCGGCTGTCGGGTGGCCGAACGCAGCGTCATGGCGCGTAAGAACTACTTCTATCCCGACCTGCCCAAGGGCTATCAGATCTCCCAGTACGACCGTCCCCTCTGCGAGGGCGGGCACCTGGACATCGCCGTGGACGGCGAGGAGCGGCGCGTCGGCATCACGCGCATCCACATCGAGGAGGACGCAGGCAAGAGCGTGCACGGCGGCGAGTGGACACGGGTCGACTTGAACCGCAGCGGTGTGCCGCTGATCGAGATCGTCACGGAACCTGACCTGCGCCGGCCCGACGAGGCCCACGAATTCCTCGTGCGCCTGCGGCAGCTGCTCACCTGGCTCGACGTCTGCGACGGTAACATGGAGGAAGGCTCCCTGCGCTGCGATGCCAACGTCTCCGTGCGGCGGGAAGGCGACGCGAAGCTCGGGAGCAAGACCGAGCTGAAGAACCTCAACTCCTTCCGCGGCGTTGAGCAGGCCCTGGCCTTCGAGATCGAGCGCCAGGCGACGATGCTCGAGGGCGGTGGCCGCGTGGAGTCTCAAACACTGCTCTGGGACGCCGGCGCGCGCATGGCGAGGCCCATGCGCAGCAAGGAGGAGGAGCACGACTACCGCTACTTTCCCGAGCCCGACCTCATGCCCGTGGTCCTGAGCGAGGAGCAGCTGCACCGTCTTCACAGCTTCGTACCCGAGCTGCCCGCCGCCTGCCGGGACCGCCTGGTCGCAGAACACGGTCTCTCGCTCTACGACGCCGAGGTGCTCACGGCCGAGCGTGCGCTCGTCCGCTACTTCGAGCTGGTCGCGCACGGGACGGGCGACGCGAAGCAAGCCGCGAACTGGGTGACCGGCGAGCTGCTGCGCCACGTGAAAAGCCGCGGCGAGTCGGTCGCGGACTTTCCCGTGGAGTGGGCGATGCTGTCCCAGCTCCTGCATCGCGTCGCCGACGGCACGATCAGCAACAGCGCGGCCAAGACCGTCTTCGAGCGCCTGATCGAGGAAGGTGGCTGCGCGGACGACTGGATCGATCAGCTGGGCCTGGCGCAGATCTCCGACGAGGGGGAGCTGCTGGCGGTCGTCGAGCGCGTACTCGCCGCGCATCCCGAGGAGCTGCGCCGCTACCGCGCGGGCGAGAGGAAGCTCATGGGCTGGTTCATCGGCCAGATGATGGCGGAGACGAAAGGCAAGGCCAACCCGCGGGAAGCCAGCCGGCTCGTGCGGGAGAAGCTGGACACCTGAGCGCGCCGCCTCAGCGGCCCTCGAAGCGGGGGTGGCGTTTCGCGAGGAAGGCGGCCTGCGCCTCGCGGAAGTCCTCGCTGCGCCAGGACGCGTGGCGGGCGGAGTCGAGCTCGGCGCGCAACTCCGGCGGCAGGGTTTCGGCGAGGGCCAGGGCATTCAAAGCCCGCCGCGTCCCCCGCAGGGCCAGGGGCGCCCCCTTGGTCAGGTTCGTTAGCATCATCTCCACCCCGACATCCAGGCGCGACGGCGGCAGGAGCCGTTGCAGGAAGCCGGCCCGGAAGGCGCGACGCGCGCTGACAGGCTCGCCGGTGAGCAGCATCTCCCGGAGCAGGCTCGGACCGAAGCACTGGGACATGCGCCTCAGTCCCGAGAGGCTGTAGACTAATCCTAAGCGTACCGCCGGCACAGCGAAGCGCGTGTCGTGCACGCCGAGGCGGAGGTCTGCGCAGCAGAGCAGCTCGACCGCGCCGCCGTAGGCATCTCCCTGCACGGCCGCCACGACCGGCGAAGGGTAGTTCCAGAGACGCTCCATCACCTGCTCAAAGGGCGCGGAAGCGCGCACGGCGGCGTCGGCATGGAAGATCGCCTCAGGGATCGCGTCGACGGGGTAGCCGGTGCTGAAATGCCGCCCGCGGGAGCGCAGCAGCAGAGGGGGTGCGGCGCCTTCCTCCAACTCGCCCAGCGCCGCGAGCAGGGCGCCGAGCATCTCGTCGTCGAGCAGGTTGCGAGGCGGGCGGTTGAGCTCGAGCTCCGCCCAGTCCGGGCGGAGCGTCAGGTTCAGGGGCAATCGGATCCTCGCTTCTCGCTATGGGCAGAGGCTGGCGTTGAAGTAGCTGCCGAAGAGCGCGAAGTCGCTGATGTCGTTGTCGCCGTCTTCGTCGTAGTCGTGGCAGCGGTCGCAGTCGATATTCCAGGTGCAGTTGTAGTCGGAGGCGAACTTTGCGAAGTCGGCGATGCTGACCGCCAGGTCGCCGTTCAGGTCAGGGCTGTCGGTCGACACGCAGACGGGGTTACTATCGTTGAGGATGATTCCCATCACGTAGACGTAGAGGAAGGCGTTGTCGCAGTCGATGCCGTCGCTCGCGTCGCCAGCGATCCCCGAATAGACTTTGCCGCTGAACTCGGTGTAGCCAGTGGTGTCCGTCGGGTAGTCGGGCTGGGCGAAGGGAAAGGGACAGGTCGCGAGATCTTCGTGCTCGAGCCAAATGTCGTGGGGGGGGATGCCGACGATGGGATCGCCGTTCATGTCGAGGACCCAGAGGCTGATTCGGTAGAAGTTCCCCAGCTCTGGATCTTCGAGCTTCTCGCCTCCCCCGGGCGCGATGGTGAAGCGGCCGCAGTTCTCCGCATAGGCGGGAGACGACGGGTCCGGCACACCGTCCGCGGCGAAGGCCGCTGACACGCTCAGTAGGAAGGCAGGAAACAAGACTCCGAGGACGATGCCTGTGAAGAATCGATTTCCGTTCATCTGGATTCCTCCCTGCACCGGCCGGGCTCCGGAGAGCCCGGCCGCTCGCGCCCTCTAGGGGCACTCGCTGTTGTTGAAGTAGCCGGCAAAGAGGGCGAAATCCGCCACGCCCGTCTCGCCGTCCTCGTTGTAGTCGTGGCAGGGATCGCTGGGCTCGCCCTCGTCCGCGCAGTTGAAGTCGGCCACGAAGCGGCCGAAGTCCGCCACGGTGACCGCCAGGTCGCCGTTCAGGTCGGGGCTGTCGGTCGCCACGCAGACGGGCTCCGCGTCGTTGATGATGATGCCGAGGATGTAGACGTAGAGCTCGGCCGCGTCGCAGTCGATGCCGTCGCCCAGGTCGCCCTGCAGCCCCGCGTAGATCGTCCCGCTGAAGGTCGTGTGGCCGTCGGCGTCCGTGCCGTCGTCGGCCTGGCTGAACGGGGCCGGACAGGTCGCCAGCTCCGGGTGCCAGAGCCAGAGGTCCGTCGCCGCCAGGGTTGTGATCGGATCCCCATTGATGTCCAGAGCGACCACGTGGATGAGGTAGTCGTTTCCGGCCTCGGAGTCGACCAAGTCCTCGCCGCCTCCTGGCGCGATGGTGAAGCGCTCGCAGCTATCCGCCCAGGCGATGCAGTTGGAGGCGTCTGGGATACATTCCCGAGCGCCCGCCGCGGGTGTCAGGGCGAAACACAGTCCGGCGAGAAGGAGAAGCCTGTTCTTATTCACAGCGCAGTCTTTTCATCGGGGGACCTCTAGCCCGGACTATTCATGATGCTTGAAGACAGAAAGGCCTCCAACTGGTAGA
>CAZVHI010000006.1:0-126972 GCA_964627205.1 uncultured bacterium
CGAACGCCTCTCAAGCCAGAGCCCCTAGGTGTCTACGAAACTGGGGGAATTCCAGTTACCGTCCTTGACTGCCTGCTTCACGAGAACGCTGCAGGTGCCTCGGGCGGAGCAGTAGTAGTGAGTAACACACCCGTGTTATTTTCGAACTGCATGTTCACGTATAATTCGGCCGAATGGCATGGCGGTGCGATTTATCAGATGTCAGGCAGTCCACTGACATTCTCACATTGCTTATTCTTCCGCAATTCAAGCAGGTATGGAGGAGCAGTGTATTCTACAAACGTGTGCGAGTTCCTTCACTGCACATTGGTGGAAAACAGTGCCAGCGAAGATGGGGGAGGGCTGTACAACATCAATGCGATCTCGACGATCGAGAACACGATCATCGCATTTAGCTCAAGTGGCCAAGGGCTCGCGCATTACAGCAGCGCTCCAGTTGTGTTGACCTGTGTGGATATCTATGGGAATGCTGGTGGTGACTGGATCTTCCCATTCGAAGACCAACTCGGAGAGGATGGAAACATTTCGGTCGATCCGATGTTCTGCTATGAATCCAATCCGACCTTGCCGTTTTCGCTACACTCGACCTCCCCATGCGCGGCCGAGAACAACGCCGAATGCGGACAGATTGGACATTTCGGTGTCGGATGTGGATACACTTCCACCAAGCAAGTGAATTGGGGAGTTCTGAAATCTCTCTATTGACCAGCTGTTAAACCTCATGAGTTTGCGATTCCAGTCGTAGATGTTTCAGGAGTGAGCTCTCTATCTCGAAGAGCCTTGACGGATCTTGGCGAAAACCCCATCTTGGGCGTCTGCTGCGGAGAGAAATACCATGATGAACGTCCTGAAAGATCTGGAAGCAAGAGTTACCCACCTCAAGGAGTGTCTTTGACTACCCGCGCCTGACGCGGGAGCTCGCTGCATTGGAAA
Organism: uncultured bacterium; assembly: GCA_964627205.1. Classification (GTDB taxonomy): domain Bacteria; phylum Krumholzibacteriota; class Krumholzibacteriia; order JACNKJ01; family JACNKJ01; genus CAZVHI01. Next base: position 934 of record CAZVHI010000006.1, read on the forward strand.
AGCAGATGGCCGCCCCAGGTTTCTGGGACGACGGCGAGACTGCCAAGAAGACGCTCAGCCAATCCAAGCGCCTCAAGAAGTGGATCGATCCTCTCGACGATCTGGCGTCGGTCTGCGATGACCTGCAGGTACTCGCGGAGCTGGCCGACAGTGAGTCGGACGCGGACGCCGCCGGCGAGGTGGCGGGCGAGACCAAGCGCCTCGCCGCGCGCCTGGCCGACTACGAGATGCTCCTCATGTTCAAGGACCAGGATGACGACCGCAACGCCATCCTCACTATTCACCCCGGCGCGGGCGGCACGGAGAGTGCGGACTGGGCGGAGATGCTCTGGCGCATGTACCAGCGATACATCGAGCGCCAGGGCTGGCAGAGCACAATCCTGGACCTACAGAAGAACGAGGAGGCGGGCGTCAAGAGCGTGACCGTGGAGGTGCTGGGGGACTTCGCCTACGGCAAGCTCAAGGCCGAGCGCGGCGTGCACCGGCTCGTGCGCATCAGCCCCTTCGACCAGGCCAAGCGGCGGCACACTTCCTTCGCGTCGGTCTTCGTCTACCCCGAGCTGGAAGAGGCCGAGGACATCCAGATCGACGAGGCCGACCTGAAGATCGAGACCTTCCGCGCCAGCGGGGCGGGCGGGCAGCACGTCAACAAGACCAGCAGCGCCGTGCGCATTACACACCAGCCATCGGGCATCGTCGTGAGCTGTCAGGACGAACGCAGCCAGCACCGCAACCGCGACAACGCGATGAAGATCCTGCTCGCGCGGCTATACCAGTTACGGCGCGAGGAGGAGGAGGCCGCGCGTCGCAAGCTGGAGGACACGAAGACCGAGATCGGCTGGGGAAACCAGATCCGGAGCTACGTCTTCCACCCCTACAACATGGTCAAGGACCACCGCACGAAAGTGGAGACGGGCAACCTGAGCGCCGTGATGGACGGCAAGCTCGACGAGTTCATCGAGGCCTGGCTGAAGCGCAGTTCGGGCCTGGACGTGGGGGGCGAGAAGGCGTGAAAACTCTACAGGTGAAGACGGGGGGCAGGGAGGAGATCGTCGACGTGACCGCGGAGGTTACACGCGCGGTAGGCGAGAGCGGGATCGTCGAGGGTCTCTGCCACGTCTTCGTGCCCCACACCACGGCCGGTGTGACGGTCAACGAGAACGCCGACCCGGACGTGAAGCGCGACATGCTCTACGCGCTGGGCAAGATCGTGCCCGAGGACAGCGCCTTCCAGCACCTGGAGGGCAACAGCCCGGCGCACGTCAAGAGCACGCTCACGGGCAGCTCGGTCACGCTCATCGTTGCCGGCGGACGCCTGGAGCTGGGCAGCTGGGGCGGCGTCTACTTCTGCGAGTTCGACGGTCCCCGCACGCGCCGCCTGCTCGTGCGTGTGCAGGGGGAGGACGCCCAAGGACTGCCGCGACTCTACTGAACGAGGAGAAGCGATGACGGACAAGGAAGCCGGCGGCGGCGCCAGCCGCCTGCGCCGCGACAAGACAGACAAGCTGGAGCGCCTCCGCGCAGACGGCGTCGATCCCTATCCCTACTGCTTCGAGCGTGACGCCGCGGCAGGCGACTGTCTCGCCAACGCGGACGAGTGGGTCGAGGCAGCGCGCCCCGTGGCGATCGCCGGCCGTCTCATGAGCCAGCGCGTGATGGGGAAGACTAGCTTTGGCCACCTCGAGGACCGCAGCGGACGCATCCAGCTCTTCCTGCGTCGCGACGAACTGGGCGACGAGGTCTACAAGCGCTTCACCAAGCTCATCGAGGCGGGCGACCACCTCGGCGCGCGCGGCGTGCTCTTCCGCACGCGCACAGGCGAGCTCAGCCTCCGCGTGTCCGAGTTCACGCTGCTGGCCAAGGCCATGCAGGCCATGCCCGAGAAGTACCACGGTTTGCAAGATCCGGAACTGCGCGCGCGCCAGCGCTACCTCGATCTCGCCGCCAACAGCGACGTGCGGCAGCATTTCGAGCGGCGCTCGCGGATCTTGCGGCGGATCCGCGACTTCTTCCATGCGCAGGACTTCGTGGAGGTGGAGACGCCCGTGCTGCAACCCATCTACGGCGGCGCGTCGGCCCGTCCCTTCGTGACGGAGCACAATGCGCTCGATAGCACTCTCTACCTGCGCATCGCCGATGAGCTCTACCTCAAACGCCTCATCGTCGGCGGCATGGAGCGCGTCTTCGAGATCGGGAAGATCTTCCGCAACGAGGGCATGGACCGCACCCACAATCCCGAGTTCACCATGCTCGAAGCCTACGCCGCCTACTGGGACTACCACGACATGATGGGCTTCGTGGAGAAACTCTACTTCGGGCTTGTGAAGGAGCTGCACGGCGGCTCCACACTGAGCTATGCCGGGCAGGAGATCGACTTCACGCCGCCCTGGCCCCGTCTGGACTACTACGAAGGCCTGGAGCGCTACGCTGGCCGCGACCTGCGCGGAGCGTCGGAAGCGGAGCTGTTCGCCTGCGCGGAGGAGCACGGCATCGAGATCGAAGGCGAGCGGGAGCGCGGGCAACTGCTCGACGCCATCGCAAGCAAGCTGGTCGAGTCGCAGCTCGTGCAACCCACCTTCCTCACCGACCATCCCAAGGAGATCAGCCCCCTGGCGAAGGACCATCGCGACAAGCCCGGGCAGGTGGAGCGCTTCGAGCCCTTCATCGCCGGCGTCGAGTTGGGCAACGCCTTCAGCGAGCTCAACGATCCGGAGGAGCAGCGCCGACGCTTCGAGGCGCAGATGGGCCTGCGCGCCCGCGGCGACGAGGAGGCGCAGGTACTGGACGAGGACTTCCTGCGCGCGCTCGAGGTGGGCATGCCGCCCACCGCGGGCCTGGGGATCGGCATCGACCGACTCGTCATGCTGCTCACGGACACGCATCACATCCGCGACGTCCTGCTCTTTCCCATGATGCGTCCCGAGGCCTGAGGTGCGCTTCTCCCTCTGGCTCGCACTCCGACATCTCGCCAAGGCGCGGCGCGGCGGCTTCCTCGGCCGCGTCAGCCTGCTCGCCCTGTTGGGCGTCGCCGTCGGGGTGGCCACGCTGCTGACCGTCTTCTCCTTCGTGCAGGGTTTCCAGACGGAGGTGCAGCGCCTACTCACGGTCATGAATCCCGCCGTCTTCCTCTCCAGCGGAGCGCGGGGCGAGATCACCGCGCCGGACTCCCTCGCGCGGGACGTGGCCTCGATCCCGGGCGTCGAGGCGGCCAGCCCCTTCGTGCAGCAAAAGGGCGTCCTCAGCGCGAGCGGCGGACGGAACCTGCGCTTGCGGGGTGTCATCCTGCGCGGCATCGATCCGGAGACCGAGGACGCGGTCACGGAGGTCCTTTCGCGCTGCGATCCGCCCTTCGTGGGTTTCGATTTCCCTGGCGCGCCGGGGCTACTGCTCGGCTCCCGCCTGGCGGACGAGCTGGGCGCGTTGCCCGGCGAGGAGCTGACCTTCACCACGGTTCTCGGCGATGGGGAGCAGGAGGCGCGTCACTACCGCTTCACCGTGATCGGCACGGTCAGCAGCGGCCTCTACGAGTTCGACCGCCGCTTCGCCTACCTCGATCTCGACACCGCTCGCGAGAGCTTCCGCGCGGGGCGCGGCGTCGACGGTCTCGGCCTGGGGCTCGCGGACGTGATGAAGGCCGCCGCGGTCGTGTCGCAGCTGCGCGAGCGCTACCATTATCCCGTCTACCAGGCGGCTGGATGGATGGAGCTCAACGGCGAGATCTTCCGCTGGATGAAGACCATGCGCGGCGTGCTCTTCATAGCGCTCAGCCTGATCATCCTCGTGGCGGGCTTCAACATCGCGGGCTCGATGACGATCATCGTCACCGAGAAGACGCGCGAGATCGGGCTCCTGCTCTCCCTTGGAGCGACTCGCCTCGGCATCCTGGGGGTCTACCTGCTCGAGGGCTGGCTGATCGGCCTGGCGGGGGTACTGGGCGGCGGTCTGCTCGGCCTGTTGGTCATCGCCTGGTTCAGCCGGCATCCCATCGCCTTGCCGGGAGAGGTCTACTTCATCGACAGCATGCCGGTGGAGCTCAGCCCGGCGCTCCTGGGCACCATCGCGGCCGCGGCGATCGCTGTGGCCTTCTTCTCACTCGTCCTGCCTGGTCTCGAGGCTCTGCGCAGGACTCCCATGGACGCGCTCAGGGAGGGGGGCGATATTCGTGCCTGAGCCCTTGCTAGAAGTCGAGAGGGTCCGCAAGACCTATGTCACGCCCCATCGCTCGGTGGAGGTGCTGCGCGACTGCAGCCTGCGGCTGCCCGCCGGCGAGTCCATGTCCATCCTGGGCGCGAGCGGCAGCGGCAAGAGCACGCTGCTGCACATCCTGGGGACGCTGGAGCGCCCGGACGCAGGTCACGTGCTTTTCGAGGGGAGAGATCTGGTCGGAGCCAGACCTGCGCAGCTGACGGCCTTCCGCGGCCACGCGCTCGGCTTTATCTTCCAGTTCCACCACCTCTTGCCCGAGTTCTCCGCCCTGGAGAACGTGGCCATTCCCGCGCTCATCGCGCGCAGAGGACGAGGCGAGGCCTTCGAGAGGGCCACAGAGCTGCTGGAGCGCGTCGGCCTCTCCGATCGCCTCGAGCACCGTCCTGCGGAGCTCTCGGGAGGCGAGCAGCAGCGCGTTGCGGTCGCACGCGCGCTCATCGGCAAGCCGCGGCTCATCCTCGCGGACGAGCCCACGGGAAACCTGGACCGCCGCACGGGCGCCCAGGTCGCAGATCATCTCTTCCAGCTCATCGACGAGGAGGGCACGAGCCTGGTCCTCGTCACCCACGACCGCGAACAGGCCGCGCGCGCCGGGCAATGTCTGGAGCTGACCGAAGGCGAGCTCCGCGTCCTCTGACGCATCTTTCAGAGGCGCCGTATCTGGACTATATTGCAGGCGGAAGGAGGGCCATGCGGGAGATCTGCGAGCACTGCGGGGAGCATGAGGCTCAGATCCACTACACGGAGATCGGCAGCGAGGGGAAGCACGCCTACTACCTCTGCGTCGGCTGCGGTCTCGAGAAGGGCGTCCCCATCGATCCTACGCACGGCGTCCTTCTGGGTAGCGAGGAGACCTGGGCCGGCCTCCTGCACCGCTTCTCCCAGGAGCGCGACGCTGGGGACTCCCTGGCCTGTCCGGAGTGCGGCTGGACCTTCGGCGACTTCGAGACACACTCGCACCTGGGCTGCCCCCATTGCTACCAGACCTTCATGGGCGACATGACCCGCTTGCTCAAGGACTTCCACGGCGCGAACCGCCACCGGGGAAAGGTGCCGCACAGGATCGGCCGCCGGATCGACCTGCGCCGCCGCATCCTGGGCGTCAAGGAGAACATCCAGATGGCGATCGGGGAAGAGCGCTTCGAGGACGCCGCGCGGCTCCGCGACGAGATGCGAGACCTAGACGAGGAGCTGCAACGGCTGGTCAACACGGGCGGATCGTCATGAGCATCGCGGAGCTGGCAAAGACACTCGAGACGCGCTGGCGGACCGGCAGGATCCATCCGACCGTCGTCGCAACGCGCGCGCGTATCTCCCGGAACCTGCCGGAGCGCTTCGCCTCGCTACTGGACGACGGCCAGCGCCAGCTCCTGCGAGAGATGCTCTTCTCGCGGCTGGCGGACAGCGAAGCTCTCGCGGGGGCGACCTACTTCGACCTCGAGAGCTTGCCCCCGCACGAGAGGGATTTTCTACGGGAGAGCGCGCTGCTGGGGAGCGAGCTGAAGGAGGACGTCCACGGCAAGGGCATGGTCGTCACCGCGGATCCCGATCTGACGCTCCTGGTCGGCGAGGAGGATCACCTCCGGATCCACTGCCTCCTGCCCGGGCTGCAGCTCGACAACGCTTTCGGTCGCGCCGATTCGCTCGACGCCGCCCTGGAGGAGCTGTTCGACTTCGCATTCAGCGAGGAGTTCGGCTATCTGAGCGTGTCGCCGCGGCGCGCGGGCACGGGGCTCAAGGTTTCGGCCATCCTCCACCTGCCCGCTCTTGCCTTGAGCGAGGAGCTGCCGCGGGTGTTCCGTGGCTTGGGCGCCCTGCACCTCTCGGTGGAGGATGCCTGCGGAGACGGGCCGCCGGGGGGGGCCGTCCTCCTGGAATTCTCCAACGCACGCTGCCTCGGCGATCCAGAGACCCACTACCTGGAGCTGGTGGAGGGGACTGTCGCCAAGCTCGACGAGTTCGAGCGCAGAGCCCGGGAACGTCTCCTTTCGGAGGCACGGAGCTTGCTCGAAGACCACGTTTGGACCGCATACGGACAGATTCGCTACGCGCGGCTGATGCCAAGCGATCGGGCGCTGAGGCTCCTGGGCACCCTCCGCCTCGGCTGCCTGACCGAGCTCATCCAAGATGTTACTCTGCAAGAGCTTCAGCAGGTCTGGTTCCGGGTCCGCGACGGATTCCTCCAGGAGTCCCAGGGTGGGGAGCTGGAGGAGACGGAGAGGGACCGGCGCAGGGCAGGCCTCCTGCGAGACTGGCTCTCGGGAGACGGCGATCGGACAGAGGAAAGGATAAGTTCCGATGAACGATAGATTTACCGAGCGCGTTCGGAAAGTGCTGTTCCTTGCCCGAGACGAGGCCAGCCGCCTCCAGCACGAATACATCGGCACGGAGCACCTCCTGCTCGGAATCGTCCGAGAGGGGGAGGGAATTGCCGCCAAGGTGCTCAGGAAGATGGGCCTGGACTTCGAGCAGATCAGGCTGGCCGTGGAGAAGCTGGTCTCGGCGACCGGCGGCACGGTCATGATCGGCGAGATCCCGTTCACGCCGCGCGCCAAGACTGTCCTGGAGCTCTCCGTCGAGGAGGCCCGCCTGCTGGGCCACAACTACGTCGGCACGGAGCATCTGCTCCTCGGCCTGATCCGCGAGGGCGAAGGCGTTGCCGCTCGCGTGCTGCTGGACCTCGGGGCGGACCGCAAGAAGGTTCGCGAGGAGATCCTGAAGCTGCTCGGCGCATCGGGGGGCCAGCGCAAGGGCGCTCGCAAGGAGAAATCCGAGACCCCGGCCCTGGACCAGTTCGGCCGGGACCTGACCCAGTACGCCGCCGACGGAAAGCTCGATCCGGTCATCGGCCGCGACAAGGAGATCGAGCGGGTCATCCAGGTCCTCTCCCGCCGCAAGAAGAACAATCCCGTCCTCATCGGCGAGCCGGGTGTCGGCAAGACGGCCATCGCCGAGGGCCTGGCCCAGCACATCGTCGAGAACCGGGTGCCCAAGCTCCTCAAGGACAAACGCATCTGCACGATGGATCTCGCAAGTGTTGTCGCAGGCACGAAGTATCGCGGCCAGTTCGAGGAACGTCTGAAGTCCGTAATCAACGAGATCCGCGAGTCCAACGACGTGATCATATTCATCGACGAGCTGCACACGATCGTGGGTGCCGGGGGCGCGGAGGGTGCCATCGACGCGTCGAACATGCTCAAGCCCGCCCTGGCCCGCGGCGAGCTGCAGTGCATCGGCGCCACGACCCTGGACGAGTTCCGCAAGCACATTGAGAAGGACGGCGCCCTAGAGAGGCGCTTCCAGATGGTGCTGGTCAATCCGCCCACCGAGGAGGAGACCATCGCGATCATCCGCGGCCTGCGCGACAAGTACGAGGCGCATCACCGAGCGACCTTCACCGACGATTCCATCATCTCCGCGGTCAAGCTGGCCCAGCGATACATCAACAACCGCTTCCTGCCGGACAAGGCCTTCGACGTCATCGACGAAGCGGGCGCGCGCGCCCGGCTCGCGGTGAGCGCCATCCCCAAGGAGCTGGTGGAGATGGAGAAGGAAGTGGAGCGGCTGGACAGCGAGAAGGAGAGCGCGATCCAGAAACAGGAGTTCGAATCCGCTGCGAAGCTGCGCGACAAGGAGAAGGAGCTGCGGATCCGTCTGGAGAGCCTGCGCATCGAGGTGGACGAGAACGTGAGCGAGGAGCGCGCCGTGGTCGATGTCACCGACATCAACGCGGTGATCAGCGACATCACGGGCATCCCCATCACGAATGTGGAGGAGAAGGAGGGCCAGAAGCTGCTCCGCATGGAAGAAGAGCTGCGCAAGCGCGTCATCGGTCAGGAAGAGGGCATCGGCGTCATCTCCACGGCCGTCCGTCGCAACCGGGCCGGGCTGCGCGACCCGCGGCGGCCCATCGGATCCTTCCTCTTCCTCGGTCCCACCGGCGTCGGCAAGACCCACCTCGCCCGCGAGCTGGCACGCTTCCTCTTCGACTCGGACGACCAGCTGCTGCGCATCGACATGTCGGAGTACATGGAAAAGTTCGCGGTGAGCCGACTGATCGGCGCGCCGCCCGGCTACGTGGGCTACGACGAGGGCGGCTACCTGACCGAGAAGGTGCGCCGCAGCCCCTACAGCGTAATCCTGCTCGACGAGATCGAGAAAGCCCATCCGGACGTCTTCAACATCCTCCTGCAGATCCTCGAGGATGGACAGCTCACCGATAGCTTCGGCCGCAGGGTGGACTTCAAGAACACCGTCGTGATCATGACCAGCAACCTGGGCGTGCGGCAGATCAAGGAGGAGCGGACGATGGGCTTCTCCTTGAGCCAGGAGGACACGAACCGCAAGGAGATGACCCGCAAGATCATGGAGGAGGTCAAGCGGGCCATGAGCCCGGAGTTCCTCAACCGCATCGACGACATGGTGGTCTTCGCCAGCCTGGGCCGCCCGGAGATGGCAGAGATTCTCGAGATCCTGCTCGGCGAGCTGATGGAGCGGCTCGCGGACCAGGGCTTCTTGTTCGAGTTGGACGACGCGGCGCGGAACCTGCTCATCGACCGCGGTTTCGACCCGAGCCTCGGCGCACGACCCCTGCGCCGGGCCATCCAGCGGAACCTCGAGAATCCGCTCGCCGAGCAGATCCTAGGTGGCAAGCTGAGGCGCGGGAAGATGGTCCAGATCACCGTGCGTGAAGGCGAACTCGCCTTCACGCAGTCAGACGACGGGCCCGGCGGGTCCGGCGGCGAAGACAGCCCGCTCGAGGTTTCCCCCGCGGAAAAGGGGACCTAGGGCCGGTTCGACAAAGCGCTTTACAAGACCGGGAACATTCTCTACATTGCTAGCGTTACGGCTCCCCAGGAGCCGTTTTTTTCAGTTGATCGACCCTCTCCCTGCCCGTTGCAATGAAGCCCATCCTTCTTTTTACCTGTCTGCTCCTCGCCTTCTCTACGGCCTTCGGCCAGGAGGGGTTGACGATCGATTCCCTGCGCGTGGAGGGGCTGCGTTTCGCCTCCGAGGAGCGTGTGCTCCTCGAGTTCGGGATCGTCCCCGGCGACGAGGTGCAGCGGGAGGAGCTCGCGGATGCCCTGCGCCGCCTCCACCGGTCGCAGCGCTTCGAGGACCTGTCGGTGCGCGCGGAGCGGAATCCCGACTCCACGGTGGACCTGCTTCTCGTCGTGCGGGAGTACCCCAAGCTGGCCGAGCTGCGCTGGGAGGGCTTGAAGAAGATAGGGCGCGACGATCTCGAGGAGTTGGTCCGAGTCACCACGGGCAGCTATCTGCGGCCCCTGCTTCTCGTGCGGGACGAGGCCGCCATCCTCGAGCACTGCGGCGAGAAGGGCTACCACGCCGCGCAGGTCGAGTCGCGCCTGGAGACGTCTGACGGTCGTAGTAGCCTGACTTTCGCCCTCACGGAGGGAAAGAAGAGCAAGATCAAGGCTCTCCACTTCGAGGGCAACGCGAGCATCTCGGGGGACCACCTGCGCCAGGTCCTCGGCTCGAAGCCGAAACGCTACCTGAACCCGCTGAGCTGGCAGAACTTCAACGCCTACCAGCCGGACAGCATCTCCGCGGATGTCGGCCGCCTGACCCGGCATTACCACCAGGAAGGCTTCCTGGATGCCCGCGTGCTCGAAACGCGGGAAGCATGGGGCGAGGAGCAGGACAAGGTCGCGCTGACCTACGTCATCGATGAGGGGCCCCGCTACGAGTTCGGCCGGGTCCACTGGGAGGGCAACTCCTCCCTGAGCGACTCGCTCGTCCAGTACTACCTGCCCTTCCAGCCGGGCGAGACCTTCAACGGCTACGAGCTCGACCGCTCCGTGGCCCTCATCTCCGAGGCCTACTACGACCGCGGCTACCTCTACAACCAGGTGCTGCCGGAGCGCAGCATCGAGGAGCGGAAGGTGGATCTGCTCCTGCGCATCGCGGAGGGGCCGCTGGCGCGCGTGCGGGAGATCATCGTCGCCGGCAACGACAAGACGCTCGACAAAGTGATCCGGCGGGAGATCAAGATCTTCCCCGGCGAGCTCTTCAATCGCGAGAAGGTGATTCGCAGCCATCGCGACATCTTCATGCTGCGCTACTTCGATGACGTCCAGTTCGAGCCGCGCACCGATCCCAGCAGCGGCGAGGTCGACCTGCTTTTCCGAGTGCTCGAGCGCTCCACGGGCAACTTCAGCGCGGGCATCACCTACAGCGAGGCAACCAGCCTGACGGGATTCATCACGGTAGGGGCGACAAACTTCCGCGGCCGCGGGCAGACGCTCAACTTCCAGTGGGAGTTCGGCAAACGGGTCCACCTCTTCAACATCCACTACGTGGAGCCCTGGTTCCGCAATCGGCCCGTCACGCTGAGCGGCAGCATCTATCGCAGTCGCAACAACATATACCGCGAGTACTACAAGGACGAGAAGATCGGCTTCTCCACGGGCCTGGGCCGCCCCTTCCCCTGGCTCGACCACTCCCGCATCAGCGCGGCCTACCGGCTCGAGAGCATCGAGCTCTTCGACTTCAGCGACGAGTATCTCGCGCAGGGAGGAAGCCTGGTCGAGCGTGACTGGCCCGAGGTGGAGAGCAGCGTCACGCTGACCTTCTGGCGCAACTCCACGGACAATCCCTTCCTGCCGAGCCGCGGCACACGCTTCCGGATCAGCGGCCAGTTCGCAGGCGGCTTGCTCGGCGGCAACCTCGCTTACCAGAAATACATGAGCCATTACACCTGGTATCAGAAGCTGGTGGGGCCTTTCGTCCTGCGCTTCCACCAGACCTTGGGGCTCGTGGACGGTATCGATCGCCCGGAGCAGGTGCCCGACCAGGAGCGCTTCCGCCTGGGCGGCAATCGACTCTACCCCCTGCGCGGCTACCATGATTTCTCGGTGGTTCCCGAGGGCAACAGCTCCTTCCTCGGGGGCAGGGCGATGACGACCGGCGCGGTGGAGGTCGTACTGGGCGTGAGCAACAACGTGCAGATCGTTGCGCCCTTCTTCGACTTTGGGGGCACATGGAATTCGATGGCCCAGGCCGACTTCACAACGCTCAAGCGCTCCGTCGGGTTTGGCGCGCGCATCGAGATTCCGCTCATGGGTGTCATGGGCTTCGACTGGGGCTATCCCCTCGATCCGGAAGAGGGCGAGGAGAAGGGTCGCTTCCATTTCAAGATGGGAACGGATTTCTAGAAGAAGAGAGGGTGTCATGCGCTATCCCGCCATCATCGTTTCCGGCCTGCTAATGCTTTCGCTGTTCGCCTCCGGGGTCGTCCTCGCCGACGATTTCAAGATAGGCGTCCTAGATTTCCAGGCCGTGTTCGAGAGCTACGAGGGTTACGACGAGGCCAAGAAGATCTTCGACAAGGACATCGAGACCTGGCAGGGCCAGAAGCAGCAGATGATCGACGAGCTGATGGAGGCGCGCGAGAACTACGAGGTGCAGCGCCTCATGATGACGCCGGAGACCCAACGCGAGAAGGAGGCCGAGCTCGCCCAGATGGAGGGGGAGCTCTACCAGTTCGAGCAGGAGAAGTTCAGCCCCAGCGGCGAGGCGGCCCGCCGCAATCTCGAGCTCACCGAGCCGATCCTGGAGAAGATCCGGGAGGTCGTGAAGACGGTTTCCGAGGAGGAGGACTACGATCTCGTCCTGGACATCACGGGCGCCGTGCTATACTCACGTCCGGATTTCAGCCTGGACGAGAAGATATCGGCAGCCCTCAAGGCGAAGGGCTAGGACGTGGACGCGATCAAGCACGAACCCATGGGCGCCGCGACGGCTCCCATGAGGTACTCCCTGGAATCGCTGGCGAAGGAGCTCGGCGGCCGCTGCGAGGGGGATCCCGCGCTGACCATCGGAGGGGTGGCAGGAATCCGAGAGGCCGAGCCCGGCCAGATCAGCTTCCTGGCCAACGCGCGATATCTCCCGTATCTGGGGCAGACCCGCGCGAGCGCGATGATCGTCGGCGAGGACATCGACGTGAACGGGCTGCCGGCCATCCGGGTCGCCAATCCCTACCTGAGCTTCCTGCAGACAGTGCACCTCTTCTCAAGTCCCCTGCGGGAGAGCTACCCCGCGGGCCGCAGCGAGCTGGCCGTGGTCGGCGAGGACAGCGTGCTGGGGGAGGGCTGCCATCTCGGCGCCTTCGTCCATGTCGGCAAGGGCTGCAGGATCGGCGACGAAGTGATCCTCATGCCGGGCGCGGTCGTCCTGGATCGGGTGAGCATTGGTGATGGCTCGATCCTCTTCCCCAACGTGGTCGTCCGCGAGGACTGCAGGTTGGGCAAGCATGTCATCGTTCACGCAGGAACGGTGATCGGCTCGGACGGCTTTGGCTACGCGAAGGACGGGGAGAGATACAGCAAGGTGCCTCAGATCGGCCGCGTGGAGATCGGCGACGACGTCGAGATCGGAGCCAACGTCACGGTCGATCGGGCCACCACGAGCGTCACGCGCATCGGCCGCGGCACGAAGATCGACAATCTCGTGCAGGTCGCCCACAACGCCGTCATCGGCGAGAACAGCATCGTGGTCGCCCAGGTGGGGATCTCCGGCAGCACGCGCATCGGCGATGGCGTGACCATCGGTGGCCAGGCCGGAATCATAGGTCACATCGAGGTGGGCAACGGCGCCACCATAGGCGCCCAGGCGGGCGTCACCAAGTCCGTCGACGCGGGCGTCTGCGTCTCGGGCTACCCCGCCCGGCCGCACGAGCAGTCGATGCGCATGCACGCCGCAGCCGCGCGCCTGCCGGAACTGATGAAGTCGCTGAAAAGGCTGGAAGCCGAGCTGGCTGACCTGAAGCGATCCCTGTCTGAAACCAAGGAGGGTTCGGAGTGATTCGTCAACAGCGGACGCTGGGGGAGGAGATCGTTTACGAGGGAATCGGCCTCCACACCGGGAATCCCGTCTCCATGCGCTTCCAGCCCGCCCCGGTGAACACCGGGCTCATCTTCCGGCGCACGGACCAGGATCCGCCCCTGGATATCCGTGCCGTCGTCGACAACTCTCCCGACGTCGACGAGGAGTTCCGCAACACCACCCTAGCGAGGAACGGCGTCAACATCCACACCGTGGAGCACGTGCTGGCCACCTTCGCCGGGCTGGGAATCGACAACTGCATCATAGAGCTCGATTCGAACGAGCCGGCCGAGGCGCTGGGCGGCGGATGCGCGGATTACGTGCAGCAGTTCAAGAAGGCTGGCATCGTCGGCCAGGGCGCGCCGGTACGCTACTTCGAGGTCACGCAGCCCATCAGCCTGGTCGAGGACGACATCGAGCTGATGGCCCTACCCTACGACGGCTTTCGCGTCAGCTTCACCATCAAGTACGACCAACCGCACCTTGGTACCCAGTACGCCTCCTTCGACATCAATCCCCAGACCTTCGAGGACGAGATCTCCGACGCGCGCACCTTCGTCCTCCTGGAGGACGTGGAGCGCCTCCAGGAGAAGGGCCTGATCAAGGGCGGGAGCCTGGACAACGCCGTGGTGGTCGGCCCGGAGGGCATCCTCAACGAGATGCCCCTGCGCCACCCCAACGAGTTCGTGCGCCACAAGATCCTGGACCTCCTCGGCGACCTCGTCCTCGTCGGTCTGCCGATCAAGGGGCACATCATCAGCCACAAGAGTGGGCATGTCTCCAACGCCAAGTTAGCCCGCATGCTCGCGGAGGCCGCGCAGCGGCAAGACAGCATCTTCACCGGCGGCTCGCCCCTCGAGTGGAACATCCGCGACATCATGCGGATCATGCCGCACCGCTATCCCTTCCTCCTCGTGGACCGCCTCATCGAGATGGAGGACGGCAAGCGGGTCGTTGGCATCAAGAACGTGACCATCAACGAGCCCTTCTTCCAGGGGCACTTCCCCGGCCATCCCATCTTTCCCGCCGTCCTGATCCTGGAGGCCATGGCCCAGACGGGGGGGATCCTGCTCCTGTCGACGGTGGACAACCCCAGCGGCAAGCTGGTCTACTTCATGGGAATTGATAATGCCCGTTTCCGTAAGCCCGTCCTGCCCGGGGACCAGGTTCGCTTCGAGCTGACGATGTTGCGCCTGAGGAAGCGAGGTTGTAAGATGCGCGGAGAGGCATTCGTCGACGGCGAGCAGGTGGCCGAGGCGGAGCTGATGGCCCAAGTGGTGGAGAAGTAGGATGGAAGCCGTATCGCGCGCTGAGATCTCGATTCACCCTACCGCGCTCGTCGATCCCAAGGCGAAGCTGGGACCCGGTGTCACCGTGGGTCCCTACTCGATCATCGCGGCTGGGGCCGAGCTGGGCGCGGGCTGCGAGATCGGCAGCCACGTCCGCATCGAGGGCTGCGTCCGGATGGGGGAGCGCAACCGGATCTTCCAGGGAGCAGTGGTCGGATCTCCCCCGCAGGATCTCAAGTTCCACGGCGAAGACAGCCTGCTCGTCATCGGGGACGCCAACAACATCCGAGAGTACGCTACCCTGAATCCAGCCACCGGCGAGGGCGAGGCCACGCGCGTCGGCAGCGCTTGCCTCTTGATGGCCTACAGCCACGTGGCGCACAACTGCGAGATCGGCGATCACGTGATCCTGGCCAACAGCGTCAACCTGGCGGGCCACGTGCTCATCGCGGAATACGCGATCATCGGTGGCGTCACTCCCGTTCACCAGTTCGTGCGCATCGGCGCTCACGCCTTCATCGGTGGGGGCAGCCGCGTCCCGAAGGACGTGCCGCCCTTCCTCCGCGGCGCGGGTAATCCCCTGGTCATGTCGGGGGTGAACACGGTGGGCCTCAGGCGCCGTGGCTTCTCGGACGAAACGCTGAGCCGCCTGCAGCGAAGCTACCGTCTCATCTATCGCTCGGGCCTCAATACGAGCCAAGCCCTTGGCCGCATCGACGAGGAGCTGGGTGACGACCCCGCCGTCCGGCTCATCGCGGACTTCGTTCGCGGCAGCGAGCGCGGCATCAGCAAGTAGATCCCGCCAGCTCAGTCCGGCGTGGCGCCCGCTGCGAGCGGCCGCACATCTCCCGCAACGCCACCATTCCAGCGCTCGAAGTTCCGCGCCAGCTCCTCGCCGCGCGCGAGCAGCTCCGCTGCGTCGTAACCCGCGGGGGCGTAGACGACGAAGAGGATTCGCGTCGTCTCCTCGCGGATGCGGCAACGATGGGAGTCCGAACTGGGGGAGCCGAAGGGCCCCTCCTCGTCGGCGAGACAGAGGCGGCCATCCACGTTCACAGTCCCCTTGCGGATGCCCGCGAAGGACTCGCCAGTGCGGCCCAGGCGCAGGCTCACGTCGCCCCGCAGGAACTCGCGGTCGTAGAGGCCGAGGGGGAGGCCGCTGGCGAGGGAGAACAGGTTGCCCGTGTCGACGATCGGATCGAGGCGGTAGAGCCCCTTGCTTTGCATGATTCGCCTCAGCAGTGCCTCGCTCGATGGCCGGTGGCGCGTGGGGTCCATGCCCACCGACCTGTAGAGTTCGCGGGCGGGCTCGAGCAGCGGGATCCGCGACGGTGTTCGTCCCCGCCAGCGCTCCTCCAACTCGGCCTGCAGGCGTTTGAGTTCCTCGCGAAACTCCCACGACTCCGTGTGATGCAGGCCGTCCACGGCACAGTAGACGCCACGGACCTTACTTGCGATCTCGACCGAAAGACTCACGATCATCGCCAATCCTCACTGCTGCCTGGGGGAAAGGGGCGTTGACATCGCCGCCCTGACGGCTAACATCCAGCAGTCATCGAGGGAGGTCAATGTGAAACTGGGCGTCGTCGGCTGCGGCCACCTGGGGTCCATTCACGCGCGCGTCTACACGGAAATCCCAGGCGTTGAGCTGGTGGGGGTGCACGACATCGATGACGGCGCTGCGCGCGCCGTCGCCGAGCGCAACGGCTGCCCGACATTCGGCGGCTTGCCTGAGCTGGCTGCGCGCGCGGACGCGCTGAGCGTCTGCGTGCCCACGACGGCGCACCGCGACGTCGCCCTGGCGGCGATGGCGCACGATTGTCACATCCTCGTGGAGAAGCCCATCGCGGCCGGCCTCGCCGCCGCCGAGGAGATGATCACGGAGGCGGACAGGCGGGGCCTGCGCCTCATGGTCGGCCACGTCGAGCGCTTCAACCCGGCTGTCCTGGCCGCATTGCCCCACTTCGACAAGCCGGGCTTCGTGGAAAGCCATCGCCTTGCGCCTTTCGGCCACCGCGGCTCGGAGGTGGCAGTGGTGCTGGACTTGATGATCCATGACATCGACCTGCTCGCCATGATCATCGGAGACGAGGTGGAGTCCTTCGACGCGAGCGGGATCTCCGTCCTCACCGGCGATATCGACATCGCCAACGCGCGCCTCCGCTTTCGCGGTGGCTGCGTTGCGAACATCACGGCTAGCCGGATCAGCCGCGAGCGCATGCGCAAGATCCGCTTCTTCCAGCCGAGCAGCTACCTCGCCGTGGACCTCATGGCGGGGCGGGTGGAGATGATCCGCAAGGCGACGGACTTCGAGAGCCTGCTTGAGTCCCGGCTGGCGAGCCGCGAAGGCCTGGCGGGGGTGCAGCTCGAGGAAATGGTCGAGCCCGTCCCCGTGCCAGTGGAAGAGGCCGAGCCTCTGCGCCTCGAGCTCGAGGCCTTCGTGCGCGCCGTGGAGAGGGACCAGCCCGTGCCCATCAGCGGCGAGGACGGCCTGCGCGCCCTCCGCGTCGCCATGGGCATCCTGGAAAAGGTGAGGCGTGGGTCCTGAAGCGAGCCGGCATGTCCTGGTGGTTGCCGGCGAGGCGAGCGGCGACCAGGCCGCCGCCACCGTCGTCCGCGCGCTGCGCGACCTGCGTCCCGAATGGCGGATCTCCGCCGTGGGGGGGGCGAAGCTCGCAGGCGCCGGCGCAGAGATCATCCTGCCCTACGAGGAAGTAGCCGTGATGGGCTTCGCGGAGGTCGTCAGCCGCCTGCCGGCCATCCGCCGTCACATGAGGCGACTCACGTCGCTGCTCAAGAGCGGTAGCGTGGACCTCCTCCTGCCCGTCGACTTCCCCGGCTTCAACCTGCGTCTGGCCGCCCGGGCGAGGAAGGCCGGCGTACCCGTGCTCTACTTCGTCGCGCCCCAGGTATGGGCCTGGGGGAAGCGCCGCGTCGACTCGCTGCGCCGGAACGTGGACCGGCTCGCTGTCATCCTGCCCTTCGAGGAGGAGTGGTTCCGGCGCGAGGGGCTCGCCTCCCGCTTCGTCGGCCATCCCATCATGGAGGACGAGCGGCCCTTCGCGCCCGACGCGTTTCCCCTCCGCCTCGGTCTGCTGCCTGGAAGTCGCGCGCAGGAGATCGGTCGACACCTACCCTTGATGCTGTCGGTGGCGCGCGAGCTGCAGGCCCGCCTCCCCGGCCTGAGCTGCGAACTCCTCGAGTCGCCGGGTCTCCCGGCGGGCCTCTACGACTCCCTGCTGGGCGGCGCCAGCGGGATCGAGAGGAGGCGCACAGGCAGCGCCGAGTTCCTGGGAAGCCTGGGGGCAGCGCTGGTTGCCAGCGGCACCGCCACGCTGGAGACGGCCGTGGCGGGCGTGCCCATGGCCGTCGTCTATCGCACGAGCACGCTGAGCTACTGGCTCGCTCGCCGCCTGGTGAGCGTGGAGCACGTGGCCCTCGCCAACCTTGTGGCGGCCGAGCGCGTCGCGCCGGAGTTTATCCAGGAGGGGGCGAGGGTAGACGCGATCGTGGCGACCCTCGCGGAACTCCTGTCCGGAGGAGAGGCGAGGGAGTCCCAGCGCGCATCCTTCCGGACACTGCGGGAGAAGCTCGGAGGACCGGGCTGTGGCGAGAAGACGGCACAGATAGCCGTCCAGCTCCTGGAGGGCGCGTGAGTAGGGGGCACTGGCGCGGGGGCGAACGCGAGTTGAGCGTCTGGGAAGAGCGGCGTTTGCGCTTCGCCGCGGGGCTATTGGCCTTGTTGCTGAGGGCCTGGGCGGCGGGCTGGCGCGTGGAGGAGGACGACCAGGCCCTGCGGCGCATCCGGGAACGCAGCCCGAGCGGCGGGGTGATCTACGCCTTCTGGCACAACCGCATGATCATGCTGGCCTACACGCACCGCCGCCGCGACATCCAGGTGCTCCGCAGCAGTAGCCGCGACGGCCGTCTCATCGCGGAGCTGCTCCTGCGCTTCGGCTACGGGACTATCGCCGGCTCCTCGAGCCGCGGCGGCTCGGCGGCCCTTCGCCAGATGCTGGCGCTGGGGCGCCGCGGCCTTGACACCGGGATCACGGTGGACGGCCCCCGCGGCCCCCGCGGGAGGCTGAAAGCCGGCGCCCTGCAGCTTGCGGCCCTGAGCGGCAACCCCATCGTGCCCATATGTGTCGCCTCGCGCAGGGGGCACGTCTTCGGCAGCTGGGACCGCAGCATCCTTCCCTGGCCTCTCTCGCGCCTCCACATCCGCTACGGCGAGCCGCTCTTCGTCCCTCGCGACGCGGGGAAGGAGGAGCAGGAGATTCTCCGCCGAAAGCTGGAAGACGAGCTCCGCCACTTCAGCGATGGGCTGGACGTGTCGCTGGGGCGAGAGCCCATCCCGCCAGATCCCGCGGACACCGATCGCGATGACTAGTCCCCTGCGCGACCTCCGCGGCCCGGGAGGCCGCCTGCCTGAACGCCCCGGCCCCCTGCGCCAGGCGGCGGCCCTGCTCTACGGTGGCGCGGCCTGGCTGGCCGGCGCCGTAGCGGCCTGCTGCGCCGAGCGAATTGGCATGCCGGTGATCTCCGTGGGCAACTTGGAGGTCGGGGGCACGGGCAAGACGCCCGCCACCGAGGCCCTGGCGCGTCTGGCACTCGCGGGGGGACGGAGGCCCGGGATCGTGACGGGCATGGCGGGACAGGGCGGTGGCAGGCGTCTGCTGCGCTCCGGGGAGCCGGACTTCGCGGCCCACGCCCCCGACGAGGCCCGCCTGCTGGCTCTCCGCCTGGGGGATGTCCCCGTGGTCGCGGCCCGGCGTAAGCGGGATGGCGCCCGTCGGCTGGCGCGGGAGGGCGTCTGCGAGCTTCTCATCCTGGACGACGGCTTCCAACACCGCCGCCTCGCCCGGGATCGCGACCTCGTGCTCCTCTCCGCCGATCCGACCCTGAGCGCAGGTCGGGTCCTTCCCGCCGGCCCCCTGCGCGAGCTACCTGGCGCCCTGCGCCGCGCGGACGCCCTGCTGCTCCCCGAGGGCGCCTCGCCCCCTGGTCTGCCCGCCAGACCCCGCTTCGCCTTTCGCGTGGTTCCCGAGGGACTCTTCGACCTGGAGGGACGGCCCGTCTCGGAGGACCCGGCGGGCTATCTGGCGGTGAGCGCCATCGCCCGGCCCGAGCGCTTCGAAGCCATGGCAAGCGATGGACGCATCTTACTGGAAAGAATGCGATTCCGGGATCACGCCTCCTGGGGGAAAACCATGCGGCGGGAGCTGGCGGCGGCACTGGAGCGCCTGGGCTCGGCGCGACCGCTCCTCACGCAAAAGGACGCCCTGCGCTGGCAGGGCTCCTGGGACCTGCCGGGCAAGGCGCCCTTCTACCTGGGGATACACCTGGAATTCAGCGACCCCACGGCCCTCTGGGCCTGGCTCGAGCCCGTCCTGGCGCGGGGCGGGAGCCCCAGGGACGGGCGCGTTTAGTCCTCGTCGGCGTAGTCGGCGAAGAGGATGGTCGCGGCACCGCTGATCAGCTGCACGCGGTCCGAGCCACTCTCGTGTCCCGTGAAGGTGATCTCCGCGTGGACCACGAGCTCGCCCGCGGGCGCAGCGCCCCCTGGCAGGAGGTCCGCGACGGGAAACTCCATCTTCAGGGATGCGGGAACCAGGATGAATACGCTCTCCACCTCCATGCCCACGGGCAGCGCCAGATGCGTGGCGCCGCTGATGGTCGGCAGCTCTCCCTGCGTGAAGACACCACCGCCGGGCAGTTCCTGGACGACCTCGTAGCTGACCGTGTAGGAGTCCAGGACGAAGGTGCCATAGGGATCGTCTGGTGTGAGATCGAGGAACTTCTGGCTGGGCGGATTGGCGAAGCGGAACACGGCCAGATCCTCGGGGATCCCGCCGCCGCTGACCAGGGTGGTGTCCACCACGAAGACGTCCGCGTGAATCGGCGCGCCGCCGTTGATGGCCAGGATCGCCGGGCGAGTGTGACCGTCGATGGCGCTTTCGCCACAGCCGCCGACCAGGGCCGCTGAAAGGCCCAGGACCAGCAGAATCGAGACGGCGGCGATGCTACGCATGCTGACCTCCTGTTGCAGGATCAAGGATGTACGCCCAGGAACAGCAACGGGCATGCCACAGAATGCCACCCCTCGCAGCGCGGGGCCGAGGGAAAGTACAAGATAGCGCGTTCTGCTCTGGGTAACGCCGCGGGAGGAATCGGGGGGCGGGGCGGGCGGCCCTTACGCCAGGTGCGGCCTCAGATTGCAAGCCCCACGCGTCTGGCGTACATTCATGGCATCCGGCCTGGCAGCCCCAGCGAGGGAGGCGGCTCGATGAGGACGGACTTCCTGGTCATCGGCAGCGGCATCGCGGGGCTCAGCTTCGCCGTCAAGGCGGCGTCGCTGGGTGAGGTGATCCTGGTCACCAAGAAGCAGGCCGTCGAGAGCAACACCAACCGTGCCCAGGGCGGCATCGCATCGGTGACCGACCCCGCCGACGATTTCGACTCCCACGTCCGCGACACCATGGAGGCGGGCGCGGATCTCTGCGACCGCGAGCGAGTGGAGCGCATGGTTCGCGAGGGGCCCGAGCGTATCCGTGAGCTCGAAGAATGGGGCGTCGGCTTCACGCGCGAGAGCGGCCGGCTCGCCCTGGGGCGCGAGGGCGGCCACAGCCGCCGCCGCATCGTGCACGTCGCGGACTTCACGGGTCGGGAGATGGAGCGCGTGCTCCTCGAGCAGGCGCGCGCTCACCCTCGTATCCGCATCCTGGAAGACCACCTCGCCGTGAACCTGGCCCTGCGCCAGCACCTGCGCGTGCGGGGCGAGGAGGGGCGGGTCTATGGCGCCTACGTTCTCGACCAGGAGCGCGACGAGGTGCTGGCCGTGGCCGCGCGCTGGACCGTGCTCGCCACGGGCGGCTGCGGGAAGGTCTATGCCTACACCAGCAACCCGGACATCGCCACCGGCGACGGCGTCGCGATGGCCTACCGGGCCGGTGCGCGCATCGCCAACATGGAGTTCGTCCAGTTCCACCCGACCTGCCTCTTCCACCGCGAGCTACGGACCCAGCTCATCAGCGAGGCCGTGCGGGGGGAGGGCGCCCTGCTGCTGAACGGCGACGGCGAAGCCTTCATGAAGAACTACGACGAACGCGGAGAGCTCGCGCCCCGCGACGTGGTCGCGCGTGCCATCGACCAGGAGATGAAGGTGCGCGGCGAGAAGCACATCTGGCTGGACTTCACGCCCATCGGCAGGGAGCGGATCCCCGAGCGTTTCCCCGCGATCTTCGAGGCCCTCATGGGAGTCGGCATCGACCCGCGGGAGGCGCCAGTGCCCGTGGTGCCGGCGGCGCACTACTTCTGCGGCGGCGTGATGGTCGACGAGGTCGGGCGCTCGAGTCTGCAACGCCTCCTCGCCCTCGGCGAAGTGAGCCACACCGGCGTGCACGGCGCCAACCGCTTGGCCAGCAACTCCCTGCTCGAGGCGGTCGCCTGGGCCCACTGGGCCTGGCAGGGTCTGGACGAGGAGGGCCCCGAGACCAGCGACTTGCCCGAGCTCAAACCCTGGAGCGCGCTGGAGACCTACGAGTACCGCGAAACCGTGGTGCTCGACCATGACTGGGACCTCGTTCGCCGCATCATGATGGACTATGTCGGCATCGTGCGCAGCGACGAGCGCCTGCTCCTGGCGGAGACACGGCTCCGCCACGTGCGGGAGACGGTGGAGAGCTTCTACTGGCGTTACAAGATCTGCAGCGAGCTGATCGAGCTTCGGAACATCACCCTGGTCGCGCAGCTGATCATCCGCTCGGCTCTGTCCCGCAAGGAGAGCCGCGGACTGCACTACAACATGGACTATCCGCGGACGGACCCGGCGCTGGCCGCGCCCACGGTCTTGCAGAGGGGAGTCGCCATTGCCTAGGCGCGCGGCGTGGGCGGGCCAGTTCTATCCGGCGGAGCCGAGGTCCCTCGCCCGGGAGATCGACGAACTGCTCGACGACTGGCCGCGGGAGGGGGATCTACCCTGGGCCCTGCTGGTCCCGCACGCCGGCTACGTCTACTCGGGGCGGACGGCCGCCGCTGCCTACGCGAGAGTGCGAGACCGGAACCTCCGCCGCGTGATCCTGATCGGGCCCAGCCACCACCGGGCCGTGCGGGATTTCGCGCTGAGCCGCGAAGAGGGCTGGGAGACGCCGCTGGGCCTGGTCAGGCTGGACCGGGACGCCGCCGACTCCTTGCTGGCGACGGGCCCGCCCTTCACGCGGGACGAGGCGGCCATGGACGTGGAGCATTCGCTGGAGGTGCAGTTGCCTTTTCTACAGCGCTGCCTGCCGGACGTGCCGGTGCTCCCGATCCTCATGGGACATGCGGGCGCGGCGGAGCGCCAGGCCGCACGGAAGGGTCTGCGCGCGGTCGCAAAGCCCGGCGATCTCTGGCTAGTGAGCACGGACCTCTCGCACTTTCACGATCGCCGAGAGGCGGCGCGACTGGATGGCGAGGCGGAACGGCTGATCGCCAGCGGGGATCCGCGGGAATTCGAGGCCGCGCTGACCGGCGGCCGCATAGAGGCCTGTGGCGCAGGGCCCGTGCTGCTCCTTTTGGAGGAGGCGGACGCGCTTGCCGCGAGTGTGGAGATCCTGGACCGCAGCGATTCCGCGGACGCCTCCGGGGACGAGAGCAGCGTCGTCGGCTATCTCGCCGCCGCGCTCCGGGGCGGATCCTAGCTTGCCCGGCCCCTGGTACATCGACGGCTTCGGCCGGCTCTACCTCGAGCTCTACGCCCATCGCGACGAGGAGGAGGCCGGACAGGCCGTGGCGCTCTTGCGGGCGGCCGGTGTGGAGCTTTCTGGCCAGCGCCTGCTCGATCTGGGCTGCGGCGCCGGCCGTCATCTGGCGATGCTCGGCAGGCAGGGCGCCCGCCCGATCGGCCTGGACCTGTCCTGGCCCCTGCTGGGCGAGGCGCGGCGCCTGCTTGGGCCTGAGGCCGAACTGATCCACAGCGACATGCGGATCCTCCCTCTCGCCAGCGCGTCCTGCGATGGGGTGCTCAGCATGTTCACGTCCTTCGGCTACTTCGACCGGGACGAGGAGAACTGGCGGGTCATCGGCGAAGTGGCGCGCGTCTTACGCCCAGGCGCCTTCTTCCTCTTCGACTTCCTCAATCGCCGCCGCGTCGAGGAGATCATCGAGGCTCGGAGCGAGAAGGTCGTCGGGCGATGGCGGGTCACGGAAGAGCGGCGCATCGAGAGGGGCCGCGTGCATAAACGCGTGCGTATCAGTGAGCGCGAGACCGGCAGGGAGGAGCTGAGCTACGAGGAGAGCGTGCGCCTCTTCCGGCCCGCGGAGATCCGCGCCGAGGCGGCGCGGAGAGGCTTCGAGGAGGAGCGTGTCTGGGGCGGCTATCGCGGCGAGGACTTCGCGGAGGAGAAGAGCTCGCGCTTCCTGATCCTGCTCCGGAGGGCGTCCGCATGAGATTCGCGCGGCAGGAACTCGCGTCCCCCGTTCCCCTGGAAGACGCTTCCTTGCCGGGATCGCCCGGCGACGTCCCTGCGGCCTTTCCCCTCCACCCCGCGCTCGGTCCCTGCCTGCGCGGCCACGCCGGAGACGATCGCGCGGAACGGAACCGGGAACTCCTCTCCCGCGGCAAGGCCCAGGTGGTCGTGACGGGCCAGCAGCCCTGCTTCCCACTGCCCCTCGGCCTAACGCTCATGAAGGCGGCCAGTGCCGTGGCGATCGCGAGCTCGCTCTCGCGGCGCCTGGGGAGTCCCGTAGTACCCCTGTTCTGGATCGGGGGGGACGATCACGACTTCGAGGAGGCCCGCGGGCAGAAGCTCTTTCGGGTGGGACGGGATCCGCTCCGCGTCTCCCTCGCGCTGCAGGCGGAGCGACGCGGAGGCTTCGTGGGGGACCTGCCTGTCGCAGAGGCATGCGAGGAGCTCCTCGCACTGCCCGGATTGTCGCCTGGGCCCGCGGACTGGCCGCCCGCGGCTGGCGAGGACTTGGCCGCGCGCGAGGGACGGATCCTCGCACAGCTCTTCGCCCCCTGGGGTCTCCTCACGCTGGATGCACGCGAGAACGGCGTGCGCGAAGCGTCGGCGCCGCTGTTCCACCTCTACGGTCAGCGACGGCGCGACTTCGCGCTGCGCATCGACGAGGCTGGAAATGCCATCGAGGCGGAGACGGGCCGCCGGCCGCTCAGGAAAGGCATCGGCGAACGAGCGCTCTTCTTCCTGCGCAAGCGGAGGCGCTCCCTGCCGGAATCGAACGAGTACAGCAGGCGCCTAGGGGAGCGCCTGGAGCGAGATCCCGCGAGCCTCGCCCCGAACGTGGCCTTGCGTCCCCTCGCGCAGGATCGCATCCTGCCGGTGGTGGCGGCGGTGCTGGGGCCGTCGGAGTGGGAGTACCATCGCCAGCTGCGGCAGGTCTTCGACCTCATGGAGCTGCCCTTCCCTGCCGCCGTGCCGCGCCTGAGCGTCTCCCTGCCCGAGGACGGCGTGGAGCGGCCGTCGGAGCGGGAAGGCAGCCCGCTGGCCGAGCGGGGTAATCCGCTGGCCGATCCCGGGATCCTGGTCGAGGCGGCGGAGAGTCATCTGCGGGAATGGGAGGACGGCCACTTCGGCCGCCTCGTCTACGAAGGAGAGTGAACATGCGTCTTCTCGCATGCGGCGCGCACGCCGACGATGTGGAGCTCGGCTCTGGAGGCACCCTCGCCCTTGCGGCGGCCCGCGGACACGACGTGTACATCCTCGACCTCACGGAGGGTGAGATCGGCTCCAACGGCGACCCGCAGACCAGGGCCGCAGAAGCCGCGCGGGCGGCAGAGATTCTCGGCGTATCAGAGCGGCACAACGCCCGCTTGCCGGACGGCCACCTCCAGGCCGGCGACGAGGAGCAGCGCCGCGTAGTCATCGAGTGGATTCGCAAGCTACGTCCGGATCTACTCCTTGTTCCGCCCGCGCTGAACAGGCACCCCGATCACACGCAGGCTCATCGTCTCTGCGCGGACGCCGCCTTCCTGGCTGGCCTGGGGCGGCATCCCGCGGCGGGCAATCCCCACCGCCCGCGGACCATCTGCCAGTACATGGAGCGCGTACTCTTCGCTCCGAGCTTCCTCGTGCGCACGGATGAGTTCCACGCAATCAAGCGCGAGGCGCTGCTCTGCTACGAGAGCCAGTTCCAGCGAGATGGGGACAAGACGGCGACGTTGATCAACAATCCTGACTTCCTCGAGCAGGTGCTGGCGCGGGATCGCCACTACGGCGGGCTGGCGGGCTGCGCCAGCGCGGAGCCATTCCTGGCCCAGACACCCCTGCTGCTAGACGATCTCTCGCTTCTGCTGAGTTCGCCCGACCAGGCTGTACAGGAGGAAGAATGAAGCGGCCACTGAAGATCGGCATCTCCTGCTACGCATCCGCAGGCGGCAGCGGCATCGTCGCCTCCGAGTTGGGTCTGGCCATGGCCGAGAGAGGGCATGACGTGCACTTCATCACCTCCTCGGTGCCCTTTCGTGTGCGGCCGCAGCGGGACCGGGTCGCGGTCCACACCGTGGAGACCATGGACTACCCGCTCTTCGAGCATCCGCCCTACACGCTCGCGCTTGCAGTAAAGATGCACCAGGTCGCGAGCTTCCACGGTCTGGACCTGCTTCACGTGCACTACGCGATTCCCCACGCGGCCAGCGCCATCCTGGCGAGTAGCATGAGCAGCCGCCCGATCCCCATCGTCACGACCCTCCACGGCACGGACATCACCCTGGTCGGAAACCATCCCAGCTACCACCGCATCACGCGCCACTGCATCGATCAGAGCGACCGCGTGACCGCGGTGAGCCGCTTCCTGGCAGACGAGACGCGGCGCATCTTCCGCACGGAGCGCCAGATCCAGACGATTCCCAACTTTGTCGCACCCGATGTCTTTCGACCCGAGCGCGACTCCGAGTTGCGCGCTCGTTTCGCGGCGCCGGAAGAGAAGATCGTGCTGCACGCCTCGAACTTCCGGCCCGTCAAGCGGGCGCCATGGGTGGTGGACATCTTCGAGCACCTGGCCCGGCGGGGCGATGTAGTACTCATCCTCGCGGGCGACGGCCCCGACCTCGCGCAGAGCGAATACAAGGTGCGGGAGATGGGTTTGTCAGACCGGGTGAGGATTCTGGGCGCCTGGGAATCGATGGAGAGTTTGCTGCCTCTGGCCGATCTCTATCTGCAGCCCAGCGAACACGAATCCTTTGGGCTCGCAGCCCTGGAGGCCATGAGCGCCGGGGTACCAGTCCTGATCACGAGGAATGGGGGGCCGCCCGAGCTCATCGAGCATGGTGAGAACGGCTTCCTCCTGGATCCGGCGGACATGGACGCCTGGGTGAGCTGCGCAGAAAGCCTGCTCGACGACGAAGCCGCCCGGAGGAGGATCGGTGTCGCCGCGCGGGAGACCGTCCGGACAGGGTACACGCGGGATCTGGTCACGGACTGCTACGAGTCGCTCTTCCAGGAGATCGTCGGGGCGGACGAAGATTGACAGGGCCTGAGGAGTTACCTTTCTTGCATGCTTCCGCACGAGAAGACTGCTGAAGAACCGTGGGGGAGGAAATGGTTCAGGAGAAGGAGAAGGACGAGCAGTACGACGCGGAGGCCTACGGCTTCCTGCTCGAGGCACTGGAGCGAACACGCCGCGAGCTCCGCAGGGAGGGTCACGTGTCCGGCGGGGAATTGCTCGAGGGGATTCAGCTCCTGGCCACGGAACGCTTCGGCCCCATGGCCGCGCTCGTCTTTCGCGAGTGGGGCGTCAGCCACGGTGGCGACTTCGGCAACATGGTCTACGAGCTCGTGGACAAGGGAGTGCTGTTTCGCCGCGAGGAGGACAGCATCGATGACTTCCTGGGCGGGAAACCCTACGAGTTGATCTTCGAGGAGGAATACTTCACGCCGAAGGAAGGCTGAGGCTTCCGCACCAACCCTGCATCCGTGAAGGAGTGCTTTGAAGATCGATCACGACTGGCTCGTCAAGGTTCCGAAAACAGACCTCCATGTCCATCTGGACGGCTCTCTCCGTCCGAGCACACTCCTCGAATTGTCAAACACGGCCGGGGTCGAGATCCCCGCCTCCGACGAGGAGGAGGTGCGGAAGCTGACGCAGATCCAGGGCGAGGAGCGCAGTCTTTCCCACTACCTTCGCGCGTTCCTCTACACCCTTCCCGCCATGCAGACCGAGGAAGCTCTGGAGCGCGTTGCCTACGAGCTGGCCATCGATGCCGCCGCGGAGAACGTGCGCCTGATGGAAGTGCGCTACAGCCCGCTTTTGCACCGGGTGAACGGACTCTCGATCCGCGCCATCATCGATGCGGTAGAACGCGGCCTCCGCCGGGCCGAGGCGGAGGAGAACATCATATGCGGACAGATCCTCTGCGGGATTAGGCAGATGACTCCCGAGAAATCCCTCGAGCTGGCCAAGGCGACCTTGCTCTACAAGGACAAGGGCATCGTGGCCTTCGACCTCGCCGGCGAGGAGAAGGACTATCCTGCGAAGCGGCACCGGGAGGCCTTCTACTTCATCCTGAACCACAACCTGAACGGCACGCTACACGCAGGCGAGGCCTTCGGACCGGAAAGCATCTCGCAGGCCCTGCACTACTGCGGCACGCACCGTATCGGCCACGGCACCAGGCTCTGGGAGGACGAGAGCCTGATGAACTACGTCAACGATCACCGTATCCCCCTGGAGATGTGCCTCAGCAGCAACATCCACAGCGGCGCCGTGCAAGAGGTGGCCGACCATCCCTTCCGGAAATATCTTGACCTCGGTCTGAGGGTGACCTTGAATACGGACAATCGTCTGATCTCGGATACGACCGTCACCGACGAGCTCGCGCTGGCGGTTCAGGCCTTCGACCTCGACGTGGGCGAGGTGCACGAGATCATCCTCAACGGCTTCAAGAGCGCCTTCCTTCCCCACGAGCGCAAGGTCGAACTGGTGAGGGAGGTGGTGAGAGAGCTCGAAGCCATGGGCGCTCCCGCCCACCAGCCCTACACGGACGGCCGCGGGGATCACATCTAGGAGAGTACGGAGGAGTGATGGGTTCGGAATTCCTGCGTCGGCGAGTGCTCGTGACACTGCTCCTGTTCTGCCTCGGCCTCCCCGAGGAAGGGCTCGCCAGCGAGGAAGGTGTCTGGCTGAACGTGGAGGAGGACTCGCTGGGACAGGGCGAAGAGGGCGGTTGGTTCGACATCCCACCGGACACCACCAGGACGGGTTTCTTCGACGATTACTTCCCGGTTTCAGATCTGGATTTCCGCTCGCGGAATCTGCAGGACCTCCTGCGCGAGAACCTCCTGCTGGAGGAGGAGAACGAGCGCCTGACCGAGATCTTCCGTGCCGACAGTACTCTTGCCCTCGCTCTCTACCAACTCCGCACGGAGACCTTCCCGCGCTTCCACGCCCTCAGCGATCTCTGGGTCTACATCTGGCGCGGCCGGGGACTCATCGTCGTGAACGAGGAGGAAGAGGACTACGGACCGGGCCAGTTCATCCAGATCCCCGCGGGCGCACTGCACTCCTTACGAAATATAAGCGGCGCCCCGACCGTGGGGCTCGTCTGGCAGCGCCCGCCTCTGGTCGACAGCTTGACCGTGGAGTTCATCCCCGAAGACGTGCTCGAGCAGATGCGCGCCGACTCCCTGCGCGAGATCGACCTGCAGGAGCGCAGCCTCTACAAGCAGCGCTGAGCCCTCCATTAGGAAAAGAGCTCGCCCTGCCCCTCTTCCAGAGGCAGGGCGTTTTTCTTGAGCTGGGGATAGACGCGCAACAGCGCGGGGGGATGCGGCAACTTTTCGCCCAAGAAACGGAACTTGAGTTGCAGGGCGTTGGCCACGGCCTGCCCGAGGAAATGATTGTTCGTGATCACGAACACGATCTCCGCGCTCCGGCCTGCCTCGTCGATGCGGCCCGCCAACTCCTCCAGCTCACGCTCGTCGTAGAGGTAGTCGTAGCGTGCGTCCCTTCCCGCCTCGGCATCGAACCAGGTCGTCGCGTTGCGGCCGTGGAAGCGGAAATAGGCGCTGCCGCCGCCCGTCTCGGTGCTCAGGGGCAGCGAATCGCCAACCAGGGGCTGGTCGATGTTCACGGGCAGGCAGCCCAGCGAGCGCAGGAACTCGAACCACTCCGGTCGGGCGAAGCCTCCGTGGCGGACCTCGACGGACACAGGGAGACCTTCGAGCTCACGCACCAGCCCCGCGATCCTCTCGCGATTCTCGTCACTGTTGCGGAAGGACCAGGGAAACTGCAGGAGGAGGGCGCCGAGGCGGCCGTCTGCGGCCAGGATCTCGGCCAGCTCGCGGAAGCGGGCGACGGACCCGGGCTCGGGCTGCGCGCGGGCGTGGGTCCAGTCCCGGGGCGCCTTGAGCAGGAAGAGGAAGCCGGGTCGATCTGCGGTCCGCTCCAGCCAGCTGCGCACCGTGCCGGGCCTGGGGAGGCGGTAGAAGCCGCTGTTCACCTCCACGAGATCGAGGTAGCGTGCGAGGTAGGCCAGGCCGTCGAAGCGGCTGCTGGCTCGGTTGGGGTAGACCCGGCCGCGCCAGTCGTCGTAGCTCCAGCCCGCGGTGCCGAACAGGATCCTTGCCATGTGCACCCCCGCAGCGAGAATAGGTCCGCCCCGGGGGAGCGGCAAGCGAGAATTCCTGTTGATGGCCTTGGGTTTCGCGGCTAGGCTGAGGCGATTCAAGTACGGAGGAGACGGCATGAAAGGGATCATCCTGGCCGGAGGGACGGGCAGCCGCCTGTTTCCATTGACCAAGGTCACCAACAAGCACCTGCTCCCGGTAGGGCAGGTGCCCATGATCTGCCACCCGCTCGGCAAGCTCACCGGAGCGGGGATCGAGGAGATCCTCGTGGTGACCGGCACGGAACACATGGGAGACGTCGTCGGCCTGCTCGGCAGTGGAAAGGATTTCGGCTGCCACCTGACCTACCGGGTCCAGGACGAGGCGGGCGGCATCGCACAGGCGCTGGCCCTGGCGGAGAACTTCTGCCACGGCGATCCGATGGCGGTCATCCTCGGGGACAACATCTTCGAGGACGGTATCTCCTCGGGGGTGAACTCCTTCGAGGAGCAGGGAGGTGGCGCGCGCATCTTCCTGAAGGAGGTCGAGCACCCGAACCGCTTCGGTGTGGCGGAACTCGTCGACGGCCGGGTGGTTGGCATCGAGGAAAAACCCGCCAGGCCCAAGAGCAAGCTTGCGGTCTGCGGCATCTACATCTACGACAGCCGCGTTTTCGACATCATACGCGGGCTCGAACCATCGGGGCGGGGCGAGTTCGAGATCAGCGACGTGAACAACGTGTACATCGAGGCGGAAGCCATGCGCTACGAGATCCTGTCCGGGTGGTGGACCGACGCCGGCACCTTCGAGTCGCTGCGCCACGCCCAGGATCTCGTTACGCCAGACGGAGGAGAAGAGCGATGATCGAGGGTGTGGTCGTCAAGGAACTCAAGCTGATTCCCGACGAGCGTGGCTACCTCATGGAGATGCTCCGCGACGACGATCCCTTCTTCGAGGGCTTCGGACAGTGCTACGTTTCGGCGACCTATCCGGGCGTCGTGAAGGGCTGGCACTATCACAAGGAGCAGGTGGACCACTTCGTCTGCGTCAAGGGCATGGTGAAGGTGGTGCTCTACGACCACCGCAGCGGCAGCCCGACCCACGGCGAGGTGCAGGAGTTCTTCCTCGGTGAACACAGGCCGATCCTCCTGCTCGTGCCGAGCGGCGTGTACCACGGCTGGAAGTGCGTCGGCGAGGAGATGAGCCTCGTCGTGAACATGCCCAACCGTCACTACGACTACGACGATCCCGACGAGTACCGCCTGGACCCGCACGACAACGACATCCCTTACGACTGGGCCCGGAAGGACGGCTAGCATGCTGCTTATCACGGGCGGCTGCGGTTTCATCGGCAGCAACTTCATCCACTTCCTGCGCCGCGAGCGTCCAGGGCTCGAGATAGTGAACCTGGACGCCCTGACCTACGCCGGCAACCTGGAGAACCTGGCCGCGCTCGAGGGAGACTCGGGGCTCCATTTCGTGAAGGGCGACGTGGCCGACAGCCAGTTCGTGACGGGGCTGTTCTCGCGCTTTTCGATCGACTCCGTGCTGCACTTCGCGGCCGAAAGCCACGTGGACCGCAGCATCCTCGGACCTGGGATCTTCATCCGCAGCAACATCCAGGGCACCCAGGTCCTGCTGGAGGCGGCCCGGCAGAGCTGGACGGGCGGCGAGGGCCGCTTCGTGATGATCTCCACCGATGAGGTCTATGGCTCCCTTGGCCCGACGGGCCTGTTCACGGAGGACACGCCCCTGGATCCCTCGAGCCCCTACTCGGCCAGCAAGGCGGCGGGGGACCTGGTCTGCAGCGCCTATTACCGCACCTGGGGCCTCCCCGTTATGATCACGCGCTGCAGCAACAACTACGGCCCCTACCAGTTTCCCGAGAAGCTGATCCCGCTCATGATCCAGCGAGCGAGCCAGGGGCAGTCCCTGCCCGTCTACGGCGACGGGCAGAACGTCCGCGACTGGCTGCACGTCGAGGACCACTGCCGAGCTATCCTCGCGGTCCTCGAGGGGGGCAGCGCAGGGCGTGTCTACAACATCGGTGGCAGGAACGAGCGGACGAACATCGAGATCGTGAGGATCATCCTCGACCTGCTCGGCGCCGGCGAGGATCTCATCGAGTTCGTGAAGGACCGGCCCGGCCACGACCGGCGCTACGCCATGGACTCGACCCGTATCGAGGAGGAACTGGGCTGGCGGGCCGAGGTCGGCTTCGAAGACGGGATGCGAGAGACTATCCGCTGGTATCAGGAGCACCGCGACTGGTGGGAGCGGATCGTCAGCGGAGAATACCGGCAGTACTACGAGAGGCAGTACGGCGAGCGCTGAGCCCGGACCGGTCGGTGCCACGCCATTGAAGGCAACGGGGAAGCCATGGGCAGTCCCATACTCAAGAGCGGCTTCGCGCGCGTCGCCCTGCGAACGCTCGGCATGGCGCCGCTGGACCGGGAGATCCATCTCACCGGCAGCCTGGACGGCCTGGAGCGGCTCCTCTTCGTCGACTCGGGGCAACTGAGCGATATCCTCTTCTTCCTGCCCGTGGTCGCCGAGATCAAGCGGGACTGGCCCGACATCCAGCTGCACATGATGGCCGAGGAGCGCTGGGCGGATCTCCTGCGGAAGGAAGCTCGGCTGGACGGCCTCATCCTCTACCGTTCCGATCAGCTGCGGGCGCGCTCTAGCAGCTATTTGCGCCTGCTGAGGGAGGTCAAGGGCCGCTCCTTCGACGGCGTCTTCCTGATGGGGGAGGAGAGCGATCCCCCCCGTGACCTCGTAGCCTATGCCTCGCAGGCCTCCCTCCGCGTTGGGGCCTACCAGCCGGAGAGGGAGGCGCTGCTCAACTGCATGCTGCGCTGGCGCGGGCAGGGCCGATACAAGATGGAGCTCGCGGAGGAGATGACGCGCTTCGTGGGCCTGAAGTATGACGCGGGGGCCTGGCGCTTTCGTCTGCGCCCCGAGGAACTCCGCGCCGCCGACCAGATGATCCACTTCCGCAAGCCCGTCAAGGAGCAGCTTCTTATCGGCGTCGATCCCAGCCCTGGAAAGTCCAGCCGGCGATTCGCGAGCAGCAACCTGCACTTCCTCGTCGACCATCTGGTAGACAAGCTGCGCGCGAAGGTCATGCTCTTCCACGTCGGGGAGGACTCGTCGGAGAGCGAGGAGTTCCGGCGGCGGATTCGGCAGTCCGAGACCCTGGACATGCCATCCCAGGGGCTGCGGGAGACCCTGGCCCTGCTCTCGCGCTGCGACCTCTTCGTCGCAGGCAACACGGAGCTCTTCCACGTCGCGGTTGCCGGTGGCGTGCCCGCCATCGGCCTGTTCACGGAAGCGGACGGCGTGCGCTGGGAGCCGCGCGGCCGCGAGCACGTGGCTGTCGTGAGGGGCAAACCGGGGGAGAGCCTCCCGATCACGGAGCTCGACAAGGCCGTCGAGCGAATCCGTCATGCGACTCATGCCTGAGCCGCCCTTCCGGGCGGCACTTCTCGCACCGACCTGGCTGGGGGACGCGGTGATGTCGACCGCGCTCTTGCCGCTGGCCCGTGAGATAAGCGGGCGCAAGGTGCAAGTCTGGGCGCGCCCTGGGCACCGCGCGCTTTTCGAGACCCACCCCGCCGTCGCAAGCGTGCTCGACTACGATCCGAAGGGCGAGCACGCCAGGCTGCGGGGACTAGTGCGCTGGCGTCGGCGCCTGCGCGGACTGCCCGATCCCCCTGACCTGGTATGGCTGATACCCGACAGCTTCTCCGCCGCCCTGGGCGCTTGGTTCGGTGGCGTGCGCTGTCGGGTGGGCCGGCGCGGGCAGGGACGTGACTGGCTGCTCACGAGGCGGCTGAAGCTGAGTGGCGGACGCGAACGCCACTGGATCGAGCAGCAGGCCGAGCTGACAGCGAGCGCTGCACCCAGGGGGATGGCCCCCGCCGATCTCGTCCCTCGCATCGAAGTGGGGGACGACGCCGCGGCGGCCGCGGCGGAGATCCTCGCGGAGCGCGGGCTGGCGCCGGACGACTGCTGCGCCTTCGTGGCAGGCGCGACCTACGGCCCCGCCAAACGCTGGCCGCATTTCGCAGAGCTCGCCGAATGCCTGCCCCCGTCGCTGACCGTCCTGCTGGTGGGGACGTCGGCCGACAAGCCTGTGCTGTCACCTCTCGGCGAGTCCCTCGCGCGTGTGGGCCGGAGCTTCCACGATCTCAGCGAGCGCATGGACCTGCCCACGCTGG
Source organism: uncultured bacterium (assembly GCA_964627205.1). Taxonomy (GTDB): domain Bacteria; phylum Krumholzibacteriota; class Krumholzibacteriia; order JACNKJ01; family JACNKJ01; genus CAZVHI01. Next base: position 35,038 of record CAZVHI010000006.1, read on the forward strand.
CGGCGCTGCTGCGGGCGCTGCGCTTCACCGTGGCGAACGACACGGGTCCCATGCACCTCGCGGCCGCGAGCGGCGGGCGCGTGCTCGGGCTCTTCGCCTCCACTTCCCCGGCTTGGACTGCGCCCCGCGGGCCGCAGGCCCGCTTCCTAACCGCCGGGACGGACTGCTCGCCCTGCTTCCGCCGGGACTGCCCCCTGCCCGACACGGTCTGCATGGCGGAGCTTGGAGCGGAGAGGGTCCTGAGCGCGCTGGCCGATTGGCTGCCGAAAGCGGGATCGCCATGAGGAGGGCCGTCTTCCTGGACCGCGACGGCACGCTGCTGCTGGAGAAGCACTACCTCTCGCGGCCGGAGGACGTGGAACTACAGCCCGGTTGCCTGGAAGCGCTTCACCTTCTCCGTGGCACCGGTCTCGCACTCGTCCTCGTGAGCAACCAGTCCGGCGTGGCGAGGGGTTTCTTCGGCGAAGCCGACGTCGCCGCGGTGCACCGGCGCTTGACGGAGATGCTCGCGGAGGCAGAGCTCGAGCTGGACGGAATCTACTACTGTCCCCATCTGCCCGACGCGAAGGTCGCGAAGTACAGGCGGCGCTGCGCCTGCCGCAAGCCGCAGCCGGGGATGCTCGAGAAGGCCGCTGCAGAGCTGGACCTGGAGCTAGCGGGCAGCTGGGTGATCGGAGACAAACGCGACGACCTGGAGCTGGGCCTGCAAAGCGGCATGCGGACGATCCTGGTGCGCAGTGGCCACGGGCTCGAGACCGAGGCGGGCCTGTCGGCCGGCGACAGTGCGGGACTGGAGGCGGTTTCCGACGACATCCTGGCAGCCGCCCGGTGGATCAGCGCGCGGGAGGATCTGTCGTGAAGTTCCGCGCGGGCGAGAGGGAGCCGCGGGAGATCCTGGTCACACGTCTCCGCTACCTGGGGGACGTCATCCTCACGACACCAGTGCTGTCCGCGCTCGCCCAGCGCTTCCCGGGCGCGGCCATCGACTACCTGTGCGAGAGTCCCTACGACCAGGCCTTGGCAGGGAACCCGCATCTCCGCGAGAGGATCGTGCTCCCTCCGGCCGAGGCGGGCGGCGCCGGGGACACGTGGCGGCTGCTGAGGAAGTGCCGCGGCCGCTACGACCTGGTGATCGACCTCTTCGGGAATCCGCGCAGCGCCTGGCTGACCCGCCTCAGCGGCGCCCGTGTGCGCGCAGGCTGGGGGCGCTTCCCGCGCTCTTTGCTCTTCAACGTGAGGCCGCCGGAGGGCCCGCCTTTCGAGGAGACGACGCGAAAGCAACTGCGTCTGGTCGAGCCCTTCACGGGCGAGGTAGAGTCGACCGATCCGATCGTCTACGTGAGCGAGCGGGAGCGAGCGGAGGGCCGTCGCATCATGGAGGACCGCGGTCTGGGCACTGGCAGCATCGCGATCCTCACAGGCGCGACCTGGCCCACGCGAGAGTGGCCTGCCGACCATTTCGTTCGCCTGGCCGCACTGATCCGCATGGAGACACGCTTCACGCCCTTCTTCCTCGGACAGCCGGAGAAGAGGGAACGCCTGGAGCAGGTCCGCAGGATGAGCCACTCGAAGGTCAGCATCCTGCCGGACTGCGACATCAGAACGCTGGCGGGCGTGCTTGCGGAGAGCCGCGCTCTCGTGGCGCCGGACGGCGGTGTGATGCACCTGGCCATCGCGCTGGGCCTGCCAACACTGGCCATCTTCGGATCCACGGAGCCGAGGATCTGGTTTCCATACCGGCACCTGTCCCACGCGCAGCTCGCAGCAGTTCCTGCCGAGTGCAGGCCCTGTCATCAGAGGGAGTGCACCGATCCCTTCTGCCTCACGGGGCAAAGCCCGGAATCGGTCTTCCGCCTCTTCATCGATCTCCTGGCTCGAACGGAGAAGCGGACGGCGCCGCCCTAGCCCTGCCTCCGGGGCGGCTGCCCCGGACTTGCCCATTCCCACGAGGCCGGGGATGGCGGCTGACAAGAAGGAGCGCTGAGATCTTGAGTGAAAGGCTGAAGAACCTGCAGGTCCTCGTCACGACGTTCAACGAGGAGCGGAACCTGCCGAGCTGCCTGTCGTCGGTGGGCTTCGCCGCTGACGTCCTCGTGGTGGACTCCCATTCCACGGATCGCACGCGCGAGATTGCTGAGGAAGCAGGTGCCCGCGTTGTGGAGCGGGACTACCATTCGCCGTCGGATCAGAAGAACTGGGCGCTCGATCAGATGCGGCCCGGCTGGATCCTAATCCTCGACGCGGACGAGAGCGTGGGCGAAGCTCTGCGGAACGAGATCGAGCGCACCCTCGCCGCGCCGCGCCACGAGGCTTACTGGATCCCCCGCAAAACCTGGTTCCTGGGCAGGCCCATCCATCATTCGGGCTGGAACCGCGACGGGGTGATCCGTCTTCTGAAGCGGGACGCCGGGCGCTACGAGTCCGCCCTGGTCCACGAACGCATGATCTGCCGGGGCAGCGTCGGGCGACTCGTAGAGCGCCTCGAACATCATAGCTATCACGATCTGCGGGACTACCTGGAACGGATGCTGCGTTACTCACTGAGCGGCGGCCGCCAGCTCTTCCGGCGGGGCCGCCGCGCGGGCATGGACAAGATCTTTCTGAGACCTCCCGCCCGCTTCGTGCGTATGTACGTGCTTCAGCGGGGTTTCCTGGACGGAGGGCGCGGATTCCTGCTCTGCGTACTCTCCTCGCTACAGGTGGCCCTCAAGCACGCGATCCACTGGGCTTACGCGCGGGGGATCATGGAGGACGAAGATGGCTAGCGCCAGATGCTTCCTGGCAATCCTACTCCTGGCCGGGGCCGCGACGGCCTTCGCGGGACCCGTCTGGGCGGACTCGCCCGATTCCCTCGCCATGCTCCGGCCGGGTCAGGTGATCTACCCGGACGGAGCGGAGGGCGTCATCCTGCCGGACACCCTGCCCTTTGGCGAGGGCGAGGTCATGGATTTCGACATCCTCTACGGCTTCGTGAAGGTCGGTCGCGCGCGACTGGAAACCCTTGCACTCACGGATCGGGATGGCACGCCGACCCTGGAGATCAAGTCGCGGGCGAAGAGCGCTCGCTGGGTGGACACGATCTACAAGGTTCGGGACCAGGTGACCTCGCTCCTCGACCTGGACAGGCTCCACAGCCTGCGCTTCAGCAAGCACCTGCGGGAAGGAAACTACAGCTTCGACCTCGAGACGGAGTTCCTGCACGATGCGGGGATCGCCCGCTACGACGACGGAACCGAGAAGGAGTTCGAGGCGGGCAGCCAGGACATCCTCACGGCGCTCTTCTACGTACGCACCTTCCCGCTGGAAGTGGGGATGATCCTCCACATCCCGGTGCACGATGGAAAGAAAGGCTATCCCTTGCGAGTGGAGGTCATGGGGCGAGAGGTCGTGGAGACACCGCTGGGCGAGATCCCCTGCCTGGTGCTCGAGCCCCGTCTGGAGAGCCAGGGGCTGTTCAAATCGGAGGGGAGGATGCTCGTCTACCTGAGCGACGACGAGAAACGCCTGCCGGTGATGCTCAAGGCCAAGGCGCCCGTGGGGGCCTTCTCCTCCCAGCTGCGGTCTTACCGGGGCGGCCTGCCCCTCCGCGGCATCGCCTGGATGGGCGATTGACACGCTGCCGGGAAGCCGGGCTCTGCCAGTTCCAGTATTAGCAGGCTGTCAAATCCGAGGCAGGTCCTCCAGATCGAGCGGCAGTCCGCTGCGATGCGAGCGTTCCCGTGCGGCTGCGAGGTGGGCCCAGAACCAGAAGCTGCTCGATTCGTCCCGGCGCAAGCAGTGCAGCAGGGCGTACTTCGCGAGCAGGGCCCGAGCCTTTTCCGGATCGAGGCTGCCCCACACCCAGCCATCCGCCTCCACCCGCAGGGCACCCCCGGCGCCACGCAGATCCTCTTCGAGGATTCCTTGGAGGACGCCGTCCTTCTCTCCCCGCAGCTCTTCGTCACGCATTGGCGGCGGCGACGCGCTGGATTCTACGGGTGCTTCCGTCGCCGGAGGCGGCGGTAGAGGCTCGCGACGGGCGGTCACCAGAGGCTCGTCGGGAGGGAGCTCCGCGGCACGAGTGTGGCTTCCAGCCTCCTCGGCGGGACCACCAGCGCTGCTAGCCACTTCCTCCCGTTCCTCCGTGCCGGGTGTCTCCTCCGGCTGCCGGCTCTTCTCCTGCCGCTCCCGGGCGGCGCGCTGAAGGGCCTTGAAAGTCTTGCTCACTGCGATCACTCCTCGAAGTCCGGCAGGTAGATGACCCAGCCGGGCTCGATATGGTCGTAGTCCGTGATGTGGGGGTTCATCCTCTCTATCAACGCCAGGACCATGATGTCCTTGCGGCCTGTCTGCTCGAACACGACTCCGTTGAAGTGGTCCCCCAGACTCACAGTGTAGGCGCGACGGGGGCAGCGATCCAGGATCGACTGGAGCTCCACCCGTGTCGCTGCGCCCCAGAAAGCCTTCCGGTGGGAGGACGCATCATCGAGGGCGACAGCAGGATGGGCCGCGGGGAGGTCCCGGGAGAGAGTCGGGGAGGGTGACAGTCCAGCCGGTGTGGGCTCGCTCCGGTCGGGAAGAGAAGGTGCGACGAAAGGATCCGTCCGGCCTGTCTCTTCCATGGCGGGGGATTCCGTGGGCGCCGCGGTCTGTTCGCCTGGGGCGTCCAGGTCGGGTGCGGGAGTGGTGGCAAGACCAGCGTCGGTCGTCTCGATCTCGCCAGCCGGTACGGAGCCGAAGGAAGATTCGAGCCGCGGCGACAGCGCCACCCGATCGGTGGGAACGCGCCCGACCTTGCTGCGGCCAAGCTGGAAAGCGCCATAGAGGAGAACGGCCACGGCGAGAGCGCCCGACACGATGCCGAAGGCGCGCAGCGCGCGGTGCCGCCCGCCCGGCGGCGAGACGACGGGCGCGCCCCCGGCCACCTGCCCCTCCTTCGGGGGGCTCTTGGGCTTACGCAGGCGGTCGTTCATGACCTCCTGGACATGCTGCGCCTTGACGAGTCGATCCCCCTCGCCGTAGGAGACAAGCAGTGCGTTGTCACAGAGGACGTTGAGCTGGCGGGGGATGCCCTGGGCGCGATGGCAGAGGAGGCCGAGAGCCTCCTCGCTGAAGATGGGCGTGCCGCCTGGCAACGCGCCCGCCACGCTCAGACGGTGGAGAATGTAGGCGCGGGATTCCTCAGGGCTCAGGGGCTGGAGCCGGCTCTGTGTCGAGACGCGCTGCCCGAGTTGGCGCAGCTCGGGCAGAGCCATCTTCGCCTCGAGCTCCAGCTGTCCGACCAGGACGATCTGGAGGAGCTTGTCCTTGGAGGTCTCCAGGTTCGAGAGCAGGCGTAGGTTCTCCAGGATCTCCGGGCTGAGGTTTTGGGCCTCGTCGATGATGAGGGCGACGTTCCGTCCGTCCTCCAGCTGCGTGATCAGGTAGCGGTTCAGGCTCTGCATCAGCGCGGCGCGCGTGCGCGCCGCGATGGGGATGTTCAGCTCATGGTGGATCATCTCCAGGAGGTCGGTGAAATCCAGGCCGGTATGGAAGACGAAGACGGTCTGGATGTCCTCGTCCAGGCTGCTCATGAGATTGTGCAGGAGCGTGGTCTTGCCCGTGCCCACCTCGCCCGTGACCATGATGAAGCCCTTGCGCTCCCTCACGCCGTAGAGGAGGTTCGCGAAGGCCTCCTGATGGCTGGGTGACATGTAGAGGAAGTGCGGGTCAGGAGTGACGTTGAAGGGCTTCTCGCGCAGATGGAAATGTTCCAGGTACATGGCTCCCCCTTCAGGACGTGCAGAGTCGGTCCACCAGATTCAGGTAGACTTCCTTGTGGCGGTCCCAATGGTAGCGTTCGAAAAATCGGGCGGCGCCCACTGCAAGAGAGCGCCGCCGCTCGGGGTCACGGTAGAGCTTTCCGATCTCCTCGGAAAGGGATGAATCGTCGCCGGGCTTAAAGAAGGCCACCTGGTCCTCGTCGAAGTAATATCGGATGGTATGTGTGGGGGCCACGATGGCGGGGATGCCCAGGGCGCTGTACTCGACCAGCTTCGTCGGCAGCATGTAGCGCGTGCTGATCTCCGCCCGGGTTGGGATCACCGCCAGGTCCGCCCCGCGCAGCAGGGCTGGAAGCTCCTCGACAGGCACGAAGCCGTCGCTGAAGTGCACAAGATCCTCGACGTCCAGCTCACGCGCCAGCGCGTGGAGCGCGGGCAACTGATCCCCGTCCCCGATGAGATCGAGACGCAGTCCGGGGATCTCGGCCTTCAGCCTGGCCACGGCACGCACGGCGATGTCCAGGCCGAGACGTGGGGCCAGCGTGCCGTGGAAAACCAGGCGGAACTCGCCGTTCGGCGATCCCGGAGCAGGCCCATCCTCCGCGCGGAAGATGCGCGGATCGGGAAGGTTGAGCAGCACGTCGATCTTTTCCCCGTCGAGACCGTGCTCGATCAGGGCCTCCCGCTTCGTGTGCTCGCTGGTGAGGACGTGATGCGCGAAGGCCCCGCTGAGACGCTCCTGAAATCGAAGGAGGCGGATGAAGGGGTGCTGGGCGTCCACGGCGAACTTCCCCTGGTAGATCTCGGGCATTGTATCGTGGATATCCAGGATCACGCGGCTCCCCGTCAGTCGGGGGAGGAGCCCCGTGAAGGCCATGAAGTCGGGCATGTTGTTCGCGTGCACGAGATCGTAGCGCCTGCGCAGATGCGAGAACGAGACCGCGAAGAGGGCCAGCAGGAAGAAGAGGATGTAGCCGCCGACGTAGAGCAGACTGCTCGCGCCGCGGTAGCGCGCGAGGGGCAGGTGCCGCACGCGCACGCCGTCCAGCCGTTCCTCGCTCGGATCGTCGGGACCGCGCAGGCAGAAGAATTCCACTTCGTCGCCACGCGTGGCGAGCGCTTCCGCCTCGCGCCGGACGCGCGGGTCGGAGCGATAGTACGTGTAGGCGACCATCGCCACGCGCAACATGGTGGATGCTCCTCTGCAGGAAAAATGCTACGCTATCACTCGCCTTCGCGACCGTCAACGGAACCGACGCGATGGCATCCGGGCTGCATTCGCAAGGATGATGACAATGTCGCTCCGCCCTCCCGTGGAACGATGAGGAACAACAGGGAAGCATGAGCAACGATGGGAAACTCGGATCTCTGCTCCCACGCCCCGCCGTGAGGACTTCGGGGGAAGAAGAAGGAAAAATCGACCGATGAAGGTACCCTTTCTGGATCTCCGGACACAATACAGAAGCCTCAGCGAAGAGCTGTTGCCCGAGCTGACCTCGATCATGGAGAACGCTGCCTTCGTCGGCGGACCGGCCTTACGGGATTTCGAGACCGAGTTTGCCGCCTATTGCGGCGTGGATCAGGTCGTCGGGGTGGGCAACGGCACCGACGCCCTCCATCTAGCATGCCGCGCAGCGGAGATCGGGCCCGGCGACGAGGTCATCACCGCGGCGAACACCTTCGTGGCCACGGTAGAGGCCATTGCCCTGGCCGGCGCGACCCCCGTCCTCGTGGATATGGACCCGGCGACCTATCACCTGGATATCGGCCGTATCGAGGATGCCATCACACCTAGAACCAAGGCCCTGATGCCGGTCCATCTCTACGGCGATCCCGTCGACATGGATCCCGTACTGGAGATCGCCCAGCGTCACGGGCTTCTTGTCATCGAGGATGCCGCCCAGGCCCACGGCGCCCGGTACAAGAACAGGACCTGCGGCTCGATGGGGGAGCTCGCGGGCTTCAGCTTCTATCCGGGCAAGAACCTGGGCGCCTACGGCGATGGCGGGGCAGTGGCCAGTCGCCGGGAGGACCTGGCCCTGCGCGTCCGCCAGCTGGGCGACCATGGCAGCCCGGAGAAATTCCGCCACGATCTGCTGGGCACCAACAGCCGCTTGGACGCGATGCAGGCCGCTGTCCTGCGGGTCAAGCTGCGCCACCTCGACGCCTGGAATGAACAGAGGCGAGCGGCGGCTGCCGCCTACGGCGAGCGCCTTGAGGGGGTGGGCGACCTTTTCCTGCCGCAAGTCCGCCCCGAACACTCCCCCGTGTATCACCTCTATGTGATTAGAAGCAAAAAGGTTAAAGAGATCGACGCCGCCCTGCGCGCGGCCGAGATCGGCTTCGGCTATCACTACCCCGTGCCGGTCCACCTCCAGGCACCCTTCCGGGAGCTGGGCGAGCCGGGGAGCTTCCCCGAGGCGGAGGCGGGCGCAGGAGAGATACTCAGCCTGCCAATGTACGCCGAGATCGGCCTAGAACAGATCGACTCCGTGTGCGAGACGCTAACTTCCGTCTTCTAGGACACTGGATGGACAGGCAAAGCGGTCATGCTTCCGCTTGCCTTCAATGTCGCAGGTTTGATAAACTATGCTCCTACGCAAGAGTAGAGGCTATCTCCCCAAAGTCGGAGGCTCGTATCGGGTTCTTGCTAACGATCTCCCTAGGATAAGCAGCCGTCGTCGGCGCTGCCGTCGACGAGAAACCGCGAAACCGCACAGCGAGCTTCGACAACCGAGGGATCGATAGCCCATGGCCTCCCATAGTCCCCTCCTTTCCGAGAGCGAGCCCAGCAAAGATGTCCCCGTCGAACTGACGGAGGTGCAGGTCGGCGCGCAGGAAGACGTCATCAGCTTCCCTATCCGGGATCCGTGGTTCTACCGCCTCAGCAAGCGGATCCTGGATCTCGTCCTGAGTTCCCTCGGCATCCTGCTCTTCCTACCGCTGATGATCCCCCTGGCGATCATGATCCGCCTGGAGAGCAATGGCCCGATCTTCTTCCGGCAGATACGTGTCGGGAAGAACCGCCGCCACTTCATCTGCTACAAGTTCCGATCGATGGTGGCGGAGGCGGAGGAGCTGAAGGACGAGATCAGCTACATGAACGAGGCCGAGGGCCCGATGTTCAAGATCAGGAACGATCCGCGCATCACGCCCCTCGGTAGCTTCCTTCGGCGGAGCAGTCTCGACGAGTTGCCGCAGCTGTTCAACGTCTTCAAGGGCGACATGAGCATCGTCGGGCCACGGCCACAGATCCCCTCCGAGGTCGAGCGCTACCAGCCCTGGCACTACCGCCGGCTCGAGGTGACGCCCGGCATCACCTGCCTCTGGCAGATCTCCGGCAGGAGCGCCATCGGCTTCGAGGAGTGGATGCGTCTCGACACGGAGTACGTCAAGATGCGAGGCTTCCTGTTCGACATGAAGATCATTCTGTTCACACTGCCCGCCATCATCGCAAGAAGAGGCGCCTACTAGCCTTGACTCGCCGGCCAAGAAGGAGCTCAGCCGGCTTTGAGCGCTGGCTTCCGTGGGGACTGCTGCTGCTTGCTCTCCTCTTGCGTGTCTACCGCATCGGGGGGCCCAGTCTCTGGGTCGACGAGCTATTCACCTTGGGCAGCGTCCGCCACGTTCTCTCCGGACACTACGGCTTCCTGCTTCAGGACCTGCACGGCCCCCTGTACACCGGAGTTTGCGCCCTCTTCGCGTGGGCTCTCCAGGGCGAGGGGCTGCGGCTGATCTCGGCCGTGGCCAGCGCGCTGGCCGTGCTTCCCATCCATGCCTGGGCTCGCAGGGTCGCCGGGGACGGTGTGGCCCTGATTGCGGGCCTCCTGGTCGCCTTCAGCCCCTTCGCCGTGTGGTACGGGCAGGAGCTGCGCAACTACAGCTTCGTGCTCCTCCTGTCAGCGTGCACCTTTCTCGTCCTGGAGTCTTGGCGGGGGCGAGATCCCGGCATCAAGGGCCTGCTCGCGTTCGTGCTCTGCGCCTGGCTGGGTCTGCTGTCGAACCTGACCTTCCTGCTCCTCGTCATCGCGGCGGCCGTGGCGCTGCTCGCCGGCAACTCAGGCAGGAGGCTCAGGACCTTCGGTTGGTTAGCCCTGGCTGCGGCCCTGCTGCTTCTGCTCTCGCTGCCCTGGGTGCTGTCCTTCGTCACGCAGATGGCTCCCCAGCGCCTGGTCGTGGACATGCCCGCCTGGGACGAGGCGCCCCTGCGAGGAGAGACCACGTTCACGCCCCTGGCACTGCCGTACACGTTCTACTCTCTGCTCGCGGGCTTCTCCCTCGGGCCGTCGCTCGCGGAGCTTCACTGGGGGCCCGGCCAGGCGGTGCGTGCTCATCTGCCAGTGGTCGCCGCCGCGATGCTGCTCTTCGGCGTGACGACGCTGGCGGGTTTCTTCGCGTCCGAGCGCAGGCGCAAGCTCGAATGGTTGCTGATCCTGCTGGTGGTGCTCGGATTGGCCAGTTTCTTGGCGATCAAGAACTTTAAGGTTTACAACGTTCGCTACGTGAGTATGTTGTGGCCGCTGCTGCTGCTACTAGTAGCCCGTGGCATCCACGGATTCCCCGTCGCCTTCCTACGAAAACCGCTGCTCGCGGCGACGCTCATCGCATTTGCGGTCTCTCTTGCGCAGCACTACTGGAAACCTGCTTATTCAAAGGAAGACTGCCGCGCAGCAGCCAGCAGGATGGAGACCCTGGCAGGATCCGAAGAGCTCATCGTCATCGCGGTGGTCACCGAGCCCTTCCTTCACTATTACCAGGGTTCCTCGAAAATCGGCAGCCTTTGGCCAGGACAGAGTGCCCAGTCGATCGGCGAGAAAGTAACGCAGTGGGGTTCTCCCTCCCGGCTCTGGCTCGTGAGTGCGCGCGAGTGGGAGTGGGGTAGCGTGGAGATGCTGCTGGGCGCATTCTCCGAGTACCGGGTCGGTTCTCGTGAGACCCTGCCGGGCGTCAAGATCTACGAACTGAACAAAGTCCGATAGCCTGAAACAGCTGGCATCCGAATTGCTGATCGGCCAGCGTGGGATTGTGCCTCAAGGCGTTTTGGAATAAGAGGATAGCAAAGGAATGCTGAAAAGCTTGCGTTTTTCACGATACGCGCGAGGAAGTGTAACACCCCTGCTTCTGGTCGCTTCGCTCGTTTCCTGCTCGGGCGGAAACGATGTCCCCGTTCAAGTACACACATTGACCGGCGATCAGGACGTGTCCATGCTGTCGCAACTGGCGGCGCCGACCCGCTACCTGGCCGGGCCCGGGGATCTCTATCAGCTCATCTTCCTCGGCGAGGACGTCCTGTCCAACAACGTGCGCGTCACTCCCGATGGCTACCTGCACGTCCCGCTGCTGACCGAACCACTCCTGGCTTCCGGCAGGACCGTGGAGGAACTCCAAGCGGAAATCGAGACCGGACTGGAGCAGTACCTCGTCGAGCCCCAGGTCTTCCTGCACCTTCTGGAACTCGGCAGCCAGCACGTCTTCGTGCTCGGCCATGTGACGAATCCGCATCTGGCCACCTCGGAACCCCTGAGTCTCGCGGGCGTGATCTCCGCGTGCGGCGGTATCACGAAAGACGGACAGCGCAAGCAGGTCATCGTGATCCGTCGGAACCCTGGGGGAGATCCGACCGTATTCGACGTCAACTTCTCCAAGCTCCTCGAGGGACGCTCCCTGGCGCCCGACATTCCGCTGCAGCGCTATGACATCGTCGTAGTTCCGAAGAGCAAGGTGGCCAACCTGCGCGACTTCATGATGGCGGTATTCGGAAACACCGACATCATGTGGCGATGGGGGATCAATGCAATCTATCTCCATCAGGCCATGACCGAGAACATCAGCATCTTCTACAGGTAAAGGCGAGAGAATCGAGATGGAAGGACACAGGAATCAGGGGCCCGAGAAGGCCGCGGGGCGGGGACAGGAAACTCGCCAGATCACCACGCGCGAGTTCTATATGGTGATCTTCGTCCATAAGTGGACGATCTTCGCCGCCTTCATCGTGCTGCTCGTGGCCATCCTCTGGGGTCTTTCCCTCCGCGAGCGGCTCTTCGTCTCTTCCGCAAAGTTCTATGTCAATCGCGCGCTCCAGCAGCAGTCGAGCCTGCGATTCATTAGCAACCTGACCTGGGAAGAGCAGATCAATTCCATTGCGGAGATCGGGCGTAGTCAGGGCGTTCTGGTGAGGGCGTCACGCGCCTTCGACCAGGTGCGCGGTTGGGAGAACCCGCCGGAGAGCCGGGTCCAGGAGATCGCAGCCGGTCTGTCGACAATGATCGAAGTGCTGCCCGTACCCGAAACCGACATCATCAACATCCTCGTGCGCGACGAGGACGCAGACACTTCGCTTCTGATCGCGGATATCTACGGACAGGGTTTCGTTAGAGAGTTCCAGCGCGTGTCGCAGCAGAGCCACAGCCGCACCTTCTACCAGAACGCGATCCGGGACGTGGAAGACAAGATCAAAGAGGCCAAGGCCGCCAAGTCGGATCTTCAGGAGGAAGCGCGGCTCTTCAACTGGCAGCACGAGGAGATGTCTCTCACAGAGTCGATCCACATCCTCACGCGGGAGCTCACGAAGAAACGCGTGAACCGGGAAATCCTGGAAAAGGAACTGGAGTTCGAGAAGGCCTGCGCTGTGAGCGAGAGCGACTTCATCTACACGAGTTCTCTGCGCGAGGACGATCTTGTCAACCAGCTCGAGTTCAGGATGAACGAGCTGCGCATGGAGCTGGCGGAGCTCGAGAGCCGTTACACGGCGGATCATCGTCTCGTGATGGCCAAGCAGAGCGAGATCGAGGCCGCCAGGGAGCACCGCAACGAGATCCTTGCCAGGAAGGTGCGGGAGCACGAACAGCAGGTCGAGGAGCTGCGCAGTGGCGAGTTGGTCATCGTGGACACCATCACGGAGATGGAGGAGCGACTCGATGAGATCCCTGCCGGCGCGGTCCAGCTGGCTTACTATGATGCCTACATCCAGTCTCAGTGGCGCCTCTACTCGGAGTTGATCACCAAGTACAACGACACGAGGGCGAGCGACGAACAGTCCTTGATCGAGAATCAACTCGTCTCGTTGGGACCACCCAACATCGGTGGAATCGAAGGCGAGACGACGAAGGTGGTGTACTGGGTGGTGGCGCCGATCTTCGCCTTCCTCCTTGCAGTGTCCGTCGCATTCATGGCCGAAGCGACGAACCACTCGTTCCAGAAGACAGCGGAGTTGGAGGAGTTCAGCGGCCTGCCGGTGCTTGCCACCTTCAGGAAGATTTAGGGGAAGCCAATGAAGTATTTCATCTCGAAGAGCGCAGTGGGCGAGGCGCCGAGCCCTTCCCATTTCAACTCGCTCATCCTCCCCGAGCTTGAGTCGCTCTACGCCGCCCTGCTGCCCATCCTGTCCGAGAAGAACCCCTTCATCTATCTCGCCTCCACGGGCAAGGGCGAAGGCGCGAGCACGATCGCCTGGGCGCTCGCCTACTACATCGCCATGAGGGAAGGCGGGGAGTGCCTCTACGTGGACGGTGACATCAACAATCCCTCCATTCGCCAGAATGGTGACATCCCGGACGGGGGGCTGAGCGATTACCTGCAGGGCGGCGAGGACTTCAAGTTGCTTCCCTTCGAGACGGAGCTCAAGAACCTGGCGGCTGTCCATCACGGGCGTCTCAAGAGCGGCTATGTGCGGCTCTCCGAGGAGCGCGCCAACAGCTTCGTATCCTCGGCAACGCGCTACTATCGCTCCGTGATCTTCAATTCGCGACCCGGCTTCGACCGCTACGCCGAGCTCTGGGGGCGCCTCAGCGATGCCGTGATAGTGCTGGCCACCTACCGATCGACCAAGCGCGAAATCCTGAGTCGCATGCTCAAGGGATTCCGGAATGCGAACATTCCGGTCACCGGCCTTCTCTTCAACAAGCAGGAATACCCCATCCCAGAGTTCCTCTACCGGCGGCTCTGATCATGTGTCCCGTCGTCTTTCAGAAGCCCCCGATGTACGCGCGGCTCGAGGGCTTCATCCCGTTCAAGCCGATTCTGCTGCTGGCGGCGATTGTCGGCCTCCTCCTCGGCCTCGCTTTCTCCATGGGCAGCTGGATCCAGATTCTCGTCGTGGCGATGATTCCGTTCATCCTCTATGCGGTCGTACGGAACACCATGATCGTGTTCCTGCTCTGGATCGGGACCTCGCCCATCCTGACGAACTTCGTGAGCGTTGGCTTGGGAGCCGGCATCCCCGATATCACCGTCAATCGAGTGGCTTCTCTCATGCTGATGGTGACGCTGCTCTTCCAGATCGCCATCAAGATTCGAAGGCTGCAGAAGGTCACGGTCGCGGAGTGGGCGATGCTCTCCGTAACGATGGTCCTTCTTCCCGCCATCTTCCGGGGCTACGTCCCCATCCAGAGCGGGCAGATCGTCTTCGATCACCTCGTGACGCCCTTCATCGTCTTCTTCCTCGCGAAGAACCTGATCACCACGAAGGACGAGATCCGTCCCCTCATCTGGACTCTTGGCTTCGTAACGCTCTACTGCGCCGTCCTCGGCTTCCAGGAGCACTTCACGGAATACAGCCTATTCACTGAATCGGGCGAGCTGAACTGGCAGCAGGAGGGCATGGCCGACCGGATCCAGGGCCCCTTCGAGAGCCCTCAGATCCTCGGCTCGGTGATGGTGGGTGGGATCGTTTTCTTCTTCTATCAGATGTTCAACGCACGGAATCTGTCGATGCGTCTGTTCAGCCTCCTCGTCCTCATCATCCACACCTTCGTGACCTACTGGACCTACCGACGCTCCGTGTGGATGGGCTACTTCGCCACCATGATCTTCCTGGGAATGGCGGAACAGCGTTTTCGAAAACCGCTGGGGATCATCACGGGGATCTCCCTTGCCATTGCCCTCGTCAACTGGCAGTTCATCTCCGACTCGAGCGTCTTCCAGGATCGTCTGGCCAACTACCGTACCGTCAACGACCGCGCCATCGTGTGGTTGACGAGCTGGGAGATCATCAAGCACTATCCCGTTCTCGGCACCGGCCTCGGCTGGTTCGGATTCTACTACGAGAGGTACTTCACCTTCTTCGGGAACACCGTGACCACCGACTACGCGCACGGGATCACGTCCGCGCACAACTCCTACGTCAGGATGTGGGTCGAAGGAGGGCCCGGGTTGCTGCTGGTCTATATGTGGATGCTGGGGGTGCTGACTTGGCGCGCCGTGCAGCTGCTCACACTGAGGCTCATCCATCCTTGCGTCGGCAAGATGGAGGTCATGGTTTTCGTGGGGATCTTCATCACCCAGTACGTCCAGTCCCTGACCACGGACCTCATCTTCCACGGCCAGTACTCGGCGATCCTCATCTTCATGATCGCCGGCGTCCTCTTCCAACGCTGTGAACGGGCCCCCAAGCGGAGATCGCCAGGATCGGAACCGCTCATCCAGCGATCGGCCATGGTAACCCGGTCTTGAGAATCGCGATCCTCGCACCCACGGCCGCTCCCGCTTTCCTGGAAGACGACAGCGCCGCCATAGGCGGCGCGGAGCGACAGCTCGCGATGCTGGGTCGCCACATGATCCAGAGGGGACACGAGGTGGACGTCCTCGTCGCCGGAGGGGGCGGAGAGGCCGAGGTTTGCAGGAATGGTCGTGTCTGGCCGGGATTCCCTCTGGGCGGCGCGCCCCTGCTCAAGCTCGTCCACCCGAAGGGCAGCAGCTTGCTGCGCTTCCTCGCGGAGCGCGGGAGCGAGGTCCTCCTGCAGCGTGGCGCGTCCGAACTCACCGCCTTGGCGGCCGTCTCAGCGCGTCTGCGCGGGATCCCATTCGTCTTCATGCTGGCCAGCGATCGGGACCTGGAATCGGGGCGGGAGATCCTGCCCCATCCCCAGGATAGGGTGCTCTTCCACGAGAGCATCCGCGAGGCGAAGCGCCTTGTTGCACAAACCCGTAACCAGGCCCGAAAGCTTTGGCGCGTCTACGGATTGCGGGCGGAGGTGCTCCCTTCCTTCCTGACGGGGGAGTCGGGTGGGGGGGGCGACCCCTCCCAAGGCGAATCGATCCTCTGGGGGGGGAATATCCGGCGTGTAAAGCGTCCGGAGTGGCTGCTGTACCTCGCTCGGCATTTCCCTGAGCGAGAGTTTCTCGTCTTCGGCGCCGCGGCTCCGGGTAGCGAGACCTACTGCGAGGGGCTGGTCGAGCGCTTCAAAAGCTGCCCGAACCTCCGCTACCTCGGGTCCCGCCCGCCTGCAGCCCTCCCCGGCCTCTTCCGCCGTGCCCGGGTGCTGATCAACAGCTCGGAAGCGGAGGGCTTCCCCAACACATTCCTGGAGGCCTGGCAGCATGGCCTCGATGTGATCGCCAGCGTCGATCCCGATGGCATCCTGAGAAGGGAAGGCCTGGGCTTTCCGGTGAGCTCGAAGGAGGAGATGGCAGAGGTCCTGTCCCGCCTGCTCGCCGCCCCCAAGTCGGAGAGGGAGCTGAGAGCGAGGAAAGCACGAGCGTATCTCATTGACGAGCATGATCCTACAGAGCTCGCCCGATGCTGGGAGCGGCTCTTGGAGGGCCTCGTCCCTCGGGAAGGGGAGCTCCTGGCGGGGGCTGGGGCGTCGCTGGCTCCGTCATCTTAAACCCCTCTTTCTCCTGGCTTTGGAATGAATCGGTATGATATAATCGCGTCTACGACGCCGAGAAGGGAATATTGTTGTGACACCTCGGCTTCTTCATGGTGCTGGGAGGCCCTATCGAAATCTTGCTATCGACCTGATCTGCCAGGCTTGAAGCGCATCTAAGCTGTTCATCGAGGAGTTCGAGCTTGAAGAAGACTTCGATGGTGGCCGACTCAGCAGCTGAAGGATACCGAATGGCGTCAAGCCCCCGCCTGACGCTCGTACCGCAGGCTGCTGTGTTCCGCGCCTACTCCGGTGGAGCCGTTGCCAAGCGCGTTTTCGACGTGCTAGTGACGCTCCTGGCGATTGCCATTCTCTCGCCGATTCTAATCGCTGTTGCTCTCGCCGTCATTCTGAGCTCCCGCGGGCCCGTTATCTTCACCCAGCGGCGTGTCGGACAGAACGGGATTCCCTTCCAGTTCTACAAGTTCCGCACGATGTATCACAGGAATGACGATACGATCCACCGCGCTTATTCCGAACGTCTCATCAACGGCTGGGCGTCTCACGGTGGAGGGCATCCCGCTTTCAAGATGACCCACGACCCGCGCATCACCCCACTTGGCCGCTTCCTGAGAAAGAGCAGCCTTGACGAGCTACCCCAGCTCTTCAACGTCCTGAAGGGTGACATGAGCCTCGTCGGTCCGCGTCCGCCCATCGAGTACGAGGTCGAGTACTACCAGGACTGGCACAAGCAGCGCCTGCAGGCCAAGCCCGGGATCACAGGCCTCTGGCAGGTGAGTGGCCGCAGCCAGGTTCCCTTCGACGAGATGGTCATGCTGGACATCCACTACATGGAGCACTGGTCGTTCATGCTGGATCTGAAGATCCTGCTTCGAACCGTTCCGGTGGTGTTGTTCGGCGTCGGCGGCTACTAGGGAGCAAAGCTTTCTGTTGACAGCAATTCCACACAGTCCTAGATAGGAACGGTGAGCCATCATCTCGCGCATGGAGGTCGAGCATGATCACGATCGGGGTAATCGGAACAGGATACTGGGGTCCGAATCTCGTTCGGAACTTCAATAACCAGCAGGGTGCCCAGGTCACGCGAATCAGCGATCTCTCGCGCGAGCGTCTCCAGCACATGGAAAGGCTCTATCCGTCGGTCAAGACGACGCAGGACTACCGGGAGCTCATCGAGGATCCCGGCCTGGACGCCATCGTCATCGCCACGCAGGTCAACTCCCATCACAAGCTTGCCAAGGAGACTCTCGAGGCCGGGAAACACGTTTTCCTCGAGAAGCCCATGACCCACAACTCCGAGGAGAGCCTCGAGCTCATCAAGCTGAGCCGGGAGAAGGGTCTCGTTGGCATGGTCGGTCACACCTTCATCTACTCGCCCGCCGTGCTGAAGATCAAGGAGCTGCTGGACGCCGGCGAGCTCGGTGAGGTTTTCTACATCAGCACCACGCGGGTGAACCTCGGGCTCTTCCAGGAGGACATCAACGTCGTCTGGGATCTCGCCCCGCACGACATCTCGATCTTCAACTTCCTGCTGGAGGCCGTGCCGCAGAAGGTACACGCGGTGGGCCACAGCTACATTCAGCCGGGCATCGAGGACGTGGGTTTCCTCACCTACACCTATCCCGGAAACCGCCTCGCCCACGTCCATGTGAGCTGGCTCGACCCCAACAAGATCCGGAAGACGACGGTGGTGGGCTCCAAGAAGATGCTCGTCTACGACGACACCTCCAACGTCGAGAAGATTCGCGTCTACGACAAGGGAGTGGATGTCCACCGGCACTACGACACCTTCGGCGAGTTCCAGCTCGCTTACCGCTTCGGAGACATCCACATCCCCAAGCTGGACGACGGCGAGCCGCTCAAGACGGAGACGGCGCACTTCCTCGATTGCATCCGCAACGGCACGAGCAGCCTCTCGAGCTTCGAGCACGGGCATCAGGTCGTGAAGGCCTTGGAGACCGCCTGCCAGTCGATCAAGGAGAACGGGAAAGAGATCACCATCGACTACGACATGGCGCAAGTCTAGGAGGGCCGCCGCTTGAGCGAGGAGAAGGAGTTCCCGCAGCACGTGCGGCTGGGCCAGGCGCGGCACATCGATCCCGGCGTCTTGCTGGGCTACGAGACCGG
Organism: uncultured bacterium; assembly: GCA_964627205.1. Lineage (GTDB taxonomy): Bacteria > Krumholzibacteriota > Krumholzibacteriia > JACNKJ01 > JACNKJ01 > CAZVHI01. The sequence continues at coordinate 53,513 of CAZVHI010000006.1, forward strand.
CCGCAGGGACGTCCCCACAGAGCTCCTCATCGGCGAAGGGGCCCACCTCCGCTCCGGGACCGTGATCTACCAGGGCTCCCGCATAGGCTGCCGCCTCGAAACGGGGCACAACGTCGTCATTCGTGAACAAAACGAGATCGGCGACGGCTTCCAGGCCTGGAACAACACCGTCGTCGACTACGGCTGCAAGATCGGCCACGGCGTGAAGATCCACGCGAACTGCTACATCGCCCAGTACACCGAGATCGGAGACGGCGCCTTCCTCGCGCCCGGCGTCACCATCGCCAACGACCCCCACCCCGGCTGCCCGCAGTCCGCCGAGTGCATGCGCGGGCCTATCATCGAGGCGGGAGCCCAGATCGGGGTCAACGTGACGATCCTGCCCATGATCCGCATCGGCGAGCGAGCGCTCGTAGGCAGCGGCGCCGTGGTGACGAAGGACGTCCCGCCCGGAGTTGTCGTATACGGCAATCCCGCCCGCGTGGAGCGCTCCATCTACGAGCTCGGCTGCCCTGCGAACCTACGCGAACGCCCTTACGAGCCCCCGGCCTGATCCGATGCCCAAACAAGGCGGCATGCTGGTGCTCGCCTCCACCTTGGCGGTCGGTGGGGGGGAGAGAGTGCTGGCCCACCTCCTCGGCGAGATCCACGAGCGCGGAATCCCGGTCTCGCTGCTTCTGCTCAAGGAGGCTGGGCCCGTGGGGGAGGAGCTGGCCGCTGCCGGCATCCCCGTCCGCGCCCTCGGCCTCGCCGGCACGAAGAGCCCCCGCGCCCTCTCCAGCCTTCTGCGCGCGATCCGGGAGGATACGCCCTCCGTCCTCTACATCCAGGATCATCACGACTGCCTCTTCTGGGGGCGCTTGGCCGCCGCCCTGGCAGGCTTCCTCCCCGCCCTGTCGCCGGTGCATAGCTCCTCGCTGGGAGCACTGCGCTCCTTTCGCCTCTACAATCGCCTCCTGCTCGGGCTCAGCCCCAACCTGGTCACGCTCGGGGACTGGCAGGAGGCCGCTCTTCGTGGCCGGGAGTCCCTGACCGACGGCTTCTGGGTCCGCATCCCAAATCCAGTCACGTCAGCTGCGGGACCCGTGAGCGGGAAGGCGGGACGTCGGAAAGAGGGGAAGTGGATCCTCGGCACCGTAGCCGCACTCCGGCCTGAGAAGAGGCAGGACCGGCTTCTGCGCCTGGCCGCGCACATGTCCCTGCGCCTGGACCTGGAGCTGTGGCTCATTGGCGATGGAGAGCTGCGGGAGGAGCTCGAGAGGGAGGCCGCCCGCCTGGGGATCGCAGGTCGCGTGCGCTTCCTGGGACGGCGCGAGGACGTGCCCGCGCTGCTCGAGGAGCTCGACCTCTTCCTGCTCACGAGCGAGGAGGAGGCGCTGCCCCTGAGCGTGCTCGAGGCGATCCAGGCCGGCGTGCCCGTGGCCGCCTGCGCGAAGGGCGCAATCCCCGACCTGCTCGCGGACGGGGAGAGGGGGCTGCTGCTTCACGGTGACGATCCCGAGCTCTGGAGCCGCCGGATCCTGGACTGGCTCGAAAAACCGCCGACAGCGGCGGAACTTTCGCTCTGGTCGCGGGATGTCGCGGAGGCATACTCCCTGACGCGCTTTTCCCGTAGCTATCTGCGGCTCCTCGAGTTCCTGGGGCTGGACGCATGAGGATCCTCCTGGTCAACAAGTTCCTCTACCCGAAGGGCGGCGCGGAGATCGTCTGCCTGGGGCTAGCGGACTGGCTGCGCGCCGCGGGCCACGAGGTGCAGCTCTTCGGGATGGAGGACGGCAGGAACCCTGAGAGCCCGGACGCGGACTGCTTCCCGCGCGCGATCGACTACCACGCCCGGCGCGGTCTGGGAAGGAAGGCCCTGGAGGCGGTACGCACGATATACAGCAGCGAGGCGCGGAGGGGCATGGGGCGTCTGCTCGATCGTCGGCAACCCGAGATCATCCACATGCACAACATCTATCATCAGCTGACACCGTCGATCCTCGCCCCCGCGCGTGAGCGGGGCATCCCGGTCCTGCTCACGCTCCACGACTACAAGCTCGCCTGCCCGGTCTACACCTTCCTGCGAGACGGCAAACCTTGCGAGGACTGCCTGCGAGGCGGCCCCCTCCCCGTGCTGCTGCACCGCTGCAAGGACGGAAGCCTGCCCGAGAGCGCGGTCCTCCTGGCCGAAGCGCTCCTGCACCGTCTCCTCCGCAGCTACCCACGGGGGGTGACGGCCTACACGTCACCCAGCCGCTTCCTGCGCGAGAAGATGATCGCGGCCGGAGCGATCGGACCCGACCAGATCCGACACCTACCCAACGCGCTTCCCTTCGACGCGGCCACCCTCGAGCGCCCCTACGAGCAACCGCCGGCACGCGAGGCGCCTGAAATGCTTTGGGTGGGACGTATGAGCGCTGAGAAGGGCCTGCACACGCTGCTCGCTGCCATCGCATCTTCCGAGCTTCCCCTTCGCCTCCTGCTCGTGGGCGACGGCCCCATCGAAGGTGAGCTGCGCAGGCGGGCAGCGGAACTTGGTCTCGAGAGCCGCGTCCGTTTCCTGGGGCGAAAGGATCGCGCGGAGATCCCGTCCCTGATCGCAGCCAGCGACGGCACGGTACTCCCCAGCGAATGGTACGAGAACGCCCCCCTGTCGCTGCTCGAGTCCCTCGCCCTGGGGCGTCCCGTGATCGCCAGCCGCATCGGCGGGATCCCCGAGCTGCTCACGGAGGGGGAGACCGGCTGGCTCTTCGAACCCGGAGACAGGGACTCCCTGCGTGGGGCCCTGGGCGACTGGAGCGAGTCACGAGAGCGGAGAGAGCTCCGTGGCAAGAGGGCCTTCCGCGTCGCCCGGGAACATCATCACCCCGAAACCGTTAATTTTCATACACTTGAGATCTATCGCTCCCTCCTCGCGGGAGCTCGTTAAAAAGATTGCCAGTCCGAAAGGTGGCTGCTATTCTGCCGCCGCTCGTTGGCAAGGGAGGATCATATGTCGATGCGTAAGGCCCTGGTCTTCGTGGGAATCGCGCTCCTTCTGGGCTGCAGCCCCAAGGAACCGATCAGCAGCGATCCCTGGATGGAGGACCCACAGAGCGAATACACGGAAGAAGCCGACACCCTGACCTACGACTTCCTGGCCGAGGCGGAGCCGGAGGGGAGCGAGACCGTTCCCGCCGAGCCGGACCTGCCGGTGCTCCAGGAGGAGTCCGCCAGAACGGAGTCGGAGTACAGTCCAGCCGTCGAGGACACGGCGCCGCCCATCGAGGCCGTACCGGTGGCCCCGAGGAGCCTCGATCCGGAAGAGGGACCGCTGTTCTGGGTCCAGATCTTCGCGAGTGGCAGCCGGGACAGCGCGGAGGAGTACGCGCTGAAGGCCGACGACCAGCTGGACGAGAGGGTGCGGATTCTCTACCTTGATCCCCACTACAAGGTGCTGGTGGGCGGATTTCCTCAGCGGGAAAGCGCGGTCGAGCTGCGTCGGGAGCTCGTGGAGAGGGGCTACGAGGGCGCCTGGATCTTCGAGAAGTAATACTGGCAGAGCTCTGCCCTAGGAATCCATGCCGGAACTGAGGAAAGACCCCGTCATCGGGCGCTGGGTGATCGTCTCAACGGAACGGGGCAAGCGCCCCATGGACTTCCCCCACAAGCGTCCGCAGCGGCACGGGGGATTCTGTCCCTTCTGCACGGGGAACGAGAGCAAGACGCCGCCCGAGGTCCTCGCCTTCCGGGAGAAGGGGGAGGCCAACGAGCGTGGCTGGAGCGTACGCGTCGTCCCCAACAAGTTCCCCGCCCTGGTGATCGAGGGTCCGCTCCAGCGTCAGGGCATCGGCCTCTACGACAAGATCAACGGCATCGGCGCCCACGAGGTCATCATCGACTCGCCGGAGCACGACAAGAACTTCGCCGATTTCGCCGTTTCAGAGATCGCCGAGGTGCTAAGGGCCTATCAGCTGCGTCTCGGGGATCTCGCCCAGGACCAGCGCTTCCGCTACATCCTGGTCTTCAAGAACCACGGCGAGGACGCCGGCGCCACCCTCGAGCATTCCCACACCCAGCTCATCGCGACGCCCATCATCCCGAAGCGGGTGATGGAGGAGCTGGAGGGCACGCAGCGGCACTTCGAGATCAAGGAGCGCTGCATCTACTGCGACATCATTGACCAGGAAATGCACGACGGCCAGCGCATCATCGAGGCGACCGACGACTTCGTGGCGATTTCCCCCTTCGCCGCGCGTCTCCCCTTCGAGACCTGGATCCTCCCCAAGCGCCATGACCCGCACTTCCACCGCATGGACGGTGCCGCGCGCAAGCAGCTGGCCGTAGTCCTGAGCACGGTGCTGCGCAAACTGAACCTTGCCCTGGACGAGCCCGCCTACAATTTCGTGATCCACACCGCACCCATCAACACGCGCCGCGAGTGGCACTTTCACTGGCATATCGAGCTCATGCCGAAGCTGACCAAGGTGGCGGGTTTCGAGTGGGGGAGCGGGTTCTACATAAATCCGACGCCGCCCGAGGAGGCAGCCGCCTACCTGCGGGATTTGTCTTTGAGCGAGAGAGTCGCATCCAGCTGAGGGAACGGTGGTGGGCAGAGGCTATCGATTGGCTTTCTCCGCGGCCGAGGCGGTGCCCTTCGCGAAGGCCGGCGGGCTGGGAGACATCGCGGGCGCGCTGCCTCTGAGGCTGCAGGCGATGGGGCACGAGGTGTCCGTCTTCCTGCCACTTTACCGTCTCGTGGACAGGGAGCGCTTTCCTCTTGAGGAGGTCCTGTCCGGGAGGCTGGAGACCTTCGAGCGGGCGAGCGCGTCCGGGTTCACACTGCGCCGCCTCCGGAAGGGCGCCGGCCCGAGCTTCTTCTTTGTCGACGCCCCCGCCTACTTCGATCGGCCGGGCCTCTACACCGATCCAGAGACAGGCAAGGGCTACCCGGACGACGGAGAGCGCTTCCTCTTTTTCAGCCTGGCCGTCCTGGAGTCCCTCGCACTCCTCGGGAAGCCGGTGGACGTCCTCCACGCCAACGACTTCCACACGGGGCTCCAGCCCGCCCTGCTCGAGCAGCGCTACCGACATCATGACGCCCTGAGTAGCACGGCCAGCGTCTACAGCATCCACAACCTGGCCTACCAGGGCATCTATCCCGAGTCACTGCTGCCCCTCACAGGCTTGTCGGAAAGGGAATTGCAGCCGGGGAGCCCCTTCGAGTTCTGGGGCCGGCTGAGCTTCATGAAGGCGGGGATCGAGCTGACCGACCTGGTCTCCACGGTGAGCCCGACCTATGCGCGGGAGATCTGCGGCGATCCGGAGTTCGGCTGCGGCCTAGAGGGCGTCCTCGCGGGGCGCGGCGAGGATCTCGTGGGGGTGCTCAACGGTATCGATACGGAGATCTGGTCGCCGGAGTCCGATCCCCTCATAGATACGAACTACTCCGCCGACGACCCATTCCCGGGCAAGGAGGCGAACAAGAGGGCTCTCCTGCGAGAGTTCGGCCTCGCTTATCATCCCGAGCGGCCGGTCTTCGGCGTAGTGTCGCGGCTGGTGAGTCAGAAGGGCTTCGACCTCTTCGCGCCCATCATGGAGAGCCTGATGCGGCTGCCGCTGCAAATCGTCATCCTCGGCACGGGAGAAAAGGCGATCGAGGCTTTCTTCCGGAACTGCGCGAAGCGCCACCCGGATCGCCTGGCCCTGCGCCTGGGATTCGACGACGCTCTGGCCCACCGGATCGAGGCCGGAGCAGACTTCTTCCTGATGCCGAGCCGCTACGAGCCCTGTGGCCTCAACCAGCTCTACAGCTTGCGCTACGGCACGGTCCCCGTAGTCCGCTTCACGGGCGGGCTGGCCGATACGGTGACCGACGTCACACTCGCGGGCGAGGCGGGCAACGGGATAGGCTTCATGGACTACGAGCCGAGCGCTCTTTCCGACGCGATCCGGCGCGCACTCGATCTTTACCGGGATCCGGAGAGCTTTCGCCCTCTCCTAAAGCGCATCATGGCAATGGATTTCTCCTGGGAGAGCGCGGCACGATCTTACGAGCAGCTCTATCGGGCCGCCATCTTGCGCCGCAGGGGAAGCGCTGCGGAGGCTCGTGATATCATGAGCGAACTGCAGGAAACCCCTTTCAAATAGGGACTTGACAGCTTCGGACCTTTGTCCTATTCATAGAAGGTCCGATGCGGGAATAGCTCAGTGGTAGAGCACAACCTTGCCAAGGTTGGGGTCGCGAGTTCAAATCTCGTTTCCCGCTCCTCGCTGACGAGAGCGAAATGATCGGGATCGCCTGGACGAGCCCCCGGGAAGCCCCGGGGGCTTCTGAGGCGATGCTCACCAGTTCGAGGCGGCATAGCCAAGGGGCTAAGGCGACGGTCTGCAAAACCGTTATCCCCGGTTCGAATCCGGGTGCCGCCTCCTTGTCTTTCCACGACTAGCCGGAGTGGCGGAATTGGTATACGCAGGGGACTTAAAATCCCCCGGCCACCAGCCATGCCGGTTCGAGTCCGGCCTCCGGCACACAGGTATGGGGATGGATCCGAAGCTGAAGATCGCCGCCTCTCGTCTCCTGGAGGCGAGCAGGCTTGGGCTTGCCGCTCACCGCGAGGAGATCGAGATCGTGGTGAGTGCCCTGGAGAAGAGTCAGGATGAACTCGGGCGCAAGACTCGCGAGTTCCATTCGCTCAAGACGGCGTTCGACATTCTTGAAGGTGTGGTGACGGATCAGGGCTCGCGCATCCAGGCGCTCGAGAAGGCTATCAGCGACTACCTCGATCCGAACCGGGCACGCGACGGGGACATGGAGCTGCGCACGATCCTGGAGAAGGAATTAGGGAGGGAGTGATCCTCCGACTGATCTACATCCTGGACCGTTTCCCATCCTACACGCTCAACTTCATCTACAACGAAATCGACGTCCTCGAGCGCGAGGGCCTGGTCATCGACATCTACTCGCTGCGGCCTGCGCAGAACTGCCCCGAGGAGGCGAGCAGGTTCCTACCCCGCACGACGAACGTCAGGCCGGCACCTGCGGGTGCCGTGCTGCGAGCCTGGATTCACTACCTGCGGCGGCGACCGCGCGCCCTGCTCGCCCTGCTCTTTCAGTTGCCTCTCGACAACCACGGCCCGGGAACAGGCTTGCGTGCGCTGGCTCACCTCGCGGTGGCCGTATACTTCGCCTGGCTCGTTCGCGATCGACGTGAACACCTCCACGCACACTTCGCCGCCAAGTCTGCGCTCACGGCCCTGGTCGTTTCGCGACTGAACGGAAACAGCTATAGCTTCACGGCACACGGGAGCAGCACCGTCTTCCCGCCGAAGCGCATCAGCCTGGCGAGCAAGATACGCGGGGCCGATTTCGTCGTCGCGGTGTCCGAGTACAACCGATCCACGATCGCAACGCTCTGTCCCGAGCTTCCCGGCGAGCACATCGTCGTCAATCGCAGCGGGATCCGTCTGGAGCAGTTCCCCTTTCGAAAGCCTGCCGATCGCTCTGACGCACCCTTCCGCTTGATTTGTATCGCTTCCCTGCACAGTTACAAGAACCACGAGACGGTCATCGAGGCCTGTCGTCTTCTTGCCGAGCGCGAGTTAGACTTCAGGCTCGACTGCCTGGGTGGGGACGTTTCGGGCCGTAGGGATAAGCTCGTGGGTCTTGCCTCGCAGAGCGGGGTCGCCGACCGGGTGCGGTTTCGCGGGCATGTCGATCACGGAGAAATCCTGGACAGCCTGCAGGGGGCCGATCTTGTCGTCCTGGCCAGCAGGGTGGAGGGCGTGCCCGTCTCCCTGATGGAGGCCATGGCTGTTGGCACACCCGTGCTTGGTCCCCACATCACCGGCCTGGCGGAGCTCATCGAGGACGGGGACTGCGGCTATCTCGCCGATCCGGAGCGGCCGGAAGAGTTCGCGGAGAAGGCCGCCCGGCTTCTGCGAGAGCCCGGGATGGCCAGACAAATGGCGAGTCGCGCCCGGGCCCGCATCGAGGCGGAATACGACATGCAGTCGAATGCGCGTTCCCTGGCCGCAGAATTCAAAACGAGACTAGACGTCCGGAGCCGGGACCGGGAATCATACTCGGGATCAGCGTCTGATCGGGAATAGCGCGAGGTGCAGAGAGCTCGGCGCTTCAGCTCGAGGCGAGCAACGAGTAGACCGAGAGCAAGCCCTGCTTCTCCAGCGCCCACTGGTGCTCTTCTTCGACCGCACGTAGACCGTTCCTGCCCAGCCGGCGGCGCGCATCGGGATCCTTCACCAAGGTGGCGATGTGCTGGGCCAAGGTCTCGGGAGCATCGTAGGCGAACACGAGCCCGCAGTCCCACGCCCGGGCGAGATTGGCCAGGGGGCGGGCGTCTGAAACGATGAGGGCCTTTTCCGCGGCCATGAACTCGAAGATCTTGTTGGGCAGGGTCGTCTGCACGTGCTGATTGGGCTGGTGGGGGATCACGCAGAAGTCGCAGTCGGCGATGAACTCGGGTAGCTCGGCCTGCGGCTTCCAGCCGTGGAGAACGACCTTTTCTTGCAGGCGCAGCTCTGCGACCTGCGCCTCGATGTCGGCGCGCGCTTCGCCGTCGCCCACGAGGTGGAACTCCACCTCGACGCCTTCTTTCGCCAGCATTGCCATGGCCTCGAGGACCTGCGTCAGGCCGCGATTCACACCCAGTATCCCGGTGTAGAGCATGCGCTGTGGACCCGGGGGACGTTGCCGATCCGCGGGGTAGCTGCGCTGAAAGCTCTCCAGGTCCACGCTGTTCCCCACCACGGTCACCCGCGCGGGATCCACTCCCTCGGAGATCAGGCGCTGGCGACTCTCCTCCGTGACCACCAACATGCGGTCCGCCCGTCCAAGGCAGTATCGTTCAAGCTTGCCCAGCAGGTCCCAGCGCGTGAAGAGCAGGTGCTGGATGCCTCCCCTGTTCTCCGTTCTGATCATGGCTGGGAAATCTTCGTGCAAGTCGAAGATCAAGGGAACGTCGTGCCGGCGGGCATGGCGCAGGCCAAGGGCTACCAGAGGCAGGTCATGGACGTGGATGGCGTCGCAGCGTCGACTCGCCAGCGCCCGGCGGATCGCGAAGGCATAGACAGGATTGAAGAAGTAAGCCTTCTGGAGCAGGCTACGAATCCTGCCCGGCAGGCGCTGGAAAGGTGGCAGGCGCAGGATCTCCAGCCCAGCGTGCTCGGCGTGTCGCTCGCGGCCATCCCGGTTCCGGCAGACGATGCTCACCGTATGGCCCGCTTCCAGCAGGGCAGTCGCCTCGCGCTCGACACGGACGTCGGGCGGGAATTCCTTGTCCAGAATCATCAACACGTGCATCGCGCCCTCGTATGGCCCTGGGCCAAGAATTCAGAGACCTGTCTTAGGGCAAGATCGAGGCCCGAAACCGCAGCGCCGCCAACCCTGCGCGCTACCTGCATCCGGCACCGGCTCCCGTGGGTTCAGCGGCGGGGAGGGTAGCGATGACACCCCGGGCTGGCAAGCGCTTTCCCTGTCAGGAATTCCGGCATCCGCCAGGATCGCGCTGCCATCATGGCCCGATACTGCCACACTGACAGCATGCTCTCAGCGGGCTTCTCACGAGCTTCCGAAAGGACTTATAACTGCCTGTATTCATGGTAGATAGAGTATGCCTATTAGAGAGGCTTTGGCACGGCCCTTTCTATAGGACTCCGGAGTCTCGACCCGTGCAAGGAGAAGGAAAATGGGCAAGATCATCGGCATCGACCTGGGAACCACCAATTCCTGCTTGGCAGTGATCGAGGGCGGGAGCCCCAAGGTCATCCCCAACTCGGAGGGTCACAGGACCACGCCCAGCGTGGTCGCCATCACGGAGGACGACGACCGGCTCGTCGGCCAGCTGGCCAAGCGCCAGGCCGTGACCAACCCGACGAACACCGTCTACTCCATCAAGCGCTTCATGGGCCGCAAATACGGCGAGGTGGGACAGGAGATCAAGGAGGTCCCCTTCGAGGTCAAGAAGGCCCCGAACGGTGACGTGCGAGTCCAGATAGGGGGCAGCGAACAGAGCCCGCCCGAGATCAGCGCGATGGTCCTGCGCAAGCTGAAGGAGACCGCGGAGGACTATCTCGGAGAGCCGGTGACAGAGGCGGTCATCACGGTGCCGGCCTATTTCAACGACAGCCAGCGCCAGGCCACGAAGGACGCCGGTAAGATCGCCGGCCTGGACGTGAAGCGCATCATCAACGAGCCCACGGCCGCGAGCCTAGCCTATGGCGAAGACAAGAAGAAGGACCTCACCCTCGCGGTCTTCGACCTCGGCGGCGGCACCTTCGACATCTCCATCCTCGAGCTCGGAGATGGCGTCTTCGAGGTCAAGTCGACCAGCGGCGACACGCATCTCGGCGGTGACGACTTCGACCAGGAGCTCATCGAGTGGCTGGCGAGCGAGTTCAAGGCCAAGGAGGGGATCGACCTCATGAACGATCCCATGGCCGTCCAGCGGCTCAAGGAGGCGTCGGAGCAGGCCAAGAAGGAGCTTTCCACCCGCACCCAGACGGACATCAACCTGCCCTTCATCACGGCCGATCAGACCGGTCCCAAGCACTTGAACCTCAACCTGAGCCGGGCCAAGTTCGAGGAGCTGACCGAAGCGCTCGTCCAGCGCACGGTCGGGCCCTGCCGGAAGGCGATCAGCGACGCCGGACTCACCGCGTCGGACATCGACGAGGTGATCCTCGTGGGCGGCTCCACGCGCATGCCTCGCGTGCAGCACATCGTGAAGGACATCTTCGGACGTGAACCCAACCACGGGGTGAATCCAGACGAGGTGGTCGCTATGGGCGCCGCGATCCAGGGCGGTATCCTGGCCGGCGACGTGCAGGACGTCGTGCTGCTGGATGTCACACCCCTGAGCCTCGGAATCGAGACTCTCGGCGGCGTGATGACGAGGCTGATCGAGCGCAACACGACCATCCCGACGCGCAAGTCGCAGATCTTCTCGACGGCGGCGGACAACCAGGACACGGTGGACATCCACGTGCTCCAGGGCGAGCGGCAGATGTCTGCGGACAACAAGTCGATCGGCCGCTTCCAGCTGACGGGAATCCCGTCCGCGCCCAGGGGCATGCCACAGATCGAGGTGACCTTCGACATCGACGCGAATGGCATCCTGTCGGTCAACGCCAAAGACAAGGCCACTGGCAAGGAGCAGTCGATCAAGATCCAGGCATCCAGCGGCCTGGAGGACAGCGAGGTCGACGACATGGTGAAGGACGCCGAGCGATTCGCCGGCGAGGACAAGAAGAAGCGCGAGCTCATCGACGCACGCAACAACGCGGAGGCCCTCGTCTACCAGGCCGGCAAGCAGCTCGAGGAGCACAGAGACAAGCTCGATGAATCCACCGGCACCGAGATCGAAGCCGCCATGGAGGAACTGAAGAAGAAGCTCGAAGGCGACGACAAGGAGGCCATCGACCAGGGCGTGGAGAAGCTCAACAAGGCCCTACACGCCTTCTCGCAGAAGCTCTACCAGGAGGCCGCCGCTTCTCAGCAGGGAGAAGAGGGGATGCCCGGCGGCCAGGCCGAGGAAGGGGCGGAGGAGAAGCCCAAGGACAAGAAGGGCGACGGCAAGGCCGTGGACGCAGATTTCGAAGTCGTAGATTAAGCCCATCCTGACGAGACTCCCAGAAGGCGTCGGCCGCCAAGCCGACGCCTTCTTGTTTTACCCCGAGTCTCCGCGCCGCTGCCCGTCCGCCAGCGACAGCAAAGTGGCAACTGACTCACGGGACGCCTCACGACCGTATCGGAAAGCATGCGGCAGAGCGCAGTTTCAGTGCCCTGCGACTACTCGTGCGAGGGCATGCTCGGAAAATGCGGGCGCGCATTGCAGGTCCGAACGGCAGACTGCTCCGACTTGCTGAAGCTTCTCCGTCCCCGGAATATCGTTCCCGCCGGCGTCCACGCTTCCTTCGATTCCGATCGCTGGGAAATCCTACAGTCTGAATGAGATAAATTCCCGCTCGCATGGTCCTGCTCCTGCTAAGGCGCGAGAGAGGGGAAAAGCGGTCCTTGGCAGACTCCTTGCGTGAATGGGGTATCGTTCAGGAGCAGGAGGACTACACGCGGTGAGTACAGCCACAAAGAGCACACTGGATCCAAGCAAGAAATCGATGGCCGCCGAGCGCTTCGAGCAGCAGCTCCGCGAGAGGATCGTCGGGCAGGATCGGGCCGTAGAGAGAATCGCCCGCCTTTACCAGATCTTCCTTGCCGGCCTCTACCCGCCCGGGCGCCCGATCGGGAACTTCCTGTTCCTCGGGCCGACGGGGAGCGGAAAGACACGCATCATCGAGGCGGCAAGCGAGATCCTCTTCGGCACGCCCAACGCCGTGCTCAAGGTGGACTGTGCCGAGTATGCGCACAGCCACGAGATCAGCCGCCTGATCGGCTCGCCTCCGGGCTATCTCGGCCACCGCGAGACCACGCCCTACTTCTCCCAGGCGAACCTCGAACGCTACCGCACGCCGGAGCTGGACTTCACGCTCGTTCTCTTCGATGAGATCGAGAAGGCCAGCGACACTCTCTGGAGTCTCCTCCTGGGGATCCTCGACAAGGGCCGCCTGACCCTCGGGGACAACTCGGAAGTAGACATGACCAAGACCGTCATCTTCATGACGGGGAACATCGGTGCCACGCGCATCGAGAAGCTCCTGACGGGGGGAATCGGCTTCAACGGACCGGGGGCGAACTCGGCGGACCCGAAGATCGATCACCAGATCTACTCGACGGTCCTGGAGTCCGCGCGCCGGAAGTTCTCGCCGGAGTTCATGAACCGCATCGACAGCATTGTCGTCTTCCGGAATCTCACGGAGGATCACATCAGGTGCATCCTCGATATCGAACTGGGGATGCTGCAGAGGCGCATCATGCAGTCGGCGGGCGACGTGAAGTTCTCCTTCGAGCTCAGCGACCGGGCCAAGGAATTCCTGCTCGACGAGGGCGTCGATCGCAAGTATGGCGCCCGGCACATCAAGCGCGCGATCGAGCGCTACCTGGTCTATCCCCTGGCGAATCTCATCTCCACGGGTCAGGTGCGCTACGGGGACCACATCTCGGTCAGCAGCAAGAGACGCGGCAGCAAACTGGAATTTCAGAAGTCCTCCCCCAAGCTGAAAGTCGTGGGGGAGGGGCTGCCCGTGGGCTAGCGCTCTTGACAAGATCCCGATATGAGGCTTATATCTTCGCACCTTCGGGCGCTTAGCTCAGCTGGTTAGAGTGCATGCTCGACACGCATGAGGTCACTGGTTCGATCCCAGTAGCGCCCACCCGGAACCCGGGCCAGGACACGCTGTCCGGCCCCTTTTCATAATCTGCTTGCCCCGCTGCAAGTCCGGAAACCTCTCTCGTATGGAGGACCGACATGACCATCGCACTGACCCTTCCCAACGATGACGTGCTCGAGCTGGAGGCCCCGATCAAGGTGGCCGAGGCGATCGGAAGCATCAGCGAGGGGCTCCTGCGCCGGGCCATCGCCGCCAAGCTCGACGGCGAGATCGTCGATCTGCACACGGAGATTCGCGGCGACGGGAGCTTCGAGGTCCTCACCGACAAGGACGAGGAGAGCCTCCAGGTCCTGCGGCACAGCACGGCTCACCTGATGGCCTATGCGGTCCAGGAGCTCTATCCGGAGGCGCGCTTCGCTTTCGGACCCGACGTGGAAAACGGCTTCTACTACGACATCCTCGTCGACCAGCCCTTCACACCGGAGGACCTGTCGCGCATCGAAGACAAGATGCGCGAACTGGCGAAGAGGAAGGAGCCCTTCGTCAAGCGCATCCTCGACCGCGAGGAGGCCATCCGCTTCTTCGCGGAGAAGGAGCAGGAGTTCAAGGTGGAGCACATCGGGGGGCTGCCGGAGGACGCGGACATCTCCCTCTACGAGCTGGGCTCCTTCATCGATCTCTGCGGCGGCCCGCACGTGGCGAGCACCGGCCAGATCAAGGCCTTCAAGCTCATGAGCGTGGCCGGCGCGTACTGGAAGGGCGACGAAGAGCGCGAACAGCTCCAGCGTATCTACGGCACGAGCTGGTTCAAGGCCAAGGATCTCCAGGCGCACCTGGTCATGCTCGAGGAGGCCGAGAAGCGTGATCACCGCAAGCTGGGGCAGCAGCTGGGTCTCTTCGGCGCCAAGGAAGAGGCCGGGGCGGGGCTGATCTTCTGGTATCCCAAGGGCGCGATCCTCCGGGAAGAAATCGAGAAGCACTGGAAAACCGAGCACAAGAAGCGTGGCTATCAACTCGTCGTCACGCCACACGTCTTCCGGGGCGAGCTCTGGCACACTAGCGGCCACTTCGACTACTACGCGGACGACATGTTCGTCTTCGAGCAGGACGAGCAGCCCTACGTGGTCAAGCCCATGAACTGCCCGGGGCACATCCTGATCTTCCAGAACGACCTGAAGAGCTACCGCGACCTGCCCCTCAAACTGGCCGAGCTTGGCACCGTCTACCGCTACGAGCGCAGCGGCACGCTACACGGCCTGCTCCGGGCGCGAGGCTTCACCCAGGACGACGCCCACATCTTCTGCACGCCCGGCCAGCTTGTGGACGAGGTGACCAAGCTCATCGAGTTCTCCGAGGAGCTTCAGGGCACTTTTGGCTTCGAGGAGTTCAAGGCGGAACTGAGCGTGCGCGACCCGGAGAACAGGGAGAAGTACATCGGCAGCGATCGCGAATGGGAGGAGGCGGAGCACGCCCTCGTGGAGGCCGCGGGTCGCGTGGACCTCGAGGTGAAGCGCATGGAGGGCGAGGCCGTCTTCTACGGCCCCAAGATCGATGTCAAGCTCCGGGACGCCATCGGCCGCCAGTGGCAGACCACGACCATCCAGTTCGACTTCAACCTGGGACGCCGCTTCAACGTCCAGTATGTGGACGAGGACGGCCAGCACAAGCACCCCTACATCATCCACCGGGCGCTTTTCGGCTCCATGGAGCGCTTCATCGCGATCCTGACCGAGAACTACGCCGGGGAGTTCCCCCTCTGGCTGGCGCCCATTCAGGCCGCTGTCCTGCCCGTCAGCGCGCCCTACCGGGAGTACGGGGCGAAGGTCGCCGACAGCCTGCAGGCGGCCGGGATCCGGGCGGAGCTGGACACCCGGGACGAGAAGGTCGGCTACAAGATCCGCGCCGCAGAGCTGCAGAAGATCCCATACATGCTGGTGGTCGGCTCTCGGGAGATGGAGGAAGGGACCGTGTCGGTTCGGAGCCGAAAGAAGGGGGACGAAGGGGGCAGCTCCATCGAGGATTTCGTCAAAAGGGCCCTTGACGAAATCGCCTCTAAGAGCTAATCTACACAATCACAACTGAATAGGGAAAGCAGAGACATCTCTCACCTGACAACCACCACTGTGCGTTCGTCAGTGTCGATCGTAGCTCCGTGGTGGAGTGGGTGTCTCTGCATCCACTCTTTTTTCATGCTAGGAGGTATGTCCATCAGAAGAGATTCCGACGAGCCACGCGTCAATCAGCGCATCCGGATCCCCGAGATCCGGCTCATCGACGAAGAAGGGAATCAGGTCGGCATCATCGCCACATCGATTGCGATGCAGATGGCCGAAGAGCGCGGCCTGGACCTGGTGGAAGTCTCCCCGGGCTCGCGCCCTCCGGTCTGCCGCATCATGGACTTCGGCAAGTACAAGTACGAGCAGAGCAAGAAGGCGAAGGAGGCCAGGAAGAAGCAGCATCAGGTCGTCGTGAAGGAAGTGCAGTTCCGCCCGAAGACCGACGATCACGATTATCGGTTCAAGGTACGGAACATCATCCGCTTCCTGGATCACAAGGACAAGGTGAAGGTGACGATGCGATTCCGCGGCCGGGAGATGAGTCACATGGACTTCGCCATGCAGACCTTCAACCGGATGCTCGAGGATCTGGAGGATCACGCGAAGGTCGAGCAGAAGCCCAAGGTTGAGGGGCGCACCGTCGTGATGATCCTTTCTCCTCTCCCCGACAAGGAGAGAAAGCAGCTCGAGACGACAGACAGCCCCGAGAGCGGGGAGCAGGAGAATCCCACTGCCGCCAATTGAGCGGCGGAGCACAGAATGCAACGCAGAGATCCAGCCGGTGGACGAGTCCGGCGGGAGGAATGAAATGCCCAAGATGAAGAGCAATCGAGCCGCGATGAAGCGGTTCCGAACGACAGGCAAGGGAAAGATTCGCCGGAAGAAGGCCTTCGCGAATCACATTCTCACAAAGAAATCACCGAAGCGGAAGCGCAACCTCCGCGACCAGACCCTGGCGAGCAAGGCAGACAGCGCTCGCATCAAGAGGATGATCCTCTCCGAGTAGAGCCCCCGTTCCGTCAGAGGAGGAAACGTCATGTCCCGCGCAACGAACAACGTCGCATCGCGCGCGCGTCGAAAGAAGATTCTGACCCGAGCCAAGGGCTTCCGGGGGAAGAGAAAGAGCAGCATTCGCCAGGGAACAGAGGCCGTCCACCGCGCTGGTCAGTACGCCTACCGCGACCGCCGCACTCGCAAGCGGCAGTTCCGCCGTCTCTGGATCATCCGCATCAACGCGGCGGCTCACCAGAACGGCCTCAGCTACAGCAAGTTCATGAGCGGCCTCAAACGCCTGGATGTCCAGATCGACCGCAAGCAGCTCGCGGAGCTCGCCGTCAACGATCCTGACGCCTTCGGCGCACTGGCGAACAGAGTGCAGAGCGAACTGGCCGAAGCCAGCTAGGAGGGGTCCTAGTGCAGGGGGAAATCGAACGCCTGGCGCAGCAGCTGCCAACCGAGATCGCCGCCGCCCACGATGAGAAGACCCTAGAGACTTTTCGGGTCAAGTACCTGGGCCGGAAGGGCCTGCTGGCGGGCCTGTTCCAGAAGCTCGGGGGCGCGCCCTCCGATGACAAGCCGGCTCTCGGCAAGGCGATCCACGCCTTCCAGCGTCAGGTGGAGGAAGCTCTGGCCACCAAGAAGGCGGAACTGAGCGCCCGTCTCGAGGAAGCCGTCCCCGTCGGTTTCGACCCGAGCCTACCCGGCCGCGCGCCCTGGCGGGGGAGGAGACATATCCTCTCGAGTGCGCTCGAGGAGATCATCGCGATCTTCCGCGGCATGGGCTTCTCCGTGGCGGTGGGGCCCGAGGTCGAGCTGGACTTCTACAACTTCCAGGCGCTCAACTTTCCCGCGGACCACCCCTCGAGAGATCTGCAGGACACCTTCTACGTCGAGGATGACGTCCTCCTCCGCACGCACACCAGCCCCGTGCAGATTCGCTACATGGAGAAGCACCCGCCGCCGGTGAGGATCGTCGTTCCCGGGCGGGTCTACCGCAACGAGGCCATCGACGCCTCTCACGCTGCGGAGTTCTACCAGCTCGAGGGACTCTACGTGGACGAGTCGGTGACCTTGGGGGATCTGACGACGACCCTTAGACAGTTCGTGAAGGAGTACTTCGGCTCCCAGGCGGAGTTGCGCTTCCGACCCCACTTCTTCCCCTTCACAGAACCCAGCGCGGAGGGCGACATGGCCTGCTTCGCCTGTGGCGGGGACGGCTGTCGTATCTGCGGGGGCACGGGCTGGATCGAGATCTTCGGCGCGGGCATGGTGCACCCGAACGTCTTCCAGGCAGCGGGCTACGACCCCGATAAGGTCACGGGCTTCGCCTTCGGATTCGGCATCGAGCGAATCGCCATGCTGCGTCACAGCATCGAGGATATCCGCCTCTTCTTCGAAAACGATATCCGCTTCCTTTCCCAGTTCTAGGAGTGGGCCATGCTGATCAGCCTGAACTGGCTGCGCGACTACGTCGACGTCGACGTGTCCCCGGAGCAGCTCGCCGAGGACCTGACCATGGCGGGTCTCAATGTGGAGGGCCTCGACCACCGGCCGAACACCTTCGCGCCGCTCCTCGTCGGGAGGGTGCTCACCTGCGAGAAGCATCCCAACGCCGACCGTCTCTCCGTGTGCACTGTCGACATCGGCGAGGACAAGCCGCGCGACATCGTTTGCGGTGCGCCGAACGTGCGTGCGGGGCTCGAGGTGGTGGTCATCCCCGCCGGCGCCACGCTGCCCGACGGCACCCTGATCAAGAAGGGCAAGATCCGCGGCGCCCGCTCCGAGGGGATGATCTGCTCGGAGATCGAGCTGGGCCTCGGCGAGGACGCGAGCGGGATCATCGAGCTCTCCCTCGGCGAAGAGCCAGGTGCCTCTTTCGCGAAACATCACGGGGAGGAGGACTGGATCCTCGACATCGAGGTGACGCCGAACCGCCCCGATCAGCTCGGATATCTCGGTGTCGCCCGCGAGGTCGCGGCGATCTACGGGAAAAAGCTGCGACTGCCCGATACGGAGATTCCCGCGGCCTCGCTGCAGCCCTTGGCGCCGGTGCCCGTGGAGATCCGCGACCCGGAGGGCTGCCCCCGCTACATCGCTCGGCGACTGGACGAGGTGGGGGTGGCGGCCAGCCCTGCCTGGCTCTGCCGCCGCCTGGAATCCGCCGGTTTGCGTCCCATCAACAACGTCGTGGACATCACCAATTTCGTCCTCCTGGAGACGGGACATCCCCTCCACGCCTTCGACGCTGCCAAGCTGCAGGGTGCCGAGATCATCGTCCGGCGAGCCGCGGCGGGGGAGCGCACGACGACCCTCGAGGAAGAAACGATCACCCTGGATCCCGACGACCTGGTCATCGCGGACGCCGAGCGAAGCGTCGCCATCGCCGGGGTGATGGGCTGCGAGAACTCCAAGGTGGAAGAGGGCACGAAGGTCCTCGTCCTGGAGAGCGCGTACTTCGATTCCGCCAGCATACGCCGGACGCGGCAGCGCCATGAACTTTCGACGGATTCCTCCTATCGTTTCGAACGCGTGGCCGACTTTGACATGGCCGCCTTCGCAAGTGCGCGCGCAACGCGTCTCCTAGTAGAGCTCGCCGGCGCGACGGCCGCCAGCACCCCGAACGACGTCTTCCCTCGCCCGCCCGCGGAGCACGGCATCCTGCTCCGCCTCGCCAAGCTGAACGGCCTGCTCGGCACGACGCTGGATGCTGACGCTGTGGCGACCCTCCTAGCGCGACTCGAGCTCCCCGCCGTGCCAGAAGGGGAGGACCTGCGCGTTGCGGTCCCCACCTTCCGCCGGGACCTCGCACAGGAGATCGACCTCATCGAAGAGGTTGCGCGTCTCTACGGCTACAACCGCGTTCCCGCAGAGAACCTCGTGCGCAACACGCTCTACTCCGCTCTCAGCGACGAAGAGCGCAGCAGCTCCCGCCTGCACGGCCTCATGGTCGGCCTGGGCTATCAGGAAGTCCTGACGAGCAGTTTCATGGACGAACGAACTCTCGACCTGATGAAGCTGCCGCAGGATGACCCGCGTCGCAGACTCGTCACCGTGCGCAATCCGCTGGTGAGCTTCAACTCGAAGATGCGCAGCTCGCTCTTGCCCGGCATGCTCGACGTGCTGAAGACCAACTTCCACCGCGGACAGGACGAACTACGCATCTATCAGCTCGGCCGGGTCTATCTCCACCGGGAAGGCGAGAAACTGCCGGAGGAGCCCACGCAGTTTGCAGTCCTCCTCTCGGGGGGTGTCAGCCCCGAGCACTGGAGCCTCGCGGGGGCACCGGCGTCCCTGGCCGACCTTAGCGGTCTGACGGAGGCTCTCGTCGCGGAGGCGGGGCTCGACGTGGAGACGGTCTTCGAGAACACGGACAGCTATCTCTCGCCAGGCATGTCCTTCACCCTCCGGATGGGGGATGTCTGCGTGGGGCAGGGGGGCCTTCTGCGTCCCTCCCTCCTCCGCGACCTGAAGCAGAAGCGCGATGTTTTCTGCCTCGAGCTCTTCCACGTCCCGCTGGAGGGGATCCCGGAAAGCCGCTATCAGCCCATCCCGGCCTATCCCGCCCTCCGGCGGGACCTCGCCCTGATCATCCCCGACGGCGTTCGCTGGCAGCAGGTCGCCGACGCGCTGACGAGAGCGGGGGGGAAGTGGCTGGAGAGCCACCGTCTCTTCGACGTCTATCGCGGAGAAGGTATTCCCGAAAACACAGGCAGTTATGCGGTGCGCCTGGTCTTCCGCTCCATGGACGCCACCCTCAGCGACAAGCAGGTGGACAAGCAGCTGCAACGCATTCTGAAGAGCCTAAAAGATTCCTTGCAGGTGTCCTTGCGTTCGTGACAACATTGTTTCTCACGAGCGGATCTCAGTCGACACACCGAGGTGAGTAAATTGCCCGACCATTCCAATCTGGACATCCTTGAGGCCAAGATCGGCGAGGCGATCGAGAGGCTCTCCGCGATGAAGGATGAGAATCTCGCTCTCAGGAAGAAGAACGACGAACTGAAACGGCACGCCGCCAAACTAGATGGCGTCAACGAGTCGCTTCAGAAGCAGATCCGGGAGTTCGAGGGACAGGTGAAAGTAAGCCGTGGCAACGGCGCTGACCTGGAAGCCATCCGGGACAGAGTGGACGGTATTCTCTCCAAGTTCGATCTCCTGGATCTCTAGAGCTCATCCGGCCGCCGCGAGCGGTCCGTGTCTCATGGGGGACAGAATGGAAAGCAACCCCGTCGTCAGAGTCAGCATCTTCGGCACGGAATACCGCGTCCGCGGAGAGGCGGATGAGGCCTACATCCGGAAGATCGCGGAGCACGTGGACCACACCATGAAGGAGATCGCGTCCGAGGGACATCACATCTCCCCGGCGCGGATCGCTGTCCTGGCCGCATTCAACATCGCCGATGAGCTATACCGCACACGAAAACATGGCGGGAAGTCGAGCGTCGACGCGGAGGAGAAAGCGGCTCAGCTGCTGAAGCTCTTCGATGGCGAAGAGCTCGCGGAAGTGAGCGGCGAGAGCGGGGATTCTTGAACTGGACCCCGTCCGCCTGTTATAATGGGGCTACATAATTCCCTACCGTGTTCGAGCGGGAAGAAGACAATTGAGCCAACACTTCCTTCTCGGAGGGCCAAATCCGGAAGAATGAGAGAGCCTTTGGGCAACTCGAAGCTTCCGTGAGGCTTTCCCCCGTGGGTGAACCAGGCCCATGGCGATTCTTCTCGCACGGCATCGAGTGGGGAATTATTTATCTATGCCATACATCACCGACATTGGCTATCTGTAAAGCACCAAAATGACCGTCGCGTACCTCGCATTCCGTCCGAGGTGGACATGAGGCTGCTCTTCATCGCAGACGTCATGGGCCGGCCTGGGCGGAAGGCGCTCGCCGCTCTCCTGCCCGGGCTCAGACGGGAGCTCAACCCCGATCTGATCATCGCCAATGGGGAGAACGCCGCGGGGGGCGCAGGCCTGACCCCAAAGATCGCTGGCGAGCTCTTCGAGCGGGGAATCGACCTCCTGACCGGCGGCAATCACAGTTTCGACAACAAGGAGGGACTGGACTTCCTGCGTGCGGACGAGCGAGTGCTGAGGCCCCAGAACTACCCGGAGCTGAATCCTGGGCGTGGTCGCGCTGTCCTGCCCCTGCCGGACGGTGGTGAGTTGCTGGTCCTCAACCTGCAGGGTCGTGTCTTCATGCCGGCGATCGATTGCCCCTTCCGTTGCGCGGACGAGGAGCTGGCAGCCTGGTCGGAGCGAGGTCCCGTGCTCGTCGATTTCCACGCCGAGGCCACCAGCGAGAAGATCGCGTTGGCGCGTCACCTCGAGGGCCGCGTGACCGCACTCATCGGGACGCACACCCACGTGCAGACCGCCGACGCCCGCATCCTGCCTGAGGGCACAGCCATCCTCACGGATGCGGGGCTGACGGGCTCGCACGGCGGCGTGATCGGCATCGAGTCCGAGCTCGTCATCGAGAGGTTCCTGACGCAGACCCTGCGCCGCTTTCAGCTCAGTAAAAACGACATCCATCTGCAGGGCGCCACCCTCGACTTCGATCCGGGCACGGGAAAGGCGCTCTCTATCGAGGCTTTCGACCTGCACCTCGAGGAGTGATGTGAAATTACTGGACGGGAAGAAGATCCGGGAGGAGATCCTCGCTGAGATCGCGGAAGAGGTGCAGGACATGGCCTCGCCGCCCAGGCTGAGCGTCGTGCAGGTGGGGGAAGATCCGGCCAGCGGGGTCTACATCCGCAACAAGCTGAAGGCCTGCGAGAAGACCGGAATCCGGAGTGAACATGTACACCTGGATCCCGGGATCGAACAAGAAGAGCTGAACCGGACCCTCGCCCGGCTCAGCGCTTCCGAGACGAACGGCATCATCCTCCAGCTGCCACTGCCGCCGCAGCTGGACGACGGCGCGGCCATGGCCCACCTCGACCCCGACAAGGACGTTGACGGCTTCCACCCCGTCAACCTCGGCCGCCTGCTCGCCGGTCGGCCCGGACTGGTCCCCTGCACGCCGGCCGGGATCCGGGAGTTGCTTCGCCGCGAGGGCATCGCGACCCGCGGCGCCCATGTAGTGGTGCTGGGGCGCAGCGTCATCGTGGGCAAGCCCGCGGCCCTGCTCTTCCTCGAGAAGTCGGCGCTCGGCGACGCCACGGTGACGGTCTGTCACAGCGCCAGCGCGGACCTGGTCGCGCACTGCCGTCGGGCCGACATCTTGATCGCCGCGGTGGGACGCGCCGGCCTCGTGGGAGCGGACATGGTGAAAGACGGCGCGGTGGTGGTAGACGTCGGCATGAACCGCATCGAGGATCCGAGCCGACGCTCCGGCTACCGTTTCGTGGGAGACTGCGACTTCGAGGCTCTGACGGGAAAGGTCTCCGCCATCACGCCTGTACCCGGCGGTGTGGGACCCCTCACCGTGGCGATGCTCCTGAGCAACACGCTGCAGGCCAGCCGACTGCATGCGGCGGGGGAGGCATGAGCATGGCGCGCGCAGCGAAGACATGGGACGCTTTCCTCGCCAAGCTCGAGGACACCCTGGCCGCATCCCTGCCGGAGCCCTCGAGCACCCACGGCCGTCTCCGCGCGGCCATGGCCCACAGCCTGCTGGGCGGCGGCAAGCGGCTCCGCCCGCGACTGCTGGCGGCCTGCGCCCGTCTCGGAGAGCACGACGAGGAGGCCGTGCTCCTGGCGGGCGCTGCCCTGGAGATGCTGCACTGCTACTCCCTGATCCACGACGACCTCCCCGCCATGGACGACGATGACTGGCGCCGGGGGCGTCCCACCTGCCACAAGGCCTTCGGCGAGGCCATGGCGATCCTGGCGGGCGACGCCCTGCAGGCCCTCGCCTTCGAGACCCTTGCCAAGGGTCTGGAGCGGAGCAGTCTGCCGACGGGCGAGGTGCTCGCGGCGACGGCTGACTTCGCCCGGGCCGCCGGCGCGGAGGGCATGGTGGCCGGCCAGGCGGGGGACCTGGAGCCAGCCCGGGATGGCGAGCCCGCCGAGCAGCTCCTCTGGATCCACGAGCGCAAGACCGCGGCGCTGATCCGCGTGGCCCTGACCCTCGGGGCCCGTCTCGGGGGCCTGACCCGCGAGGAGCGCGTGGACCTGGAGCGCGCGGGAGCTCTGCTCGGGCTGGCCTTCCAGACCGTCGATGACCTCCTCGACGCGCGGTCCAGCCGGGAGGAGCTCGGCAAGACACCGGGCAAGGACGAGGCCCAGGGCAAGCTGACCATGCTCGCCCTCCACGGCGAGGAGCGAGCGGCCGCCATGGCGGAGGGCTATTTACAGGACGCCATCGCGCTCATCCCCGCGCGGCCGGCCGCCGATGAGCTCCGCGATCTGGCCCGCGCCCTCGTCCATCGGAGCGCCTGATGACCATCCTGCCCGTACTGGGGACCGGCCTGACGGGGCAGCTGCTCAAGCTGCTCTTCCATTCCCTGCGGGAGCGACGCTGGCGGCCCGGCAGCCTGGGGGACTTCGAGAGCTTCCCCAGCCTCCATCCTCTCCTGGGCGGCAGCCTCTGCTATCAGGTGGCGGAATCCACGGGCTGGGACAGCCCCTACACCGCTGTCGCCATGGGTTTCACGGGCGTGATCCTCTACGATACGGCGGGTGTGAAGCGGGCGGCGGGCCGTCAGGCGCGTATCCTCAAGCGGCTGCACCCGAAGCAGTCCCTCGAGTACCGGCTCACGGATCTGCTCGGGCAGAGCCCGGTGCGGGCCTGGATCGCAGCCTTCGCGGGCCTGCTCCTCGGGATCGTCATCGAGCGGACCTTGCTTGCCCTGACTTGAGGTTTCCTGGTACTTTTTCAGTCGATCCGGCTAGAACGCGAAGAGATATGCTCCTCGATCAGATCCACACACCACGCGACGTCGCGGACCTTCCCGTCGACAAGCTCCCGCTCCTGGCGAAGGAGATCCGGGAGGAGATCATCCGCGTCTGTTCCATCAACGGCGGGCACCTCGCCCCGAGTCTCGGGGCGGTCGAGGTCGCCGTGGCCCTGCACCACGTCTTTCCGGAAGATGTCCACCGCATCGTGTGGGACACGGGCCACCAGGCTTACGCCCACAAGTTGCTGACGGGACGGCGGGCGGAGTTCGAGACCCTACGCACGAAGGGCGGGCTGAGCGGCTTCCTCAAGCGGAACGAGAGCCCCTACGACCACTTCGGTGCGGGACACGCCTGCACCGCCATCAGCGCCGCCATGGGATTCTCGCGCGGGGCCGTGCTGCGGGGGGAGGAACGGCACACGCTGGCCGTCCTGGGCGACGGCGCGGCCACGGGAGGCATGGCCTACGAGGCGATCAACAACGCCCTGAGCCACGCCGGCCGTCTGCTCGTGATCCTCAACGACAACGAGATGTCCATCTCCCCGAACGTCGGTTCGATCAGCCGCATCCTCACCCGGCTGACCTCCACGCGCACCTTCCTCACCCTGGAGGGAGGGGCGTGGCGCGTGCTGGGGCGCATCCCGCGCTTCGGCCGCAGGCTGCGCGAGCTGGCGCGAAGGGCGAAGTACGGCCTCAAGCACATGATCATGCCGAGCAATTTCTTCGAGGACTTCGGCTTCAAGTACTACGGGCCGCTGGACGGACACGACCTACCGCTGCTCGTGCAGACCCTGCGGCAGCTACGGCGCATCCACGACCCCGTCATCCTCCACGTGCTCACGCGGAAGGGCAAGGGCTGCTCTTTCGCGGAATCCAATCCGGCCAAGTACCACGGCTTCGCTCCCTTCGAGCCCGAGACTGGCGCGAAGCGGGGCAGCGCCGAGAAGGGGCCGGCAAGTTACACGCAGCTGTTCAGCGAAACGCTCATCGAGCTGGCCGAGAAGGACGAGCGCGTGCTGGCGATCACGGCCGCCATGCCCGAGGGCACCGGCCTCGACGCGTTCGCGAGGCGCTTCCCCGAGCGCTTCTTCGATGTCGGCATCGCCGAACCCCACGCCGTCACCTTCGCGGCTGGCCTGGCCGCCGACGGCCTCCGGCCCGTGGTCGCCATCTACTCCACCTTCCTCCAGCGGGCCTTCGACCAGATCGTGCACGACGTGGCCCTGCAGGGACTACCCGTGGTCTTTGCGATGGACCGCGCCGGCCTGGTCGGCGAGGACGGCCCCACGCACCACGGCGTGCTCGACATCGCCTACCTCCGCATGATCCCCGGTATGGTCGCCATGGCGCCATCGGACGAGAACGAGCTGCGGCGGATGCTGGCGACGGCGCTGCAGTACGAGGCCGGGCCCATCGCGCTGCGCTACCCCCGGGGAACCGCCCTGGCCCTCCCGCATGTGGCGGCCCTCGAGCCGATCCCCATCGGGCGTTCGCGCGTCCTGCGTGAAGGTCGCGAGCTCGAGATCTGGGCGCTCGGCAGCATGGTAGAGCCCTCCCTTGCGGCGGCGGAGATTCTCGCCGCCCAGGGCTACGATCCGACGGTGGTCGACGCGTGCTTCGCCGCCCCCCTCGATATGGAGGCCCTCCGGGAGGCGGCCGGCCGGGCCTCTCTCCTGATCACCGTCGAGGAGGGCACCCCGGTGGGCGGCTTTGGCGAGGGCGTGTCGAGCTTCCTGCGCCAGGACTGCGAGGCGCGCCCGCCGCTCGTCACCATCAGCCTTCCTCACGGCTTCTGTCCCCAGGGCCCACGGAGCGAGCTCCTGAGCGACCTGCAGCTCGATGGGGAGGGAATCGCGACACGCATCCTCTCCGCCCTGCGGGAGCGGGAGATCCTGGCCGGGGAAGGGGCCTCCGGCCGCCGGCCTTGAAGAGACGCCTCGACCAGGCGCTCGTCGATCGGGCCCTGGTGCGCAGCCGCAGCCAGGGGCGCGAGTTCATCCGCGCGGGTCTCGTTCGGGTGGGGGGCAGCGTCTGCCTGAAGCCGGGGCGGCTCGTGTCTCCCGGGGAGGACCTAGCACTCGCGGCCCAGGCGAGCGTCCACCGGGTGGGTCGGGGCTACGACAAGCTCGGCGCCTTCCTCGCGGAGCACCCCCTGGACTTCCGCGATCGCTTCGTGCTGGACGGAGGGGCCTGCACCGGCGGCTTCACCCAGCAGGCACTGGAGAGAGGAGCCCGGGCAGTCCTGGCCGTGGACAGCGGGCGGGGGCAGCTCGCCCCGGCCCTGGGCACAGACCCGCGCGTGGAGAGCCGCGAGGGCATGGACCTGCGGGAGATCAAGGTGCTCCCGGCACCCTGCGAGATCCTGCTCCTGGACCTCACCGGCACCTCGCTCGTCGATCTGCTTCCGGACCTTGCCTTTCCTCTCGCTCCCGGTGCACACTTGCTGGCGCTCGTCAAGCCACAGTACGAGGTTTCGGCCAGGGAAAGGACGGGGGGCGGCAGGGTGAAGAGCGGGAGCTCGGCCAGGAGGGCCGTCGATCGGGTCCTGGACTGCCTGTGGGAGCAAGGCTGGCGGATCCTCGCCCGGCAGGACATCGAGCCCGGCCCCGACCAGAGCAATCGCGAGACTTTCGTGCTCGCCCAGTACATGGACAGGGGAGGCCATCGATGAACTCGATCCAGAGCGTGGGCATCGTCGCCAATCAGGAAATCCCGGACGTCGAGGACGCCGTACGCCGTGCGATACAGGTCATCCGCGGCGCCAAGCGGGAGGTCCTCCTGGACTCGGAGATGGCGGCCTGGCTCGGAGAACTCAGCGACGCCGGCCCGCTGCCCACCTTCGCCTCACGCTGCCAGCTCTTCCTCGTCTTCGGCGGCGACGGCACCTTCCTTCGTTCCGCCCGCGTGCTCGAGGAGCAGCGCGTACCGCTCATGGGCATCAACATGGGCAGCCTGGGCTTCCTGACGGTCCTGCGCCTGGAGGACATGGAGTCCGCCCTCGCGCAGATCCTCGACGGCCACTACCTCGTCGAGGAGCGCATGCGCCTGAGCGCCACCCTGAATCGCGAGGGCGAGAAGGCCGTCAGCTACCAGGCCCTCAACGACGCAGTCATGCACATGGCCCGCGGCAGCCGTCTCGTGGAGTTCAGCATCGCGGTGGGGGGGCAGCAGCTCGGCGGCTACCGCGCAGACGGTCTGATCGTGTCGACCCCCACCGGTTCCACGGCCTACTCCATGTCCGCGGGAGGCCCCATCGTCCACCCGACGATGAGCGCGCTCGTCGCCACGCCCATCTGCCCGCACGCGCTCTCGATCCGTCCCATCGTCGTGGGGGGCGAGGAGGAGTGCGTGATCCGCATCGGGAGCCGGAGCGGCGACGCGGTGCTCACGCTGGACGGAATGGTCAACGTCTGGCTCCAGCAGGACGACGAGATCCGCATCCGCAAGGCCAAGCGCGGCCTGCCGATCCTGCTTCCCCTCGGCTTCAGCTACTACGATCTCGTGCGCGAGAAGCTGGGCTGGGGTGTCGTGCCGAAGGAGAAGTAACCGGCCGTGCTCAGCCACCTGCGCATCCGCGACCTCATCGTCGTCGAAGAGGCCACCCTGGAGTTCGGTCCCGGCTTCAACGTGCTCAGCGGCAGCACCGGGGCGGGCAAATCCGTGCTCATGGCGGCACTCGCGTTGGTCACCGGCGCGCGCGCGCGAGGAGACTGGATCCGGCCCGGAGCCGAACGAGCTGTCGTGGAGGCCTTCTTTCACCTCGACCCCACCGCCAGCGCCGAGCTCGCTGCGCAGGGCATCGACTGCGAGGAAGGCGAGCTGCACCTGAAGCGGGAGATCCGTGCCGACGGCCGCAGCCAGGCCTTCTTGGGCGGCTTTCCCATCACCGTGGGCAGTCAGCGCGCCCTCGGCGAGATCCTCCTGGAGAGACAGGACCAGCACGAGCAGCTCAGCCTTACCGAGGCGGGCCGTCAACTCGAGTTCCTGGACCGCTTCGCGGGCAACGAGGCCGAGAGCAAGTCCTACCGGAGCGCACTTGCGGAGCTGCGGCGGCTGCGCGGCGTGGAGGATGCGCTCCGCGAGGAGCTCGGCGAGCTGCGCCGGGACGAGGAGTACTTGCGCTTCCAGCTAGAGGAGATCGACGCGCTCGCCCCTGAGCCTGGTGAGAGAGAGGATCTCCAGCAGCGGGAAATGCGCCTGCGGAACGCGGCGCGGATCCATGAGACGCTCCGTGAAGCCCTGGGGCTGCTCGAGGGGGGCGAATCGCTGCGCGATCGCCTTGGCGAGCTGGCCCGCGTCTGTCGGCGTCTCGAGAAGCTCGGCGAGGAAACGCCGGGCGCTCTCCTCGACGACATGGACGAGCAGCTCGCAGAACTTTCCGCGGGGCTGCGGAATCAGGCCGAGAAGATCGACCTCGACGCCCGCGAGGGGGAGCGTCTAGCAGCTCGTCTGGGGAAGCTCCACGCGCTCGAGCGGAAGCACGGCGTCGACATGGCGGAGCTCCTCTCCTGGGCGGAGACGCAGCGAAGGCGACTGGCGGAGCTCGAGGAGGGGGAGGAGCGACTTGCTGGGATGGAGTCCCGGCGACAGGAGAATGAGGAAGAGCTTTCGCAGCTTGCCTTGGCGCTCAGCGAGAGCCGAAGCGAGGCGGCAGCCCTGCTCGGTGAGGCCTGGGAGGAACGTTTGGCGCTGCTGGGGCTCGAGCACTGCCGTCTGCGGATCCAGGTGGAAAGAGCGGACGACCCCGACGGCTGGGTGCGCCTGGACGGCAAGCGGCACCGCGCCGGCGAGCAGGGCATCGATCGCGTACAGGTGCGTGTCCGTACCAATCCCGATCTGCCCGAGGGGGGGCTGAAGGAGATCCCCAGCGGCGGGGAGCTCTCGAGGATCGCCCTGGCGAGGCATCTGTTGGGCGTGGGGGCTGCGTCCGCGCCCCTGTTGGTGCTGGACGAGGTGGATACGGGCCTGGGAGCCGACACCGCTCGCGTCCTCGCCGAACAGCTGATGGTCCTGGCGCGAGATCGTCAGCTCGTACTCGTCACACACCAGGCAGCCCTGGCCGCCGCGGCGGAGCGCCAGTACTGCGTACGGAAGAGCTTCACGGATGGCAGGACCCACGCCCGGGTCGAGGAGCTGCGAGGCAAGGGCAGGGTCCAGGAGATTAGCCGCATGCTGGGGGAGGAAGACGCGGACCTGGAGACCCACCGCCTCGCCGAGAGCATGCTCGCGAAGGCTGCCGCCGCGCGGGGCTGAGAGCGCTGACTCGCCCGCGCCCTGGGCTCCGGCCCCGCTTCCAGGCCGGGAAAAAGCCCTGGCAATGAGCCTCCCGATCCCCTAGATTCTCCCACGCTGCGCCCGTGGCTCAGCTGGATAGAGCACTCGCCTCCGGAGCGAGGGGTCGCAGGTTCGAATCCTGCCGGGCGTACTCCGATCATGTGGATCACCAGACTCATCCTCGTCCTCCTCGGGCTCTGGCTCATCCGGCAGCTCGTCCGCATCTTTACCCTACGCGGACGGAATGCCCGGCCCGAGGTAGGGAAGCCGAGCCGCAACCCCTCCAAGAGCCCCTTCCGGGATCCGTCGATCCGGGATGCGGAGTTCGAGGAGGTGGAGCGGCGCGGCACAGCCGGTGAGGACCGATGAGCTTCCTCGTACCACCTCCGCGCCGCCCGCCCCGACGGGGACGGCCGGCCTCCCGCTTCCGGCGCGTCCAGCGCCCCCGAGAGGAGCTGGCGGGCCGAGTGGTCCAGGCGATCGTCATGAGCGTCCTGGCCCTGGGGCTCGTACTCCTGCTCCACACCTCCATCCGCTTGCTGCGGGCCCACTTCCTGGCGAAATATGGCTCGCAGGCATGGCTCTTGCCGATTATCATCGGGCTGATCTTCCTGTTCATCCTCTACCGTCTCCTGCGGCTCTGGTCAGAGGTTCTCGCCAGATCGCGTGAGTTGAAGGAGGAGTCCAAGTCGTTGGAAGACAAGGAAGATAGCAGCTAGCGTCACGCCGGCGTGGCCGGTAGATCTACGAACCCGCTCCCTTCCGGGACAGATCAGGGAATGGCGATGTCACATTTGGAAACACTCAAGGCAAAGATTGCCTCTGGCGAAGCGCGCTGCGCGGTGATCGGCCTTGGTTACGTAGGCCTGCCCCTGGCCGTGGAGCTGGCCAGCAGCGGACACAGGGTTCTCGGCGTGGATCTCGACCAGGGCAAGGTGGAGAGCATCGGACGGGGGGAAAGCTACATCCAGGACGTGGACTCTTCGATCCTGGCGCCTCTGGTGGAGCAGGGGCGCTTGGCCGCCACATCCGACTTCTCGGAGCTCTGCGATGTGGATACCATCAACATCGCCGTGCCGACGCCTCTGGGGAAGACGCGCGATCCGGACATCTCCTACATCGTGTCGGCCACCGACGAGATCGCCAAGAACATCAGCGACGGCACCCTCGTCATCCTCGAGAGCACGACCTACCCCGGCACGACCGACGAGGTGATCCTGCCCAAGCTGGAGAGCACCGGACGCAAGGTGGGGGAGGACTTCTTCCTGGCCTTCAGCCCGGAGCGGGTCGATCCGGGCAATCCCGACTACCAGACCAAGAACATCCCCAAGGTGGTCGGCGGGATTACTCCGGCCTGCACGGAGGTGGCAGCGGCGCTCTACGGCCGCGCCATCGACACCGTGGTGCCCGTCTCCTCGAGCCGTGTGGCCGAGACGGTCAAGCTCCTGGAGAACACCTTCCGCTCGGTGAACATCGGCCTGGTCAACGAGATCGCGCTGATCTGCAGCCGCATGCACATCAACGTATGGGACGTGATCGACGCCGCGGCCACCAAGCCCTTCGGCTTCATGCCCTTCTATCCGGGCCCCGGCCTGGGCGGGCACTGCATCCCGATCGACCCCTTCTACCTCTCCTGGAAGGCGCGCCTGCACGGCTTCGAGGCGCGTTTCATCGAGCTGGCCGGCGAGGTGAACGGCCACATGCCCGACCACGTGATCGCGGTCGTAGCGAGCGCGCTCAACTCCCAGCGGAAGGCCGTCAACGGTTCCCGTGTGCTCGTTCTCGGCGTGGCCTACAAGCCCGACATCGACGACTACCGCGAGAGCCCCGCCCTCGACATCATCAAGCTCTTGCAAGAGCGGGGCGCCGAGCTCAGCTTCCACGACTCCTGGGTGCCCGATCCCATCCCCGAGCTGGCAGACATCTCGCGGCAGGGAGTCACGGATGGGGAGCTCGCTGGGATCGACGTCGCGGTCGTGGTCACGCATCACAGTGACTTGGACTATCACGGGATCCTTGAGCGGGTGCCGCTTGTGGTAGACACCCGCAACGTGTTCAAGGGAATCGAATCACCCAAGATCTTCCGCCTCTAGGAGGCAGCATGTCGAAAGTCCTGGTAACGGGTGGAGCCGGCTTCATCGGGAGCCACCTCGCGGAGGCGCTCGTTGCGGACGGCAACGAGGTAACCGTCTTCGACGACTTCTCCACGGGTCACGAGGAGAACCTGGAGGATTTCCGCGACCGCATCGAGCTCATCCGAGCGGACCTGCGGGACGCGGCGGCGGTGGCCGCGGCCTGCGCGGGCAAGGACTACATCTTCCACGAGGCCGCGCTCGCCTCGGTGCCGCGCTCGGTCAAGGATCCGGTCACGAGCAACGACGTCAACGTGAACGGCACCCTGAACGTCCTCGTCGCCGCCCGCGATGCGGGCGTGAAACGCGTGATCTACGCGGGCAGCAGCTCCGCGTACGGGAACACGGAGGTGAGCCCGAAGCACGAGGGCCTCACTCCCGGACCGCTCTCGCCCTACGCCGTGAGCAAGCTGGTGGGGGAGCACTACTGCCGCGCATTCTGCGAGGTCTACGGGCTCGAGACCCTCAGCATTCGTTACTTCAACGTGTTCGGGCCGCGCCAGGATCCGAACTCGCCCTACGCGGCAGTGTTGCCCATCTTCACGGAGCACCTGTTGCGCGGCAAGTCGCCGATCATCGACGGCGACGGTCAGCAGACCCGCGACTTCACCTTCGTGGCCAACGTCGTCGCTGGTAACCTCAAGGCCATGAGCGCCGTGAAGACCAGCGGTGATTCGGTGAACGTCGCCTGCGGCGGATCCTTTTCCGTGCTATACCTCTATGAGCAGATCTGCGAGATCCTCGGCTGCGACATCCCGCCGACGCACGGCCCCCGCCGCGCGGGCGACGTGGATCACTCCCGGGCCGACATCGGCCTGGCGCAGAGGATCCTGGGCTACGAGCCGGTCGTGAGCTTCGAGGACGGCCTGCGCGAGACCGTGGAGTGGTACCGCTCCGCCGCTCAGCAGGCGCACCGGGAGTGAGCATGGACGAACTGATCCTGGTTCTGGATGATCAGGAGGCTGTCTGCCGCCTCCTCGACGAGAACCTGGGATCGGGCGAGCGCCGGGTGATCTGCGAGCCCTTGCCCGCAAAGTTCATGGAGAAGCTGGACGAGGTGGATCCGAGCCTGCTCGTTCTCGATCCCTCGGGCAGCGAGCAGCCGCTGCCGGAACTGCTCGCCGAACTCAAGACCAGCTGGCCCAATCTCCCCGTCATCATCCTCAGCTCGGTGAGCGAGATACCCCAGGTGGTCGACGCGATGCGTCAAGGCGCCTTCGACTTCCTGCCAAAGCCACTTCCTCTGGGCCGCCTCCTCGCGAGTGTCGATCGCGCCCTGGAGCTGCACGGCGTGGAGAAGCAACTCGCCGAGCGCAGGCGACGTTTTCGCGTGGGCGACGGTCAGGACTTCTACAAGTCCCAGAGCGAGGCCATGGCAAAGGTCTACGACGACTCGCTGATGGTCGCCATGAGCCAGGATACGACCACGCTCATCTCGGGCGAGAGCGGGACCGGCAAGGAGATCATCGCGCAGCTCATCCATAGCTTGAGCCCTCGCCACAGCAAGCCCTTCATGGAGCTCAACTGCGCCGCGATCCCGTCCGAGCTCCTGGAGAGCGAGCTCTTCGGCCACGAGGCCGGTGCCTTCACGGACGCGAAGGAATCCAAGGCTGGCCTCTTCGAGCTCGCGGACCAGGGCACGATCTTGTTGGACGAGATCGGCGAGATGAGCCTCAGCCTGCAGGTGAAGCTTCTCCGCTTCCTCGAGCGCAAGAGCTTCCGCCGCGTGGGCGGAACAGGGGACCTCAGCGTCGACGTTCGCATCATCTCCGCTACGAATCGAGATCTGAAGGAGATGGTCCAGGCTGGGCTCTTCCGCGAGGATCTCTTCTACCGGCTCAACGTCGTGCCCATCCGGATCCCGCCCCTGCGGGATCGCCGCGAGGACATCCTGCCGCTCATCGGCCACTTCCTCGCCGATTTCAATCCGCGTTTCAACAAGAACTTCAGCAACATCCCCGAGCCCGCGCGTCGCCTGCTGATGGAATATCCCTGGCCGGGGAACATCCGCGAACTGCGCAACGTCGTCGAGCGCATCGTGCTCATGGAGAGCGGTCCGGACCTGACGGTGGGACAGCTGCGGCCCTACCTGACCGGGTCCTGGGAGGAGCTGCCCGAATCCACCTCGCAGCGCCTCGCCCGTCTTCTCGAAGAGCCCATCCCCGTGGAGGGCCTCGATCTCGAGGAGCTGATCAAGAACATCGAGCGCAGACTCATCGAGAAGGCCTACCGGCAAGCCGACGGCAATCAGAGCCGCGCCGCGGCCATGCTGAAGCTCGGACGGGACAAGATCCGTTACCGCATGAAGCAGTTCGAGACGGAGAAGGAGATCCCCTCCTGATGAAGAAGCTCCTGCTCCTTCCCCTGGTAGCGATCCTCTTCGTCAGCGCCTGCGGTTACTACAGCACCACGAGCCGCGGCCGCAGTCTGACGGGCAGCGTGGCCATTCCCTTCCTTGACAACCGGACCACACAGCCGGACCTGGAGATCCACGCCACGGAGACCCTCGTCGAGGCTCTGGAGCAGGACGGCAACCTTAGCGTCGTCAGCCTAGGGGAGGAGGAGTATCTCCTCGAGGGCGCCGTGAGCCGTTATTCCGAGGCGCCGTTCTCGATCAGCCCAGACGGGCTTTCAGACGAGTACAAGCTCTCGATCACCGTTTCCCTCAGCTTCCGCAACCAGCTCAACGGGGAAGAGCTCTGGCGAGACAAGCGCTTCACGGGCACCGCTAGCTTCTTCATCGAAGGCAGCGCTGCCGGCGGCGATCTCACGCGGGACGCGGCCGAGGAGAGCGCCCTGGAGCAGATCGTCGAGGACGTCCTGAACGCGATCTTCGGGGAGTGGTGATCGTGGCGAAGGCCCGCCGGCAGAAGGATCCACTCGGCTCGCTTCGGTCCGACCTCGCAGAGTCCATCCGGCCCTACTACCTCTTCCATGGCGACAACCAGTACTTCGTATCGGAAGCCGTGCGCTTCCTCCGCGAGAAGATCGTGCCCGAGGGGGGAGAAGACTTCTCCTACGAGGACCGCCGTCTCGACAGTCGCAGCGACTGGGCGGACATAGAGGCCTTGCTGCGCAGCTACTCCTTCTTTGGGGGGAAGAAACTGATCCGTCTCGAGGTCCCCGGGAAACTGGACGAGGAGACGCGCGCGGCCCTGGCGAAGTTCCTTTCGGAGGAGCCGGGGCAGAACATCCTCTGCCTGACCGCGCCCAACCTGGACCAGCTCACCGCGGCTCGGAATCGCCTGCAGAAGAAGGGGGGCCTGGCGATCAAGTTCGAGGCCCTGCAGGAGCGCGAGCTTGCGACGTGGGCGGCCGAGCACCTTCGCTCCTTGGGGCTCGACTTCGAACGCTCTGTGCCCGACTTGTTGGTAGAGTCATTACCCGGGGACCCGGGCGAGATCGCCAGCGAAGTCGAGAAGCTGCGGCTCATGGTTTCCGCGGAGAAACCCATCGGCGCCGCCGACGTCAGTCGTCTCGTGGGCCGGCAGAGGATCGAGGACGTGTGGAAGCTCGCCGACTCTCTACGCGCTGGCAACGAGGCGGAGGCCATGCGTCGCCTCCGCGAGCTACTCGATGCCGGCGGACAGAATCCCATCGCGCTCGTCGGTGCGCTCTGCTACACGATCACCATGCTGCTCCGCGCCCGGCTGCTCCTCGACCAGGGCCTCTCAGGGTCCGCGGCCGCGGCGGCTCTCCCGCTGTGGGGCGGGCGTGCGCGCGACTACGTGCAGCGCGCATCATCCTTTCGAAAACGGGAGTTGCTTGTCTGGGTCTTCAACCTGCAGAAGCTGGACTACCGTCTCAAGCGCAGCTCGGCCGAGCGCGCGGGTCCGCTCATGGAATCCACGCTGCTCGAGTCCATGGCAGGCCGTTATCTGCCGTCCTGAGGCCTTGATCAGCGCAGGGCCGATTGCTACATTCCCCCGACGAACGAACAGCGAGGACGGTTGGCGACCATGAAATTTGCGCGTGCACTATCGATCTTGCTCCTGCTCGCCCTTGGGATCTCCCGGGCAGCGGGGGATATCTTCGACGAAAGCAAGGCCCGCTCCGAACAGATCCCCGGTGCCCAGCGAGACTCCCTCTGGTGGGAGGGGCACCGCTACCGCCAGTGGATCACCGACCAGAACCACCTCGACGACCAGAACTCGAACCTGGACCAGGAAATCACCTTCCTGGCCGACGGGCTCGTCCGCAGCCATCCCGAGAGGGTCTACTTCTACAACAGCCCCACCCTCGCAGTCCGGGTCGCGGCCGAGAGCAAGTGGCCGCTGGCCGTCTACGTCTTCGACCACACCTGCCAGGAATGCCTCTACGAGCTGCCGAGCCTCTACACAATTCCCGAAGTCGTGGTGGCGAGCCAGCAATTCGTGAACCTCTACATCGAGCTGCCTCGCCAGCAGAAGGAAGCCGCCCAGATCGGCGCCATGGTTTCCGGCCGCACGGTGCAGTTCTTCCTGCCGGGCATGCGAAGGCTGCGCGTCGTCGACACGCCCGACCATGAGGAGCTACTCGAGACTTACGAACTGATACTGGGCTACATCAGCAGGCTGAGCAAAGAGGAACTCATGACGCCACCGCAGAAGAAGCAGCTGCCGAGCTCGCTCCAGTCGAAGAAGCGCTAGTCAGTTATACAGATGAAAAGAAGGGAGGGCCATGCGGCCCTCCCTTCTTTCATTGCGGGGCGACGGTCACCCCGAGCGTCTCCCGACCTAGGGCAGGTTCGGGAACGACGCCGGCATACTGTCGATCTTGCCGATGGGCAGCGCGCGTGCGGGCACGTGCGGCACTCCGGGGTTCACGAGGTTCGCGCCGTAGAAGTCGTTGATGACGGCGATGAACTCCTCCGCGAGGATCGCGTTTCCGATGTTCGACGGGTGGATGCCGTCGAGGCTGAAGATCCCGCCGGAGACGAACTCCGCCGTGTAGTGGTGCTCGTTGTAGTCGTAGCCGTTGGCAGCGATGTCCGCCATGATCGCGTTGTTGTCGACCACGGGGAAGTCGAAGGTCGTTCCCGCGCCCTCGATCACCGCGTTGAAGTCGGCGGTCGCCTGCGTGAGCTCCGCCAGTTCGGCGGCCGACAGGGTGAGCGAGCCGGGGATGAGCGTGTTGTGGAGGGGGAAGGCCACGGGCAGCAAGGCGATGGCGTCCTCCTCAGAATAACCCTGTGCCATCAGGAGCCCGATGAGTACGGCATCGGGAATGCCCATGCCTTCTTCCAGATCGGGCACGCCGTTGGGGGCGTCGGGCCCCTCGTCGTAGCTCAGAAGCTTCAGCAGTACGAGATCGCCGGCCTCGAGCTGGAAGTCCGGCCCGCCGTCCTCGGCGATGAGGCCGATGAACTGGATGCCGTCCGTCTCGGGGTCGCCGTCGACGGGATTCTGATCCGGGTCGATGACGAACCAGGGCACGGTGGTGAAAAACGGCGCCGAGGTCACCGACGGGATATTGGCCAGCACCATCTTCGTGTCCGGCAGGTTCGCGGTCAGCAGGGCCAAGAGGTTGTCGACGTAGAGAATCTCGAAGGTCCCCGCGTCGACCAGCGGCGTGCCGCTACCCTCGGTGGCGGCGCCCAGGATCTCGTTGTTGCCAATCCAGAGGCTCATGAATGTCGGCTGGAGCAGGATGGCCTGCTCGACCGCCGTCAGATCCGCGGCGGGCCCGCCGAGCTGGGTCCAGTCGATGGCGGCGTTGCGCAGGATGATGTCGAAGTAAGCGTTGTCGCCCGCCGCGCTGCTTGCCGCGTCAAAGGCCTGCAGGAGGTCCACCGTCAGCGCGCCGGGCACGCCCAGGTTGTGGTAGGGGCCCGGGAGCGTCGCGTTGAGGAAGTCCGGCATCGTGCCGCCCGGCCAGGGGATGGGAACCAGGCTGGCGTCGCCTTCCTCGTCGAAGACCACCGACAGGTGGCCCAGTCCGAGAGCGGCGTCGTAGATGCCCGGGTCCGCGATCAGCGGCAGCTCTAAGGGCACGCCCATCGCCTGGGCGAGCAGCGACGCGAAGCCGTAGCCTTGCGTCGACTCGTAGAGCGCTCCGGACTGGTAGCCCGCTGTCAAACTGTTGCCCAGCGATACGAAGACGTCGAAGTCGGCGGTGCCGCCGTCCGCGGAGGGCTGCGAGATGGTCGCCGAGTCGGGCGCGAAGAGCGCGCAGCCGCCGATCAGAACGGCCAGAGCCAGCACGCTTGCGATGGTGAGTGTCATTCTCTGCATGGCTTCCCTCCTTTCTAGAAGTGGTAGGTCAGCCCGAGGCCGAACAGGTTGGTGTAGGTGTGGTAGTCGCCGTTGTAGCCGTCGAAGTTGTCGCGGATCTCACGGTCTTCCATGAAGAGGAAGAGGTTGTAGAGATCCAGCTGGACGTTGCCGAGGCGATAGCCCGCGCCGATGGACACGCCCTTGCGGTTGGCATCCGGCAGCACGGGACCGACGCCGCCCGTCGGCTGCGGCGACTCGTCGATGACGAAGCCGCCCCGCAGCGCCAGCTCAGGGCTAGCCTGGAACTCCGCACCGAAGCGGTACTGCGTGGTGTTCTCGTACTCCTCGCGGATGGTCTCGTCCGCCTCAGGCGCCTCGGGGAAGGTCAGCTCCAGCTTCTCGAAGGCGCTCCACTGGATGCGGTTGTAGTTGAACTCGACCAGCAGCTTCTCGTGCACCTGGCTGGCGACGCCTATCGAGAATAGGCTCGGGAGCGGCATTGCGGTTTCCACGGGGCCGTCGGCCGGGATGGGCGCGTTCTCGACGATGGTCGTGAAGTCCGCGTCGCCGGTGAGTGTGAGGTCGGTCTTCGACTTGTAGCTGAAGCCCAGCGTGCTGTTGTCGGTGACGTTGACCAGTGCGCCGACGTTGACGCTGAAGGCCAGGTCGCCGCTGCCTGTGATCGCCACCTTTCCCAGGTCCGCCGGGTTGGGGATCTTCTCGACTACGTAGCGATTCAGCTCCACGTGGCTCCACACCAGGTTCACGCCCAGGCCGACGCTCACGCCTTCGAAAGGTGTGTAGGCGACGGTGGGGGAGACGAAGTAGGTCTTCAGGTCGGTGAAGGTGGAGATGCGGCGACCTGAGAAGTTCTCGGGATCCGCCCACTCGACCGAGAGACCGTAGGGGGTGTAGAAACCCAGGCCCGCGGCGAACTCCTCATTGAAACGCTTGGTGAAGTAGACCTGGGGCAAGAAGAAAATGGGATCCGCGAGCTTCTCGCTGACGCCGTATCCCGGATCGGGGGCAACGCCGCTGAACTCGGTATAGGGATTGATCACGGTGAGGTCCAGCGTGACCTGCTGGCCCTCGAGGCGTGCCAGGCCCGCTGGGTTGTAGAAGATGGCAGTGGGATCGTCCGGGG
Organism: uncultured bacterium; assembly: GCA_964627205.1. Classification (GTDB taxonomy): domain Bacteria; phylum Krumholzibacteriota; class Krumholzibacteriia; order JACNKJ01; family JACNKJ01; genus CAZVHI01. Next base: position 92,358 of record CAZVHI010000006.1, read on the forward strand.
CGGCGGTCATGACCCCGCCCATGGCCGAGCTCTTCGTGCCCATCTCCCAGACCGCATATCCTGCGCCCTGAGCCGTGGCAGCGGCGAGGAGCATGGGCAGCAAGAGAAGAAAGCCAGCTTGTCGTTTCATGGATCCACCTTTCGTGCTGCGAGAAGAGGACGGGCGCGCCTAGGCGCTCCCCTCGGGGTAAATGGTTGAGACGTGATCGGCGTAGATCTCCAGGACCTTGCGCCGGCGAACCTTTAGGGAGGGGGTCAGTTCGCCCGCCTCGAGAGTCAGTTCGTGGTCCAGGATGCTGAACTTCTTGATCTGTTCGTAACGCGCGAGGCGTTCGTTGAATCCCTCGATACGGCGCCGCATGAGATCCTGCACGCGAGGCTCGTTGACGAGGCCCTTCATCGACGTGTAGATGATGTCGTGCCTCTTGGCGTACTTCACGAGGTACTCGAAGTTGGGAACGATGAGCGCCGCGATGAAGGGTTTCCGGTCCCCGATCACGACGCACTCGGAGATGAACTTGTCCGTCTTGACCATGTTCTCGATGGGCTGCGGCGCCACGTTCTTACCGGCCGCCGTGACCAGTAGATCCTTCTTGCGATCGGTGATCCGCAGGAAGCCTTCGGCATCCAGCTCGCCGATGTCGCCCGTGGCGAACCAGCCGTCCTCGTCGAGCACGGCGCGCGTCGCCTCCTCGTCCTTGTAGTAACCCTGCATGACGTTCGGCCCGCGGGTGAGGATCTCGCCGTCGTCCGCGATGCGGACCTCGACTCCCGGCACGGTCTTGCCCACGCTGCCCAGCTTGTAGTAGTCGAAGCAGTTGCATGTGATCACGGGGCTGGTCTCCGTGAGGCCGTAGCCCTCCATGATGATCAGGCCCGCGGCATAGAAGAACTTCGCGATCTCCGGCGCCAGGGGCGCGCCACCCGAGATGAAGAACTTGAGGCGCCCGCCGGTCCGCGCCTGCAGCTTGGAGAAGACCAGCTTCGACGCGATGCCGTAGGCGATCTCGAGGTGTTTGGGAATCGGCTGGCCGTCTATGGTCAGTTCCGCCCAGCGCTCGCCGGTGTTCTTGGCCCAGAAGAAGATGTTCTTCTTGATGAAGCTGCCGGAGACCGCCGTGTCCAGGATGCGCGCGTACATCTTCTCGTAGAGTCGCGGCACGGCCACCATCAGGGTGGGGCGGACCTCGGTCAGGTTCTGGGGGACCGTGTCGATGGACTCGGCGTAGGCGATGGAGCAGCCGGCGTAGAACATGCTGTAATAGCCAGCCATGCGCTCGAAGATGTGGCTGAGGGGCAGGAAAGAGAGCGCGGCGTCCTCTGTGCCCATGGAGAAGATCTTCAGCGAAGTGAGGACGTTACTGACTATATTCCAATGACTTAGGACCACGCCCTTGGGCTGTCCCGTGGTCCCCGAAGTGTAGATGAAGCTACAGGGGCGATCCGGCTCCACGGCCTTGGCGCTCGCTATGAGAGCTTCTTCGCCGCTCTCGCGCTGCGCCTCGCCCTGATCGAGCAGCTCGCTCAGGCTCATGACGTCGCGATCCTCGACAGAACCTTCGAAGAGGATGACCTTCCTCAGATCGGGCAGGCGATGACGCACGGAGAGGATCTTCTCCGCCTGGGATTCGTCCTCGCAGAAGATGAATCGGCACTCCGAGTTTGCCAGGATGTATTGGATCTGTTCCGCGAGCAGGGTCGGATAGACCGGCACGTTGATCCCGCCGTTGAGCAGGATTCCGTAGTCGCCGATGGCCCATTCGAGACGGTTGGTAGACAGGAGGCCGACCCGATCGCCGGCCTTCATGCCAATCGACTCGAGACCGAGGGCCGCCTGGATCGAGCTTCGCCCGAACTGTTCGGCGGACACGGCCTGATACCTTCCCTGAACCTTCCTCTGGAAAGCCTTCGGATTTCTTACATTCCGCGTGGCATGGAAGAAGATGTCGTTGAGAGTCCGTATCTCCATGCTTTTCCTCCCTCCGGGCGATTCGCTTCAGGACCGTAGCAGGATGGGGACTTTAACTAATAGTTAACATAATATACATTATGCGCCATCTTACGCGTCCCCTCACTCCTAGCCCCGACCCAGCTTCGGAGGATCAGGGAGTTGCTCTGCATAGGGCCCCAACCAGGGAAGGGGCACTCTTTCGCCCGAGAGAGCCCTCGTGAATCCCAGCACGGACAGCGCAAGGGCGAGAAGCAGGAAGACGAGCTGCAGCAGGCCCACCACGAGGATTCCCAGGAAGGGGATCCGCCCTATGGTGATGTCGAGGATCCAGATCACGAGGCCCCCCACCAGCTCCAGCAGGAAGAGGAGCAGGCCCTGTTTCGCGTGGAAAAGGACGAAGGGCCGATCGGACAGGAGGAAGTACGGGAGAAGGCAAACCGCGGCCGCATAGGAGATGGCTCCACTCCAGCGCTCGGACGACTCGTGATCATCCGTGCCGTCGACTCTTGGCGTCTCCTCCAAACGAAGATTCTCCTCCAGGAAGCCGGACTAGACCTTCCACATGATCCGATCGTAATGGGATTCGGGCAAGTGGAACACCAGCGGATATGCCGCTGGCTCGACCTCCACAATTCCAGCTTCACCTAGGAAAGTCAATGTAAAGAAGAGCTCCTGACCGGAGCGTGCGGGAAGCTCGCGCCACGGGATCGCAAGTTCGAGGATTTCATCCACAGCACAGCGGGCTTCGCTGTGGAAGGAGGCCCAGCGATCCTGTTGCGACTCCTCCGCGATGCAGGCCTCTGGATCCAACAGGTCGAAGCGGAAGCGCCGGCGGAAGGGCCCGTGGAAGTCGAGGCTAAGGCGCTGGACGATGTCTCGATCCCTGCTGTCTACGTTGAAGTCCACGCGGACGAAGAACGCCTCCTCCCCGAAGGCCATCCAGATCGAGTCGACGAGCCGGTCGACACGCGTCATCGCAGCACCCTGACCCGCGGTCTGGAACTGCGCCGCGTTCTGCCACTCGTAGAAGTGGCTCACCTTGCCGTCCACCTGTACCTCGGAGTGGCCGAGAGGCAGGAGCTCTCCTCTTCGTCCCAGGCCGTCCGGGATGGGCTCGCTCAGGAACGCAGGCGCCTCCTTCCCTAGAAGGTCGTAGATCCCGCGGAGGTGAGCCCGGTAGAGACGGTCGAAGTCAGCGTCGTCGAGGCTGCTGTGATCTGTCCCGTACCACCAGTTCCAGTCGCTTCCTTCCGCGACGAAGAGGGAGCGCCAGGCCTTCTCCAGCTCGGGGGAAAGAGGGGCGTCGTCGAGGGGATGCGCCCCCCCACCGAAGTCGACGAGATCGCGGCGCACGCGAGCTAGATAGTCCCAGGAGCGGTTGTCCTCGGGCTGGCCGATCCAGATCGAGAAGTTACCGCCTATCCAGCTGCCGGCTCGAATCGGTCCGAGTTCGCGCGGCTCCAGCTCCTCCAGATGCCGCGAAATGCTTGCGAGCTCGATCCAGTCCGTCTCAGCGAGACGCTCGTAGAGTGCCCGGAGAAAAGGCAGGCCGTCGGACTGGTAGTACTCCCAGCAGTTCTCTCCGTCGAGGATCACCGGCACCAGGGGCTCGTCCTGCGCTGCCTCCCGCGCGATGCGCTCCAGGTGAGAGATGAAGTCCTCCACGGCATCCTCGGGCTCCCAGCTAGCGTAGCTGAAACCGATGCGATCGCTGAGGAAGTGGTCCCGGAAGACCAGGTCCAGCGACAGGTCCCCGAAGCGACGCCGGTGCGGACGGTAGAGCAGTGCCGCCCGCTCGGCGCCCGGCAGCTTCAGGTTGGCCAGGCCACAGGACTGCGCCAGCACTTGCTCGTCGCTCGCGGCCCAGGCGAAACCCTCCTCTGCCGCGATCCGGAGGACCTCCTCGCTCACCGAGCCCTCGGACGGCCAGATCCCGGCCGCCTCTACACCGAGCCATTCACGTGCGGTCTCTTTCGCGCGGCGAAGCTGCCAGCGGGCGTCCTCGGGGAAGCGAAAGGATTCCTCGGGGAGCTCGACGTCGGGCATGCACTCGAATGCGCTCCGCGTGTCCACGAGCAGCGGAAGGATGGGATGGTAGAAGGGCGACACGGACACCTCGATCCGCCCATCCCGATGCAGCCGGCGATAGGTCTCGAGGATGCGGTCGGGGAAGCCGTCGAGATAGGTCCTGAACGCGGGCCAGGCCGCCTCGCTCATCTCCTCGGGACCGGAGAGGAAACGGGCAGGCACGGACTCGTCCCAGAAGAGCGGATCGAGCCACGCGAGGTGGTAGAGGTACTTGAGCCGTACGAGGTCGGCCTCGGCGATCCCCCCCACGCCTTCGCTCAGGTAGCTGCGATGAAGGGCTGCGTACTCCGGCAAGGGGGCGATCATGGTCTCGGGATGTGCCCGAAACAGCAACCCGGTCAGTTCCTCGCGTTCCGCAGCGGACAGGTTCGTCACCGGCCGATCGCAGAGCTCCTGCACGCGGTCACGGCCGCCATCCTTCCAAGCCCGCCACTGCTCTACGAGCGATGGGACGAGATTGAAGTTGACGGCGACACCCTCCCTCTCCGCTGCCACCAGCGGCATGTCCAGGTAGTCCTTCAGGGAGTGGAGCCGCATCCAGGGCATGGAAAAATGCCCTTCCATCGGGTCGAGGTAGAAGGGCTGGTGCATGTGCCAGAGTATGGCGAGGCGCAGTTTGGTCATGGATCAGGATTGACGCGCCTCGAGCGCGTCGAGATCCTGCTCGATCAGGCGGAGGAGCTCTGTGTCCGCGCCGCCGGCCAGGCCCTCGAGCAACTCCGAGGCATTGTCGTAGTAGCCGTTGTCCATGTAGATCTGGGCCGCCTGGTAGAGCCAGCGCTGAGATTGAGCGTCGGTCACCTTCTCGGAGCCAGCCAGCTCGCGCAGGAAATCCGCCTGACGCTTGGCCTTGCCCACGCTGCCGTTGCATGTGACGATACCCAGCTTGGCGGGAATCTCGTATTCCCCGTCGGGATCTTCCGCGAGGTACTCCTCGAAGATCTCCTCGGCCACGAGATACTCGCTCAACCTCTCCTTACAGAAGCCCATGTAGTAGAGGGACCACTTGCCCACATCGCTGCCGCCGTACTCTGCACGCAGCTCGGCGAAGCTGTCGTGTGTCAGCTTGAAATCCTCCTCGGAGGAGCTGTACATGGCCTCCGAGAGCTTGCCCAGCGTGCCGGAGAAGGCCTGCTGGGACTCGGCGATTCCAGCGCTGCGGTAGCGGGCGCCCCAGGAGATCGCGAGCACGATGACGACCACGACGACCAGGCCCCCAAGCACCAGATTCTGGTGATCCCGGAGCTTGTCCCAGTAGAGCAGCACCGCGTCGACGAACTTGTCATCCTTCAGTTGCTTCTTCGTGATCCTCTTCGCCGCGCTCAAGTCGGTCCTCCTTGTGGGTCCCACGGGCGCGCCCGCAACTCTGGTCCACGGGCGCAAGACAGGCCAATCTAGCACCGTTTCCCATATCCTGCAAGGGCTTGTGGCGCCCAGCAGCGCGTGCTTCCCGTTGACAGGATCCAGGCTGCAGGGGAAAGTAGCGGCATGCAGAACCCGGGGACGTTCATGGGCCGACTGCTGCCCAGGTTGGCCGCGGGGCTCGCCCTCCTCCTGGCCGTGGCGGGGCTGGCGGAGCGCTGGTCTGGACCGGACATCTCGTTCCGCCTCCACAACCTGAGAGTCATCGCCCGGGATTCCGCGACCGATGCCCAGCTCAGACCCCTGGCTGCGGGCGATCGCCTGCGGAGCGTCGGCGGGGTCGACCTGCGGCGCGACCTGCCCTCCATGGCCGCCCTGGCCGACGGCGCGCGACGCGGTCCGGTCCTGGTGGAGTACGAGCGCGCGGGGCAACTTCGCGCCGAATACCTCCGACTCCACCCCCCCTCGCCGGCGAGACGCTTCGGCCTGGCCCTACGCACCCTGGCCGCGGTGCTGGTCTTCCTGACGGGGCTCTGGGTGAGCCGCCGGCGGCGTGACTCCCTCTCGCGCCTCTTCCTTATCCTGACCATCCTGACCGGCTCCATCTTTGCCCTGATCCCCCGCGTGCTCGCTTCGCCCTGGTCGGGGCTCCTCGAGTCCTTCAACGACCTCGTGGTGCTCTTCCTGCCGCCCGTCTTCCTCCACTTCCTGATCCACTTTCCCGAGCGGCGGCCGCGGCCCTGGAACCTCAGACTCCTGATCTACCTCCCGACCGCGGTCCTGGCTGTGTTCGTTCTCGCGGCGATCTCCCGCGATCTCGCCCTGGGTTCCCGTCTTCTCCTGTTGCAGAGGCTGGCGAGCCTGAACGCCGCCCTCCTCCTGCTCGGCTGTCTGGCGATCCTGGCCCTCAAGGCTCTGCGCCGGAAACACCGCCGTGAACGCTACCGCGTGCGCCGCGTCCTCTTCGGCGCGCTTCTGAGCCTGCTTCCCCTTGCCATCTTCCAGCTCCTGCATCAGCTCCTGCCGGGCCGCCACCTACAGATGTCCGTCTGGACGCCGCTGTTCCTCACCATCCTGCCCCTGAGCTTCGCCTATGGCATCCTCGGTCCCAACCTCACGGCCCTGAATCGCAGGGCTGACATCCTGCGCCGCTTCCTGCTCGTCGGCGGCGGACTGCTCTTGATCTTTCTCGCCGCCCGCCTCTTCCTACACCAGGTCTGGGGGCCCAGCGCGCGCCTCGCCGACGACATCATCTCCGACCTCCTCTCTCTCAGTGCGGCTCTGCTCTTCATGCCCTTCCTGCTGAAACGGACACGCCGCACGCAACGCGAACGCGAGGATGATCCCTTCCGGGACTGTGCGCGCTGGCTCGCGCCGCCGCGCTTTTTCACAGAACCGGGAGAGCTCCGGCAGTCGCTGTTGCCGCGCCTGGGCTGGGATAGCGGAGCCAGCTGGGTCCTCTGGCTTGAGAAGAAGGACGAGCAGCGCTGGATCGTGCTCGAGCGCTGGCGCCGCGAGGGAGGTTCTCCCCAGTCGATCACCCTGCCCGAGATCGAATCCACGTTCACCTTGCCGGCCGGCCTCGAGCGCACCCTGCTCACGGGCCCCAAGCTCCTCGCCGTCGAGCAGTGGGATCCCTACTGGGCGGAGAGCCTCATGGGCTCGGAGGCCCTCCCCTACTGCAAGCAGCGGGATTGGGCTTTGTTGCGGGCCTTGGGCGTGGACAGCAAACACCCGGCGGTGCTGCTTTTCGGCCCCTCGGCCTACGAAGCGCTCTATCACGTCGCAGTGCTCGAAGGCTTCGAGGAGCTCTGCACCACTCTGGAGCTGCACCTGCGCAATCTGTCACTGCTCGCCCAAGCGACTCGTGAGGAGCAGCTCCGGACCGAGCTGGACCTTGCCCGCAACATCCAGCACCGGCTCCTGCCCCACAGGACTCCCCGCATCTCCGGCGTGGAGCTGGCAGGCAGGATCGTCGCCAGCCGGGAGGTGGGCGGCGACTACTACGACTTCCTGTCCCTCCCCGACGGCCAGCTGGGGCTTGCCCTCGGGGACGCCACCGGGCACGGCATCCCTGCGGCCCTCCTGATCTCATCGGTGGCTCTTGCCTTCCATTCCCAGGCGGCGGGCGGCAGCCCGCCCGAGCTCGTGCTATCGGAGATGAACCGCGCCCTCTGCTCGCTCGTGGCGGATCACAGACCGTCGGGAGTCTTCGCGGGCTTCATCTATGCCCAGTTCGATCCGGGCACGGGAATCCTCGGTTTCTGCAACGGAGGGATGCCCCCTCCCTGGGTCCTGCGCGCGGGCGGGCGATGGGAGCGTCTGAGACGCGGCGGCTTCCTGCTGGGGATGAGCGAGGAGGGCATTTATCAACGGGGGATGCTGCGGCTCCGCAGGGGCGATTTGCTCTTCATCCGCTCCGACGGCCTGGAGGATCAGGAGAACTCCCGCGAGGAGGAGTACGGTGAGGCCCGCCTCCTCGGGTGGTTAAAAAGGTCGCAACACCTGGGTCTGGAAAAGCTCTCCGATCGCCTGATCGAGGAGATTGCCGGGTTTTCCGGCGGGAATCGCGAGGATGATATCTCCTTTGTATTCATGAGGATGACCGCATAGTCCCACCTTGCCAACTCTCCAGGCACAACTATTGCATTCTTGAAGTGGATTTCCCGGCCGGGATCCAAAGAAAAAGGAGGGGACCCATGTTGGTGATCTTCCTGAATCTGTTGGATCTCTTCTGGTGGTTGAAGGACTGACAGTCTCGGGTTTGAGAGAGGAAACATGAAGACGGTTACGTAGGCGCCCTCCTCGCGGGGGCGCCTAATTCTTTCTACTGCGATCTGAATACCTGATAATCTCCGTGAAGTACAGTTATCTACGTATTGTCTTCTACGACCTTACATAATGGTAATCTTTACATGAACCCTATTGACACCCTTGGTTAGCGCTGCTAAGGTTTGTTTTCGAGTGGGCTCTTCTGCGAGTACGTGTCCCCGTTTCCTCATGCATCTCAGCGAAGCGATTGCCGCACGAGCCTCTGAAGGGTGGGTTGTAACACGTACTAATGTGGTGAGCCCCTCTTTTTTCTTTGCCCCTACCCGTCTGTCCTTCCCATCCAAACGTTTATAAAGGGCATGGAAGTGCCCCCGGCAGGACTCGAACCTGCGCACCCGGTTTAGGAGACCAGTGCTCTATCCACCTGAGCTACGGGGGCGTGATCTTTTGGCGTCCTCAGGGAGGACGCTTTCTTCGGAAGTAAGGAGGAGCCGGAGCTTCCGCAGAGCCTTCATCTCGATCTGACGCGCGCGCTCGCGCGTCACCCCAAAGGCCTTTCCTGTCTCCTCGAGCGTGCGGAACTCGCCCTCGGATTCGAAGCCGTATCGGATGCGGAGAACGGCGCGCTCCCGCACCGAGAGCTTGTCCATGAGATGATGCAGGCGCTCGTGCTCCATCTGCATGGCGACGATGTCTTCGGGCGTCTGCCCCACCTGGTTGCGATCCTCGCTGTAGAGCTCCTTCATCGCGCCCTGACTCATCATGAGGTCCAGGGAGAGGATGCCCATGACCAGGTTTCGAACCAGGTGGGCCTTCCGCTTCGTGCAGTGGAGAAGCTTTGCGAGTTCGACGTCGTCCATGCCCTGCATGGCGTGATTCCGCGCCGCCAGGCGCGTGTAGCGGTTGACCAGCTGGAAGACGTGGAAGGGGATGCGGATCGTTCGCCCCTGGTTCGCCACCGCGCGGGCCATGGCCTGCTTGATCCAGTAGGAAGCGTAGGTGGAGAAACGGAATCCACGCTCGGGATTGAACTTCTCCACGGCCCGGATCAGGCCGAGGTTTCCCTCCTCCACGACGTCCATCAGGGAAACGCCACGTCCCGTGTAGGATCGGGCGATGCTCAGGACCAGGCGCAGATTGCTCACGATCATCTTGCGCCGTGCAGCCGTGTCCCCCGCCCGCAGACGACGCGCCAGGTCCCGCTCCCCCTCGGGGGTCAGCACGGGAATGCGAGAGATCTCCCGAATGTAGGTCGATTCGAAGTCGCTGGCTGGCATGGGAATCCCCAGGAGGGAGGGGAAAAAATGGTCGGGGTGAGAGGATTCGAACCTCCGACCTCCTCGTCCCGAACGAGGCGCGCTAACCGGGCTGCGCCACACCCCGACACGCGTGCAAAGGTAATGCACTCAACAGACTGTGTAAAGGGGGTTTCCCGTCTAGCAATAGCTAAATCGGGAGCTTCGTGAAGACCGTGATCCCGGCGGCCCAGGCCAGGCTGACGACCACCCCGGCGATCAGGACGCCCAGGACGATGGCAGGGAAGGCGCGTCTGGGAGGAATCCCGAACACGTAGGCGGCGGCGACCCCCGTCCAGGCGCCGGTCACCGGCAGGGGTATGCCGACGAAGAGGACCAGGCCCAGGAACTTGAAACGGTCGATGAGCTTGCCCCTGCGGCGGCTGCGTGCGAAGAGCCAGTCGAAGAAGAGGCGGAAGGGCCGCCAGCGGCCCAGCCAGCGCTCCAGGGGGCCCAGGGCCCAGAGGAGCGGCAGGACGGGCAGGAGGTTGCCCAGGACGGCCCAGAGATACGCTTCCTGGTAGCTCATGCCCTGGATCGAGATCGCATAGGGGATCGCCCCGCGCAGTTCCACGATAGGCAACATGGCCATCAGGAGTACGGACCAGACGCCCGGTAGCGAGCGGGCCCAGTCGAGGATCTCGTGCATCTAGCGGGCCTCCACGGTGCGGGCGCGCATCGGCACGAAGGAGCAGGGACCGAGATCCTCCCGGTAGGCCCGGTGCCCCTCCAGGCGCAGGCGGACGAGCCGCTGGCCCGACGCCCCGTCCAGGAGGGGCAGGACGAGCAGCCCCCCATCGGCCAGCTGGCCCAGGAGCGCGGGCGGCACGTCGTCGGGGGCGGCGGTCAGGAGGATGCGATCGAAGGGCGCGGCCTCCGGCCAGCCGCGATAGCCATCCCCCATCCGCGCCGCGATGCGTCCGGAGAGGTCCAGCTTGCGCCAGGCGCGCTCGGCGCCGGCGAGGAGGTCTGCGATCCGCTCCATGGTCCAGATCTCCGCACCGAGCAGGGCCAGAAGAGCGGCCTGGTAGCCTGATCCCGTGCCCACCTCCAGGACCCGCATCCCCGGACTGAGCTGGAGCGACTCGGTCATGAAGGCGACGACTTCCGGGTGGGAGAGCGTCTGGCCCATGCCGATGGGCAGTGCGTCCCGGCCGTAAGCGCGTGGCGCCAGGGCGGCGTCGACGAAACGCTCCCGGGGCAGGTCCTCCATGGCGGCGAGGACCTCCTCGCCGGCGAGGCCCTGCGCGCGGAGGCGCTCGACCATCCGCGCACGCGCGACACGGAGCGTACCGGTCAAGAGCCGACCTCCGTCCACCCGCCCAGGTTCCGCAGGCTCTCGTGATCGGTGAGATCGAGCTTGAGCGGCGTGACCGAGATCCGCTTCCCGTGATGCACCGCGTGGAAGTCGGAGTCCTCTCCCTCGAGCCAGGTAGGCTCCTCGCCGCCGATCCAGTAGTACTCCTTGCCGCGAGGATCTTCCTTGCGGATGATGACGTCGCCGTAGTAGCGGGATCCGAGCTTGGTCACGGACACGCCGCGGATCTGCTCGTAGGGCAGGTTGGGCACGTTGATGTTCAGCAGGGTGCCCGGACGCGTGAGCAGCTCGGGGCGCTCGGTGATCACCTCGCATAGGAAGCGCACGGCGCCGTCGAAGACCTGGTCGCGGAAGGACGCGACCGACAGCGCGATGGACGGCACGCCGAGGATCGCGCCCTCGATGGCCGCCGCCACCGTGCCCGAGTAGTGGACGTCCTCCCCCATGTTCGGACCGTGATTGATGCCCGAGACGACCAAGTCGGGCATGCACTCCTGCATCAGGCCGTTGATGGCCATCAGCACGCTGTCGGCGGGAGTCCCCTCCACGCTGTACACGCGCTCGTCGAGCCGACGGCGACGCAGGATGCTGCCGAGAGTCAGGCTATGGCTGCTCGCGCTCTGCTGGGAGGCGGGCGCGACCACCCACAGCTCGCTGATCGGCTCCAGGGCCTCCTTCAGGGCCCGGAGCCCGCGGGCGTAGATGCCGTCGTCATTGCTGAGCAGGATGCGCATGGGCCGGGGACTCCTACGATCGGTCAGGCTTCGGATTCTGGTCGAGCGGGGAGATTAACTCAAGCGAGGCGACTCTGTGTAGGAAAATGAAGCGGAGCGGGCCGCGCTCATTCATGTCCAAACAGGAAAACCCGGCCGCGTGTTCATGCGACCGGGTCGATCCGAGGTCGGGGCGACTGGATTTGAACCAGCGACCACCTGCCCCCCATGCAGGTGCGCTACCGGACTGCGCTACGCCCCGAGGGCTGGTAGGCCCAGGAAGTATATAGCAAGCTCCGCTCCGTTTCTCAAGTCCTGTTGCTCCTATTTCCCGTCCAGCTCCCGGCGCAGCTCTTCCAGATCCTGACGGATCTCCCTGATGAGCTGCCGCTGGTCCGCCCGCGCGAAGGGGATCTCGAACTGATCGAGGAGGTCTTTCACCTTGCGGGTCTCCGAGAGCTTCTGGCGGGCGCCCTTGATCGTGTAGTGCTCCGCATAGAGCAGATGCTTGATCGCCAGCGCCAGCTCGATGTCCCGCTCGCGGTAGTGCCGGTTGCCCGCGCTGTTCTTCTTGGGCTTGAGCGAGGGAAACTCGGTCTCCCAGTAACGCAACACGTGGGCCTTCACCTTGGTGAGTTCCGCCACCTCGCTGATGCTCCAGTAGAGCCGCCCCTGCGGCTTGGCCTGCCGTCGGCGTCCCGTTGGGACGGCGGGCGTCTTCCGGACCGCCTTGGCGGCCGGCGCCTTCGCCGCGCTCTCCGACTTCCTTCTCCCGGCCGTCTTTCGTGTGGCTTTCTTGGTACTGCGGGAGCTGCTCTTCTCCGCTATCTTCTTACGCTTGGGAGCGGGAGACATGCTTCCCTCCTTTCCGGATCTCCGGTGCGGGATCACGTGTCATCAGCTCGCGGATCGCGAGCTTTGGATCCTTCCCCTCAAATAGGACGGCGTGCACCTGGGCCGTGATAGGCATTTCCACACCCGCGTCGCCGGCCATCTCGTGCAGTGTTCTCGTCGTGTGGACGCCCTCGGCGACCTGCACCATGTCCTGCAGGATCTCGTCGAGGCTGCGTCCCATGCCCAGCTGCTCGCCGACATGGCGGTTGCGGCTGTGGCGACTGAAACAGGTCGTGACCAGGTCCCCCACGCCTGCCAGCCCGAGCAGGGTCTGGCGATCGCCCCCGTGCGACTCGAGGTATCGCCCTATCTCTGCCAGGCTGCGGCTGACAAGGGCGCCCTTGGTGTTGTCACCCATACCGACGCCGTCGATGATGCCCGCGGCAACCGCGACGACGTTCTTGAGAGCGACGCCCAGTTCGGTGCCCTTGCGGTCTTCGTTCACATAGACGCGGAGGGTGTCGCTGGAGAAGTCCTGCTGCAGACGCTCGCGTAGGGGGCTGCTTTCGCCCGCCAGTACGAGTGCCGTGGGCACGCCCGCCGCCACTTCCTCCGCATGGCTTGGGCCCACGAGCACCAGCAGCCTTTCGGCCAGCGGGCCCACCTCGTCCTCGACCGCCCAGCAGAGGCTGTGGCCCGTCTTGGGATCCAGCCCCTTGGACGCGAGCAGCCAGGCCGCATCCTGCGGCAGGCTCGCGCAGGCCTTCACCTGCGACACCACCTCGCGAATGACCCGGCTAGGCACTACCAGCAGCAGAGCGTCGATCCCCTCGAGGCACTCCTCCAGGTCCGTACTCGCCAGGAGGCTCTCCGGTAGGTCGACGCCGGGAAGGTACTTCTCGTTGCGTCCCGTCTCGCGGATGGGATCGATCTCTTCTGCGAGATGCCCCCAGAGCCGCACCTCGTTCCCGGCTTCGATCAGAGACTTCGCGAGGGCGCTACCCCAACTGCCGCAACCCAGCACGGCGATTCGTGCCATGTCAGTCTCCTCCTTCCCTGGAGAGGCTGAAGCGCGGCTCCTCGCCGCGGAACAGGCGCGCAAGATTCGAGCGGTGGCGAATCCAGACCCAGAGCGCCACCAGCAAGGTGAACCAGAACAGCCAGTACTCGCCTGGTTGTAGCAAGCGTACGGCGATTGGCAGCGCGAGCGCGGCCGCGAGGCTGCCGACCGAGACGATGCGGATCGTCATGGCCACGACCAGGAAAACCAGGAACGCAACCCCTGTCGCGGACGGGGCCAGGTAGAGGAATACGCCGGCGCTCGTGGCCACGCCCTTGCCGCCCCGGAAGCGGAGGTATGGCGTCAGGCTGTGTCCCAGGATAGCAGCCAGCCCCGCGAGGACGGGGACCAGCCCCGGACCGACGAGAAACGCGGCGATGGCCGCTGCCAGCCATCCCTTGGCCAGGTCGAGCAGGAAGACGGCCACCCCCCAGGCGGGTCCGATCTGCCGAAAGACGTTCGTCGCACCCAGGTTGCCGCTACCCAGTTCGCGAAGGTCCACGCCCCGCGCCAAACGTCCCGCCAGGTAGCTGAAGGGGATGCCCCCGAGGAGATATGCGCCGAGTACGATCAGTAGGTTGCGCAGGGCCTCCATGCTAGTCCCTCTTTTTCCCTTGCAGGCGCAGCCGCAAGGGGCTGCCTTCGAAGCGGAACTCGTCGCGCAGGCGATTGCTCAGGTAGCGGCGGTAGTGCTCGGGGAACCAGTCGGGTTTGTTTACGAAGAGCACGAAGGTTGGCGGCGCGCTCGATACCTGCGTCGCGTAGTAGACCTTTCCCGTGCCGCCGCTGTGGTAGTGCGGCGGGCGGCGCTCGGTCATCTTCTGCACGAAGTCGTTCAGGGCGCTGGTGGCAATCTTCTCGCCACGGGCCTCGTAGACGCGCCAGGCCGCCTCGAGCACCTTGTGGATGCGTTGCTTCGTCAAGGCAGAGATGAAGACGATGGGCGCGTAGTCCGCAAAGGGCAGCGCCTCGCGCACCTTGCCCACGAACTCGCCGGTCGTGGTGCTGTCCTTGTCGACGAGGTCCCACTTGTTCACGCAGACGACCATTCCCTTGCCTTCCTCGTGGGCGTGTCCCGCGATGCGGAGGTCCTGCTCGGCGAAGGGGCGGCTCGCGTCGAGGACGAGCAGGACGACGTTGCACTGGTCGATCGCGCTCAGGCTGCGCAGGCTGCTGTAGACCTCCAAGCGGTCCTTCACCCTCGCCTTGCGCCTGAGGCCGGCCGTGTCCACCAGCACGACGTCGCGGCCGTGCCAGCGCACGCGGCTGTCGACGGCGTCGCGCGTGGTGCCCGGTACGTCGCTGACGATCATGCGCTCGTTGCCCAGCAGTGCGTTGACGACGCTGCTCTTGCCCACGTTTGGCCGCCCCACGACGGCCAGGCGCAGCAGCCTCTCCCCCTCCTCGGGGTCGGGCAGGCGAGGGAAGCGCTCGAGCATGCGCTCCCAGAGTTCGCCCACGCCCTCGCCGTGCAGCGCGGAAACGGCCAGCGGCTCACCGAGACCCATGGAGTGGAAGTCGTGCACGGCGATCTCGTCCTCCCCCCGCTCCACCTTGTTCGCAAGGAGCCACACCTTCTCCGCGTGTCGGCGGAGGATGCGCGCCACGGCGAGATCCTCTTCGGTCACGCCGGTGCGGACGTCCACCAGGAGGAGCAACAGGCCGGCCTCCTCGAGAGCCGCCAGCGCGCTCTCGGTTGTCTTGGCCTCGATCTCGCCCCTCTCTGTCGTGATCCCGCCAGTGTCCAGGAAGTAGAGGTTGCGGCCGTCCCGCTCCACCCGCGCGACCAACCGATCCCTCGTCACGCCGGCCTTGGCGTGCACCACGGCGAGACGCCGGCCGGCCAGGCGGTTGAAGAGCGTGGACTTGCCCACGTTGGGTCGTCCGACGATCGCGACGGTTCTAAGAAGCGACACCTGAACAAATGTCCGGAACGGGTTGAAAAAGATGGCGATATCTCACACTATCATCGCCGCCGGAGACGCTTCAAGGCCTTTCTAGCTGAGAGAAGACTCGAAGTCCCGCAGCGAAGCCAGGAGTCCGGTGGAGGGCACCAGAAGCGGCAGGGGAGACTCGCTACGCATCTCGTCGAGGGAGAGGTCGTCCAGGAAGAGCTCCTGGGCGTTGAGCGTGTTGGGCGGGACGAGCACCAGGTCGCGATCCGCGGGCAGAGCGGCGACGCCGGCGAGGATCTCGCGGCCCGGCAAGAGGCCGCTGACCGTGACCCTGGAGCCGAAGAGGCGGTTGTCCAGGCCGAGCACGTGGAGGTCCAGGCCGGGCAGCCCCGCGAGCTCGGGTAGAAGATACTCGCGGAAGAGCCTCTCCCCCAGCCTGCCCGTCACGACGCTCACGCGCAGAGGTCTCCCCGGCGCGGACCACTCCCGCGCCTCGGCCAACACCTCGTCAACGAAGTCCCGGCTCATACCGATGCCGTTGTCGGCGAGGGGGAAACCCTCGTAGTCCTCCCTGGCCGGCAGCGGGCGAGCCGCCGACAGGTAGAACTCGTCGGCCAGGTGCACGAAGCGCGCGCCGAGCTCGGAGCGGAAGCGCTCCTGCCAGCTTTCCACCTGGGCGACGACTTCCTCGCAGCCGCTCGCGTCGAAGCCGTCCAACGGCGTGAGCTTGCTCCGGTGATCGGTGAGCCCCACGGGCACCACGCCCACACTCTCCATCCCGGGATGGTAGGCAGCGAGCTCGCGCAGCGTTCGGTCCAGCTCCTTCCCGTCGTTCCAGCCGGGCAGGAGGACGATCTGGCTGTGGATGGCGATGCCGCCGTCCAGCAGCCTGCGGATCAGCTCGTGGATGTCGCGGCTCTTCTTCAAGCCGAGCAGCCGGTTGCGCAGCGCCATGTCCGTGGAGTGCACGGAGAGGTAGACGGGGCTCAGACGCTGCTCCACGATGCGGCGCAGCTCGTGCTCGCGCGCCAGTGCGAGGGTGACGTAATTGCCGTAGAGGAAGCCGAGGCGATAGTCCTCGTCCATGAAGTAGAGGTCCTCGCGCAGGCCCTCGGGCATCTGGTGAATGAAGCAGAAGACGCAGTCGTTGCCGCAGGTCCGGAAGACCAGCGGCTCGAACTCCAGCTGCCCTCCGCCCAGCGACTCGCCCGACACTGCCACGCGGCGCTTCTCGCCAGCGGAGCTCAATACCGTGAGCACGGGCTCGGCCTCGAGGGCGCTGTAGTAATGGAAGTCCAGGAGGTCGTCGATCGCGTTGCCGTCCACGGCGAGCACGCGATCGCCCGGCGCCAGGCTCCCCGCGAGATCTTGTCCCACCGCCACGAGCGCGATGCCCGGCTCCCGCTTTTCCGGCAGGACCCGCAGGCCCGGGTGCTTTCGTGAACGTTGGATCTTCATGATGGCGATAGACTATCCTCTCCGCGTTGCGGCCAGCAAGCTTCTCTTGCCTCGTGCGGGGATGCCGGTCATATTTCGCCCAGGCGAGAATCCACTCCGAGGGGGGAAGCATGCGGACGAACTCTTTGCTGCCGGCGTCGCTGATACTCTTGCCTCTGCTCCTGCTCCCCTTTCCCCGGACCGCCCATGCCTTCGGCGAGAGCCACATCGGTCTCTTCGCCGACGAGGACGCCACCTACTGCGGCGCCGCAGCCGTTCCCTACACGCCGGCCACGGTCTACGTGCTCGCCTACATCGGGTCGGAGATCAGCGGGTTGACCGCCGTCGAGTTCCGCATCGACAACATCCCGCCCAACCCCGGCTATCCCGTCGGGCAGATCACGGCCAGCTGGAACACCAATCTCGTCATCGGCGAGCCCGCGAACGGCATCGCCCTCGCCTTCCAGACGGCGCAGTACGGCCCCTACGTGCCGCTCGGCAACATCGACTTCCTCGCCTTCGCCGACAACTGGATCGACACGGACCACCGCATGGTCGTCATGGAGTCCTTCGACAGCGGGCTCCTCGCCATCGTCGACGGCGGCTTCACCACGATCTCCGTCTGGGGCGGGCGCTTCACCTTCAACTGCAGCAGCGACGGCAACTGCAGCTGCGGCGTGGGCTCTTCCGCTGACGCGAGCTGGGGAGAGGTGAAGTCCCTCTACTGAGCTTGGGCTGTATCTATACGATGAGGCCACCGTGTTCCCGCGGTGGCCTCTCTACTATGCATCACAGGTGCGCGTGTCGCGCTGCTCGCTACTGCAGGAGGTAGATGTTCTTCTCGGCGCAGATCTTCTTCAGCTGATCGGGCCAGATGGTCACGCTGACCTCGCCCAGCGCGGCCTTCTTCAGGATGTAGGAGTAGATCCGTGACTGTCCGAGGCCGCCTCCGATCGAGAGCGGGATCTCGTCGTTCAGGATCATCTTGTGATATGGCAGATCGAGGAAGTCCAGCTGCCCGGTGAGCTCGAGCTGCTGCCGGAGCGTCTCCTTGGTCACGCGGACGCCCATGGAGGTCAGCTCGTGGCGGCGCTCGGTGAGGCGGTTCCAGACGAGGATGTCGCCGTTCAGCCCGTACATCTGCTTGCCGTTCTTGACCACCGAAGGCGAGACCCAGTCGTCGTAGTCGGCGGCGCGCATCTCGTGCGGGTAGCCGTCGTCCAGGGTGTGGCCGATGCCGTAGATGAAGATCGCCGGGTGCTCCTGGATGATCCTGGTCTCCCGCTGCTTGCGGGGCAGGTCGGGGTAGAGATCGAGGATCTCTTCGGCGTGCAGGAAGACCAGCTCCTCGGGCATCTTCTCGTGCTTGCTCAGCTGCGGAAACATGTCGTGGGCCAGGTCTTCCGCGCCCCGGAGCACCTTCCAGATCTTCTTCACGGTGTCCGTGAGGTAGTCGAGATTGCGGTCTTCCGCGGTGATGACCTTCTCCCAGTCCCACTGGTCGACGTAGGAGCTGTGGTCGTGGTCGAGGAAGTAGTCCTTGCGGACGGCGCGCATGTCGGTGTTGAGACCCTCGCCGACGTCGCAGCCGTACTGCTTCAGGGCGAAGCGCTTCCACTTCGTGGCCGCCTGGACGACCTGGGCCTCGATGCGCTTGTCCAGGCCGAGCCCGGCCGGGAAGTCCACCGGGGTCCGCGAGCCGTCGCGATCCAGGTAGTCGTTCATGCCGCTGTCCTTGTCGACGATCAGCGGGCACTGGACCATGAAGAGGTTCAGCTCCTTGCAGAGGTTCTCCTCGATGTAGCTCTTCACCGCGTAGAGCGCCTTCATCGTCTCCTTGGGCGTGAGGAGCGACTCGTAGCCGTTCGGAAGGGCCTGGGCCACCTCCTCGTAGGTCCCGATGCCGGGACCGGCCAGATCAGCCTTCTTGTCTGCCATAGCGGTCCGTCCTGTGTGAGTTGTGGATGGGTTGCTCCGGAATCCCCGCTAAACTAGCAAGTCGCCCTGGGAATCGCAAATCCATCATGAACAAGACAAACTGGATTCCATGCTGTATAGTTATACGCTCGAGGACAGGCATCCGAGAGATCCTCGTTGCCCCGGAATCTGCGGAAGGAGAATCCATGAGGAGAGATCACATCCTCCTGCTCGTGTTCGGGACGCTGTGCATCCTGGCAGGCGCGGCCCAGGCGCAGACGGACCCGCTGATCGAGGACATGGTCGCGACGGTCTCCCAGGCCCGCCTCACCGACCACGTGCAGACGCTGCAGGACTTCCAGACGCGTCACACCTACACACAGGGGAACACGGACGCCGGCGACTGGCTCTTCGACTACTTCGCCGGCCTCGGCCTGGAGGTCGAGCGACACGAGTTCACCTTCTCCAGCCACACGGAAGTCAACATCATCGCCCGACTGCCCGGGGAAACCCTGCCGGACGAGATCGTCGCGATCTCGGGTCACTTCGACTCCACCTCCGATCAGCCCTACACCAACGCTCCCGGCGCCGACGACGATGCCAGCGCCATCGCGGGCGTTCTCGAGGCCGCCCTCATCTTCAGGAACTACCGCTTCGAGCGAAGCATCGAGTTCATGTGCTTCAACGCGGAGGAGCAGGGGAGGCGGGGCAGCCACGCGATCGCGACGGACTATCTGGCGGCGGGCAATGACCTCATCGCCGTGGTGAACAGCGACATGATCGGCTACTGGCCCACGGGCTGGGTGCGCGATCTCGACGTCGCTTACGAACCGGTCTCGGAATGGCTCGCCGACCAGGTGATCGCCGCGTGCAACAACTACGTCGGCATTCCCGTCTCGAAGCACCTCAGCGGGTCCTGCCAGGACGACCACTATGCATTCACGCTGCTCGGCATCTCCGCCGTCACGAACATGGACTGCTGGGAGGCACACAACGGCGGCGGCGAGAGCACCCCCCACTACCACAGGACCACCGACACCATCGAGACCTTGAACCTGCCCTGCATGACGCAGGCCGTGCAGGTGAACGTGGCGTCGGTAGCGGAGCTCGCTGGGCCACTCGAGGCGGTGGGCGTAGCCCAGGACGAGACGCCGCAGTCGTCTGCGCTCGTGCAGCTCCTCGGCAACCGGCCGAATCCCTTCAACCCCCAGACCGAGATCCGCTTCACGGCCCAGGCGCCCGGAGAGAGGATGACAGTACGGATCTTCGATCCCTGCGGAAAGCTGTTGCGGGAGATCGAGCGCGGCGCGTTCGGTGCGGGCGTGCAGGGAGTCGTCTGGGACGGCCGCGATGAAGCAGGCCAGGCGCTGGCAAGCGGCGTCTATCTCTACCGCCTGGAGTACTCCGGCGGCGTGAGCGGAACCGGTAAGGCCGTCCTCTTGAAGTAGCCGGCCTGTTGTATTCCTGTCTGAACTTCGTGGAATAGCAAGAACCAGCGCTACTCGTAAGCACCGGTTCTCTTTACGAGGAGTACTCCCGAGCCCGCTCTCGGGGCCTTCGAGAGTGCCGTCGACAATGACATGTCAATCTTGATACACTCACCGAACCGGCGGATTTCGTTTTGGACTAGAGGCCAACGAACATCTCAAACGATCCGTCACCTTTGTTTCTCACCAATCCAGAGTTCAACACAGGGAGGGGCAGCAGATGCGCTATGTGCTTGTGATTGCTCTGGCCGGTCTCATCGCGATGCCGGCAATGGCGGAGAAAGTACCGGTCGAGGGCGATCAGTCCGATCGTACGCCCGTGGAGTGCGGGCTCGTCAACATCTGCCTCGAGTGGCCTGGTGGTTTCATCGCGCAGGACTGCGGCGGATCGCCTGTCTGGGGGTATGGCCCCGACAACAACGTCCCACCCCTCGGCTGCGACGGCGAGCCGGTCGGTGACGTGCTGGGCACGGCTCTGAGCAGTACTTACCCCAACAACGCCGGCGAGATCGCGGTCGTTCACGAGGGGTACGAGGTCACTGAGGCCTGTACGCTGCTCGAGATCTGCCACTACTACGACATCGAGAACTATTACGACGGCGGCAACCTGACGATCAATGGCGTCGTGGTCGCGCCTATCGGTGGTTATCCCGAGGACGCGATCTACAGCGGGGCCAATTGCACCGGAGGCGAGCCAGGGTTCAGCGGCTTCTCCGGCGGCTGGGTTCTCGACTGCTGGGATCTCTCTCCGTACGTCGGCCAGACGATCGAAGTCGCGTTGAAGTTCGGCAGCGACAGCAGTGTGCAGTACCCTGGCTGGTACGGCTACTCGGGTATGTTCGGCGGCCTCGTGACGCCGACCGAGAAGGTGAACTGGGGACAGATCAAGTCCCAGTACTAGTTCCGCTGCTTGCGAATGGGCGTGTATTCGACTCCACATCTTCTGCTGACGGCCGCCGGTTCGCCGGCGGCCGTTTTGTCGGGATCCACTCCGGCTATGCCCTCGCCATACCCCGCGTCAGAGAACCTGACCTCCCCGTTTCCATTGTGATGAGATGACAAGCTATCGGAGACGGATCGCCTTGCCGGCGTCGAGCAGCCGTCCTCTTTGCTCGAGGGCGACGAGGAAGATCCCCGCCGGGACACGATTCCCTTGGGCGTCCCAGCCCCTCCAGATCAGATCTCGCGCCTTTGCTCCGCCGTCACCTCGGCCCAGGCGGGCCAGGCGCCTGCCCCTCACATCGTAGATGCTCAAAGCCCATTTCCCCTGGCGCGGAGGAAGAAAGCGTACGCTGATGCTTCCGTCGGCCGGCTGCGAGGAAATACGGAGGATGCGTCCGGCCGGGCCGCCGGCCGCCGCGTCCGGTATGCCCGTGGGTTCGGGGAACTCGTAGCAGCCCATGTCCACGGTGCCGTTGAGGATGCGAGGGTTGCCATCCAGGTCCAGCTGTGTGCCCACCAGCTCGTTGCTACCACGGTCGATGCAGGGCGAGTCTGGACCGAGGTGCATGTCCCCCGCGGGAAGGTCGACGCAGAGGGGATCCTCGCCTGTGTTGCCCTCGCCGCCGAAGGCGCCGGTCCAGCCCTGAACACAGGAGTAGTCGATGTCCAGGAGGTTGCTGGGATTGACGAAGATCTGCGAACTCTCGCCCTCGCCCGACATGTCCGTGTTGCCCCAGAAGATGCTGTTGCCGACAGTCGCCTCAACGCCCACGTACTCGTAGACGGCGCCGCCGCGGCTGGCTGAGACGTTGGCGCCGAAGCTGCAGCCCATGAGGCGCAGGGCGCAAAGATCGCTGAAGATGGCACCACCGTCGTTGCCGGCCTCATTGAGGGCGAAGAGGCAGTCGTAGGCTTCGAGGGTGCCCATTGCGTCGAAGACGGCTCCGCCCTCGCCAACAGCGTGATTGTCCGTGACGCGGCAGTGGAACAGGTGCAGCTCGCCCCCTTCGATGTAGACGGCCCCGCCGCGCCAGGCGCGGTTGGCCACCAGATCACAGAGGCTAAGGGTCAGGCGAGCACCGGAAGCCAGGATGCCGCCCCCCTGGCCGCCAGGGCCAGCGTTGCCGCCGGTGATGGAAAAGCCGCTCAGCGTGCTCAGGGTTCCCATGGCCGCGGCAGTGCACACGTGATAGGCATTGTCCTCGAGATTGACGGGGTCGTTGAGCTCCATGTCGCCGCTCATGATCGTGACGTGGACGCGCGGGTCCCGCGCGTCGGGATCCGGAGCGTTGCATCCGGCGTAGCCACCGGAGACGGTGAGGCCCGGGGTGATGGTGAAGGTGGCGTCCCGCGGATCGGGCAAGCCGCTGCTGTCGGGGAGATAGAGGCCGTCGGCCACGCGGATCATGGCGCCGGGAGCGGCCGCGGTCAGGGCTTCGTGGAGCTCGAGGAAGGCACTACACCAGCTCGAACCGTCGTGGACAGGGCCCGTAGCCTCTTGGTCCACGTAGAAGACCTGGGCACTACCAGCCGGCGCCAGCAAGAACAACGACAGTGTGAGAATGATGGATCGCAGGCGTCGCGAGGACACGCTCCCCTCCCATCGCGGCCTTTCGCCCCGAAGCGAAGACACTCACCAATGATAGCTCATAGCCTTCCGTTAGTACATCGCCGATCAGATGGGACATTCGTCGATCCAGATCACAATGGATCGCAACGGGCACCTGTTCCCTTCGACGCACAAGCGGGCGGCACTGGAACTCGGAAATACCGTCTTGGGCCAAAGTGGGCACACGGACAGCTGCAAATGGAATACCCCCTTTCGCTAGGTCATTGCGACAAGGGGGCATAGAGGAGCGGGAAACGGGACTCGAACCCGCGACCACCAGCTTGGGAAGCTGATGCTCTACCAACTGAGCTATTCCCGCATGTTGTCAGGAGGCTAGCAAGGGCCCTGCGGGCTGTCAAGCAGGCCGCGCAGGCGCTCGAGCGCGTCGGGGCTCCCGGCGTCGATCCTCGCCTCGCAGATCTCCTTACCGAACCAGATGTCCTGCCGCCGCGCGTACTGTCGGGTCCTGTCGACGATGAGTCCAGCCGCCTCCTCCAGGCTGCACTCTCCACGCAGGTGGACTAGCAGCTCCGAATATCCGAGCGAATGCAATCCCGGCCACTCCTGATCCGCGCCGGTGTCGAGCAGGGCGCGCAGCTCCTCCAGCCAGCCCGCCGCAAGCATGGCTTCTGTCCGCCGCGCGATGCGTTCCCGCAGCTCGCCCCTCTCCCGCGTGAGCCAGACGCGCCGCCACTCGAAGCCTTCCGGCGCATGTCGTCCCGCGCGCTGGTGCTCACCGATCGCCCGACCGGTGGCACGCTTCACCTCCAGGGCCCGAATGACGCGCTGCCGGTCGTTGGGGTGCAGGCGTCCCGCGCTCTCGGGATCCTCCGTCGCAAGCCGCTCCGCCAAGGCCGCGGTGTCAAGCTCCTCCAGCTCGGCACGCGCGGCGGCAAGGCGCTCGGGATCCACGTCGAGCGGGAAGAGCCCCTCCCAGAGGCTGCGCAGGTAGAAGCCGGTCCCCCCCACCAGCAAGGGGGGAGCCTCCGGCTTCGCGCGCAGGAGCGGCAGGCAGTCGTCCACGAAACGCTGGGCGGAGTAGCGCTCCTCGAGCGGCAGGAAGTCGATCAGGTGATGCGGCACGTGCTCGCGCTCGTCGTCGGTCGGCTGCGCGGTGCCGATGCGCAGGCCCCGGTAGACCTGCCGGCTGTCCGCCGACACGATCTCGCGCCCGTACTCTTCCGCGAGCGCCATGGCCAGCGCGCTCTTGCCGCTGGCCGTGGCCCCCATGATGACGAGCGCGGGGATCATCGGGGAGAGTCGGTCTCGGGCACCCGCCGCTGGAAGCGCTTCTCCAGCTCGTCCATGCTGATGCGGATCACAATCGGGCGCCCGTGCGGGCAGGTGTATGGATTCGCGGTGCCGAAGAGCTGGTCCACGAGGTGGCGCATCTCCTCCTCGCGCATGGGCTCGCCGGCCTTGATCGCGCTCTTGCAGCTGTAGCTGATCAGCGCGCGGTCCCGGCGCTCGCTGGGGCCGCCCGTCTCCGCAATGACGTCGTCCAGGATGTCTCGGATCACCTCGCCGCTGTCGAAGCGCTGCAGGCTTTCGGGTATGCCCACCACCGAGAGCGTGCTCTCACCGAACTCCTCGACGAGAAAACCCAACTCGCGGAAGAAGCCCTCCTGCTCGCGATAGGCCTGCATCTCGGCGTCGCTCAGCTCCACCGTGTGAGGGAATAACAGGCGCTGGGTGTCGGCCGGCGCGCCGGCCAGGGCCTCCTGCGCCCTGTCGTAGAGCACGCGCTCGTGCGCGTTGTGCTGGTCGATGATCACCAGCCCGCCGCGGATCTGCGTGAGGATGAAGGTGTGGTGCAGCTGCCAGAAGAGGCGCTCCTCCTGGCGGCCCGGATCCACATCTTGTCGTTCGGCCCCAAGTGAAGCTCCGCCCAGGCTCAGGAAGGCCTCCCGAGCGCTGCCGGCAGAACGCAGCCCTGCCCGCGACAGGCCCAGCGATCCCTGTGCGGGGGTGCCACGCTCCCCTTTGGCAGCGCCCGTCGCGCTCCCAGGCTCGCGCCCTGCTGCCGCCGCCTCCGCGCGCGGCGTGCCGAGCAGCAGGTCCTCCCGCTCCGCCAGCATGCGCCCCAGGTCGCTCCGCCCGCCGATGGCTTCCTTGAGCCCCCGGCTCACCAGATGATGAATGCGCCGCGTATCCCGGAAGCGCACCTCGCGCTTGGCCGGATGCACGTTCACGTCCACCGTCCCCCGCGGCAGCTCGAGGAAGAGCAGGCAGACGGGGAAACGTCCCGGCGCGAGCACGTCGCCGTAGGCCTGAGTGATGGCGTGGGACACCTGGCGGTCTTCGATGGGACGGCGGCCGAGGTAGATGTACTGCTGGCTGCGGTTGCCGCGGCTGACGAGCGGCAGCGTGGCGAGCCCGCTCAGCCGGTAGCTGCCCTCTTCCGCCGACAGCTCCACCATGTGCCGCGCGGTGGCCGAGCCGAGCACCTGCCCCGCCCGCTCGCGCAGGTCCCGCACCGGCGGGTAGTGGGCGAGCTCTCGGCCCCCCTCCCGCAGCAGGAAACCAAGCTCCGGGTAGGCGAGCAGGTAACGCTGCCAGAGGGCGAGAAGGGCGCGTTTCTCGGCCGCCTCGCTGCGCAGGAACTTGCGACGGGCCGGCACCTCGCCGAAGAGCTCCCGCACGGTGACCGTCGTCCCCCGCTCCCGCGCCCGCGGCCGTGGCCCCTCCGCGGCGTCGCCGGCCTGCTGGACCACCCAGGCGCTTTCGTCGTCTTCGATTCGGCTGCAGATCTCGAGCCGGGATACAGAGGCGATGGCGGCCAGCGCCTCGCCGCGGAAGCCGAGGCTGCCGCCCTCCTCCAGGTCGGCAAGCGAACGGATCTTGCTGGTGGCATGGCGCTCGAGGGCGCCCTCGAGCTCCTCGCGGGGGATGCCGTGGCCGTCGTCGCTCAGGCGGATCAGTCCGATGCCACCGGACGCGATCTCGAGCTCGATGCGCGTGGCGCCCGCGTCGAGGGCGTTCTCCAAGAGCTCCTTGAGCACGGAAGCTGGCCGTTCCACCACCTCGCCCGCGGCGATGCGGTTGACCGTCTCGGGCGGCAGGGGACGGATCGCATCCCTCATGCCCCGCCCCCCGACTCTTCCCTGCCCATCTCGAGCCGCGCGAGCGCCATGGCGATCAGTTCCCGCGCCTCCTCCCCGTCCCGGGGGTAGAGGGCCTGCGCGACCCGCACCTGCCAGGGACCGCCAGGTACGCGTTGGCTCTCCTCCTGCAGCGTGTTCACGAGGCGCCGCCGGAGGAAGACCGCCTGTTCCGGGGTCTCCGGCGCGAGGTGAAGGACGATTCCCTCCGCGCTCAACCCCCAGCAGTCCGAGATTCGGCCGTGGCGACTCTCGAATCCACGCAGCGGCTGGTGACGGTAGGCCGCCACCTCCAGTGGGCGACCCTGGGCGTCTTCCAGGCGCAGGAGGGTCAGGCAAAAGCCGAGATGGTAGCGCTCGGAGCGGCGTATCTCCCGCTGCAACTCGCGGGCAAAGTCCAACAGCTCGCTCGTCGCGGGGCGTGCTCTGCGCTGCCTGGTCGCCTTGCCCTTCGCTGCGGTCGGAGGCTGCGTCTTGCCGGAATCGCGCTGCTGTGGCGGAGATGGCGCGGCGGCCTCGGCCCCGACGGCCTGTACGCTCCTTCCGCCAGCAAGGGAGGCGGCCTCGGCCAGGCTCAGGCGTGGCAGCGCTGCCAGCTCTCCCGCGATCTCCTCGTCGCTGGCCAGGGTGTCTGCTCGCCCCAGCCACTCGGAGCTCTCGAGCTCCGTCAACAGGGGCAGCGCCATGATCTCGGCGTAGAGGGCCGTCAGTGAGTCTGGCGACGAGGCGCTGAGGCCTACGACCTCGTGCGCACCGCTCCCACGCAGCGCCTCGAGCGCGGGCAGCACTTGTTTGTCGTCTCCCGCCAGGATGATCCGCTTCAATGCTTGTCGCGCTCCTTGCCCGCCAGCAGGGACTGATAGCGTCCCAGGAGGCCGAGGGCCTCCAGGGGGGTCAGCTCGTTCGTGTCGAGTTCCCGGATCTCCTCGAGGACCGGATGGGGCTTCGGAGGGAATAGCTCCATCTGGGATCTCGCCTCGGGAGCGGGCCCCGGCGGGACCCTCCCCTCCATAGTCTGGTTTTCCTCGATCCAATGCAAGAGCTCGAAGGCCCGCGCGATCACTTCCCGCGGCAGCCCGGCGAGCTTCGCCACGTGAATGCCATAGCTCCGGCCTGCCGGGCCCGGCTCCACCCTGCGCAGGAAGACGATCTCGTCCTGCCACTCCTTCACGCTCACATGCCCGTTGCGCAGGCGGCTCAGCGGCTTCTCCAGGCGCGTGAGCTCGTGGTAGTGGGTGGCAAACAGCGTCTTGGGATGGGCCTGCCCGTCACGGTGCAGGTGCTCGATGACGGCCCAAGCCAGGCTGAGGCCGTCGTATGTGCTCGTGCCGCGGCCGATCTCGTCCATGAGCACGAGGCTCCGCTCGCTCAAGTTTCTCAGAATTGTGGCCGTCTCCTCCATCTCGATGAGGAAGGTGGACTGCCCCCGCGCCAGGCTGTCGCTGGCGCCCACTCGCGTGAAGATCTTGTCCGTGATCCCGATGCGCGCGTAGCGCGCCGGCACGAAGCCCCCCATCTGCGCCATGAGCACGATGAGCGCCGCCTGCCGCAGGTAGGTGGACTTGCCGCCCATGTTTGGTCCGGTCAGCAGCAGGATCTGCTCGCTGCGCGTGTCCAGCGCGAGGTCGTTGGGGATGAACTCGCCCGCGAGCAGGTTCTCCACCACCGGGTGGCGCCCGCCCGTGATGACGAGGATGGGCTCCTCGCAGATCTCCGGCCGGCAGTAGTCGTGCCGCTGGGCCAATTCGGCCAGGGAACGCAGGGCGTCTAGTGTCGCGAGGACGCGCGCATCGGCCTGGATGGCGAGGTGCTCTTCGTAGGCCCGGGCGCGCAGGCTCTCGAAGAGCTCGAGCTCCCGCGCCTTCAGCCGTTCCTCCGCGCCGAGGATCTCCTCCTCGCGGCTCTTGAGCTCGGGCGTGACGTAACGGAAGCTGCCCGTGAGTTGCTGCTTGAGCATGAAGTCTTCCGGCACCTTCTCCGCCTGCCCCTTGCTCACCTCCAGGTAGTAGCCGAAGATCTTGTTGTAACCCACGCGCAGCTTCGCGATGCCCGTGCGCTCGCGCTCCTTCTCCTCGAGCGCGAGGATCCAGCTGCGCCCGTCCTTGCCCAGGGAGCGCAGGCGATCCAGGTCCTCGTCGAAGCCACCCCTGATGATCCCGCCGTCCGCGAGACGCAGGGGCGGATCCTCCACAAGCGCGCGCCCCAAGAGGTCCTGCAGCTCGTCGAGGGGCTGCAACTCAAGCGCGAGGCGGGCGAAGAACGAACAGGCGCCATCGGCGAGCAAGGTCGCGAGATCGGGGAGCAGCCCCAGCGTGTCGGCCAGGGCGCGCAGGTCGCGCGGGCGGGTCTGGCGGCCGGACAGGCGACCGACCAGCCGCTCGAGGTCCGTGACGCCTTGCAGCAGTTCCGCCAGGCGCTCCCGCAGCTCACCCCGCTCCAGCAGCTCCGCGACGCCCTGCTGCCTTTCCAGGATTGCCTCGCGGTTTAGCAGCGGGGCCAATAGCCAGCGCGAGAGCAAGCGCGAGCCCATGCGCGTCAGGCAGCGGTTCATCTGCCCGAAGAGCGTGGCTCCCTGGTCCTCGCCGCGCAGGGGACGCACCAGCTCCAGGTTCTCGACGGTCACGCGGTCGAGGACCATCGTCTCCTCCTCGCGGAGGAAGTGGATGCGGTCCACGTAGGCGAGGTCTGTGCTCTTGAGCTCGTGGAAGTAGGCCAGCAGGGCTCCTGTGGCGCGCAGCAGCGGGTCCTCGTCCTCGCGGATGCCCAAGGTCTCGCTGCGGCCGACGCTGAAGTGCCGGCGCAGGGCGTCCTCTGCCTCCTCGACCTGGAAGTCCCAGTCGCGGCGGGGCGCGTAGTGCAACTCGGGATGCAGCTGCTTCAACTCGGCCAGCAGCGGGTCGTCCTCGTAGGCCTCCGGGTAGACGATCTCCCGCACCCGGAAGCGCGACGGCAGCCCCAGCAGCACCGACGGCGGGTCCTGACCCGCCATGAGTTCGCCTGTCGACACGTCGCCCAGGGCGTAGCCGGCCTGACCCGCGCCGGGCTGCAGCGCGAGGCAGTAGGCCCCCTGGTGCTCGGGCAGGAACTCCTCGATGGCCACGGTCCCCGGCGTGATCACCTCCGTGACCTCGCGCTTGACAACACCCTTGGCCTGGGCCGGATCCTCCACTTGCTCGCAAACCGCCACGCTGTGGCCCGCGCGGAGGAGCCGGTGGATGTAGGTGGACACCGAGTGATGCGGCACGCCGGCCAGTGGGACGGGCTCGCCCTGGCTCTTGCCGCGCGTGGTCAGCGCGATACCCAGCACCTGGCTGGCGAGCTTCGCGTCATCGTAGAAGGTCTCGTAGAAGTCGCCCATGCGGTAGAGCAGGATGCGCCCTGCGTGCTGGCGCTTGATCCTGAGGTACTGCTCCATCATGGGAGTCATGCGCCTGCGCGGGGTGCTCATGGCTCGGGCGTGGCGTCAGGGCGGTGCAGGACGTATTCCAGGCCGTAGCGTGACTCGAGCAGCTCGCCTGCCTCGCGGGCGCTCTCGTCGAGCGTGAAGGGCGGCGAGCAGACGCGATAGAGCTCGATGCCGTCACGGCGGAAGCTGAGGAGCTCCGCCGCCTGGCCGTAGGCCTCGACAGCCTCCCGCTGCCGGCGAGCGCGGAGCGGGTCCCTAAAGACCCCCCACTGGACGCGGACACCAGACGCGGCCGCCTCCTCGCGGGCTTGGACAGGAGCCGGGGCCTCCACGACAGGAATCCCCTCGAGCAGCTCCAGGGCCGCCGGCGCGAACACCGATCCGGCCTCGCGCCGCAGCAGGCGCTTCAGGCGCCGCCGTGCCTCCTCGGACTCGCCCCGGGTCAGCTCGAGCCGTGCGCGCCAGTAGAGGGACTCGCCATCCTCGCCATCGAAGAGCGAACGCCAGCGCTCGAGCTCCAGGTCGCCCCAGCCGCGATCGTCTTCCAGGCCGCCCAGTAGCAGGAGGTCGCGCGCGAGGTCCTCCCGGCCGGAGAGATATGGCAGGGTCTGCTCCTCCCGCCCCTGGCCGAAGAGGGCCCGGAGCAGCAGCTCGGCCGCATCCGGCGAGAGTCGGCCCGGACCGCGTTCCCGACTCGAGAGGGAGCCCTCCAGGGCACGGTAGAGCCCCGCGGCATAGCGGTAGTCGTCCGCGGCCGCCACGCCGTCTCGCACCTCGCCGGCCAGTGAGGCCTCCTCCCCGCGCGGAGGAGCACTCCCCGCCGGCGGCTCTGGCCAGGCCCCCTCCCCCCTCGCGGGGAGAGCGAGCAGGCAGAGGAGGATCGGGATCAGCAGCCCGCTAAGACTTGCCGGCAGCAGCGCGCGCGCTGGAGATGGGATCATAGCTCTTGAATCCGTGGCAGGCGGGACAGTACCAGCGAGGTCGCGTGCTCTCCGTCCCGCAATGACGGCAGCGATAGGCACGTTGCTCCGTGCCGACACCGCGCCAGCGTTCTAGCCAGACGGCCGCGCGCTCGGGTTCTTCCCACTCGAGGAGATGGGAGGCGGCCAGGGCCGCCACGTTCACGTCCGCGGGCAGCGAGGAGTCCAGCAGTTTCACGGCCTCGTCCCGGCGCCCACGCTTTTCCAGGATGCCGGCCAGCGCGAAACGCGCGGGCCAGAAGGCGGGCTCCCCGCTGAGCACCTCCTGGTAGACGAACTGGATCTCGTGGTAGCGCCCCAGCTCGAAGAAGAGTTTCTCCATCCGGGCGTAGTCCTCTTCGCTGCCGGGCTGCCCGGTGAGCGTGAGCTTCTGGATCTCGTCGGCGGCCTCCTGCTCCTTGCCCTCGTTGAGGTAGAGATCCGCCGAGAGGCGCAGGGCAGGCAGGCAGTCCGCGTCCAGCTTGAAGGCCTCCTGAAGCGACTTGCGGGCGTCCCGCCAGCGCTGCTCGGACATCTGGCGGCGGGCCAGCTCCGAGAGGAGAATCGCCTGTTCGTCGGGACGCTCCTCGCCCTCCAGGCGCTGCGCCTTCTTCAGGGCTGTCAGTGCCTTGTCCCCGTCGCCCCTGCGCAGTTGCACCTGGCTGATGCGGCGGTGGATGCCCGCGTTGCGACCGTCCCGCTTCCGGAGCTCTTCCAGGTGCTGCAGGGCCTCGTCCCAGCGGCCGGCCGCCAGGTAGTCCTCGGCCAGCCCCTGCAGGATGCGCGTCCGGATCTCGTCCGGCCAGCTCTGCCCCACGGAGAGGGAACGGTGCAGGTGGATCGACTTCTTGAGATGGCCGCCCGCGCGATAGAGCTGCGCTAAGCGCAGGTAGGCGTCGGCGCCGCCCTGGCCCTGCTGCACGGCCTCCTGCAGCTCGGTCAGCGCCCGCGCCTCGTCGCCGTCCGCGAGGGCTTCCAGGGCGCTCAGGTGATGGTTGCGAGGGGTGGGTGCCTTCCCGCCGAGGAATTGCCGCCGGTAGAAGAAGAGCAGGCCCGCCAGCACGAGGAGCAGGCCCAGGCCGATCCAGGGTACGTAGCTCAATGCGCTAGACCTCCGCTTGGTCGATCGGCTCCTCTAGGGCGATATCGTCTTCCAGGGCGATGTTGCGCAGGTCCTTCAGCTCGCGCTCCTTGACCTGCGCCGAACGCTTCAGGCGGCGAATCTCGTTGCGCAAACGCCACTCGCGGGGAATGGAGAACAGGTAGTAGAAGAGCACGCCGATCAGGAAGAAGCAGACCATGACCAGCGGCAGGGGGCTCTGGTCGAAGCTGTACAGCTCGCCGAACCAGTACTTGACCCGGACCGACTCCCCCGCGTTGAACATCCCGAAGACCAGCACGACCGCGAGGGCCAGCACAACGATCAGGCGTTGCAGGATCCACATGTTTCGCCTCCACTAGAGTGGATCGATGGGCTCGGCCAGGAGGCTGCTGCCCGCGATCTCACGCACGCGCACCCTGACCTTCTGGCCGATCTCGAGCCCCGGCCGGCGCTCCACGATGACGCGCAGATTGTTGCGGGTGCGTCCGCGCAACTGAGTCTCCTGTTTTTTGCTGGTCTCATCAAGCAATATCTCCAGCTCCCTCCCCCGCTGGGCCGCCAGGATACGCTCCGTTTGGCGGTCCTGCGTTGCTATAAGCTGGGCCAGGCGCGTCTCCTTGAGCTCCGTGGGCACGTCGTCGGGGTCGCGCCTCTCCGAGAGCGTGCCCTCGCGCGGCGAGTACTTGAACATGAAGGCCGACACGAAACTTTGCCTCTCCACGACATCCAGGGTCGCCTGGAAGTCCTCTTCGGTCTCGCCCGGATAGCCCACGATGATGTCCGTCGAGTAGAGGAGTCCGTCGATCTCGCATCGCCCGGTCGCCAGGATCTCCTCGTACTCCTCGATGCTGTAGCGGCGGTTCATGCGTTCGAGGATGCGGTTGCTGCCGGACTGGAAGGGCAGGTGAATGGCCGTGCCCACCTTCGGGAGGGAGGCAATCCTACGAAAGAGTGCGGGCGTCATGTCGGTCGGATAGCTCGTGAGGAAGCGAACGCTCTGGATGCCGCCTATCTCGCTCACCTTGGCCAGCAACCCCGCGAAGTCCACGCCTTCGTACTCGTAGCTGCTGATGGTCTGGCCGAGCAGGGTGACCTCGAAGGCGTCCATCTCCGCCAGGCGCTCGACTTCCGCCACCACCTCGCGCCAGTCCTTGCTGCGCTCCCGCCCGCGCGTGAAGGGCACGATGCAGTAGGAACAGAACTTGTCGCAGCCGTGCATCACGGCCACGAAGTGCGTGCCGCCGGGCGGCGACTGCTTGGGTCTAGCCTGGTATGTGACCGCGTGGTCGAAGTCCGTGAAGTAGAGATCCACCTCGCGCGCGTCGGCGCGGGCCAGGATCTCAGGCAGGCGCTTGTACTGGTCGGGGCCGACCACGAAGTCGACGCGCCGCTTCGTGCCGCGGATCAGCTCCGGGCCGAGGCGCTGGGCCATGCAGCCGGCCACCCCCATCATCAGGCGCGTTTCGCGGCCGATGCGCAGCCCCGCGAGCTGGTTGATGCGCCCGATCACCCTCTGCTCCGCGTGGTCGCGCACGGAGCAGGTGTTGATGAGGATCAGGTCGGAGTCCTCGGGCCGCTCCACCCGCTCGAGCCCCTGCTCCTCCAGCACTCCCACGATGACCTGCGAGTCGTAGGCGTTCATCTGGCAGCCATAGGTCTCGACGTAGAACTTGCGGGTCATGCTCGCGCTCCGCTCGGTTCGCGGCTTTCCGCCCGAAGGCCCAGCAGGGCCTCCCCCTCGGCCCCCGTCACCGTGAGCGCCACCAGCTCGCAGGGGTGAGCGTCGCCTTCGAAAACGACCCGCTGATAGTTCTCGCTCGTGCCCTGGAGACGGCCGTCTTTCCTCCTCTTCTCGACGATGACGTGCAGCGTTCTCCTTCGCTGGCGCTCGCGGTAGGCGCGCCCTCGCTCCGCGAGAAGCTCCCGGAGACGCCGGCCCCGCTCCGCCTTGGCCGGCGGCGAGACAGGGTCCGCCATCGCGGCCGCTCGCGTGCCCCTGCGCGGGGAGAAGGGAAAGACATGGGCGTAGCTCAGAGGCAGGCCCGCCACGAACTCGAAGCTGCGCTCGAAGGAGGCTGTGTCCTCGCCGGGAAAGCCGACGATGATGTCCGTGCCGAGACAGGGATCGTCGAGTTCCTCGCAGAGCGCCTTGAGCAGTGCGCGGTAGTCGTCCGTGAGGTAGGGCCGCTTCATGGCGCGCAGCACCGGATCGTCCCCGCTCTGCAGGGAAACGTGGAAGTGGGGACAGAGACGCTTCGGTTCCTCCCGGAAGAGCGACCACAGGGCCGGCGTGATGTGGCGGGGCAGCAGCGAGCCCAGGCGGAAGCGAAGATCGCTCGTGCGCTCGAGCAGCAAGCGCAGCAGGGCCGTGAGGTCTTCCGCCCGGCCGTCGGGATCCGAGTAGAATCCCAGCTGGATGCCCGAGAGCACGAGCTCGCGATAGCCGTGCGCTTCCAGGAGAAGGGCCCGCTCCACCGCTTCCTCGGCGCCCCTGCTGCGGCTCGCGCCGCGGGCAGACGGCACGATGCAGAAGCTGCAGCGCAGGTTGCAGCCGTCCTGGATCTTCAGGATGGCGCGGCCGCGCCCGTCCAGGCGCGTGACGGCCTCGTCGCTCACGCGCGCGGGGAAGCTCGCGCCTTCGGCGCCGGCGGGATCGATGGGCAGTTCGCCGCTCGTCGCCAGCGCGGGGATGGCATCCTTGCCCGGGTTGCCCACGATGAAGTCGACGCCGACGAGCGCGGCGGTGCCATCCGGGTCCACCTGCGGGCGGCAGCCCGTGACCAGGATGCGCCCGCCCGTGCTGGCCCGCCGGGCCCGCGCGACGAGACGGCGCAGGTCGCGGTCGCTGCCGGCCGTCACGGTGCAGGAGTTGATCACCGTGAGGTCGACCTCCCGCCCAAAGGGCAAGAGCTCCCAGCCACGGCCCAGGAAGCCCTCCAGCAGGACCTGCGTCTCGTACTGGTTGACCTTGCAGCCCTGGGTGACCAGGGACACGCGTCTGGACATGGCGAATGCCGGACTCTCGGCTCGCATGAGCCTCCGCCTTCTCGGGCGCTGGACGCGCCCCGCCGCGAAAGAAAAAAGGGAGGCCCGGCTTAGCCCGACCTCCCTGCCACAGAATGGAACGAGGACTTCGCTAAACCTCGCCGGAACCCTTCTCAGGCTCCTGCTCGCCCTCCGAGGCGTCGGCGTCCTCCTCCGAGGAAGACTCCTCCGGAGCCGGCGACTCGGCCTCACCCGTATCGGCGTCGGCCGCCTTGACGGGCTCCTCCGAGACCGCAGTCTCCGCCGGCGCTGCTTCCGTCTCCGAGGCTTCCGCGGGCGCGGCCTCCTCGGTTGCGGGAGCCGGGGTTTCCTCGGTCACGGG
>CAZVHI010000007.1:0-118996 GCA_964627205.1 uncultured bacterium
GATTCAGCGTGAAGCTCGCCTGCCCGCCAGCGTCCGTCACCGCGCGCTGGTAGTCTTCCTCACCCTTGCGCAGCGTCACCAGCGCGTCCGGCACGGGGGCGGAGACCGGATCGCTCACGGTCAGGATCAGCGCGGCACCGTCCAGCGGTAAAGAGGCGGGGTTGTCCACCTGCAGATCCTCCACCGCCTCGTAGTGAAGCCAGTTGCTGGGATCGGCAAGCAGCGTGATCGTGATGTGCGCCCAGTGGTAGCCGTTGTCCGTGAGGGTCAGCGGCTCGATGGCGTCCATGCTCGCCCAGTAGAGATCACCCAGCCGGAGGCTCTTGTCGTTCCAGAGCCGCTCGAAGAAGATATCCAGGTAGAGGGCGTTGATGCTCGGATAGGTCTCGCGCGTGGAGCCGATAACGCCGAAGGCGCCGCCGTTGGCGTTCGCGAGGAAGCTCTCGGCCAGGCAGTTGAAATCGAAGGCCGCCGCCGTGCAGTTGACCATGTAGAGCAGAAAGGTGTTGTCGCCGTTCTCCAGGTGGCTGACGTGGCCGGAGTCCAGGCTGCCGTCGCCCACGCTCATGGTCTGGCGGAAACCGTGGCCGTTGTGCAGCACGACTCCGAAGCCGTTGTTCATGGAGTCGTAGGCGGAGCTCACGGTCAATTCGATGATGTCGGGATCCGGGAAGCTGTCCCGCGACTCGTAGAGGCGCACCACGGTTTGCTCGCTGCCCGTGTAATTGCCGAAGATGCTCTCGCAGTACCAGGCGCCGTGCATGATGACGTTGGGCGGATTGGGATAGGTCACGGGGTGGAGGACCTCGCCCATCATCAGGAAGCGATCCTGGTAAGGCGTGTTCTGCGCCTCCTGGTAGCTGCGGGATTTGTCCAGGAGGACCTGGCACTCGCTGCGGGTGCCGCCGGGGAGGCGCCCCACGTTCAGCTCCGAGAGGAAATCCGCCTCGTCGCCCCAGTCGGCCTGGCTCGTGTCGGCCGCCTCGCCCCACCACTGGTCGTGATCCGCGTTCCAGTCGCCGTCCATGCAGGCGTAGTAGAGGTCCGTGGGCGTTGTGCGGTCGTAGCCGAAGACGTGCGTGTACGCGAAGCGCGGCGGGATCTGCTCCACATCCCCCATGAGCAGCACGTAGCGGATCGACCACTTGGCGTAGGCGTCCTGCAGGAAGCGCCGCAGCAGCTCCGCGCGATCGCTGCCGAAGGGGTAGTGCTCGGCGATCCACTCCATGCTGCGCACGACCGTCGCGATGCCATGGTCGGTCTTGTGGTCCGCATAGGACTGGCAGAGGTCGGCGAAGGAGTCCACCGTCACGATCACCATGTCCACGGCCGCGCCCTCCACGCTCGGCACCTCGGTCGGGAAGCCCGCGCCGCCGACAGCGCGATCGAGCGTGATCGGCAGGATTTCGGGATTGAGGAGGCCGCCCTCCAGGCTCGTCAGGATGCGCTGACGCAGGGGGAAGTCGTCGCGCAGGGGACGGAGAGGGTTCCGGGCGCGCGTGGCGGGTCCCGTCTCCAGGCGCAGGGTCGCGCCCTCGAGCGCGAAGAGGCCGCCGGCCTCGACGCGCAGGGGCGTCAGGGTCACGGACTGGAAGGCGCGTCCGTGGAGCAGCCGCGGCGGTGAGAGACGCAGCTCGTAGTCCGCGCCGAAGAGGGGGCCCTGGACTGTTCCCACGGTGTCATTCTGGCTCTCTCCCAACACCAAGGGCAGTCGCCCGGGCACGCGCCCGAGAGAAGCGACGCGTTCCTCCTCGATGCCCGCGAGACCGGCGCCGAGCACTTCCTCGCCTTCGGCGAGGGCCCACCACCAGGTGAGCGTAGGCGCGAGGGCGCGGTCGGCCTCGGGCTCGGCCAGGACCTCGGTCAGCCAGCGGCCGGAGCTGCTCTCCTCATTCCAGGCCGCGTCCAGCGGCAGGCTGCGTTCGTGTACGGCAGCTCCGGCGGGGATGGCAGCGAGAAGGAGGATCAGGAGCGGGAGAAGTGCGCAAACCGGGAGTGAAGCATGGCGATGCATCGAACCGTCCTTGCTGTCGCGTCGTTGGGAGGCCGTCGGGTGGATGACAGAGTGCGCGTGACCCCCTAATTATACCGTGTCTGAAGGGGCCGCTCAAGAAATCCTAGATAAACGGGGAATTACACTATGCCATCAGGACGATCCGGTCCTCATTCGCCCTTGCGCATCCGCTCCAGAAAGTCCCTCTCCTGTCGGTTCAGGGACTGGATTCCCTCGCGCGAGATCTTCTCGAGGATCTCGTCCACCCGGCGACGCGCGCGCCTCTTGCCCTCGAGCTCCCGCCGGCGGCGCCATTCCCCCAGATCGAAGAAGGAGCGGCGGTACCAGCCCGTCTTCATCATGATGATGCCCGTGAACAGGCCGCCGATATGGGCGAGGTGGGCCACGTTGCTGCCGCCGGCGATGGCGCCGTAGAGATCCAGGGCCGCCACCAGCCAGATGAAGTAGCGCGCTCGCATAGGGATGATGAACATGAGCAGGATGATTCTGTCCGGAAAGAGCTGACCAAAGACGGCGAGGATTCCCAGCACCGCTCCGCTCGCGCCCAGAGTGGGAGAGCCGGTGAATAGCGCACAGATGCCCGCCACGATGCCCGCGATGAAGTAGATGCGGAGGAAAGTGGCGCTACCGAGATTGACTTCCACCTCCCTGCCCATCATCCAGAGGAAGAACATGTTGAAGAAGAGGTGCGTGGGCAGCGGGATCATCAGGAAGAACGAGAACGCGGGGGAATGCATGAACATGTAGGTGATCAGCTGCCAGATCGCGCCGCGGAAGAAGTAGTGGGGATGCAGGATCAGCATGCGCGCCAGCAGGCCGTCGAGGCGACCCTGCATGACCACGTACTGCAGGACGATGAACACGAGCACGTTGATGGTGATCAGGCGAAGCGTCCACGGATAGGGGCTGCCGGCGAAGGGCAGCCGATAGCCGCCACCTTTGCGTTGATGACCGTTCACGGGTCGATCCTCGCGCCGATCTGCGCGACGACGGCCGCGCCGGAGAAGCTGTCGTCGGCGAACTCGAGGGAGCGGGCGAGCAGGTCCAGCCCGAAGACGAAACGGGATCCCAGATCCAGCTCGAAACCTCCCTCCAGCACCGCGCTCCAGGTGGAGCGCTGCGTGTCGTCCTCGTCCCAGAGGACGCCATGCTGTCCGATGCCGCCACCCAGGAAGGGATGCCAGCGGCCCTCGCCCGCGCCGAGGTAGCGCCGGAGCACGATGTCGATGCCCTCCACGCGGGCGTTCGTCAGATGGTGGGCCCTGTGGTAACGCAGCGCGAGGCCGAGATTGTGGTCGGCGATCCGCCGCGACAGCGGAGCCATGGCCTCGGGGTGGAAGACGACGGCGGCGCTGAAACCCCAGGCGATCTGTTCGTGCTGGACCGTGTAGAAGAAGTGCGTGCCGAGGCTGACGTGGGTTCCCCTGAGTTCCGTCGCCGCGACGGGAAGCGCCGCGGCGAGGAGAGAGAGGGCGAGACCGAGGGATGCGAACTTCCTCATGAGCGCCCGCCGGTCCAGAGCAGGGAGAGACGGTGGAGGTGGCCGGGACCCTCGTCCCGTTCCCAGCGGAAGCCGTAGTCCAGGCGCAGCCCGCCGTGTAGCAGGCCGAAGCCGAACGACGGACTCAGGCTGCTCTCGACCTGGCGATGCGAGACGAGCCCGCCGCGCAGGTGGAGCCTCCGCCAGGGGCGCCACTCGGCCCCCGCGGCCCAGCGTTCGACAGCGCCGAAGCGCCAGCGGGCCAGAAGCTCCACGCTCAGCGACGCGGGCAGGCGGGCCGCCAGGGAGAACGACTGCGCCGGCGCGCGTCGATCATCGGTCCCATCCTCCCAGCGGAAGCGGTGCTGCATGTCCTCGGCAACCCAGCCCAGCTCGAGCCCCGGGTGTAGCAAGACCGCGCGCAGGCCTCCGCTGAGCGACACGGCCCGGCCTCTGTCCAGCCCGTCATCGCTGCCGCCACGCGAGTAGCTCCAACGCAGGCCGACCGAGAGCCAACGGCGAGGGCTCCAGGCCGCGCCGCCGGTGAGGGTCCACTCGCCCCAGCCGGAGTCGTCCGCCAGCGTGGCGCCGAGGTGCTGGAAGGCCAGGGCGGCGGCGTAGCGGCTGCTCGGCGTGAGCTCCGTCATGCTCGCCCCGCGCCAGCCGCTGCCGATCCCCGCGGCCAGCGATGAGAGGCGGAGCTCGGGACCACCCGTGGGCTGCTGCAGGCTGGCGCCCAGCTGCCAGCCGCCCAAGCCGACGAGGGAGGCGGGCTGATCGAAGAGTGCCTCGACGCCGGGGGCGTGCAGGGTCGCCGCCCCTCCCATGGCGAGCTCGCGGGCGCCGTGAGCCCAGAGACGGAAGCTGCCGCCCTGGGAATCCGCGCGGCCGGCGGTGGGGAGCAGCAGGAGCAGGAGGGCGGCGGCGAGTCTTCTGCTAGTCGCGGACAATGGCCACCACCTTCCGTTCGTAGCTTCGCTCGCCCGAGCTCAGGCTGGTGCAGAGGTTCACGATGTACAGGCCGCCCAGGAGATCGCGTCCGTTCTCGTCCTTGAGGTCCCAGTCGATCACGAACTCGCGCGGGCCGCCGACTGCATCCAGCATGCACAGCAGGTCGCCATCCAGGGAGTAGACGCGCATCGTCACACCGGTGGCGTCTTCCGCGCTGTTGACGCGGATGCTCTCCTCCTCGCCTCCCCGGAAGCGGCCCGGCATCGCGATGGCCGGCCCGGGCGTGTAAGTGATACTGAGCGCCTCCGAAAGCGCCGAGAGGTTGCCGGCGTCGTCCTCGCTGCGGGTGGTCCAGTCGTGGGTCCCCTCGCTGAGCTGGACGAAGGCGGTGAACACGTTCTGCGTGTCCACCGTGCTCGTGGTCACCGAATCGCCGTCCTCGTAGATGTGGACTCTGGCGGAGAAGTCGGTACAGAGGCCGCTCAGGAAGACCATCGCCTGGATGTACACAGTGGCGCTCGTCGTCCAGGTGGGCACGGGCGGCGCTTCGCTGTCCACGTTGATGGTCAGGGTCGTGACCCCCGCGAGGTCGCTCGCCCAGTTGCCCGCCGCGTCGAGGGCGTCGATAGCGAGCGAGTAGCTGCCGTCTTCGGCCATGCTGTCGGTGGGCACCGGGAAGTAGAAGATGCTCGTATCCGGCGTCGATTCGGGCTGCAGGATTCCCGCTACCGAGTCGAGCGGCGAGGCGAAGCCCCAGTCTGCCAGGCAGGTGTCCGTGCCGTTGCGGTCCACGACGCTGAGGAGCAGGGAGTCGGGCAAGGACTCCGGTCGGAAGTGGAAGCTCAGCTGTCCCTCGCCACCTTCGCCGAAACGGAGCACGCCGATCACCGGCGCGAGGGCGTCGAGGTCGAAGTAGAGCGGCGCCGCGGCGGCCGGATTGCCGGCATAGTCCTCGAGGCGCAGGTCCGCCCGGTAGCGACCGTCCAGGATCTGCTCCTCATCGTCCTTGCCGCTCCAGCTCACGCGGAAACGGGGCACGCCCTCGATGAGCTGGAAGTAGGCGGGGTCCCGGACGGCCTGCGCCACCTGCGCGTAGCCGCTCCCCTCGGGATCTTCGCGCAGGATCGTCGCGGTCGCGATGTCGGTGAGGGTGTCGAAGTCCGTCGAGTTGAAGAAGAAGTGGACCAGCGTGTCCGCGCCGGTCGCCTTCGGCGTGAAGAAGGGTGACGGCTCGACGAATACCGAGTGGAAGGTGGGCCCCGCGGTGTTGATCTCCAGCTGATCCGCGGGCGAACGCCAGAGCTCCTCCCCGCCCGCCTCGGCGTAGATGTGCAGGTAGTAGAAGCCGTCGGTCAGGAGCTCATCCTCGTCGTCCCTGCCATCCCAGACCACCGGCGGCACCACCACTGTCGTGTCCCCCGTAGCACCCAGCGTGAAGAGCTCGATGTGGAGATGCTCGGGCGCGGGCGGCACGTCAGCAAGGGCGTAGATGCCGGCGTGGATCGAGTCCACCGCGACGCTGTCGCCCTGGACCTCGAAGGAGATCTTGGTCGAGTCCTGGCTGCCGTCGCCATTGGGAGAGAAGGCGCGGTCGTATTGAAGGTTCACGATATCCAGCGCGGAGGCCGCGCCGGCCGCCAGGAAGAGGGCGGCGAAGCCTGCGGAGAGAAGGGCGTGCGCTATGGGTCGCATGGGCTGAGGTCCTCGGGCAGCAAGGTCTTGATTCTTCTGGCTTTGTAGGTGATCGAAGTCCGGAGTGTCAAGGCGAAAGACCCGCCTTCGGCCCGCAGCTCGGCTGCACTCCCGAGGCCCAGTTTGTCACATCCTTTTCATATTGTAGGTCGGCTGTTCGACTGCTATAATGGCGGCCGGATGCACCCTAGGCTTTCGCGAAAGCGCTTCCAAGGGCGCGTTCTGCTCCTAGGAAATGCTCCTCGGTCAGGTTCCCCAAGGAACCGAGTCGAGAGGAAACGGGACGGAAGGATAGCACGGGGGGATAACGAATCTTCTCCCCGCGAGTTCCCACCGTCGCCGTTGCACTCGACGCTACAACTCGGGAGGTCGTCTTTTGAAGAAACTGCTCTTGGCAGCGCTGCTGAGCGCGATTCTCATGACCTGGGGATCCTTGCCGCTCCTGGCGCAGGAAGAGATCATCATCCACTTCGTCGGCTTCGGCTACGAGACCGATGGTTTCGAATGGTCCTACCCCGGAGATGAGATCAATCTCATCTCTCACGTCACGAGCATCGCGGGCCCGCCTGGACTGCCCTACGATCCCGTCACCAACGAGTACACGCTCTGCGTGACGGGACTGATCTCCAACGGCGAGGTCGACGAGGGTGGCTACTCGACCATTGTCTACAACCTGGGCCTGATGGAAATCTTCGAGGATCCATCCTTCAACTCGGACTGGAACGAGTACCCGGAGATCGGCAATCCGCCGGACTCCTTCTTCGACGGCGAGCTCTGGCTCGCCGGACCGTTCTACCAGTTCAGCATGGTACTCTTCCGCGATCTGGGCATCGGCAGCTTCGAGGGCCACATGACCCTGAACGCCGGCAGCGTCATCGCCTGGTTCGAGGAAGAGGCGTACATCTTCGGCGGGGAGTTGATCCCGCCGCACAACCCCGGCTTCCCCCCGGGATATGATCTGTCCATCGACGGCGAGGTTTGGGCAACGAGCATCGCGACCGCGCCGACCAGCCTGAGCAAGATCAAGGCTCTGTACTAATCAGCTCAAGGAGAGACAGCATGAGAAAAGTACTTGTCGGATTGATTCTCCTGCTCATGGTGGCTGTCCCTGCTTTGGCTGAGGTCTACAACTTCACCAAGGAGGGCTACAGTTTCCACGACGACGTCACCATGGGCGCGGTCGGCCTGTTGGAGCCTCTCCAGACCCAGAACCCTCCCTTCGAGTTCGACTTCGACACCTACGAGGTTTCCTGGGCGCTTCTGGACATGACCATCGTCGACTACTACGAGGTCATGACGATTCAGGTCTGGGAGATGACCGGCGGCACCATTGGCATCTACGAGGATCCGGGCTTCGACCTGGATTACGGCGTCGATCCGGCGACGGGAATCGCCACCGCAACGAACGGCACCCCGGCCCTGACGGGCACGGTCACCGATGCCGCCATGATGTTTGACACCAATACGCAGACCGGCACCTTCACGGGCAATATGCTGTTCAGTGGCGGCTCGCGTTACGCCGACCTGGGTGTTCTGGGGGATGTGGATTGGCACCTCTTCGACGGCGCCAGCGCCAACGATCAAGTCAACGTGCCCCCCGGCTACCACACGCGCTTCGTCGGCCGCATGTTCACGGACGACATCGTCGCCACGGAGGAGACCAGCTTCAGCAAGATCCGGTCGCTCTACTAGCCCGGATCCATCGTGCATCGCGACGACGATCGCGGCCGAGCCCATGGTCAAGATCTTCCGAGAAGAGAGCCCCCTTCATCCGAAGGGGGCTCTTTCTCAAGTCAGGTTGATTGACGCCGGAACCTGCGCCGCTTCGCCGGCGCGCTTCGATCCGCCCTCAGTGCGTGCGCCGGATCACGAGCACGCCCATCTCCGCGAAGTCCGAACCGCTGAAGCTCAGCGTGGCCGTTCCCCCGGGCGGCGGCGACTGCCCGTTCGCCACGTCGATGTGCAGATAGTCGAGTCCCGTCGGCGCCAGGGAGCCGTTCATGATCGGGTCGTGGAAGTGGAGCGTCGGGATGCTGAGCGACTCGCTCCCACCCTGCGGCGGGAAATCCGTCCGCAGGTTGTGGCTCGTGAAGCGGTAGGCCGGGCCCAGGTCCTCCGGCGTCCCGTCACCGTCCAGGTCGCGGTCGTCCAGGTAGATGGCTGCCGCCCAGTCCTTGAAGACCTGATCGAAGTCGAGGCCCGCGCCTGCAATGGCCTGCGCCACGTTGGCCGGACCGGCCTCCGGTCCGCCGATCAGGTCCAGGCTGGTCCCGTTCCAGCGGTCCTCCAGGTATCGGCAAAACAGGTAGGACGCGCCCCGCTCGGCCAGGTTCGCGGGCCCCTGGACGAGGCTCGTGAGGCTGGGGCCGTCACCGTGCAGGTAGAGCTTCACGCGCGCCGTGTTCTGATCGTCGTAGCCGCAGAAGCCCTCGGCCAGGTGGCTGAGGCCCTCGTTGAGCCAGAGCTCCTCCTGGGGCGTGTTGAGGTTCCCCTGGATCAGGTGGCGCTGGCCCATGTTGATCATGTGCTGGAACTCGTGGGCGAGGATGGACTTGATCGCCGCCACCGTGGCCAGGACGGGGTGATGGATCGGGCTCCACTGCCCCGTCGGGTCGGGCACGATGGCGTAGAAGATCTCGCCGTGGTTGCTGATGCCGGGCGTCGACCACCAGACGTCCAGGTCCGCCGGGTTGAAGAAGCCGCCGATGTACCAGCTCCCGTCGCTCGTGCTGGAGAGTGCGTTGACGACGGGGCTGAGCAGCACCATCACCTTGCCGTTGGAATCGATGTCCGTCTCCGCACCGAAGTGCATGACGTCGGTGTCGTGGTCCACGTCGTCGAAGCGAGCGCCGATCTCGTCGATCCTCGCCTGCGGGAGGTTGGCCTCCGGCGTATCGACGTCCACGTAGATCAGGGTGTGCTGTCCGGTGTAGCGTAGGTTCGCCGTGACGCTGGTGTAGGCGCCCGGGTCGCTCACCGAGGCGTAGGGGTCGTTCAGGCAGAGGAAGGTCTCCCGCGCGGAGATCCCCCCACCGCGCGTCGCCGGCAGCGCCAGCGGCGGCGGCCCAGACGGGCGCGGGCTGAGCAAGCGGCGATGGAAGGCCTCCGCCGGGTTCTCCTCGCGCAGAGGCGAGCTGGGCGTGGGCAGCGCTCCCGCCCCGATGCTGTAGCTGTAGTAGGAGTATTCGTAGGGATATTCGGGCTCCCAGTACTTGCTGCTGTAAGGGATGAGCGCGTAGCTGCTGCTCGCGCTGGGCACGACGATCTCCACGTCCGTCCCCGCCGAGCCGAAGCTGTAGTCCACCACCTCGCCCAGGGGCAGGGCGATCTCAACCGGGAAGGTCTCTGGCGCCGCCTGCTGTCCCACGCTCAGCGACAGCGTGTAGAGCCCCGCCCCCGTGCCCGCAGGGATCCGGGCTTTCAGGTGGTCCTCCTCGGCCTGCACGACCTCCAGCTCCACCACGTCCGCCACGACTCCCGTCAGGACGAGGCTGTTGTACTGATCCGTCTCGCAGAAGTTGTCACCGTAGACATCCAGGAGCTCGAGGGGGTCAAGCACGGCGGGATCCGGGTTGATGTTCGTGATCGTCGGCTGGTCGTCCGCCTCTGCGCTGGCCACCGCATCTGCCAGTCCGGCCGACTGCGCGAGCA
Source organism: uncultured bacterium (assembly GCA_964627205.1). Lineage (GTDB taxonomy): Bacteria > Krumholzibacteriota > Krumholzibacteriia > JACNKJ01 > JACNKJ01 > CAZVHI01. The sequence goes on from CAZVHI010000007.1 coordinate 9,789, forward strand.
AGCTCTGCACGCCGTTCGCGGGGCCGAGGGTCCAATGGCAGACGAGCAGGCCGCCCGAGTCCGAATCGCCGCCGCCAGGTGTGGTGGAGCCACCGTGTGCGCTAGCATCGAGGGTGATCGCCACGCCTGTCACACCGTTGCCGTAAGCGTCCTGGACCTGAACGACGAGCGGGACCAGCAGCGTGTTGCCGGGGCCGTCCTTCTGGCCGCTGCCTTCGATCCAGACCAGGGCGGCGGGAGGACCCGCTTCCGCCGTCGCGCTCAGGGTCTCGACCGTGTCGAAGCTCAGCTCCGTGCCCGCGGGCTCGACGATCAGCTCGCCTGCCGTCTCCCCGAGCGTGAGTTCCGTAGACACCTCGCCGGAAGCGTCGCTCGTGGCTTCGGCGGGCGAGAACTCGCCCTCGCCCGCACTGAGGAGGAATTCGACGCCGATGCCTTCGACCGGGTCGCCGAAGCCGTCCTCGACGCGGAAGACGAGTAGCAGCGGCAGGGCGTTCGTCACCACGCCCGTCTGCCCACCGCCGCCGATCGCGCGGAGGGTGAAGGGCGCGCCGGAGGTGACATAGGAGGTCGTGCTGCGGTTGCCCGCCGCATCGATGGCCGATACGCCGAAGCGGTCGAAGTAGCCGCCCTCGATCTGCACGGAGAAGGAGCCGTTCCCGGCAGCCGAGCCCGTGACGATCTCGTCCACGCCGGGATTCTGATTGTAGACCTCCACCGTGGCGTCGCCCTCCACGGCGCCGGTCTCGCCGGAGACCGTGACCTTGCCCTGGGCGTCGGGCCCGGAGGCGCGAAGCAGGGAAGCGACCGGCGGGTTCGGCGGGATGATGTCAACGATCGTATCCTCGCTGCAGCCCACGGCCAGCAGCAGGAGAAGCGGGAGGATCTGCGCGGACAGTGCGCGGGCGAGCTTGGACACGGCTACCTTCCTTGCCACTCGGGATGAATCCAGGAGGGTCTTCCTCCGAGGACGGTAAGGGCCACGGCGGGCCTCTCTAAGAAGTTTTCGGCCACTGGATCTCCCGACACAAGGCAAAAGTCCGCCGCTTCGCCCTCCTCGACGCGCCCTCGCCGCCCCGCCTGTCCCGCGGCCGCCGCCGCGTCGCCCGTGACCGCAGCCAGGGCGGCGCTTGGGTCGTCGATATCCTCTCCGAAGACCTCGGGATCGACAGCCGCGCGTAGCGCTGGCCAGAGCTGGGCCGGCATGCCGTCGGTCCCGTAGGCGAGCGTGGCTCCCGCCCGGCGAATCTTACCCGGCCCGGCAAATCGTTCCCGCCACCCCACACCCAGGCGCTGCTCGTAGAGTCCGCCCGGCCTGCCCCAGCGCTCCATGAAGTTCGGCTGCAGGCACGCCGCGGTGCCGAGGGCGGCGCAGCGCTGGAGGGCGCCGGAACTCGCGGTCTCGAGGTGCTCGAGGCGCGCCCTGCCCGGGGGTGGCCGCAGGTCTTCCAGGCAACAGACGGCCTGTTCGATGGCGCGCTCGCCAATGGCGTGCAGGGCGACCATCCAGCCGCCGGCCAGCACCTCGGCGACCGCGCCTCTCAACTCCCCGTCGTCGAGGAGGAGCTGCCCGCTCCCGCCGCCTGAGTAGGCGGGCGCGACGGCGGCCGTCCGGCCACCGATGGAGCCATCCAGGAAGAACTTCCGCCCGAGCGGGCGCGCGGGGCCGCCGGCGGGCGAGGGAAGCTCGGAGACGGGGCCCGCGTGGAAGTAGTCCACGCGTAGCGGAAAGTCGTCCGGGAGAGCCGCAGCCTTTTCTGGCAGGGAATCGCTGCCCATCTCCGTGATCGCGGTCAGCCCCTCCGCGGCCAGGCGCTCCGCCACGGCCCGCAGCTCGCGCCGCAGGGCCTCGGGCTCGGGCGGGAAGAGCCGCGCGAGCGGGGCCACGGCACCCTCGCGGGCCAGGCCCGTGACGGGATCGAGATCCAGCTCGTTTTCTCCCCCGGCAAGGAGCTTCAGCGTCGCGCCGCTGACGACCGCGACGTGCCCGCAGACGCGGATCAGGCAGACCGGACGGCCGGGCAGCCAGGTGTCGAGCTCCCGCCGGGTGGGCGGGCGCGGGTCGTCCCACTCGCTCTCGTCCCAGTCCACGGCAAGCAGCGGCGCCCCCGGGTCGGCGGCCGCGAGCCGCTCTTCCAGCTCCCCGCGCCGGCGGATGCCCCCCAGGTTGACGCGGAGGCCGCGACGGGCCTCGTGCCAGAGGTGGAAGTGCGCGTCGCAGAGGCCGGGAAGCAGGGTCCAACCATCCAGGGCGATGCGCGGCAAGTCCGTATCCGGAGCGAGGGTGAAGCGCCCCCCCCTCAGACCGAGCGGGGCGCTGCGCGCCGGGCCGCCGCTGCCGTCGTGGAAACGGAGGCCCTCGAGGCGGCAGGGCGCAGCCGGCGAGACGCGGAGCAGGGCGATCAGCGGCGCGAGGGATGCGGGCATGGGGTCTCCGGCGATAGGCGGGCTTGAAGTTCTTGGCTCTGTCGACTTATAAATCTCCTGTCATGACGCCGCAAGTGAATGACGATATCCGCCGCCGTAGACCAAGCCGCTGGCGCTGGCTCCCATCGCTGGCGCTGGGCCTCCTGCTCTTCGTCTACGTCCTGCTCGACCTCCTCCCTCGCTTCGTCGGCGGTCTGCTCGGCCGCGACGAGGACCGTCCCGGTGGCTGGTCCGGGATCGAGGGCGAGAGCATGGAGATCGTCTGGGATCCCGGCGAGGAGCGGGACGAGGAGCAGCAGGAGGACCCGGAGGAGAGCCCGGAGGAGACTCCCCCGCCGGATGCGGAAGATCTCCTCGCGGAGGATCTGGGCGAGGAAAGCGAAGCGGCTCCCGCGAAACCGGTCGATCGTGGCGGCGAGAGGCCAGCGCCCGGCGAACCGGAGCCCGCGCCGAAACCGAGCACGGGCAGCCCGGGCAGCGGCCCCGAACGCGGAGAGGGCCGGCGCTCCCCCCGCATTCTCTCCCAGGCCTGGGTCCGCCAGGACCTGCTGGCGGAGCTCGATCGCTCGGGCAGCTACCGGTTCCGGTTGCGGGTGGAGGCCGACGGGCGCGTGTCGCGCTGGGAGCTGCTCTCCGGCTTCGACTGCGAGCCCTGCCTCGCCGAGGCCGAGCGCATCATACGCTCCCTGCGCTTCGCCCCCGGCACGCTGAAGGGCAAGGCCGTCGCCTGCTGGGTCCCCTACCAGATCGAGTTCCAAGGAGGACGCGACCGGTGAGGCATTCGCTCGCGACGATCCAGGCCGCCCTGCGCGCAGAGGGCCTGGCGGGCTGGCTGCTCTACGACTTCCGGGGCTCCAACCCCATCGCCCTGTCCCTGCTGGCACCGAGCGGCCCCCCCATGCTGACGCGGCGCTTCCTCTACTGGATTCCCGTGGGCGGCGAGCCCTTGCGCTTCCAGTCCGTCGTGGAGGGTCATCTCTTCGCCGACCTGCCCGGCGGCAGGAGGCTCTTCCGAAGCTGGCGCGAGCTGGAGCGGCTGCTCCGGGACGCACTACCGGCAGGCCCTCCGATCGCCGTGGAGTACTCCCCCTCCGGCGCTCTGCCCACGGTGTCCCACATGGACGCTGGCAGCATGGAGTGGCTGCGGGGGATGGGGCTCACGCTCGTCTCCTCGGCGGACCTCGTGCAGCGCGTGGAGGCGCCCTGGGACGAGGAGGCGCTGGCCAGCCATCGACAGGCGTGCCGAGCCGTGGAGGCGCTGCGGCGAGAGGCCGTCGGCACGCTGCGCGAGGCGCTGGCGGCAGGACGCCCGCTCCTCGACACGGAGCTGCAGGCTCGGCTCATCGCGGGGATGCGTGAGGCGGGCCTGACGAGCGATCATCCTCCCATCGTCGCCTTCGGTCCGGACAGCGGCAACCCGCACCACTCGCCGGATCCCGCCCAGCCGCGCGCGCTGGCGCCGGGGCAGGTGGTCCTCCTGGACATCTGGGGCAAGCGGGCCCACGAGAACGCGGTCTACGCCGACTACACCTGGATGGCCTTCGCCGGCGACGCACTGCCCGAGGCGGAAAGTCGAGTCTGGGAGGCCGTGCGCGGAGCGAGGGACGCTCTCATCGACTGGCTCCGCGCGCGCATCGCCGCGGGCGAGGCACCGCGCGGCTGCGACGCGGATCGGATCGCGCGCGATCACATCGCCGCGGCCGGCTTCGGAGACTTCTTCCTCCACCGCACGGGGCACAACCTGGGACGCGAGGATCACGGCCCGGGCGTGAACCTCGACGACCTGGAGGCCAGGGACGAAAGGCGCATCGTCGACGGAATGGCCTTCTCGATCGAGCCGGGGATCTACCTGGAAAGCTTCGGCATGCGGACGGAAGTGAACGCTCTGCGCTGGCGCGGAGAACTGCTGATTACCGGAGAGCTTCAGAAAAGTCCCGAGCTTCTCTGAGCTCCGGCGGCTCCTCATCACGCGCGACGGGTACCGTGAAGGAGAAGGTCGAGCCGACACCCGGCTCGCTGCTCACCCAGAGCCTCCCGCCCATCGCCTCCGTGAACTTCTTGGCGAGAGCAAGTCCCAGCCCCGCGCCGCCGTGCTCGCGCGTGCTGGAGTTGTCGATCTGGTAGAACTTCTGGAAGATTCGATCCTGCTCGTCCTCGGAGATCCCCAGTCCCTCGTCCTTCACATTGATTCGCAGGAAGTCCGTGGTGTCACTCCGACGGCGGCCCTTGATGAAGAGCCAGTCGAGAACCACCTGCTGCTCCGGTGGGGAGAATTTGAGGGCGTTGGCGAGCAGGTGCTCCAGCACGCGCTGGAAGTGACGTCCGTCCACCCGCACGCGCAGCGAGGGCACGTCCTCGGGCAGGACGATGCGCGCGGCCTGCTCTTGCTGGGCGAGCCAACCATCGCGGAACTCCTGCATCATGAGCGGCAGGTCGAGGTCCTGGATCTCCAGAGCATCCTCCACCGAGGCCAGGCTCGACATGACGAGGACCTCGTTGATCAGGCGGTCGAGCTGGAGGGCGGAGTGGTGAATGGACTGCAGGAACTCCGGCAGCGGCGGGATGGTGTCGAGTCGCGGCTGGGCGAGCGCCAGGCTGGTGAAACCGAGGATGCTTGTCAGGGGCGTCTTCAGCTCGTGGCTCACGGTGTCCATGAAGCTGCTCTTGAGCGACTCGAGCTCTTCCAGTTCCCGCTCCACACTGACGAGCCGGCGCTTGTTCACGAGACGCTCGACGACGAGAACGAGCAGACCCGACTGGTAGAGCAGCCATTCCCGTCCCGCATCCCCCGGATCTTCACCCTCCGGCCATGCCAGCATCAGGGCGCCGAGAAGATCCTGCCGCGAATCGCGAAGGGGCAGAGCCCAGATCGACTGACCGGGGCCCAGCTCCTTCTCGAGCCCGTTCTCGAGACAGGTCGGCGAGAACTCCTTGAGCTCCCGGATCTCGTCCTGAACGGGATGGTCGCCCGGCCAGTGCCTCTCCTCCTGTTGGGGGAGCAGGTAGATCCGCCAATCACGGGACTCCGCGGGACAGAGGGCCAACAGGCCCCTCCCCTCCGGCAGGAATGATTCCATGGTGGAAGCGAGCCACCCCGCCAGCCCCGAATCGTCAGCGACCTGGAGCAGCGCCATGAGGCTGCTTTGGAAGGACGGGTCGAGTGACGGCCTGCGATCACGGGTCTCGAGCAAAGCAAGGCTCCCTGAATCTTCCCGAGGAGTCTCCGGCGTGACTTCGGGTGTTTGGCGAGAGAATCTTTGCAAGTAACTGTATTTACATGAGATGAGCGGGATTTCTCGCCATAGAGCGATCCCCTGTCACAGTTGCAACTCTCATTCCAGAATAGGGGAATTCAGGGGGTCTTCCCGCTTTCCAGGCGCGCGGCGGCCTGGAGGGAGCTGATGTAGCGGAAGGCGGAGAGGTAGGACAGGAGGAGGATCAGGCCGAGGGCTAGGAGCAGCGTGGGCAGGAAGGCGGCGTCGGGGGGACGCCGGTCCGGCCGGAGGCTCAGCCAGAGGAGGAAGCCATTCCCGAAGAGGCTCTGGAAGAGCATCTTCCACTTCCCGAGCTTCCCCGCCGGGAGGGTGATATCGTGGCGCTGCTGGAAATGGCCTCTCACCCACGTCATCCCCCACTCGCGTAGGAGGAGCAGGATCACCATGATCAGGACCCAGGTGTTGCCGAGAAAGAGCGCGAGTGCGAGGTAGATCACCGTGTTCAGCACCTTGTCCGCGAGCGGATCGAGATGCTCTCCCAGGCGAGAGACCTGTCCCATGCGCCGCGCGAACCAGCCATCGAGGAGATCCAGCAGGCCCGCCGACACGCAGAGGACGATGGGCAGAAGCGTTGGCCCCGTGAGGAGGAACAGGACCGCAGCCACCAGTGCCATGCAGAGGCGGGCGGCGCTCAGGGCGTTCGGAAGGGTCCGAATCCTGTGATAGTGTTGGCGGCGTGTGGGATTCACCCGGTCAGCCTAGCACGGCGCCGGCGGGCGGGCAAGGACATCGAGCGGCGGAATTCGTCCCTCGCCGCCGGCATGGCGGGCTTGGCAGGCTGATGGCAGCCTGCTAGGGGCAGTCGTCCACGGGATCGGTCTTGAACGGCTCGAAGAGGATCGTGGGGCTGCCGCTCTGGGTCGCGATGCGTGCGGGGATCGTCGCGCCCGTGGCCCCGTGGCCCCAGAAGTTGCAGGTGGCGTCGATCTCGTTGGCGTCGCCGCCGTCGTATGCGCCTACGAGCAGCGCGATGTTCTCCCCCAGGAAACTGTTGTCGTTGAAGTCCATGAAACTGTTGCCGCTCAGGTTGACACCCGTCGCGACGTTTCCCGTGAATATGCAGCCGGACACGAGACCCACGCTGCCCTGGCCGATCAGAAGGCCGTCGCCGATGATCGACTCGAAGGTGCTGTTCGCCACCGTGATGCTGCAGTTGGCAAACTCAAAGCCCCGGTCGCAGGACTCGGCCCCGCCGCCGACGATGTTTACGGAGCTGTTGTTGACGTGGATGCCCTTGGCGCAGTCCTGGAACGACACGCTCTGCAGGGTGATGCCCTCCGGGGCGCCCGTGGTGACGTCCAGGCCGATGTGCGCGTTGCGCACGTCCAGGCTCTGAACCGCTAGGGGCTGCACGGAGGACTGGAAGACGATCCCATCCCACCAGTTGTTTCCTTCCGAGCCTGAGCTGTAGGGCTTCATTACGACCCAACTCGATCTCGTCCCCTCGACGCTCAGCCCTCCTTGCGTCGTGAGGCGGCTGCCGCTCGCGCACCAGACCGTGACCCCTGCCTCGATGCGCAGGCGAAGGCCCTCGGGGATACTCACGTTGCCGCTCAGGATATAGAAGGGCGCGTCGTTCGTGGACCACAGGACATCGTCCCCCACCTGGTCGCCGTAGTCGGCGAAGTTCAGCCCCCGTCCGACGGTGAAGCTGCGCGTCAGGCTGTCGGCGGCCGTCCCGTCGCTCACCCGGCAGCTAACGCTGAGCTCGCCGAATTCACTCTCGGGCAAGCGCCAGTGCACCCGCTTCTGCTCGTCGTCCTGGCCGAAGAAGGTGCCATCGCCGCTCCAGGTGAAACTCAACGCGTCGCCGTCGATATCGAAGGCCAGCGCCTCCAGGAGCACGTCCGTGTCCCCCTGGGCAATGACGGGCTTGTCCCCGCTCACGACGATCCCGCCGTCGAAATAGGGCGCGTGATTCTGATCTTCGGGTTTCGACGGTCCCTTCGCGCAGGAACCGAGTAAGAGGCCGGCGCAGACGAGGAAAACCAGGATCGGGGAAAAGCGCTTGCCAGGCCGGTTTCTCGTTTCCATAATCCCTTCCACCTTCGGGTTGATCGACTAGTTCACCCCAGCAAACATAAGGTCTCGCCGGGCGGGCCACAACGCAAATCGAGGTCGGGCATGCGGCACTCTTCTCTCCTCGGAACCCTCCCCGCGAAGCTGGGTGGCCTGCTCGTCCTCCTGGCGGCCTGCGCACTGCCCCTGAGCGCACAGGGACCGGACCTGGTCATCGTCCATACGAACGACCTGCACGCTCACTACCGCAGCTTCCCGAGCCGCAACGGCGAGTTGCGCGGAGGCTTCGCGCGCATCGCCGGGCGCATCGCCGAGCTGCGCGCAGAGCACGGGGAGCGCTTGCTCTACCTCGATGCGGGCGACCTCTTCGTGGGCACCCCCTATTACCACTACTACCGCGGTACGCTCGGCATGGCACTGCTCGAACAGATGGGCTGCGACGCGATGGCCCTCGGCAATCACGAGCTGGACGATGGCGCTCTGAACTTCCTGCGGGCGAGTGTGGGCGCCGACTTCCCTGTGCTCTGCGCCAACCTCTTCCGCGCGGACGGAGGGGCGCTGCTGCCCGCCGACACGCGGCTGCGCGCCGGTGGTCTCGAGGTGGCCGTCATCGGTCTCATCACGGAGGCGATGCCCGAGCTGGCGGCGGAGTGCGCGAGCGGCAAGCTCCATGTCACGCCGGCTGCCACGGCGCTGGGCGACTGGCTTCCCGCCCAGGGCGACGCCGACCTGGCTCTCGCCCTCAGCCACTGCGGACTCCGCGCGGACCGCGAGATCGCGGCCGCCGTCCCCGGGCTGCCGCTCATCATCGGCGGGCACAGCCACAGTTTCCTCGACGAGCCGGAGCGAGTCGGCGACACCCTGATCTGCCACACCGGCTGCTACGGTTACAATCTCGGCGTCCTGGAGTGCTACCGGGAGCAGGATGGGACCTGGCGTTTCGAGGAGCGCATCGAGCCGGTGAGCGCGGACTGGCCCGAGGATCCCGTGGTCGCAGAGCTCCTCGCTCGCGCCGGCGCGGTCGTGGAACGCGAGATGGACGTGGTGCTCACGGTGCTGCCCGAGGCTTTCGAGGGAAGAGGCAAGAGTACGCAGCCAGACCCCCTGGGCATTCTCATCGCCGAGCTCATGCGGGCAGAGGCCGGGGCGGATCTCGCCCTGCAGAACGTGGGTGGGTACCGGACCTACCTCACCCGGGGTCCGGTGACGCGCGGCAGGCTCTTCGAACTCTTGCCCTTCGACAACCGCCTCCTCCGGCTGACGATGACGGGCGCGGATTTGCAGTCCTTCTTCGATTACCTCGCCGCCCAGCACAACAGCTACCGTTTCAGTCAGATCTCGGGAGCAAGCTACGCCGTCGGGGAGGGGGGAGCCCGCGAGGTGCGGATCGGAGGAAAAGCTCTCGACCCTGATCGCAGCTACACGCTGGCGGCGGTCGATTTCCTGTACGGAGGCGGCGACGGCTACACGGTGCTGCAGACCGCCACACGGGTCGACACCCTCGATGCCTTCGCCCGCGAGCTACTGGAAGAACGCCTTCTCAAGGGTCCACCCCCACGTCCCGCCGATTTCCCCCCCAACTTCACGGTCCTCCGCTCAACGGAGTGAAGCCGCGAAGATCCGTGCTAAGAGGTCCTGCATCCCATCGTCCTTGGCTCCAGTTTCACAGTCGCTACGGACGATGGGATGCAGGACCTCTCGGCAAGCCCTTATGGCTTCGCGACGTCGAGTATGCATCTACATACCCCAGCGCCGCGGAGAGGCCGGGTACGGGGCCTCTCCGAGTAACCTGCTATTTCAACAGCAGCATTTTTTGGCTGTAGACCACTTCACCCATCTCGACGCGCACGAAGTAGAGTCCGCTGGACACCGAGCGGTCTTTCTCGTCCTTCCCGTCCCAGACATAGCTGTAGACCGAGCCCGACGCCAGCTGCCCATCATGGAGGGTCCTGATGCGGCGGCCGCGGATATCGTGCACCGTCAGCGTGACCGGCAGGGCGCCGGCGCCCGCAGGGGTGGCGAAGCGGATGCGCGTGCTCGGGTTGAAGGGGTTGGGGAAGTTCGCGAAGAGCTTGCCCGCCGCCGGCATGGACGGCGAGTCGTCCACGCCCACGATTTGATCCTCGCGCGTGAACACACCCGTGCGGGCGGCGTTGGCCCGGAACATCTTCCAGCCGGGCAGGCCATTGTTGTACCAGCCGGGCATGTCCCAGATGTAGACGAAGCGGTCCCAGCCCATGATCGCCACCTCGGTCGTGAAGTTCTCGTCGATGTCGTCGATCGTGGGCGAGCTGCGCAACTCCGCGCCCGTGAGGATGGGGAAGCCAGGCATGGAACTGCCGTCCAGCTCCCAGGCGTAGAGATAGCCCTTTTCCGTCCCGAAGAGGATCTCCAGGTCGTGGTCGCCGTCCAGATCCACCACGACAGGGCTGGCCTCGCTGCTGTCCTCGAGATGGATGGGCCAGCCGGGCAAAGTATTAGCCTGGTTGTCCAGCACCGTGACGTAACAGCTCGTGTAGGTCGGACAACCGGCTGCGACGATCTCCATCTGCCCGTCGCCCTCGAAGTCGACGAGCGCCGGGCTGGGTGTCAGGCCATCCGTGTCGGTTTCCAACCATACCGGGAAACCGTTGCCGTAGGAGCTGCCGTCACCACGCAGCACGTAGAGGGAATCGTTCTCGCAGAGCATGACGATCTCGTTCTCGTCGTCGTCGTCGATATCCCCCACCGAAGGGCTGGAGTGGATTGATCCGTTGAAGCTCAGGGGCCAGCCGGACAGAGTGCTGCCGTCGTGATTCCAGGCGAAGAGCTTGCTGGCGCCCCCGCTGCCGACGACGATCTCCAGCTCGGGGTCCTCGTCGAGCTGTGCGAGGCTCGCGCTGGAGCGGCTCCAGCCGCCGATGCCCGTGGCGAAGACTCCGTCCGTGGCGGGGTTGCTGTCCCCGTCGATCAGCTCCGTGCCGTCGTGGTGCCAGGCGTAGAGCACGCCCGGCGTCTGGCTAACGATGAAGATCTCGACCAGCTCGTCGCCGTCCACGTCGGCCACGGAAGGCGTCGCCCAGCACCAGTAGTCCGAGAAGCTCTTCGGCCAGCCGGGCAGCACCTCGCCGTCTCCGCTGTAGACGTAGAGGGAGAAGGGTGTGATGCACGCGGCCACGATCTCCAGGCCGGCGGTGAAGGTGTCCACCTGGGCCAGGGCCACGCTGGCCGCGAAGTCGTTGCCCTCGCCAGAGAGCACGCCGTAGGTGCTGGAGTCGTCGTCGCCGTCCAAGATCTCCACGCCATCGTGGTGCCAGGCGTAGATGTACTTGGAGGCGGCCACGATCTCCTTGTCGCCGTCGCCGTCGATGTCCCCGATGACCACGCTGCTGGCGCTGGCCGCATCGGTCTCCAGGGGCCAGCCCTCCTGCATGGCCGGGTTCGTGCTGATGGAGTTCTCGGCGCTCTGGGCACTGCGGTAGCCGGTGGAGTCCATTGTCTCCACGACGAAGTAGTAGGTCGTGCTCTCCGCGAGCCCGTCGTTCCGGAAGTAGGCGTGCTCAGTAGGATCGGCGGAGACGAGTGTGTAGGGTCCTCCCTCGTCGAGGCTGCGATAGACGAGGTAGCCACCCGGCGGCTGCTCGCCCGGGATCTCCCAGGCCACGTCGATGATCGTGCTCGCGAAGCTCGAGTCGAGGTAGAGGCTGTCGGGCGGCGAGGGGCGCCGCACGACGATCGTGTCTACGAGGCTCTCGCCCAGCGGCCCGCTGAGGATCAGCTCGAAGCGGTTGGGCGAGGTCACGTCGCTCTCGAAGATGCTGAAGCCGTCAGACGAGCCCTTCTCGAGGAAACCCAGGACCGGCAGGATCACGGGGCCCGAGAGCACCGAGCCGTTCGGATCGAGGCCGAGGAGTGATGCGTCCCAGCCGCCCAGCGGCGTGCTGCCGTAGTTCTTCCATTCCGGCTCCAGCGTGTAGGTCTCGCCGGAGTCGGGCTCGCCGTCGCCGTCGCCGCCGGAGTCGTCGATGACGTAGGCGAAGAGATTGGGCACGGGGGCGTGGACGAGGACGTCGAGCTGGTCGGTCTGGGCGCCGCCATCGTAGCCAAGGGCGAGGTCGAGCAGGACGGGCAGGCCGTTTGCCAGGCTCTGCGGCGCGCTCAAGAGGAAGATCAGGTCGAGGTCGAGGCTGTCGCCCGCGGCGACCGTCGTGCCCGTGGCATGGCTGCCCTCCAGCACGCTCATCTGCCCGCCCGGCAGGCTGAGGTCCAGGGTCACGTTCGCCGCCGCCGCGTCGCCGCGGTTGTAGAGGCGCATCCCCAGGCGCACGGTCTCGCCCGCGTCGAGCAGGTCGTCCGCGTTGCCGACGATCGAACCCTCCGCGGCGGGGTCGTCCCGCACCTGCAGTAGGTCCACCGACAAGCGGGGCCCCGTCCCGGCACCCACGGTCACGCTGCCCTGCCAGATCAGGCGATTCCGGGCAACCACGCTGATCTCCAGGTCGCCCGGTGACTCGGCGTGCACCGGCAGCGCGATCTCGCCTAGCGCGTCGGTGTGCCCGATGGCGCGGTCCTCGCTGGCCTTGTAGGCCGTGACGCGCGCGCCCTCGACGGGCAGACCCTGGCTGTCGACCGATAGATACAGAGTGTCGCTGTCGAGCGTGAACGGAACCGTGAGACTCACGTCGAGAGGCCAGGGCGTGTCCAGCATGACATCGAGCGTGGGATCGCCCATCAGCACGTAGGTGAGCTGGGTCCAGCGGTGGCTGCCCTCGATCATCCCGTAGGCCGCCCAGTCGTTGTGGCTCAGCGTGAAGACCTCGCCCACGGTCAAGCTGTCGGCGAAGAGCCGGCTGTAGTAGGAGTTCTGATAGTAGACGCTCGTGTTGGGATAGGCCTCGCGCACCGTGCCGATGCTCGTGATGCTGCCGCCCTCGGGCGCAAGCAGGATCGCCTCGCCGAGGCTGTTGAAGTCGATGGCGCAGGACGTGCAGTTCAGGGCGTAGAAGTTGATCAGGTGATCGAGGCCGTTAGTCAGCGCCTCGACCTGGTCGGAGACGATGCTGCCGTCGCCCACGGACATGGTGTAGCGGTAGCCGTGCCCGACGTGGTGCAGGATGTGCGCGCGGGTCTCCATGTCGTTCAGGGTATCGGTGATCGTCTCTGGCAGGGAGCCCGGGTAGAGCCACCATGTCTCGTAGAAGCGGACCATGTCCATCTGCGGCGCCAGGGGCAGGATATAGTTGTTATAGACCATCTCGCAGTAGTCGGCGCCGTTGCGCGTGATCACTTCGTCCGGATCGCCGAGCTGGTACCAGGACGGGAAGAGAACCTCGCCGAGCAGGGTCACGTTGCGGACGTAGCTGGTGTCGGGCGCGCTGACGTAGGTCATGACCTTGTCCACCATGAGCTCCGCGCTCTCCGCGTCCCGCACGGGCATGCGGCCCAGGTGGATGTCCGCGATGAAGTCCACATCGTCGCCGGGAACGCCCCCGTAGGTCGACTCGCCGAAGAACTGGTTGCCGTTGGCGTTCCAGTTGCCGTCGAGCTGCGCGTAGTATAGATCGCAGGGTACGTCCTCCGCCGGCGAGTGGAAATTGGAGTGGGCGTAGCGCGCGGGAATGACCCCCGTGTCGCCGGCAAGGATCAGGAAGCCTATCCCCCACTTCTCGTACGCGTCACGGATGAAGAAGCGGATGGTCTCCTGCAGGTCGGCGCCCTGGGGATAGTTCTGCTGGATCCAGTCCGTGTCGCGCACGACGGTCGCTATGCCGAGGGCCGTCTTGTACTCGGCCAGGGTCTCGAAGGTCGCCACGTACTCGGGAGCCGTGATGATGAGCAGGTCGACGCCGCTGCCCTCCATGCTCGGCATGCCCCGCGGCGAGAAGATGCCACGGTCCGCGCGCATCTCGCTCTCGGGAGCGAAGCGCGCGACGTCCTGGGGATTCGCCACGCGGACTCTGTGCCTCTCGTGTCCGGCGGCGATCAGTGCGGCGGTCTCCCGCCGTGGAAAGATGGCGTCCGGGTCGGACTCCGTCTCCACCACGATGTCGCAGGCGAGCAAGCGCTGGAGCCGCGCGCCCTCGCCGTCCGACTCATAGAGCAGCGGCGCCAGCACGATCTCCGCGCTCGCGAAACCGCGCTGGACGAAGGTCCCGCTGGCGACGACGTGCTCCGCGGGGAAACGCTCGGACGCCTGCGCGTTCAGGGTGATCCGTTCGCCGGACTCGCCCTGGGCACCTGCGAAGTCAGGCAGTGCCGTGGGCAGCGTCACGAGGTCCGCCTTCAGGTTCTCGAGCCGGATCGTGCGGATCCGTTCTCCGGCCGGGATGGCCAGGCTGATCGTTTGCAGGGGAAGCTCAGGCCTCTCTCCCATCTCAGTGCTCAGGGGGCTCCGGGCGACCAGCTCGCGGATTCCCGCCTCGTCGGCGGCAGCGCGCAGGTCTGCGCCCGCGGTCCAGTGATGCTGGACGCTGGCAGCAGATGCGAGGGTGGCGAAGCTGAGAAGGAGCAGACAGACAGATGGCAGGGCGCGATGGAGTGGCAGACTCATCCAGGCCTCCAAGGGCTGTGATCCTGATGGCGACACGGCAAGTGCCGGCGCCTGAGGAGATTTCCAGGTGAGCAGAGAGTTCATAATTATACCATGTGCAAGGCAGGGCCACAAATAGGCTATGCCGCAGGGGTCGGGAAAGAGAGGGGCCGCCCCATTCCAGACGGGGCGGCCCTGTTTCCCGCGGATTCCCGGAGGGCCTTTCAGGCTGCTAGAAGTCCGTTCCGCTGGAGAAGCGGAAGTTCCGGACGACCATGGAAGGGAGGGCCATGTCCCCCAGCACCTCCGTCTTCCCGAGCGCTACCACGTTGCCGAACAGGTCGAGGAGGCTCTGGTTGAAGCGGAAGTTCTTCACGGGACCGGTCCGCTGGCCGTTCTCGATCCTGAAGGTGCCGTCGCGGGTCATGCCCGTGACGACCATACGCATCGGGTCCACGATGTTCGTGTACCAGAGACGGGTGACCAGGACCCCGTGCTCCACGCCCGCGAGCAGCTCGTCCTGGGTGGCCTCGCCGCCGTGCAGCACGGGGAAGAAGGGGAAGGCGCCCCAGCTATTGGGGGCCGGCAGGCCGTGTCCTGTCGCTTCCTGACCCGTCAGCTGCGCGCTGAGCCGGTCGTGGAGGAAGCTGCTCAGGACGCCGTTCTCGATCAGGTTGATCTTTCGTGTATCGACGCCCTCCCCGTCGAAGCTGATTCCGAAGAGGCCTTCGAGACCAGGATCCTCCGACAGGGTGATGTTCTCGCCGAAGACCTTCTCGCCCAGCCTGCCCGCGAGCGGGCTGCGCTTCTCGGCGACAGCCATGCCGTTGAAGCCGAGGTAGGTGAGGAACCAGACCAGATCGCGCATCGCCTCGGGCTCGAAGAGCACCGTGTATTCCCCAGGCGCCAGATCCGCGGGCTCCTGACTGTCGAGCGCCCGCCGGCAGGCGTCCTCGGCCACCCGCACCGGGTCCACGTCCGCGGCGCGTCGGACCAGGACACGGCTCCGCCCCGCGCCGTCGCCCTTTTGCGCGCTGACCTCGAAGATCGTGCGGCTCTTGCGCCCGAAGCGGTAGAGGCCGGTGCTGTTCGCCACGGCGAAGGGCTCGATGCTCCCGTAGTCGCCGATGCTCCCCTCGCTCGTGAGCGCGATGCCGCCCACCTCGAGGCCGTCCCGCGCTGCGACGTCCACCGCCGCCCGCACCCATTCCGCGCGCGTGTCCGCCGTGACTTCCGCCGTGCCTGCGTCCCAGGCGGAGTCCTCCCGGCGCTCGTCGCCCTGGTGGAAGTCCAGCACGCGGTCGCTCTCCTCCTGGATCCGTGCCAGCGCCGTCGCCTCCTGCACAGCCTTCTCCAGGCTCGCATCCGTGAAGTCGTTCGTGGTCGCGAGACCCATCTTGCGCCCCACCCGCACACGGACGCGCAGTTCGTAGCGCTCCTCGGAGACGTTCTGGGTGATGCGGTTCTCGCCGTAGCGCGTGAGGTGCTCGCGGCCGCCACCTAGCACGACTTCGGTCTCGTCCGCCTCGCTGCAGCCGAAGACCCGATCACGGATGTCGCGGAACTCCTTCTCGCCGATCATTCGCTCACCCCCACTCGCATCTTGCGGAAGCGGGTCGGCGCCGAGCCGTGGGTCATCCGGGCGATCTGCCCGGGCTCTCCCTTGCCGCAGTTCATCACGCCGAAGGGCCGCCACCAGCTCTCGTTGCACACAGCGTCGCAGGACGCCCAGAAGTCCGGGGTGCGGCTCTGGTAGGTGCAGCCCTTCAGCATGCGCGCCTTCTTGCCGCTTTTAATCTCCCAGCCGATCTCCGTCGAGAACTGGAAGTTGAGTCGCATCTGGTCGATGCTCCAGCTGCGATTGGTCTCCATCCAGATGCCGTCCTCCGTGTCGGCGATCAGGTCGTCGAGCTCCCAGCTGCCGGGCGCGATCCCCAGGTTAGGGATGCGGATGATGGGCACGCGGTTCCAGCCCTCGGCGCGGTTGCAGCCGCGACTGCGTTCGTTCCCCTCGACCTGCGCGAGCTCTCGGCTCGTGAGATAGGCCTTGAAGCCACCGTTCTCCACGACGTGCCAGCGTTGCGCGGCCACGCCCTCGTCGTCCCAGCCGCGCGTCGCGAGCCCGCGCTCGAGCGTACTGTCGGCCACGAGGTTGACGTGCTCCGAGCCGTAGCGGAAGTCGCCCAGCTTCTCGGGTGTGAGGAAACTGCGGCCGGCGAAGTTGGCCTCCATCCCCAGCACGCGGTCCAGCTCGCTGGCGTGGCCGCAGGACTCGTGGATCTGCAGGGCCATCTGCGACCAGTCCAGGATGATGTCGCGCTCGCCCACCGGGCAGGTATCCGCCGAGAGCAGGGCCACGGCCTCGCCCGCGATCCGCTCGGCGTTCTCCTCCATCTCGTACTCGGCCAGGACCTCGTAGCCGGCGCCGAGGTGCATGCCGCCCGCGGAGTTCGGGAAGCTGCGCCGCTGGATCGTGTTGCCGTCCGCGGCGACGACCATGATGCCTCCGCCGCTGGCCAGCAGGTCCTGCTCGAGCTCTGCGCCCTCGCTGGAGACGAAGAGGATCTTCTGCTGATCGAAGAGCATTTGGGCCTGACCGACCTGCACGCGTTCGTCCATGTGCAGTTCGCGCTCGAGCCGGTAGAGCAGTGAGAGCTTGTCGTCGCGCGATACCGTGAACGGGTCGATGGCCCGGGGCGTGGACCAGCTCCCCTGCTGCGCGGGCTCGCGCGCCAGCTCGACGGGCTCGGTCATCACGCGGGCGCTGGCCTCGGCGATGGCGACGGCCCGTACCGCCGCTTCGCTCAAGCTGTCCGCCTCGAGGCGGTCAGTGGAGGCGAAGCCCCAGGCGCCGCTTTTCAGGACACGGATCCCCACGCCCTGGCTCGAGCGCATCTCCGCCTGCGACAGGGAGCCGTTCTTCACGACGAGCTCTTCGCTCCGCCCCTGGACCCAGCGCGCGTCGGCGTAGTCGGCGCCGCGCGACCGGGCGGTGTCCACTGCCGCTCGAACCCTTTCCTTCATGGACTACCCCCTGGAGTATCCTCGCACTCCGCAGCTGCGATGGGACAGGTTCACCGTGGGCGACCGCCCACGGCCGCATGATGCCGGAGGGAATAGCTTTTGTCTAGTGCTAGTGGGAATGGGGCTCAGCGGCCGGGGCGGTAGCGCTCGATGGGTCGGGCCAGCTCGCGCTTCTTGCGCTGGTTCTGCACGAGCAGGTAGCCGGTGACCAAGAGCACGAGAAGCGCGAAGAGGAAACCCCGGCGATTGGCCGAGAAGAAGTTGCTCGGCCACCAGAAGCGCAACTCCGAGCCATCGTAGCGATAGCGGCCGCCGGAAACATCGAGGCGGACGTGCGCCGTCTCGACCCGATAGCTCCCGTGGAGCTCGTACTCCCCGAACTGGGGCTTGAGGATCTCGTCCTCGTGTTGCAGCGTGAGAGCCTTGTCGGGCTCGACCACCTGGAGGAGATTCTGTTCGGGTGTGTGCAGCACTGGCAGATCCCGCACCTCGAAGCGCCGGCCCTCTCCCCAGTCCACAACCAGACCCTCGGGATAGAGCCAGTGCTCGCTGTCCGGCCGGTCCGCCGCGGTGGGGAACTCCAGGTCCAGGATCTTCCAGAAGCCGTACTTGACGGAGATCAGTCGGCCGGGCTGCGCGAGGAAATTCTGCACCTCCGCCAGACGGCGACGCTGCCAGCGCTCCACCTCCCGCTCGGCTGCGAAGTAGAGCGCCGGAAAATCCGCCCCCCGCTTGAGCTCGATGAGCGAGAGGCCCGGCGTCTCCCCCAGCGCCCGCGCCAGGAGAAGGACCGGGTCACCAGGATCCCCGCAGGCACTCGCACCGAGCGCGGACAGATGCCACTCCGCCAGGATCCCCTCGGCCAGGCAGGGGACGGGACCGTAGCGGCCACTCGTGAGGCTGTCGCAGATCGCGAGCAGCTCCGCGTTCGTGGGCGCGAGATCCTCGAAGAGACAAGCCCCGCGGCGTCTGCGGATCACTTCCCCGGCCGGAGGTGCGTCGCCCGTGTCGCGGAGTTCGCGCATGCGCGCCCAGCGTCCCGGGCCCTCCCCTGCCGGCCTCCCGGCGAGAGCGTCCCTCGTCCACTCCGCCAGGTAGTCCCACTCGAGCAGGCGCAGGGCGAGCTGCGTGGGATCCTCTGGATCGAGCAGCTCCACCCCGCCCGCCGCCCATGCGGCCAGGTCCCGAGTGTTCCCGGCCCGGTCCTCGTCCCCGGCCTGCGCCGGGAGAGGCAGTAGGAGCAGGATCGCAAGCAGGATCTTCAGCACGCGTCCCTCCCCCGCCGGGCGATCAGCTGCCAGTAGTGATCGAGGACCCGGGCCAGTCCCTCGAGCGCCTCCTCCGGGCTGCGGATCCGGGCCTCCCAGTTCGGGTCCGATCCCGTCTGGAGCCGGAAGAGATCCCGGTGCGGAAAGATGACTGCCAAGAGCTCGCCCTCGAGCCGGTACTCCCGGCGGAATCCGCTCTCCTCCAGACGGACGGCGGGATCCAGCTGCCGGAGCTGACGGTCGAGACGGCGCAGGAGCACGGCCACCACCGGCTCCATCTCCGGCCCGTGCACGATGACCGGCTCGGGATTCACAGCTCCGCTCCTTCCTCCGGAGGCGGCTCGGGCTTCGCGTTCAGGTGACGGAGGGCCTCGAGGTAACCGCGGTAGGGCCTGCGGATCCTTTCTCCCCCGGAAAGGAGGGGAGACAGGGAGGGACGCTCCGGTTCCAGGAGCGCGCCCACAGGCAGGCTGCCCCAGACGCCGAAGGCCTCGGGCCGCGGGGGCGGGAACCCACCCAGTCCCAGCAGGAAGAGCGGATCGCCCCCGTGTGGCCGGGGATCGGCGAAGCTGCCTTCCGAAGGTCCCTCCTCGAGGTAGAGCCAGGACGCGCGCCTACGCCCCGGTGGATCCAGCGCAAAGACCCAGCGGAGGGAGCGGTGCCGGGACAGCAGGGGAAGCAGGGCATGCGGCGCAAGGGTCAGCCCCGGCCGGGGCTCGATGGCGACGGCTGACGCACCGGCGTCGAAGCGCAGCCCCAGGTGGCCGGGCCCGGCTCCGAGGAATCGCGCCGCCGCGGGCAGTCGTGCCGCGGAGACGGCCAGAAGCGCGGGTTCGTCCGACTCGGCCGCGCAGAGGGCCAGGTTGACGGCGAAGGGGAGAGGCCAGGGGCTCGACGGTGTGCCGGCGATCGCGACCTCGTGGCAGGGCGGCCGGGACGGCAGGGGCCGGTCGGGATCCGTCGCGCTGCTCAGGAAGTACTTCCGGACGCTGCGAATGTGGTTCTTCCTGCGGCCGGGAGTCCCCGCGAGGGCCATGGCTGCGATCTCCTCAGGATACGACGAGCAGCGAGTTCTCCAGCCCCATGTCGTTGACCGCCGTCTCCTGGTGTTCGGGATCCGTCACCCAGCGCCCGTCGATGATGTAACGATACTCGTAGCTGCCGGGGATGAGCGGGAGCACGACCTGCCAAACGCCGGGGCGCTCGGGCAGAGGCTCCAGGGGGATGCCGCCCGGATTCCAGTGGTTGAAATCCCCGGTCAGGTAGACCTCGCTGGCGTCGGGAGCGCGCAGCGTGAAGCGGATGCCGTCGGTGCAGGGCTGGGGCCCGAAGAGCAGCTCCTCCAGCTCGACGTCGCGCTCGAACTTCAACTCCGCGAGGCGCCCCCAGAGCTCCTCGGCGAGGCCCTCGAAGTCCAGGCGCACCGGTCCGGCCTTCGACAGTCGCGTGACGGGCACGCCCCCCGCGGCAGCCATCTTCACGCGCACGCTCGAGCGCACGCGCGTCTCGAGCAGGTTGATGCGATCGCGCCGGGTCAAGGTCTCGTAGAGCTCCCGGCTGAAGAGTGTGCGGCGGTTGAACTGGTTCGCCACGACGAAGCAAGGCGGCTTCTTGCCGGTCTCTTCCTCCAGGACCTCCAGGGTCTCGAGGATCTTCTCGAGGCCGTGAAGGGTATATGTGCTGCTGTCCACGGGGACCAGCAGCGCGTCCGCTGCGACGAGGGCGTTGAACGTGAGCAGGCCGACCGATGGCGCCGTGTCGACGACGATCCAGTCGTAATCCTCCCCGTGCCTCAGGAGGGCCGAGAGGAGCCGGCTCTCGCGCCCCGGCTGCCGCGCGAGCTCCTGCTCCGCAGCGGAGAGGATAATCCCGCTCGGCACGACGTCCAGGTTCTCGTCGATGCGGACCGCGGTCTGATCGAAGGGCGCCGCGGAGTCGAGGAGCATGTCGTAGGCGCCCAGGTCCCGGTCCTCGGCCTGGATCCCCAGGCCCAGCGAGGCATGACCCTGGGGGTCGAGGTCAACGAGCAGGACCCGGAAACCCTCCTTCGCCCAGGCTGCAGCCAGGTGGATGGCGATGGTGGTCTTCCCGCACCCACCCTTCTGGTTGACGACAGCGAGTACATTCATCCTGAAAACCTCCTGAGCAAGGCCGTTTGGGAAGCCACTCAGGGGACCCGGTCGTTCCAATCCGCAGGTCGGGCTGGGGTCTCCTTCGCCTGCATCTTTTCAGGGAGCTAAAGAAACTGTCAAGAAGAACTTGACGCAGGAGGCAGCTCGCTCAGCTTCGCACGAGGAGAAGAGTGAGAACGAGGCCGAGCAGGAAGCCGCCGAAGACCTCGCTCCACGTGTGGCCGAGCAGCTCGCGTGTCTTCTCGCGCGCGAAGTGGCGCGAATCGATGAGCTCGTCGAGGATCTCGTTGAGCACACGGGCCTGTTTGCCGACTTCCTGGCGCAGTCCCGTCGCCTCGAGGATGAAGTAGAGACTGAGAACGGCTGTGACCGCGAAGAGCGCGGAGTCGAAGCCGGCGACGCGCCCCGCGCCCACGGCGAGAGCCGTGACCACGGCCGTGTGGCTGCTGGGCATCCCCCCCGTCTCGAAGAAGCGGTAGAGCTTCAGTCGGCGCTCGCGAACGCTCTCCACGACGACCTTGTAGAGCTGAGCCGCGATGCCGCCGGCGAGGGCCGCCCAGAGGATGGGATGGATCATGCCGCCTCCTCCTCGACGATTCGGCCGCGCAGGCGCCTCGTGATCTCGAACCAACCTGTGACCGCGAAGACGAGCAGAAGCGGTTCGATCTCCCAGCGGAAGCGGCTGCGGACGAAGTAGCTACCATAGAGCAGCGAGTACTCCGTGAAAAGGAAGAAGGCGGGCAGCAGGCGCCGCCAGCGCCAGCGCCAGAACCACACGCCCGCGACGGCGAAGGGCAGGATGAAGGCGTAGAAGGTCTGGTAGGCGATGCTCCAGCGCTCGGGATAGCCGAAGCGGGCCACGTCCTGGCACCACCAGAAGTAGTAGATCTTCTTGAGGAAGAGGCTGAAGTAGTAGCCCGGTCTCTCCCGGATATAGGAGAAGGCCCGCATGTAGAACCAGGTCTGTAGCTCGGGTTCCGGCAGGGATTCGACGATTTCCCGGTCGACCACCTGCCAGAAGTTCTCCTCCTCGGTGAAAGCGCCCCAGGTGTAGCCGCCCGCGAAGGGGTTGTTGCCGACCAGGAAGTTGAAGCCGCCGTTGCTGCTCGTCAGCAGCAGCGTGTCATGGACCCGGGCGTTGCGGATCACCCAGGGGCTCCAGGCGAGCGCCAGCAGGAGCAGATAGGAGACGGTGCGGCGGAGACGTCCCGGATTCGGGTAACGCCAGAGCCGGAACAGGAAGAGGATCCCGAGCAGGGCTAGCGGCGGCGAGGTGAGGATGGCCAGTCCGTGCAGGATCCCAGTGAGCCCTCCGATCAGGAGGGGTCTCGGCCCCTGCACGCGGTCCATGATGTTCATCAGGATCAGGACGAAGGTCATGATGAAGGTCGTCGAGAAAATGGCCAGGCTGTAGATCGCGAACAGCGGGTAGGCCAGCAGCAGGACGAAGCTCCAGATCATGGCGCGGCGGCCGAACCAGCGTCCGGCCAGTTCGGCGGCCAGGATTGCGTTGGCCAGCGAGGCCAGGATCTGGATCACGCGCAGGCACGAGACCCAGTGCACGGACACCATCTTCAGCAGGGCCATCAGGCAGGGATAGAGGGGCGGGATGAAGCTGCGAATCGGAACGTCGCAGTAGTAGAAGGGCATGAAATAGCCGCGCCCCGCCACGATGTTGTCGGAGATCACGCCCGCCTCGAAGCCGTGCACCGGCAGCTTGTCGCCCAGGAGGATCCAGGCCAGGAGACGCAGCGCGAGGCCGGCCAGAAGGCCCAGGACCAACAGCTGCCGGGGCAATTCACGGGCGCCCGACTCGCGGATCCGAGGACGCGGGGTGGCCATCAGCTTCCTCATGCCGCTGCCCGTCTCATGCGTCTGCCAGCAGCTCCGCCAGCTTCCGGGCCGCCTCTTCCGGCGTGGCCACGGGAGTCAGCCGGTCGGCGCGGCGGTCGTCGATCGCCTGGCCGGCGAGACGATCGCTCCAGCCGCCCAGCCCCGTCGCCGCCAGGATCGGCTTGCCGTAGCTCCAGGCGTAGGCGATCTCGGTCAGCGTGCCCGCGCGGCCGCCGATGGCCACCACCGCGTCGCCCGTCAGCGCCGTGAGGCTGTTGCGCGTCCAGCCCATGCCGGTGGGCACCAGCAGGTGGCAGTAGGGATTGCCGGCGCTGTCGTCGCCCGTGGGCAGGATGCCCAGCACGAGGCCCCCCGCCTCGCGGCAGCCCTTGCTCGCCGCCTCCATGATCCCCTGCCGTCCCCCGGAGACCAGGGCCCAGCCCTTTTCTCCGATGAGGCGTCCCAGTTCCTCCGCGAAGGCGAGCGCTGCGTCCGAGGCCTCCGCGTCGCCGATGATGGCTACCTGTCGCTGTCTCACTCCGCGCTCCTTTCCACTCCCAGTCCGGGACCGTCGGCGGGCAGCAGCCCGCCCTCGCCATGCCGCAGGCCCCGGTAGGGATCGCTCTCGATCAGGAGAAATCCGTCCAGGTCGGCCCAGCGCAGCAGGGGCAGGAGCTGGGCGCCCTGGGCGATGCCCAGGCTGCTCTCGATCATGCAACCCATCATGAGGTCCAGCCCCGCGCCGCGCGCCCGCTCAGCGAGCGCAGCGCAGCGGGCGATGCCGCCGCACTTGGAGATCTTCAGGTTGACGCCGTCGGCGTACTCGCCGAAGACCTCCAGGCTCAGCTCGTCGCGGACGCTCTCGTCCAGGACGACGGGCAGCGGGCAGCGGCCGGCGATCTCGCGGTAGCCCGCGAGGTCGTCCCATTCCAGGGGCTGCTCCACGAACTCCACCCCCGCCAGGGCGAGGCGTTCCATCTTCGCCAGCGCCTCGCTCGCCCGCCAGGCGCCGTTGGCGTCGACGCGGATGCGCGCGCCCGTGGCGGCCGCGATGCGCAGGGCGACGTCGATGTCGTCGGAGCTGCCGGCCTTGAGCTTGAGGATGGTAAAGCCCTCGCCCACCGCCTCCGTCGCGCGGGCCAGCATCACCTCGGGCTCGGCCAGGGCGACAGTGAAAGATGTCTCCAGCGGCACGGGCGTTTCCAGCCCCAGCACACGCCAGACCGGCTCGCCGCGCTGTTTGCCGCAGAGGTCCCAGAGGGCTCCGTCCAGAGCCGCCTTGGCGGCGGGATGGCCGGCGAGGATGCGGTCCGCCTCGCCTAAGATCTCCTCGATACCCCGCCGGTCGAGTCCGGCCAGGTCACGGTCGGGCAGGGCCTCGGCGAACCGCGCCAGCGCGGCCAGGGTGATCTCCAGCGTCTCGCCGTAGTAGTGCGTGGGCGAGCCCTCGCCCTCGGCGACGATCCCCTCCCAGTCGATGCGCAGGCGGACGTTGCGAAATTCCGAGCCACCGCCGCGGGCGATGATGAAGGGATGCATCGTACGCAACGCGAGGACGTCGATCGCGAAGTTCATTCCCATGTCTCCAGTGCGCGGGCGAACTCCCCGGCGCCGAAGCGCAGAGGATCGGTGACGGGCAGCGCCAGCTCGCGTGCCGCGTCCTCGCAGGCTTGCCGCGCCGCATCGTCGTTCATTTTCTCCGTGCGCAGGGCCAGGCCCACGACGGGTGCAGGCTTGAGCCAGCCGGCCGCCGCCTCGACGGCTTCCCGGATCCGGCCCAGCGGCAGCAGGGGCCAGCCGTCGGTGTGGGAGACCGTCTCGCGCGCGGCCTCGTGGCAGAGCAGGATCGCGTCGGGCGCGCAGCCGTGGAGCAGCCCCAGGCTGACGCCCGAGAAGGCCGGGTGCCCGAGCGCGCCCTGCCCCTCGACCACGATCCAGTCCGCGGCCGGCTCGCGGGCGTCCTCCTCGTCCAGCGCGGCGCGCATGCCGCCGGCCACGAAGTCCGCCGGCAGGGCGTCGACGCAGATCCCTCGCCCGGTCAGGAAGACGCCCGTCTGCCCCGTGGCGACGACGCGCGCCTCGCGCCCCTTCGCACGCAGCGCGCCTGCGAGGCAGAAGGAGGCGGTCATCTTGCCGACGTTGCAGTCGCTGCCCGCGGTGAGCAGCACGCGCGCGCGTCGCTCCCGGGGCGGCGTGCCGATCGCGAGGCCGGCCGGGGGCTTGCGCAGGTCCCAGATGCGGGCTCCGTACCGCGCGGCGAGGTCCGCCCATTCGCCCTCGTCGCCGAGGAAGCGGTGCAGCCCGCTGGCGACGTCGAGGCCGGCGGCGAGAGCGTCGCGGAGGAAGCGCTCGTAGCTCGGTGGCAGTGCACCCCCCGCGGGCGCGACGCCAACCAGCAGGCCATCGGGCGCGGGCGAGAGCGCCAGGCCATCTGCCACATTGCCCACGATGGGAACGTCCCCGCCGAAGCCCAGGCGCTCCGCGCAGGTCCCGCCCGCCAGCTCGCGGTCGACGAGGGCTGTCACTCGCTCGGGCTGGAAACGGAGGACGCCGAACGCGGTCTTCGCGCTCAGGCGGCTCAGCTCGCCGTCGGCAAGGATCAGGATGTGACGGAAGCCACCCTTCAACGCACGCTCCCGAGCTCTCGCCGGAAGTAGTTCCAGTTCCCGAACTCGTCTGCGGCCCGGATCTCGAGCACCGGCTCTTCCCCCTCGCGGGGCGGGTCGAGGACGAGGTCCAGCTCGAGCAGGCTGCGATCCATGATGCCGTCCGCCGCCGCGAGAGGCAGCCAGCGGCCGTCCCAGTCGCGACGCTCCAGCGTCTGCACGATGCCCCCGCCTTCGTCGCGCACGTGACCCTGGAGCCGGAGACGACGATCCTTCTCGCGGCGCAGCTCGAGCTCGAAGCGCGGCGGGCGGCCGTCCAGGCGGACGGGCTCACTGAATACGGTGATGCTCCGCGCGCGCTCCCCGCTGTTGTCCAGCCCGTCGTCAGCCGTGATGCGCAGGCGGTAGAGGCCATCGGGCAGGCCGCGCCCGTCCCAGGTGTAGACGCTCTGCGGCCAGGCATCCGCGAGGAGCTGCCAGGCCTCCTCGCCCTCGCGGCGCGCCTCGATGCGCGCCTGCAGGCGGTCGCCGTCCGGGTCCAGCCAGTCCCAGTGGATCTGCCGCAGTCCCCGCCACAGCGCAGTGGCCGACTCGTCCGCCGGGGGCGAGCCATTCTTCTGCTGGTACTGCACGCGGACCCCGCGCTCCAGGATCTGTGTGAAGGGCCGGCCGCTCAGGTCCATCCCGTCCTCGTATGGCCCGTCGGTCGGCCGCAGCACGAGGAGGTTGCCGACCAGCGGACTGCGGTTCAGGGGTAGAAAGCTCACCGTGATGCGGTCCACGCGCGGGCTCGCGCTCCTCTTGCCCTTCAGCGTCACGCGCCACTGGAAGTAGCGCGCCGGCGGCAGGTCCATGCGAAAGAGGCCGTCCTCGTCGGCACAGGGACGCCAGTCGGTCCAGCCCTCCCCGGGCCGCGCGCCCTGTCCGGCCCGCGCCTCCGCCGTGAACGAGCAGCCACTGGGCAGCTCGCCCTCGATGCGCAGGGCTCCGGCCACGCTGCGGCTCGTCAGGTCCAGGATCTCCGAGTGCAGCGTGCCCTCGCGGTTGCCCGTCTCGATCCGGATAAGGCGCGAGGGCTTGGACTGGAGCAGCCAGAGCGCCTCGCCGTCGTGGTGGAGATCGTTGAAGAACACACCGTCCTCAGCGGCCAGCACCTCGCCCTGGTAGAGGCCGGTGAGCAGGTCCAGCTCGGCCGGATCACCTGAGGCAACCCAGATGCCGCCGCCCGGGGCGGCGAGCAGGTCACCGACGAAGGCCGAGTCGAGGGTGAGGGTCTTCTCGAGCAGGCCGCTGGGTGTGAGCATATAGACGGCGCCGCAGTTGTCCTCGCAATCCGTGTCGCTGCGGGCCACGGCCACGTACAGGGCCTCGCCGAGTGGGAGGATCTTCTGCACCTCCTCGGCCTCGAAGTCCGCCAGTAGTTCCCGCCGGCCCTCGTGGTCGAAGCGGTGCAGCGTGCCCTCGCCGCTGCTGCCGGCCAGCAGGCGTCCTTTCCCATCCATGGCGAGGCAGAAGACGTTCTCGTCCGGCAGGGTGGCGAAGACCTCGGTCTCGCCCGAGCCGAGATCGTGGCGGTAGATCTTCCCCGCGGCGCCCGTGGCGATGTAGAGGCGGTCGCCGGCGCACAGGAGGTCCCAGACGAAATCCTCCTCCGTGTCCACCAGCTCGCTCAGCTCGCCTTCCCCATTCACCGCGAAGACCTTGCCGCCCGGCCCCGCGCCGACCGCCCAGTGGCCCTCGCCCAGGACCTCCACGCAGCTGAACAGCAGCTCGTCGTCGCTGTGGATGCTCCGGTGGCGGCGCTTCCCCTTGTCGAAGAGGATCAGCTTGCCGGGACCGCCCCCGCCGGCGAGGAGCAGCCGCTTGCCGTCGCCCGCCATCTCGGTGAAGAAGGGCAGCTCGTCCGCGAGCATCTCCTCCCAGCGGTCGCCGAGGCGCCAGCTGCCGTCGTCGGATAGGCGCAGGCCGCGGAAGCTCGCATCGCGATAGTCCTCCATCCGCGCGTAGCGGTAGAACTCCGTACTCACTGCGGAGACCCCGCCCGCGAGGGCAGCGAGCATGACGAGGGCCAGGAGGGTGGCGCAGAGGCGTGAGTTCATCGGACGCTCCTTGCGGGCTGGGGCAGGATGGTGACGGGGATGGACTGGTGCCCGCGGGCCTCGATCGTGCCGGGCAGCCGCACGCGCTGCACTGACAGCAGCCGGCGCGGCTTCTCCTTCTGCCCCCGGGCCGGCGCGGGCAGGAGCTCGCGGTACCAGGTGGGCAGGGCGAGCTCCCGGCCGCCGAGAATCGGGTCGGCGCCCGGGCCCTCGAGCCAGAGCAGCCAGTCACTGCGCAGTTCGAGGCGCGCGAGGAGCTCGAGGAGGGAGGCGTGGTCCCGGAAGCGGTAGAGCTCGGGCTGGCGCTGGGCGTCCCAGCTGTGAAAGCTGCGGCCGTCGGCCACGTGCAGGCGGTAGTCGCCGGGTGGCAGGGCCCTGCCCGAGGCAAGCTTGCCGGACTCGCCGGCGAAGGGCCAGCTCAGGAGGAAGGGCTTCCGGTCCCCCTCGCGGAGACGTACGCGCAGCGCCCAGCTCTCCCCCGCGCGGATCGCGGGCCGGTCCACCGCCAGGTCGAGCAGTTCGAGCGGATCGGCGTCCTCCCGCCAGGCGAGGCTCAGCGCGAGGGAGTCGACGGGCAGCGTTCCCCCGGGATTCTGGAAGAGCACCTCGAGGACGGACTGGAACCAGGCGCCCGCGGCGGCCAGGCTGCCCTCGCCCGCGAAGCCCTCGCTCAGTTCCAGCAGCGAGCCCGCCGCGACGGCCGGCTCGCCAAGCCGCAGCGTCAGGCCCAGGTGGAGGCCGCCCTCGTCGCGGGAAGACAGGATGCCCTGCGCCCAGCCCTGGAGCGCGATGCGGCCCAAGAGCGGCGCGAGGCGAGGATGGCGCGCGAGCTCGAACTCCGCGCTGCGGGACGGACGGCCCTCCGCGTCCAGCTCGAGGCGTAGGGGAAGCATCGCCGGCGCCGGTCCGAGGCGACCGTAAACGCCGGCGCGCCCGTCTTGCAGGAGGGTGCCGACCGGCTGTCCCACCGACGCGATCTTGAAGGAGGTGTTCAGGCTGGGCATGACCGCGTGCACCCGGACGGAGGCCAGGGGCAGCGCGAGCGGTCCCTCCTCGAGGAAGGGATGGCCGAAGGCCCAGACGCGGTCGCCGTCGACGTGGCTGACGGTGCCGATGCTGGCCACCGAGACCGGCCCGCTGAGCAGCTGCGCGGCGATCGCCGCGCCGGGCTCCAGCTTGGAGGCCACGCCGGCTGCGGTCCCCGCATTGCCCGTACTGATGCCCAGGGGAAGCAGCGCGAGCCCCTGTCCGGAAAGCCCGCGCTCCAGTCGTGCCAGGGCGGAAGGATCCAGCCCGCCGACCGAGAGCCTTAGCGCCTCGCCCTCAGGCCCCGGCGGGAGACGGGTCGGCTGGGCATCGTCGCCGCCGAGGAAGGGCAGCTCGCGCAGGCTGCCGTGCAGTGCGTCGGGCCCTGTCCAGGGACGGTCCGCCAGCGACAGCATCGCCGCCGCCGGCGTGACGAGGGCCAGCGGCTCGCGGGAGAAGGCATAGGTGAAGGCGATGGCCCCCAGCCAGCGTCCGTCGACATAGACTGGACTGCCGCTCATCCCCTGGCTGACGCCACCGCGCGCCTGCAGCGCTTCGTCCCCGCGGACCAGGACGAGGTCGTAGGCGCCGCGTCCGCTGATCCGGTCCACGATCTCCACGGGAAAGCTGCTGATGCTGTCGCCCTCGAAGACCGTGAGCGCCGTGCCCTTCAGGCCGGGCCGGATCTCGCCGAGGGGAAAGACCTCCACGGCGCCCGCGCCGGTGAACGCGAGGGTCGAGAGGACGAGGGCGAGACGCAGGGAGTGCACGGGACGCATGCCGGATCCTTCCGCGGCGAGAGGCGTGAGAACGGGAGCGGCTACGAAGTCTACGGGGGGTGCCTTGGGCGGTCAAGCGGGGACTAGCCTGCTAGAACACGCGCGCGGAGAACTCCGCTGCGGTCAGCAGGCCGCCGGGAAAGACGCCGAACCAGAGCACGAGCAGGAAGC
Organism: uncultured bacterium; assembly: GCA_964627205.1. Taxonomy (GTDB): domain Bacteria; phylum Krumholzibacteriota; class Krumholzibacteriia; order JACNKJ01; family JACNKJ01; genus CAZVHI01. The sequence goes on from CAZVHI010000007.1 coordinate 38,956, forward strand.
AGAACGCGAGCAGCAGGGCCGCGGGACCCGGCACGCCGAAGGCAGGAGTCTCCTCGAACTCCTCCTTCATGTACATGAGGTAGATGACGCGCAGGTAGTAGTAGACGGAGACGAGGCTGTTGAGCACCGCGATGACCGTGAGCCCCACGAAACCTTGTCGGATGGCCTCGCTGAAGATGAAGAGCTTGCCCACGAAGCCGGCTGTCGGCGGGATCCCCGCCAACGAGAAGAGGAAGACCGCCATGAGAGCGGCCAGCCAGGGCTGGCGGCGGGCCAGGCCCGAGTACTCGAAGATCGACTGGTACTCCTCCCCCTTCCGTCCGACGAGCGTGACGACCGCGAAGGCGCCGAGGTTCATCAGCGTGTAGGCGCAGAGGTAGAAGAGTAGGCCGCGGGTGGCGTCGCGGCTCGCGGCGACCGCGGCCACGAGCAAGTAGCCCGCGTGCGCCACGCTGCTGAACGCGAGCATGCGCTTGATGTTGGTCTGCACGATGGCCATCAGGTTGCCGACGGACATTGTGAGCACGGCCAGCCACCAGAGTACGGGCGTCCAGGACGCGGGATCCGGCGAGAAGCCGGCGACCAGGAGCCTGAGCAGAGCGGCCATCGCGGCGGCCTTCGTCCCCGTGGCCATGAAGGCGGCGACGGGCGCCGGGCTGCCCTCGTAGACGTCCGCGGTCCAGAAGTGGAAGGGGACGGCGCTGATCTTGAAGCCGATCCCGATCACGACCAGCCAGAAGCCCGCCTGGGCCAGGACCGGACTGAGGAGCGGACCGCCCCCCTCACCGAGCGCGCGGGCGCTCAGGTGGAGACTGCCCGTGCTGCCCCAGTGCAGCGCCATGCCCATGAGCAGGATCGCGCTCGCGAAGGCGCCGAGCAGGAAGTACTTGAGCGCGCCCTCCACGGACCTCTCCTGCCGGCGGTGATAACCGGCAAGGATGTAGAGGCTCATGGAGAGCAGCTCCAGGGCCAAAAAGAGCGTTATCATCTCCGCGGCCGCGGCCATGAGCATCATCCCCGTCACCGCGAAGAGAAGCAGGGCGAGGAACTCGATCCGTGGCAGGCCCTCCTGGCGCAGGTAGGGCATAGCCATGAGCAGGGTGCCCAGGCCGATGAGGACGAAGAGGAAGTGGAGGAAGCGCGCCAGGGAGTCGACGATCAGCCGGCCGCCGAAGGCCGTCTGCGCACCGTCCCCCCACTGCATCGCGATCAGCGCCAGGGCCGCGAGCAGGCCGAGAACAGTGAGGAGTTCGGAGAGGACGCCCCCGCCGTTCCCGCGGCGTCTGGGCAGCTCCAACAGGAGGAGCAGCACGGCGGTGACGACCAGGGCCAGCTCGGGGGCGATCAGCGAGAGCGTCCAGTCCACCGTGCTCACTCTCCTTCCCAGGTGCTCGATGCGTGGGCGGGCGGCGTGTCCACCTGCTCCACCCCGCTCTGCACGAGGAGATGCGACACCGACGCCTCCATGCGACTCAGGAAGGGCTTGGGATAGAGCCCGATCCAGAGCATGAGCAGCAGCAGCGGCAAGAGCAGGATCCACTCGCGGGGCACGAGGTCGCGCAGTGTGCGGTTCTCCTCGTGCCGGATCGGTCCGAAGAACACGCGCTGCACGAGCCAGAGCATGTAGACGGCCCCGAGGACCACGCCGGTGGCGGCAAGGGCGGCCGCCAGCTTGGAGACCTGGAAGGCGCCCAGCAGGATGAGGAACTCGCCCACGAAGCCGCTGAGCCCCGGCAGGCCGATCGACGCCAGGGTCGTGACCAGGAAGACGAAGGTGAACTGCGGCATGACGCGCGCGATGCCGCCGTAGTCGGAGATCATGCGCGTGTGCCGCCGCTCGTAGATCATCCCGACGAGCAGGAAGAGCGCGCCCGTCGAGAGGCCGTGCCCCACCATCTGTAATATGCCGCCTGAAATGCCCCGGCCGTTCAGCGCGAAGAGGCCCAGCATCACGAAGCCGAGATGGCTCACGCTCGAATAGGCCACGAGCTTCTTGACGTCGTCCTGCGCCATCGCCACCAGCGCGCCGTAGATGATGCCGACGACCGCCAGCACCATGAACAGGGGCGTGGCCGCGGCCCAGGCAGCGGGGAAGAGCGGCAGGCAGAAGCGCAGGAAGCCGTAGGTGCCCATCTTCAGCAGCACCCCGGCCAGGACCACGCTGCCCGCGGTGGGCGCCTCGACGTGGGCGTCGGGCAGCCAGGTGTGCAGCGGGAAGATCGGCACCTTGATCGCGAAGGCCAGGGCGAAGGCTCCGAAGGCCAGCATCTCAGGCCTTCCCTCGATCGGCGTGCTCAGGATGGCGGCGAGTTCGAAGGACCAGGACCCCGTCAGCTGCTGGTGCTGCACCACGAGGTAGAGGATGGCGGCGAGCATGAGCAGGCTGCCGACCATGGTGTAGAGGAAGAACTTCACCGCCGCGTAGATGCGCCTGCGACCGCCCCAGATCCCGATGAGGAAGTACATCGGGATCAGCATGGCCTCCCAGAAGACGTAGAAGAGGAAGAGGTCGGTGGCAACGAAGACGCCGACCATGCCTCCCTCGAGCAGGAGCAGGAAGAAGTAGTAGGCTCGCACCCGCTCGCCGATGGCACTCCAGCCGGAGAGCACCGTGATCGGCATGAGGAAGGTGGTGAGCAGGACCATGAGCAGGCTGATCCCGTCTACGCCAACGGAGTAGCCGATGCCGAGCGCCGGGATCCAGGGCGCCGACTGGGTGAACTGCATACTCGCCGTGCTGCTGTCCCAGTGGAACCAGAGGTGCAGCGAGAGCAGGAAGGTGACGGTGGTCACCAACAAGGTCCACCAGCGGATCCACGCCGCCCGCCGCTCGGGGAGGAGGAGCACGGCCAGCCCCCCCAGGACGGGTAGGAACACGAGCCAGGTCAGGATCCAAGTATCGATCATCGTCCCCTCGACATAGCTAAACCAGCAGACGGAGAAGGATCAGGACCACGCCCACGATCATGAAGAACGCGTAGGTCTGGACATAGCCGGACTGCAAGAGCCGTAGCACCTCGCCGCTCACGCGGACGAAGAGCCCCGAGAAGTTCACGAGCAGGTCGATCACGAGTTCGTCGATGCCCCGCCAGAGGAAGCGCGCCGATTTTCCGATGGGGCGCACGAACGCAGCGTCGTAGGCCTCGTCGACGCGGTACTTGTCCTCGAGCAGACGATAGACGCCGCCGCGCGCTTTCTCGAAGGTCGCGCGCGGGTCTGTCGGCCGCAGGTATCCGCGCCACGCGGCGGTAAAGCCCAGCAACGCGACCAGGGTGGAGACGCCCATGAGGGTCCACTCTGTCGCCGCTGTGGGATGCGCGTGCTGGCCGAAGCCCTCGATGTGGTGCAGCCCCGCGAACACGGGCGCGAGGAAACCGCCCTCGCCGGCCAGCAGGTGCGGACCGAGCACGGGCGGCAGGCCCACCCACCCGCCGGCAATGCTGAGCAAGGCCAGGATCGCGAGCGGCAGCGTCATCACGGCCGGCGACTCGTGGATCTTCCTCTCCTTCTCCGGCTCTACCCGGCTCGCGCCGAAGAAGGTGAGAAATAGCAGGCGGAACATGTAGAAGCTCGTCAGCCCCGCCGTGATCACGCCGAGGACCCATAGGATCTTGTGCTGCTGGAAAGCCGCTGCCAGGATCTCGTCCTTGCTGAAGAAACCCGACAGACCGGGCAGGCCCGTGATCGCCAGCGTCGCCACCAGGAAGGTCGCGAAGGTCAGCGGCAGCCTCCTGCGCAGCCCGCCCATTCGGCGGATGTCCTGCTCCTCGTGCAGGGCATGGATCACGCTGCCCGCGCCGAGGAATAGCAGGGCCTTGAAGAAGGCGTGGGTCATCAGGTGGAAGATGCCCGCGCCGAAGGCGGCGCTGCCTAGCCCTAAGAACATGTAGCCCAGCTGGCTGACCGTCGAGTAGGCGAGCACCTTCTTGATGTCGTTTTGCGTGACCGCGATCGTGGCCGCCACGAGGGCGGTGACGGCGCCGATCCAGGCGACGGTCGTCAGGGCCACGGGAGCGAGCGCGTAGAGGACGTGGCTCCGCGCTACCATGTAGACGCCGGCCGTGACCATGGTAGCCGCGTGGATCAGCGCGCTGACCGGCGTCGGGCCCGCCATGGCGTCGGGCAGCCAGACGAAGAGCGGGATCTGCGCGCTCTTGCCCGTGGCGCCGAGCAACAGCAGCAGGCCGATGGCCGTCATCACGCCCGCCGACGCGGGATGGTGAAGGGCGGCGGCGAAGACCGTCTCGAAACGCAGGCTCCCGAAGTGCGTGAAGATCAGGAAGAGGGCAAGAAGGAAGCCGAAGTCGCCGATGCGGTTCACGATGAACGCCTTCTTGCCCGCCGAGGCGTTGGACATCGTCGCCGTGAACATCTTGTCGTACCAGAAGCCGATGAGCAGATAGGAGCAGAGGCCCACGCCCTCCCAGCCAACGAAGAGCACGAGGAAGTTGTCCCCCAGCACGAGCAGAAGCATCGACAGGGTGAAGAGGTTCAGGTAGGCGAAGAAGCGCGGATAGTCCCGGTCGTGCGCCATGTAGCCGATCGAGTAGACGTGGATGAGGAAGCCGACGCCGGTGACCACGAGGATCATGACGGTGCTGAGCGGGTCGACGAGCAGGGAGAAGTCGACCGCGATGTCCCCCACGGTGATCCACTCCCAGAGCTTGTAGACGACCCTTGACTGTTCCCCCGGTGGCATTTTGTGCAAGACGAAAAAGGCCCTGAGCGACCACAGGAAGGACAGGAAAACCGCCGCCGAGGCGATCCAGCCGCTGGCCTTCAGGGGCAGCCTCTTGCCGGCCAGGGCGTTGATCAGGAGCCCGACCAGGGGGAAGGCCAGTATCGCGGGAAACAGATCCATTTTCCTCCGCTCAGCTCCGGAGCAGCGAGGCGCGATCCAGGTCGACGCTCTCGCTGCGACGGAACAGCGCGATGATGATGCCCAGCCCGATGGCGGCCTCGGCGGCCGCGACTGCCATGATGAAGAAGCAGAGGACCTGGCCGTCCAGGTCGCCGCGCAAGCGCGAGAAGGTTACGAGTACCAGGTTGACTGCGTTGAGCATCAGCTCGATCGACATGAACACTACGATGGCATTGCGGCGCAGCAACACGCCAGCGACGCCGAGGGTGAAGAGCAGGAAGCCGACGATCAGGGCGTGGTTGTAGTCGAACACGTCCCCCTCCTCACTGTTTCTCGCGCCGGGCGAGGATGACGGCGCCGACGATGGCCACCAAGAGCAGCACGGCCGTGATCTCGAAGGGCAGTAGGAACTCGCCGAAGAGCTTGGCCGCGATGTTTTCCACTTCCCCCCGCGCCGGCGCGCCCCCGGCGGCCGGGAGCTTGCGGCTCAGGTCCAGGGCGAGGAGCAGGATGCCGAGGGCCACGGTCGCCGCCGCGTAGACCCACTTGATCTTCCGCGTCATGAAGGGCGGCAGCTCGTCGGGTTGCAGGTTGAGCAGCATGATCACGAAGAGAAAGAGCACCATGATGGCGCCAGCGTAGACCGCCACCTGCACCGCGGCCAGGAAGAAGGCGTCCATGAGCACGTAGATCCCCGCCAGGCAGAAGAAGGCGAGCACGAGATACAGCGCCGCCGACACGGGATTGCGCCGCGTGATCACCATGAGTGCCGACGCGAGGGCCAGTGCGGAGAAGATGTAGAAGAGCGCCGTTTCCACGCGTCCCTTCCTAGCCGAGGTCCTTCAAGGACCAGAGTCCGTAGATGAACAGGTTCGCCAGGGCCAGCGGCAGCATCACCTTCCAGCCGAGACCCATCAGCTGATCGTAGCGGAAGCGCGGAAGAGTCCAGCGCACCCAGAGAAAGATGAAGAGCCAGATCGCGACCTTCGCGAGGAAGGTCAGCACGTGCAGCATGCCGAGCAGGAAGCCGTGAGCCTGGAAGAAGGCCAGGTTCTCGATCAAGGGCAGGTGGTAGCCGCCGAAGAAGAGTGTCACGATCAGCGCGCTGGCCGTGATCAGGTTCGCGTACTCCGCCAGGAAGAACATGGCGAACTTCATGCTGCTGTACTCTGTGTGGTAGCCGGCGACGAGCTCTGGCTCCGCCTCGGGCAGATCGAAGGGCAGGCGGTTGGTCTCGGCGAAGGCGGCGACCGCGAAGAGCAGGAAGCTCAGCGGCTGGCTGATGACGAACCAGGGATTACCGCCCTGGTGGGCGACGACGTCGGTGAGCCGCAGCGAGCCGGTGAACATGATCACGGGGATCACGGCGAGGCCCAGGGCGATCTCGTAGGAGATCATCTGCGCGCTGGAGCGCAGCCCGCCGAGCAGGGAGTACTTGTTGTTGCTCGACCAGCCGCCGATGGCGATGCCGTAGACGCCCAGGCTGGCGATCGCGAACACGAAGAGGATGCCGATGGACAGGTCGGCGACGACCATGCGGATCTCCTGCCCGCCGCCGGGCAAGGGCAATGTGCTGCCGAAGGGGACCACGGCGAAGGTCATCAGGGCCGGCATCATCACGAGCATGGGCGCCAGAGCGTGCAGGGCGCGGTTGGCGCCCGCGGGGACGAAGTCTTCCTTGAGGACGAACTTCAGTCCGTCGGCGATGGGCTGGAGCAGGCCCCAGGGCCCAACGCGGTTCGGCCCCTTGCGCCACTGGATGAAGGCGGAGATCTTGCGCTCGGCGAGCGTGAGATAGGCCACGGTGAGAAGGGTCACGACGAAGACGACGAGGATCTTGGCCAGGGTGACCAGCAGCGCCGCCATCACTCACCCCCCGCGAGCAGCGCGCCGCCGGGGACGCGGGCCAGGAACTCGTCCCGGTACTTGCGCACGTAGGATTCCGTCGGCATGCGCGCGGCGTCCCCGAGCGGACAGACGGTCTTGAAGGCGATGTTGTCGCAGATGTCCAGGATCGTGTCCAGGTCCTCCGCGCGGCCGCGGCCCTCGTAGAAACGCGCCAGGATCTTCTCGAGCCAGCCGCAGCCCTCGCGGCAGGGCGTGCATTGGCCGCAGGATTCGTGGTGGTAGAAGCGCATCAGGTTGAGGGCCACCTTCACCATGTCGGTAGTCTCGTCCATGACGATCACCGCCGCACTCCCGAACATGGACCCCGCGGCGGCCAGGGAGTCGAAGTCCATGTTCACCGCCATGGCCTCCTCGGCGGTCAGCACCGGCGTGCTGCTGCCGCCCGGCACCATGGCCTTGAGCTGGCGCCCCCGCCACACGCCCCCGCAGTGCTCCTCTAGCAGCTCCCGGAAGCTCACGCCCATCGGCAACTCGTAGACGCCGGGGCGCTCGACGTGTCCGCTCACGGCGTAGAGCTTGGGGCCGCTATTCTTCTCCGGCCCGATCGACGAGAACCAGTCGGGCCCCCGCCCCACGATCGCGGGTACGCAGGCGAGCGTCTCCACGTTGTTGATGACCGTCGGACGGCCGTAGAGGCCGACCACCGCCGGAAAGGGCGGCTTGATGCGGGGGTAGCCGCGCTTGCCCTCCAGGCTCTCGAGCAGGGCCGTCTCCTCGCCGCAGATGTAGGCGCCCGCGCCGCGGTGCACGATGATCTCCAGGTCGAAGCCCGTGCCCATCACGTCGCGTCCCACGTAGCCCGCCGCCTTTGCCTCGGCGATGGCCCTTTCCAAGATTCGCGCCTCTTCGGCGTACTCTCCCCGTATGTAGATGAAGCAGTGCTTCGCCTGCAGGGCGAAGCACGAGAGGATGCAACCCTCGATAAGCAGGTGCGGGTTCTGCCGGAGGATCACGCGGTCCTTGAAGGTGCCCGGCTCGCTCTCGTCCGCGTTTGCAACCAGGTAACGCGGTCCCGGGTTCTTCTCCGGGTCGGGCAAGAAACCCCACTTCATGCCGCAGGGGAAGCCCGCACCACCGCGGCCGCGCAGCCCCGAGTCCTTGACCAGCTCGATGATCTCGGCCGGAGCGATCTTCACGCCCATGGCGAGGGCCTGATAGCCACCCTCGCGCTCGTACACGGCGAGCGTGTGGGAGTCTTCCATTCCCACGATCTTGGTCAGTATGGGTTCGAAGGCCGCCATGCTCCGTCTCGGATCGCTTGGTCTACGGGTCCAGAGAGTCGAGGATCTCGTCGACGCGCTCGACTGTCAGGTTCTCGTGGTACTCCTCGCCGATCATCATCGTTGGCGCCGTGCCGCAGGCACCGAGACACTCGACCTCGACGAGGCTGTAGCGTTCGTCCTCGCTGGTCTCGCCCGGCTCGATCCCCAGGCGCCGGACGATGTGCGCCCGGATCTCCTCCGAGCCGCGCAGCTCGCAGCTGAGGGTGCGGCAGAGCTGGACGAGATGCCTCCCCACGGGCCGCGTGTTGAACATCGTGTAGAAACTGGTCACGCCCTGCACCATCACCGGGCTCAGCTCGAGCCGGGCGGCCGCCCACTCCTGGGCCTCGGGCGACACCCAGCCCTGTTCCCTCTGGATCAGGTGCAGCAGGGGAAGCAGTGCGGAGCGGGGATCGGGGTAACGGCCCACGATCTCGTCGATCTCGCGGAGGATCTCCCCGGAGAACATGGACTGCCCCTCAGCGATTGTCATCGCCGGTGCCTCGCGTGGGGACCTGTTTCTGCAGGGGATGCCCGCGGTCGTAGTCCTCGTGCAGTAGGATGCGCCGCAGGTCTGGATGCCCCGTGAAGCGGATGCCCATCAGGTCCCAGACCTCGCGCTCGTTCCAGTTTGCGCTTTCCCAGAGGGCGGTCACCGTGGGCAGGCAGGGCTCGCCGCCTTGCTCTGCCGTGTCCGCCTGGACGCGCACGCGCTCGCCCGAATCCAGCGAGAGCAGGTGGTAGCTGACACGGAAGCGCGGCTGCCAACCCAGCCTGAGCCCGTCGACGCCGCTGATGTCGTTCAGCAACGGGAAGCTCGGCCGCGACTCATCCTTCAGCCAGGCCAGGAGATCGAGCAGGTGATCGGATCCTACGCGCAGGGTCAGCTCCCCGCGCTGGACGTCCGCCGCCAGGAGATCGGGGCCGAAGCGCTCGCCTGCCGCCGCCGCCACTGCCTGGAGCGCATCAGGCATCGCCATCCCCGCGTTCGACGAGCGTACCCCGGTCCCAGTTCAGGGCCCCCGTGCCCAGGATGTAGAGGTAGCCCACGAGCAGGATGACGAGGAAGATCGCCATCTCGACGATGCCGAAGAGGCCCAGCTTCTTGTAGTGCACGGCCCAGGGGTAGAGGAAGACCACCTCGATGTCGAAGAGGATGAAGAGGATGGCCACGAGGTAGAACTTCACCGAAAAGCGGTCGCGCGCGCCCCCGCGGGGTTCCATGCCCGATTCGTAGGTGCTGAACTTCTCGGGGTAGTTGATCCGGCGGCCGACGAAACGGCTCGCCGCCACAAGGGCCGCCGAAAAGAGCAGAGCCAGGATCAGCAGGGCAAGGATCGGCACATAGGATCCGGAAGCGAACGCGTCCAGGGCCGCGGAGAACGTCATCTTGTACCTTTCATCACAATCCGGGTCATACTGCTAGGAGCCATGGGCCCTGTCAATGCTCATTTTCGGCGCCCGCGCCGGGAATTCGCGGCCTGGAAACGACCCGCTCTGTGGCGGCGAAACCGTTGCGAAACCAGCGTCGTTCGGCCGTCACGAGGCCGGCCTCCTCGCTCAGGAGAGCGGCCCCCTCAGCCAGCGGCCGCCCGTTGGGACCAAAGGGTGCACTGTGCCTGAGGGTGGGAATGGAGTCGAGCGTGCCCGCGGCCGCGGGTTGCACAGCTGCCGGACCCGGTGCCAGACCGGCGAGCGCGTCCAATCCTGTTTCGCATCGCCAGGCCAGGCCCTCGCAGTGGAGGACGCCCAGGAGCGGCTTGGCGCCCAGCAGCGCGCCTCCCTCCTCGCAGCGTCGGAACTCCAGCCAGTCGGCGCCGACGAGCAGGTCGCCGATTTCCATCCATTCCGGGAGTTCGTCCAGCCAGCCGGGTCCGTCCAGGACGCCCGCATCGGAGGCCAGCGTGAAGTAACTCCCCCGCCGCATCAGGATGCCATGGGCACACTGCAGTGACGTGTCCGGCGCGCTCTCTATGGCCTTCGCCAGGGAGCCGCCACGGGGAAGTCGCGAGCGGGGACCGATGAGGAACCATCCGCCCGACGAACAGGTCCCCCCCAGCCATGTGCCGCCGCGGATCCGGGAGAGACTCAGATCCGCGAGGATCCCGTCCATGGGCAGATCCCACTCGTTCAGGCGCCGGGGGAAGACGCTGGCACCGTCTGGCCACAGGGAGCGCAAGCTCCTGCTGGGGAGACCGCGGCGCAGTACCCAGCGCTCGGTGTTGGCCGGGATGAGCGAGAGCGCGGTCGGCGGGAGCTCCCGGCGCCCCTGTCTCTGCCGCGCCAGCGGCACGACGATGGCGCGCAGCACGACAAACAGCGCGGCGGCCACCAGCAGCGTCAGCCCCAGGCGCCTCAGCATCCGCTTCATGCCTCCCCCTCCGCCGACAGGTGTTTCAGGAAGCGGCTCGGCTCCTGCTGGAAGCCGCCGCGGTTTTCTACTTGAGTCAGGGTGAGCGACTCGGCGGCACGCGTCATCGCCACGTAGAGCAGGCGCCTCTCCTCGGCGATGGCCTCGGGGTCCTCGGCCCGCAGGGCGTAGTAGCCCGGCAGCACGTTCTCCTCGAGCCCGGCGATGTAGACCCGGCGGAACTCCAGCCCCTTGGCGCTGTGGATGGTCATCAGCTGCACGGCGTCCAGTTCCTGGGTCAGGTCCGGCGGCTGGTAGAGGGCCAGGAAGTCGAGAAAGCTCGCGAGGGAATCGCCCAGGTAGAGCTCGTCGAAGCGAGGTACGAGGGCGAGGAAGCGTTCCTCCTCACTGTGCAGGCCGGTGAAGAGCTCGGGCGCCTCCGCCGTGAGCCCCGCCGCCGCCAGCAGGCCCTCCTCCATCGCGCCACGCTCCTCGGGCTTGGCGAAGCGCGTCAGCCAGTCGCTGCCGCTCGCGAGCAGGCGGCGCACGCCCCGGCGGAAGAGCTCGAAGTCTCTCCCCCCGCGATCCCGTTTCGGGACGGCCGCCGGATCGAGGTAGAGCGCCAGGGCGGCCGGCGCGAGCGCCTCCTGCCCCACGCGGCGGCGGAGGCGGCCCAGATGCAGCGCCTGCATCCGCTCGAAGGCCTCGCCCAGGCAGCGGCAGTCGTCCAGCGCCCGGTGCCGTGCCTCGGCGCGGATGCCGAAGCGCGCGATGAGGTCCTCCAGGCGGACTCGCTCGCCCGGGAAGAGCCTGCGGGCGAGGGCCAGCGTGTCGAAGAGCGCGTTCGCTGGGCGGGCGAGGCCGTGCTCGCGCGCGAGGCGGCGCAGGATGGGGAAGTCGAAACCGGCACCGTTGTGGGCCACGAGGTCGCGCTCGCCCGCAAAGCGGAGGAAGTCGCGGAGGGCCTGGGCGGGTGGTGGAGCGTCTGCGACCATTGCGTCGTCGATGCCGTGAATGGCCGTCGCGCCCGGCGGGATCGGCGCTGCAGGCCGGACGAGGGTCGCGAAGCGCTCCACCTCCCGACCCGACTCGTAGCGGATGCCCGCGATCTCTACGATTTCGCAGCCCGTGATGTCCACACCAGTCGTCTCGAGATCGAAGACAACGTAGTCGTTGAGGGACCGGTGCTCGTCGGCGCGCCAGAGCTGGTAGAGTCGGAATACGAGCAGCGCCGCGGGCGCGCCGCGGACGACTCGGTCGGGATCGCCGCCGAGGCGCAACTCGCCATGACGGCCGTCGACGCGCAGGGTCGACGCGGGCGGCGGCCCGGGCTCGCCGGCGACGAGGTTCTGCGCCAACCAGGGCTCGAGGCCCTGGCGGAGCAGCGCGGTGAGTATCTCCGAGCCGGCGTCAGTATCTGCCGCCACGCCGACTCGCCGCCCCAGTCGCAATCGCTCGCGCAGCTCCGAGAGGAGCTCCGCCAGACCGTCGATCTCGGCGGGATCGCCGGGCAGGCTCTGCTCCTCGTCGTCGGCGAGCTCGAGCAGGACCTCGCGTACAAGCTGACTCAGGGTGCGCCCCGCACCACCTGCGCGCAGGTTGCTGATGCGGGCGACCAGGCTCTCGAGGAGCCATGGCAGACGCGCGAGGATCTGCAGCCGTTGGCCCTGGGCTTCGCAGTCGCGACGCAGCGCCCGCGCGTCCGGCTCCTCGGACCCTGCGGGCGGTTCCGCCGCCTGCCCCTCCGCCACCCCGGCGGGCGGCAGGAAGTCCTCCAGTCCCAGGCCGGAGGGGAAGCGGCTGCGCCAGGCGCCGAGCCAAACCTCGTCCGCAAGTGCCGCGTTTTCCCCGAGGAAGCTCTCCCAGCGCCGTGACCGTCCGCGCAGCGTGTTCCGACTCCGGATGAGCAGGTCGACGGCTGCGCGGATGGAGTCCCCCCGGAGGCGGGCGCTGGCTCGCAGCAACGCGAAGGAGCCATCGTCCAGGGAAGCCGCGAGCAGTGTCTCGAGCGCATCCTCGTCGTTGCCGTTTCTCAAGATTCGCAGGAAGGCGATCAACTGGCGGATGCGCCCTTGCTCGAGGAGCGCCCGGCCCGCGACCAGCTCCACGGGGATGCGCTCGCCCATCAGACGTGTCTCGAGGTACTCGCCGATGGCGTGCTTCGGATAGAGCACGGCGATGTCGCGCCAGCGCAGGCCGGGGTCCGTGGCACGGGCGCGGCGGATGTCCGCGGCGAGGAACTCCGCCTCCTCCTTCTCGCCGGGGAAGCTCTCGTACTCCAGGCTGCCGTCGCCCTCGGCGCGGCTCACCAGCGCGCGCTTCGCCTCACCTCCCGCGGCGATCAGGGCCTGCGCGCTCGTGAGGATCCGCGCCGTGTTGCGATAGTTCTCGTCGAGGACGATTTCCAAGGGCCCGTAGTCCCGCCGGTACTCGGCGATGTTGCGGCGATCGGCGCCCCGCCAGGCGTAGATGGACTGCTGATCGTCCGCGACGAGGAAGCTGCTGCCGTCAGCAGGCACGAGGTGCCGGAGGATGCGGTACTGCAGCGCGTCCGTGTCCTGGAACTCGTCGACGAGCACGCGCGGCCAGCTCCGCCGCGTCTTGGCGAGCAGATTCTCGTCTTCCTCGAGCAGGCGGCGCGTGAGGTCGAGGATGTCGTCGAAGTCCAGCGCGCTCTCGTCCCGCAACAGGCGCTGGTACTCGTCGAAGAGCTCCACCTGCAGCTTGCTGAGCAGATCGGGATCGCGATCCAGGCGATAGGCGCCGAAGCGCCCGAGGAGCATGCGGAGCTCCTTCTCCTCCGCCTCGCGCGTTGAGAAACCGAGGCGGTTCCAGGCCCGCTGCAGGGTGCGCACCTGCCGCTGCTCGTCCGCCACGCCGAAGTCCGCCGGGATCTCGCCGCGCCCGGCGTGGGCGCGGAGGAGCTGGAGCCCGAAGTGATGGAAGGTTCCCGCGCGAATCGACGACGCGTCCTGGCCAAGATAGCAGGCAAGACGCCCGACCATCACGCGCGCGGCCTTGCGCGTGAAGGTCAGCGGCAGGACTCCCCCGGGATCCTCTCCGAGCACGGTCACCAAGTAGATGATGCGGTTGACGAGGGTGCGCGTCTTGCCTGTGCCCGGCCCGGCCAGGACGAGGCAGTGCGGCGCCGTCGCGAAGACGGCCTCGCGCTGCTTCGGGTTGAGCTCGCGCTCGAGCTCCCGCCAGGGGTTGACGCTCATGGCGCGTCCCTGCGCGGCCGAGCGTGGACGACGACCTCTTCGCCGGCCGAGAGGCCCAGCCGATCGCTGGCGCTGCCCCGGGCCACGGCGATCTCCAGGTGCCCGCTGCTACCCAGCAGCGCGAGCGCCTCGCCCGGCGCCGCCTCCTCGTAGACACGCCTGATGCCGCGCAGCCGCAGCTCGCCCGCTTGGATCTCCAGGTCCGCGGCGGCGGCCTGCCTTTCACCCTCGAGTGCGCGCAGGCTGTCTTCGTCGATGTCGGTGATGAGATTCCCGAAGGAGTCCGCCAGCAGGATGCGGCCGATCAAGGCCTCCCCCTCCCGGCGCGGGCCGATCCGATCGATCAGGACGGGACGCTCGCAGGGCGAGCCAAATGCGGCCAGGGGCATGCCCAGCGTCAGATGAGCCGCCGCTCCCGCGAAGACGTCGCGGCCATGGAAGGTGGGCCGGGGATCGGAGCGGAGCAGGGCTGGGTTCTCCAGGTAGCACAGCTCGCGGTCCGGCTCCCGGGCGACCAGCTCGGTGACGAGGCCGTTGTCGGGCGCGACGAAGTAGCGTTCGCCGATCCGCCCCGCGAGCCCCCTCCGCTCGCCGCCTACACCGGGATCCACGACGACCAGGAAGACGCTGCCAGCGGGGAACTGCTCCCAGGTGGCGAGGAGGATGTAGGCGGCCGCACCGAGGTCCTGGGGCTCCACTCCGTGGCTGACATCGACGAACGTGAGCGCCGGGTTCGCGTCCAGCAGCGCGCCCTTCATGGCGCCCAGGTACCAGCTGTCCGGTCCGAAGTCCGTGAGCAGTGCGACGAGGGGACGCGGCGACGCCATGACACTCCCTTGCGTGCGCCGGGCGGCGCTCAGTTGCCGCCGCCGGCCAGGCCGAAGGGTTGCTGGAGCAGGTTTATCCCGAGGAGCATACGCCCATCGCGGTCCAGAGCCAGGAAAAAACCGGGTGAGATGGGCCCGATGCGGACGAGACCCGGGTAGAGGTTCAGGCGCAGGCGGTAGTCCTTCGTCTCGGCATAGAGCAGCGAGGCGAGGAGCGAACCGTTCCGGTCGTAGAAGATGCCCGCGACCAGCGCGAGATCCACCGTGCGGTTGCCCTGAGTCAGCTCGATGAGGTTCTGGGCCTTGAAGCCGGCGGCCACGGAGATGCAGTCGCCCTTCGGGCGCGTGTAGGAGAGGCCGCCCTCGCCATGGGTGCCGTAGTGATAGAAGAACCGCCAGCGCTCGCTGCGCGGCAGCGGGAACTTCAAGGCGAAGTTCTGGCCGTTGTTTTCGATGGTTCCCCGCCAGGGATCGTAGCCGGCCTGGTAGGACCAGTCGCTCATCTGCAGCGTCTCCCCGAAGAAGCGGGCGACGCGGTCGGAACTGAAAAGGACCATGCTGAGGGGATCGAAGAGATAGAGATCCGCGATGGGATCGGTGCTGTAGCCCACGAAACCATCGTTCTCCACGACCTCGTTGAGCAGGTGGTAGGCGGCGATGGTGCCCACAGCCAGGAGCGTGGGGCGGGGATAGCAGTGGTAGCGGAACCACTCCAGCATCAGGCGGTAGCTCATCCCGCCGCCGATGAGGTGCTGAGTATAGTTGGGATAGTACTGGGCGCTCGCCCGGTTCGTGCTGAAAGGAGCCACCTGACGGAAGAAGAAGTTCCGCCAGCCCTCCCGCTCGATGGCCTCGATGGGGTTGCCCAGATTCATCATCAGGTTGTTCCAGCCGTTCCGGTAGTCGACCGACCAGATCCGGTTGTCGCGGTTGTCGAGCTGGGTGATGCCGTAGCCGCCGGCGATGATGAGGCGAAGGGGATGGATCAGCGCGTCACTGCCGTAGTCGTGGGACCGGTAGAAGTAGTACTCCATGGCAGGGCTGGGATCCTGTGCCCGGCCGGCCGAGGGCAGCGCCGACAGAAGCAGACACGCGAGCAGGATCGACCGGGACGCCCCCCGCCGGCACGTGTGTCGCCCGTGCCCGACGCGGCCGGCAACTCTCGCCCTCTCGGTAAAGCGGATCCTCATCATTGCGGCTCGAGTCCTTTCGCGCGACACGCGCAGCGTTTCGGCGCCCTGCAAGCTCGACGTGCCGACCTCTCACTGGCTTGGCTCGACTCGCCGGATCGTGCATACTAGGACTTCCCTCCACGATAAGCAACATGGAGGGTGATGGCGCTGGACGGTACCTCGATCACGGAGCCTTTCGAAGCATGAGTATCGATCCGCTGCACAGCATGTGGAAGGACAAAGGCGGGGTGCCGTCGGGACCGCGCGCGCCCGTGGCTGCGCTCCTGGACAACATCCGCAGCGCATACAACGTGGGCGACATCTTCCGCAGCGCGGACGCCCTGCGTCTTGCGCAGCTCTTCCTCGTGGGGATCACGGCCTTCCCCCCCAACGGAAAGCTGGCCAAGACCGCGCTGGGCACGACAGACACGGTGCCCTGGTGCCACGACCTGCGCGTCTTCGACGCCGTGGCCCGGGTGCGGGAAGCGGGCTACCCGCTGGTGGCCGTGGAGATGATCCCCGCCAGCGTTTCGCTATTCGACTGGGAAGGCCCCGCGCGCTGCTGCTTCGTCTTCGGGCACGAGGTTCTCGGAGTGGACCGGGAGTTGCTCCGGCAGGCGGATGCGGTGCTGCACCTGCCGATGGCAGGCCTCAAGAATAGCCTCAACGTGTCCTCGAGCTTCACGGCGGTGCTCTACCAGCACATGGCCCGGCACGGCCTGCTCGCGGGCGGCGCCCCCGCCCTGGACGAGCACTACTTGCCCGACCGCCGTCAGAAGTCCGAGCCCGGCAGCTGATCCTCGATCTCGGCGAAATAGTCCGGCCAGGTGCCCTCGGAATGGACCGGGGGCAGGAAGAGCTGGTACTGGGAGCCCCCCTCCCGCGGTGACTCGCCGTAGGAGAGCCCCACGCTGCAACCTCTCTGGATGGCCAGCGCGGCCGCGCGCTCGAGGTTCTCGAGACCGTGGCCCGCGTCGGTGACCGTCCAGTCACCCCAGGTGCCGCTCGCGCCGACGCCGTTCACCTGCAGGAAGTCGCCGCGGCGGATGTAGCGGCGCTCGTCGACGCCGGGGACCTCGAGCCTGTCCCAGGTCTCGGAGTTGGGATTGCCGACGTTCTCCGCGAAGCGTCTCGTGGTGGCGAGCCGCTTGCCGTTGCCGTTGGTTACCAGCAGGCCGTCCGGGCCGCAGTATTGGGCAACCAGCACGCTTGCCCCGTCCTCGATCGCCTCGACACGCTCGACGTTCCAGGTACCAGGCTCCTCGCGCCAGCCGGGCCGGCCGTCCATGGGGCCCCAGACAACGTCCTTGTCCGCGGGATCGCCCGACCACCAGTCGCGGTCGTAGGCGAAGTCGTCCAGGAAGACTCCCCTCACGTCCGAGCCGTGCTCCGCGAGGAAGTCCTCGATCCAGCCGAGAAAGCTCTGCACGTGGGCGTCGTCGAAGCGGTAGCAGTATACCTCGTCGTTCAGCACGATCTTCGGCTGGCCGATCTCCCCCGGCGCCGGCTGCCACTCGGGCCAGTGCCGGAGCGAGTCCGTGTGGCAGCTCTTGCCCCACATGTCGAAGTAGAGGATCGCCTTCTCGCGGAAGCGCGGTGCGAGGTCGGACAGGCCCTCGGCCTCGAGGATGATGAGGTCGAAGCCTGCGAGGACGTCCTGGTCCAGGTTCCGGAAGCAGTTGCCGTAGCCGATCACGTGGCTGGTGTAGGCGGGCTGAGGCGGCGGATCGGTCGTGTCGTCGCCACCGGATGAGTCGCCGGGTAGGCCCGGAAGCACGAGGCTGCACGCGCAGAGCAGGAGCGGGGCGAGGAAAGGGAGAATACGTTGCGGATTGTCGTGCATCGATGCTCCTTTGGCGACACGCGAGTCGCGTCGGCTCGGCTTCCGTCGCGCCACCGGACAAGCTAGCAAGGAGGGCACCAGGCGACGGGTAGCGACGCGGAACGGCCGGGAAGATCAGGAAGGGCGCGGCTCCCGGAGATACTGCGGGTTGTGGCTCGAATCCGCAAGGGACGATCTGGTACCCTGGCGCACCCGATCGTACGGCCTTCCGCGCCTACGTGAAATCTTTCCCAAAAGACTTGACGCGCCGGCGACTCTTCCGTATTTTCGGATATCCAGATAAGCGGATCTGTTACACGGATTCGAATCGAAGCTCGTAACACACACTGGGATCAATGCTTATGAAACGCAACCCAGAGGATATCCGGAGAGCCGCCAGGATCTTCAAGGCGCTCTCCCACCCCTCCCGCCTGGAGATCGCCTGCCGCCTTGCCGAGGCCTCCTCCTCCCAGAAGGATCTGATCGAGGCCATGGGCATTCCCCAGTCCAGCGTGGCGCGGATGCTCGCTCCGCTACGGGACCTGGGGCTCGTCCAGGGCGAACGCCAGGGCCAGGAGGTGCAGCTCTCGGTAGGCAGCCCGATCATCCGGCTGCTGGTGGAGTCGGTCTGCGAGTGGCTCCACCCGTCGGGGAACAGCCATGCCGGCCCCCACCATCCCAAGCCCACCATGGAGGAGCGCCCATGAATCGCAGGGACTTCATCAAGATCGGATCATCGGGCGCGGCCAGCGCTGCCCTGCTGAGCGGCTTGACGAGCGACTGGTTCGGCGCCTACGGGAATCCGACCGAGGATCCCGGCACCGAGGGCGAGAAGATCGTGCCGAGCTTCTGCGAGCTCTGCTTCTGGAAGTGCGGAATCCTCGCGCATGTGAAGGGTGGCCGCGTCACGAAGATCAAGGGCAACCCGAAGCATCCCCTCTCTCGCGGTCGGCTCTGCCCTCGCGGCGCGGGCGGCACGGGCCTTCTCTACGATCCCGACCGCCTCCGCCAGCCGCTGGTCCGCGTGTCGAAGAACGGCCGCCAGGACTTCGAGGCCGTCTCCTGGGACACCGCCTTGGGCGAGGTGGCGGAGAACTTCGAAAAGATCAAGCAGACCTACGGCGGCTCCGCGCTGGCGCTCTTCTATCACGGCTTCGGTGCCAACTGGATGAAGCACCTCTTCAAGGCCTACGGCTCCCCCAACATCGCCGCGCCCTCCTACGCCCAGTGCCGCGGCCCGCGCGACGTCGGCTTCGATCTCACCTTCGGCTCGGGCGTGGGCTCGCCGGAACGCACGGACATGGCGGGCGCGCGCTGCCTCGTGCTCATCGGTTCGCACCTGGGCGAGAACATGCACAACACGCAGGTACAGGACTTCGCGAACTTCCTTCGTCGCGGCGGCGACCTCGTGGTCGTCGACCCCCGCTTCTCTGTGGCCGCGTCGAAGGCCCGGCACTGGCTGCCCATCAAGCCGGGCACCGACCTCGCCTTGCTCCTGGCCTGGATGCACGTGATCATCGACGAGGACCTCTACGACCGCGCCTACATCGAGCGCTACGCCTACGGCTTCGAGCAGCTCGCGGCCCACGTGAAGCCCTTCAGCCCCGAGTGGGCCTTCCCGCGCACGGGCATAGAGCCGGATCGGATCCGCGAGACGGCGCGCCTGCTCGCCGGCGCGCGGCCGGCCTCGATCGTCCACCCGGGCCGCCATGTCACATGGTACGGCGACGACACGCAGCGCTCGCGAGCCATCGCGATCCTGAACGCGCTGCTCGGCTCATGGGGACGCCGGGGCGGCTTCTTCGTGCCCTCCCAGGTCGGCCTGCCCAAGTACGAGTATCCGGGCTACGAGAAGAATCACAGCCGGAGGGCGGATCGTCCGCTCCCCAGCAACTTCCCCCTGGCGGACAAGGTCCTCGCCAGCGGGCTCTGCAACGCCACGATTCCCGGCCTCGGCGAGTACGACCTCAAGGGCTGGATGGTCTACGGCTCGAACCTGCCGACCACCCTGCCCGATCCGCGGCGCACGCACGAGGCCATCCAGAAGCTCGACTTCCTCGTCAGCGTGGACGTCCTGCCGGCCGAGATCTGCAGCCTCAGCGACGTCGTCCTCCCCGAGGCCACCTACCTCGAGCGTTGCGACGAGCTTCACAACCCGCTCTACCGCGAACCCTACATCGCAGTGCGTCAAGAGGTCGTGCCGCCCATGTACGAGAGCAAGCCGGGCTGGTGGATTGCGCGCGAGCTAGCGATGAAGCTCGGTCTCGAGCAGTTCTTCCCCTGGGCCGACAGCATGGAGTACGCCAAGTCGCGCCTGCACGAGGCGGGCATCGGCTGCGAGGACCTGCAGCGGGACGGAGTGCACCTCGGAAAGCCCCAGCCGCTCTACTTCGAGGAGGGCGCCGCGGCCGACTTCTACACCGACTCCGGCAGGATCGAGCTCTACTCCACCCGTCTCGCGCAGCACGGCTTCGACCCCCTGCCCAAATACACGCCGCCCGAGGAGCCACCCCGGGGCTACTACCGGCTGCTCTTCGGCCGCACCCCCGTGCACACTTTCGGCCGGACGACGAACAACCGTCTGCTCTCGGAGGTCTTCGACGAGAACGCGGTCTGGGTGAACCGGGACGTGGCGGACAAGTGGGGCCTGGCGGACGGCGACCGCGTCCACCTGCAGAACCAGGACGGCATCCGCTCCACCTTCTCCGCTCCCGTCAAGGTCACCAGCCGCATCCGCCCGGACGCCGTCTACATGGTCCACGGCTACGGCCGGCGAGCGAAGAAGCTGCGCTTCGTCCACGGGCGCGGCATCGACACCGCGGAGCTCTGCACGAACTACAAGGTGGATCCGATCATGGGCGGCACTGGCATGAACGTGAACTTCGTGACCTTCCTGCGCGCCGAGGACGTGGAAGCTGATGCCGGCGGGCACGCCGGCATCAGTAAGATTGAGGAAGAGGAGGTGAGGGCATGACAGGGCCCCGCTACGCGATGGCCGTCGACACCAGGACTTGCGTCGGCTGCAGCGCCTGCATGATCGGCTGCAAGAAGGAGAATGACGTCGCCCCGAATCACACGCGGGACTGGGTATACACGAAAACCGTGGGCAGCTTTCCCGACTTGACGATGACGATTCGCTCGGAGCGCTGCAACCACTGCGCGAACGCGCCCTGCGTGCGCGCCTGTCCCACCGGTTCCTCGCATTACGGACCGGGCGGAACGATCCAGGTCAACAGCCGCAAGTGCTCGGGCTGCAAGGCCTGCATCACGGCTTGCCCCTATGGCGCGCGCTTCGTCGATCCGCGGAGCAAAACGGTGGACAAGTGCACCTACTGCATGCATCGCCTGGAGAATGGTCTCGCCACCACGAACTGCCAGGAGATCTGCCCCACGCAGAGCATCGTCTTCGGAGATCTGAACGACCCGGAAAGCGAGATCGTCCGCGCTCTCGCAACGCGTGAGCACTACACGCTGCGCCCCGAGAAGGGGACGGACCCCAGACACTTCTACCTCAAGTGAGGTCGTTTTGCTGGAAAACACCATCAACCGAGGCAATCCGCTGATCGACCCCGACCTGCACGTCTGGCACGGAGAGGTGGCCGCCGACCTCTTCCTGGCGGGCACGGTGGCGGGCCTGATGATTCTGACAGCGCTCTTCCGTCTGCTGCGCTCGCCCGAGGAGCCCTCCCGCGCCCTGCGTCTGATGCCATGGCTGTCGCCGGTCCTGATCTCGGTCTGCCTGCTCTTCCTCTGGCTCGACCTGGCAAACCGCCTGAACGCCTTCCGCTTCTACCTCGTCTTCCGGCTGGCGACGCCGATGTCCTGGGGCGCATGGATCCTGCTGTCGGTCTACCCCGCCAGCGCGCTCTTCGCCTGGAGCGAGTTACCGGACGACCTGCGTGAGCGCCTTCTGCGCCGCCTCCCGTGGCTGCGCGGCCTCGGCGCATGGGCGGAGGCCCGGGCGCGGGGCCTCGCCGCAGCGAACCTGCTGCTCGGAATCGCGCTCGGCCTCTACACGGGAGTCGTGCTCAGCATCTATTCCGCGCGGCCGCTCTGGCACTCGCCCCTGTTGCCGCTGCTCTTCCTGAGCTCTGGCCTGGCCTGCGGCGCATCCTGCCTGCTCATGGCGCGGACGGCCGATCAGGAGCGCGAGCGACTCGGGCGCTGCAACTTGGGATTCCTCGGCGCGCAGGCACTGATCCTTGCGCTCTGGCTGATCGACTTGCGCACGGGTGGGCAGAGCACGCAGCAGGCCGCTCACCTCCTCTTGGGGGGCGGCTACACAGCGGCCTTCTGGGCGCTGCCCGTGGCCTTGGGAATCGCGGCGCCCGCCTACGGCGAATGGATGACGGGACGCCGGGGCCGCGTCCCCGGGCGCGCCGGAGCCTTCCTGGTCCTGGCCGGCGCCTTCGCGCTGCGCTGGATCCTGGTCTACGCGGGGCAGCACGCCGGCGGGCCGGCGGTTCACTAGAGGGAGAGGGACGAAATGAGCGAAATCGAGATCACGCGGAGCAATCACCTGATCGATCCGCACCTGCACGTCTGGCACGGAGAGGTGGCCGTCTATCTCTTCCTGGGCGGTCTCGTCGCCGGAATGATGATGCTGCTGGGCGCCTACCGGCTCTGGAAGAAGGACCGCCCGCGCTCGCGAGCCCTGATGCTGCTGCCCTGGCTCGTGCCGGTCATCCTGTCGGTCGGCATGTTCTTCCTCTGGCTCGACTTGTCCAACCGCATGAACGTGTTCCGCTTTTACTTCATCTGGCGCTTCGTCTCCCCCATGTCCTGGGGCGCCTGGATCCTGATCGCGGTCTACCCCGTGTCCATCCTCTTCGCCTGGAACGAGAGCCCTGCCTCCTTTCGGGAGCGCGCTCTGTCCCGCCTCGGCCTCCTGCGCCGCCTGAGTGCCTGGTCGGAGGTGCAAGCGCGGGGCCTGGCATTTGCGCAGATGAACCTCGGCATCCTGCTCGCGGTCTACACCGGCATCTTGCTCGGCGCCTTCGCCGCTCGTCCCCTGTGGAACTCGCCCCTGCTCGGCCCCCTCTTCCTGGCCTCCGGTCTCTCTAGCGGAGCGGCCTTCATCCTGCTCTTCCGCCTGAGCTGGAAGGAGCGGCGCCTGGCCAGCATCGTTGACATGGCGGTCCTGGGCGTCGAGATGGGCATCCTCGGGCTGATGCTCACCGGCCTGGCCGTCGGCGGCTACTGCACCCAGAAAGCCGCCTGGCTTCTCTTCGGAGGACCCTACACCGCGGCCTTCTGGACACTGGTCGTGGCCCTCGGCCTCGTGGTGCCTTTCGCCGGCGAGGCCTTCGAGTACAAGCACAAGGCGACTCCCGGACGGGCCACCGCGCTACTGGTCCTAACCGGCGGCTTCGCCCTGCGCTGGATCATCGTCTTCGCCGGCCAGGACGCCGGCTGGCTCCACGAAATCGCATCGAGATAGGAGGCGCAGATGAACGCCAAGAACTACTGGAATCCCTACCTGGCGGGGCTGTTGCTCGGCCTGACCCTGCTCGCGACCTTCCTCGTCGCGGGACAGGGGCTTGGCGCGAGCGCCTTCCCCAAACGGGTGGTGGCCCTCGCCGCGAACGAAGTGGCGCCCGAGTGGACGGAGGACAACAAGGCCCTCCAGCGCTATGTGGCAGACGGCGCCAACCCGCTCAAGAACTGGCTCGTCGTCGAAGTGATCGGCGTTTTGCTCGGCGGCTTCATCGGGGCGCTCAGCGCCGGTCGACTGCAGGGCAAGGTGGAGAAGGGGCCGCGCGTCAGCCGGCGCTCGCGCCTGATCCTCGCCTTTGCAGGTGGCTCGATCATGGGGATCGCCGCCGGCATCGCGCGGGGCTGCACCTCGGGCCAGGCGCTCTCGGGCGGCGCGGCGCTCGCCACGGGCGGCTGGATCTTCATGATGATGTTCTTCGCGGGCGCCTACGCAACGGCCTGGTTCGTAAGGAGGCAGTGGATATGATCTGTCCCGTCGTCCCCCAGGACTTCCTCGGCGAGCAGGCGGGCCTGCTGACAGCCCTCGTCCTCGGATTCTTCTTCGGTTTCTCCCTCGAGCGTTCGGGCTTCGGCAACGCGCGCAAGCTCGCCGCCCAGTTCTACGGCTACGACATGACCGTCTTCAAGGTGATGTTCACCGCCGTGCTCGTGGCCATGGTGGGTCTCTACTCCTTCGCCGCCTACGGGCTCGTCGACCTCTCGCTCGTCTGGATCAACCCGACCTTCCTCTGGGCGCAGCTCGTCGGCGGTTTCCTGATCGGCGTGGGCTTCGCGGTCAGCGGGCTCTGCCCCGGCACTGCGGTGGTGTCCGCGGCCTCGGGCCGTGTCGACGGCATGCTCACCTTCGCCGGCGCGTTCTTCGGCACCTTCCTCTTCTCCCTGCTCATGGACTGGGTGCCCGCGCTCCGGAGTCTCTATTCGGCCGGAGCGCAGGGTCGCTCCCTGCTGCCCGACCTGCTGGGCGTCCCGGCGCCCTGGGTGGCGCTTGCGGTGCTCGCCATGGCGCTCGGCGGCTTTCTCGGGGCCGAGAAGCTGGAGCGTATCTTCCAGGCGCGCTTCCCGCGCGTGGAACTGACGCCGAGCGGCGGTGCTCGCGTGAAGTACGGCTTGATCGGCGTGCTCGCGCTGGTCACCCTGGCGGCCGGGCTCGCCCCCACGCCCGAGATCCTGGCCACCGCGCCCACGGCCGCGGCCCTGGAGCCGCTGTCTCTCGCGGAGGCCATCATCGCCGGCGACCCGAACCTGCTCGTCCTCGACCTGCGCTCCGAGGAGTCGGAGGGGACCATCCCCGGCGCGCAGCGCGTCCGCCTGGAGGCCGGCGACGAGAGTCTGCACGGCGCGCTGGGCTTCGCCGCGCCGGGAAGCACGGTGCTGCTGGTCGACGGGGAGGGCGCCGCGCCCGTGCTGCCGGAAGAGCTGCCCACGGAGCTGAGCTACCGCTACCTGCGCGGCGGCTACGCCGCCTGGGAGCGCGAGATCCTGACTCCCAAGCAGCCGCGGAACTTCAGCGCCGAGGAGCTGGCGCGCACGCAGCGGCAGAACCAGATCGCCGCGTACTTTTCGGGCAACGAGGCCCAGCCGTCGGTGAACGCGCCGCCGCCCCCAATGCCCACCGGGGGTAGAAAGAAGAAACCAGCCGAAGGAGGCTGCTAGGCGAATGCGTGACAGACCGGAGATCGCAACTTTCATCCTCTGCGGAGGAGAGAGCCGACGCATGGGACGGGACAAGGCGCTACTCCCCCATCCGGCGGGCGGCACGCTCCTCGAACGCGCCGCCGACCTTGCGGCCACCATCTCCGAACCCGTGCGACTCCTCAGCGGCAACGGCCGGCGCTATACGCGCTTCGATCTGCCGGAGATCGCCGACGCGAGCCCCGCGGCCGGACCCCTCGGCGGCATCGTTGCCGCCCTCCGCGACGCGGACGGGATTCCCGCCCTCATGCTGCCAGTGGACCTGCCCGCGCTGACTCCCCGTTCGCTCCTCGCCTTGCGGAACGCCTACCGCGACCAGCTCCCCGCCCTGGCCGTCGCGGAGGCGGGTGGCAGGCTGCACCCCGTGCCGGGCATCTGGGGACCCGACTGCCTTGCTCCGGCCGAGAAAGCGCTGCGCGAAGGGCGCCTGGCCCTCATGCCGCTGACGCGGGAGCTCGGGGCACTGCCCGTAGCCCTGCCCGAGGAGGAGCTCGCCAACTGGAATCGTCCGGAGGATTTCTGAGCAAGGCGGGACTCAGGACCGGACGAGAACGAAGAGTCCCAACCCCAGATGCTCGCGGTGGGCGCGGTAGTTCTCGCGCTCGCGGCGCCAGTGTTCGCCGTCGCCGCGGTCGGTGTAGTAGGCCTCCCACCAGTCGGGCTCGGCCCGCTCCTCGTCGTGGAGCACGCGGAAGCCCGCGGCCTCGAATGCGCGGCGATTGCCCTCGCGTGTAAGTACGCGCGCGCTGTCACCCGTCCAGCAGAGCTGCACATCCCGCGGCACATCCTCGTGGCGCCAGACTACGTCGATGACCGCGGCGCGTCCCCCGGGCGGGAGGACGCGGCCGAACTCAACCAGGCCGTCGTCGAAGAACTCACAGAGCGCGCCACAGCAGAAGATCGCGTCGAAGCTGGCCGCACGAAACGGCAGCGCGTGGCCGTCGCCGCGCAGGAGGCGTACGCGGTCATCCGCGCCCCGCTCGCGGATCTTGCGCCGGGCGATGGCGAGCATGCCCTCGCTGAGGTCAAGGCCCACGACGGAGCAGCCGTGGCGGGCGGCGAGGTAGAGCTCGATCTCCGCGCTTCCGCAGGCCACGCTCAGCAGTCGCGCGTCGGCGTCCAATCCGAGGTGAGACTCGGCCGCGTGCGTCAGCTCGGCGCCGCCGGGCATGTAGGTATCCCGCCTGATGATGGCGTGCTCGTCCACGACAATCCCTCCTGCACACCAGGCCTGAGTGCGCCGACGGCGATGCGTCGGCTGCTAGAGCTTCAGCTCGAGCCCGAGCGGGCAGTGGTCGCTGCCCATGATCTCCGGGCTGATCCACACGTCGGACATGCTGCCCGCGAGCCGCTCGTTGACGAAGAAGTAGTCGATGCGCCAGCCGATGTTGCGGAGGCGCGCTCCCGAGCGCATGCTCCACCAGGTATAGGCGCCGGTCACGTCGCCGCGCCGAGCGCGATAGCAGTCGACCCAGCCGTCGGCGAGGTAACGGTCGATCCAGGCGCGCTCCTCGGGCAGGAAACCGCTGATCTTCTCGTTCTCCTTGGGACGTGCAAGGTCGATCTCGCGGTGGGCCGTGTTCACGTCGCCGCAGACGACGACGTCGCGCCCCTGCTTCACGATGCGGCGCAGCTTCTTCCGGATCTCCTCATAGAAGTCCATCTTGTAGGCGAGGCGCTCGTCGCTGGCCTTGCCGTTGGGGAAGTAGACGTTGTAGAGCAGGAAGTCCTCGTGGTCGCTGACCATGACCCGCCCCTCCAAGTCGAAGCGCGCCTTGCCCAGGCCGGCGCTCGCGCCCCTGAACGCCACGCCATCGCGCACGAAGGTGACCACCCCCGAGTAACCCTTCTTCTCCGCGGAGGCCCAGTGGGCGGACCAGCCAGGTGGTTCGGTGAGGACAGGATCGAGTTGATCGGGATGGGCCTTGGTTTCCTGCAGGCAGACGATGTCGAGGTCCGAATCCCAGACCCAGTCCAGCGCGCCCTTGCGCAGCACGGCTCGGATCCCGTTGACGTTCCAGCTGACGATTCGCAAGCGTCTCTCCTTCGGATTCGGTCCATCCGGCGGGCGTCTTGCCCTGACCGTGTCGGCTCCTGGATAGCAATTCCGCCGCGGATCGGCAACGAATGAGTTCCTCCGCCAGACATGCATTTACCCTTGCGGCCGCCGGCGGGGCCGGGGAAGATGAGCTCTCCCTCCAAAGTCAGAGGTGACCATGCGCCGCTTCCTTCTCCTCCTCGCGATCCCGTTCTTACTGGTTCCCACAGGTGTTGCTTCTGCAGCGTCTCAGCGCGTCGAAGAGGGCGACGGGTCTCTCTCTGCCCGTGTGGAAAGCAGCCTTGCTCGTCACGTCCAGGGCGAGGAGATCGCCGCCTGGCACGCGACACTCGCGCCGGGCAGCCTGGAACGCGACGCCGCGGACTGGATCCTCGCCTGGCTGCCGCTCGCAGATCTCGCGGCCCTGGATCTCACGCTGCTGCAGGAGCACGTCATCGTCGCGGCGCAGAGCTATCGCGAGTCTCCCTGGCGGGACGAGCTTCCGCGCGAGCTTTGGCTGCATTTCGTCGTCCCCCACCGGGTCAGCCAGGAGCCGGCCCAGGCCTGGCGGCGACGCTTCCGCGCGGAGCTACTCCCCCGCATCGACGGCGCGCCGGACATGGAACGCGCCGCGCTCGCGGTGAACCGCTGGTGCCGGGAGCAGGCGACCTTCATCTCCACGAGCGGCCGGGACCTCGGCCCGCTCACGACAATGGCCCGCGGCCTCGGACGCTGCGAGGAGGAGATGATCCTCACGATCTCGGCGCTGCGCGCGGCGGGGATCCCCGCCCGCAGCTGCGCGACGCCTTACTGGGCGCACACCGACAACAACCACGCCTGGGTCGAGGCCTGGGCAGACGGCCGCTGGTACTATATCGGCGGCTGCGAGCCCGGCCGCTGCCTGAACGATGCCTGGTTCACGAATCCCGCGCGGCGCGCTGGCTTCGTGCGATCGGTGGGCTACGGCGAGTTCGATCCCGCGGGCGAAGAGCTCTACCGCGCCGAGAAGGGCAGCACGATCATCAACTCGACGAGCGTCTACACCGATCCCTTCACGCTTGCGGTGGCGCTCTACGGAGGCGAGGCGGACGCGCCCCAGATCCACGTCAACGTGGTCAACTTCGGCTCCCTCCGGCCCATCGCCCGCTTCGATGCGGGCGGCGAGATCGCGCTTGGGCCCGGGGAGTACGCCGTGACCGCGGATCTTGCGGGTGAGCTGCTGCTCAGCGTCGTGCGCGGCCGTCCGGGCGAGCGGGTGGAGATCGCCCTCTCCGAGGCCGACCGCTACGACCTGGAAGCCTCGCCCGGCTTCTGGCTGCGCTACCCGGAGGGCGAGCAGGCCCCGCGCCGCGACCTCGAGCTGGTGAGCGAGGAGGATCGGACCCTGCTTAACCTCCGCGTGCGCGCCCGCGAGGGGGATCGCGAGAAGCTTCGCGTGCCGTCCACGTCCGAACTCGCCGCGCTGGACAGCCTGAACGCAGGCGATCGCGCGCGCGTGGAGGAGATCTGCACGAAACCCCTGGAGCGCGTCTCGACGATCTTTCTGCTCCTTGATTGCTACCGTTCCGCCGAGTCTCGCGAGGCCCTGCTCGCTTTCCTGGAGCGGGCTGACGACAAGGACCTGCTCGAGCTGAACGAGATCGCCATCCGCTCCCACGTCGACGCGGCGCTCGCAGTGCGCGGACGTCTGGACTCGATCGGCCTCGCTGTACCCGATAGCCTTTTCGCCGACCATGTCCTGGCCTGCCGTATCGAGCGCGAGCCCGGCGGCGCGTGGCGGGACGGGCTGCCCCTCATTGATCTGGCGGAGGACGCCGAGGCGAGCCTGGCGGCACTGCTCGCCGCATTCCGGGCGAGGATGCGGCCTACCGAGAGCGGCTTCTTCGGCCCACCCCTCGATCCCGCCCAGAGCTGGCGCCTCGGCCTGGGCAGCGACCGCGACCTCGGCATCGCGCTCGCGGGTCTCCTGCGCCGCAACGGTTTTCCCGGCCGATACCGCCACGGGCGCTGCGAGGTCTGGCTCGGCCAGTGGCGGGAGCTGGATCCCCTGCCAGACGAGGGTGCAGAGGAGGAGGACGCGAGCAGGACGGGACCGGGCCGCCTGGCAATCGAGATCACGCGTGGCGGGCTACCCTACGAGCAAGCGGAGTCCTACCGCCACTTCATGGTGTCGCGGCCGGCCGACGGCTACCTGGAGAGCCCGTGGTGGGATCCCCTCCCCGGCGAGCAGGACTGGGACGCCGGCGACTACCTGCTCTGCTCGGCGATGCGAGTGCCGGGAGGCAGCGTCTATGCTCGGCTGCGTGGCTTCACCGTGCGGCCGGGGGAGCTCACTCGCGTGAGCCTGCCCGTGGACGTCGATCCCGCAGGCTGGGATCCCGGCGACGCACTGCTCGCGGGGGGCTCCTCCGACTCGCTGCTGGCGCGGCTCGCCGCCGCAGCGCCGGTCGATGCCGACGGTGCGGCTCTTCCGACGGACGGGTTCTTTCTTCTCTTCGCCCCCGGCGAGCCCGCGACCCGCATGCTGTCCGCTCTCGGCGAAGCACGCGCCCGCCTGGAAGGGCGGGGAATCCCCCTCCTGCCCGTGCTCGTCGGCCCGGCGGAGGCGGAACCCTGGACTGCCCGTCTCGCCGACGCGGGCTTCTCCCCCCGCCTATGGCGCGACACCGCCTCATCGCTCGACACGGACGGTGAGGGTGGGAGCTTCGAGCCGATCGTGATGCTGCGATCCGAGGGAAAGACGGTCCTGCTCCGCCGCGGCTTTGACAGCGCCGTCGGAGCCAGCGCACACTTAGCCTTGGATCTTATGGATTGACAGTGCTATAGAGCGTTCATCTAAGAAGATGCACGATGCGTCAAGGCGCGCGGTCTAGAGCTCACCCTTCGGTTCGCCCGTCTCCCCGTCGCCGAACTGGTCGAGCCAGTAGTCGACCTCCTCGGGGCTGACCTGTTCCGGCTTCTCCCCGGCTGCTTCCTCGCCGGGATCCTCCCTCCGCTGCCGCCGGCGCAGGGTCGCCACGAGTTCGTCTGCGGGCATCACCCGCGCCCCGAGCGCACGGGCCTCGCGACCGATGTCCTTCTCGTCGCTGCTGACCACGCAGACCTGCGCGGGATGGGGATGCGCGCGAAGCCTGTCCAGGATCCAGGCGTCGGCGTCGGAGGCGTAGACGAGGTCGATGGGCCCCGGGGCTCGCCCGCGGCCGGCGCGCGGAGCATCGAAGATCACCGACCAGCGCTCCCCGCTGCGGAAGACGATCGGCGCCAGCAGGCGCAGGAAACGGTCGCGGCACTCCTCGAGGTCGTCCGCCGCGAGCGCAGCCAGCTCGGGCAAGCGGTGGATCACGTTGAATCCGTCCACCCAGCGCTCGTTCACGCGCCTTCCCCCTCGAGGATCACCACCGCGGCGGCCATCCCGTCGAGGTCGGTGATGGAGACATGGATGACGTCCACGCCCTGCTCGCGCGCGATCGCGAGGGCGCGGCCGCTCAGCTCGATGCCGGGCTTGCCCGCACCGTCGTTCACGGTCTCGATCTGACGCCAGCCCAGCCCCCGGCGCAGGCCCGTGCCCAGCGCCTTGAGCAGGGCCTCCTTCGCCGCAAAGCGTCCCGCATAGCGCGGCCAGGGATCGCGCGCCCGCTCGCAGGCCTCGCGCTCGCGCTCGGTGAAGAGCCGCTCGAGCAGCCTCTGCCCTCTTCTCTCGCAGGCACGGCGCAGGCGCGCCGGTTCCGCCAGGTCGATGCCGGTCCCGAGGATCATGCCCCCATGCTAAGGGCAGACAGCCGGTCCTGACAAGTCGCAGCTTGCGCCGACAAACGATTGCGCGCCCCGGGGGCGCCTGCTACCCTGCGCCGCGTGAAAATCCTGGTCCTCAGCCACATGTATCCCCAACCGGGATACGAGCACTACGGGATCTTCGTGCACGAGCCGCTGCGCGAGCTGCGGAAGCTCGGCCACGAGATCAAGGTGGTCGCCCCCATCCCCCGCACCGTGCCTGGCCTGGGTCTCGTCAAGCGCGACTGGCGGCGGATCGCGGGGATCCCCGGCCGGCGGGAGCTGGACGGCATCCCCGTCGCGCACCCGCGCTACCTGTTCTGGCCGCGCCGCATCGACGTGGCGGGCTCCGGGCGGCGCATGGCGCGGGCCGTCCTCGCCCTACCTGGACTGGAAGGCCACGATCTGCTGCACGCCCATGGCGCGTTGCCCGACGGCGCGGCAGCCCGCCGCATCGCGGCGGCGCTGTCGCTGCCCTACCTCGTCACCTCGCACGGCTCGGACGTGCTGCGCATGGCAGGCTGGTCGCGGCGCTGCCACGAGGAGATCCGCGCCGCCCTCGCCGGCGCCGAGCAGGTGCTCGTGCCCAGCGGCGCCGCCCGGCGGCGCGCCGAGGAGCGAGGCCTCCCCTGCGATCGGATGACCGTGCTCCCGAACGGCTACGCGCGCGAGCTCTTCGCCACGGACGCGCCGCCTCGGAGCAAGGGCGGTCCCCTGCGCGTGCTCGCCGTCGCGCACTTCATGCCGTCGAAGCGGCTGGATCTTCTGCTGCGGGCCGTGGCCGCCGTCCGCGAATGCGGCACCCGTCTGGAACTGCAGATCGTGGGCTACGGGCCCGAGGAGGGTGCGCTGCGCTCCCTCGCGGAGCAGCTCGCGCTGCCCGTGCGCTGGACGCGTTCGCTCCCGCGGCCGGAGCTGGCTGAGGCCATGCGCGCGGCGCAGATCTTCGCCCTCCCCGCCGAGGGCGAGTCCTTCGGCATCGTCTACCTGGAGGCGATGGCGAGCGGGCTCGCGGTGCTCGCGGTGGCAGGCGAGGGGATCGCGGACGTGATCACGGACGGCGAGGACGGCCTCCTGCTGCCCGCGGGCGACGGCGCCGCGCTCACAGACGCGCTCACCCGCCTCGCCGGCGACGACCAGCTGCGCCGCCGCCTCGGCGAGGCGGCGATCCGGCGCGCGAGCGGCCTGGACTGGGCGCGGCACGCGGCCCGGCTGGAGAGCATCTACGAGGAGACGCTGCGCGGCGGGCGCGCGCGGGAAGGAACCACATGCTGAAGCGCAGCCTGGGGGTGGTTCTCCTCAGCCAGTACTTTCATCCCGAGGTGGGCGCGACCCAGACTCGCCTCCGGGAGATGGCCCGCGCCTGGCAGCGCGCCGGCCACCGCGTCACCGTGATCTGCGAGTTTCCCAACCATCCCCACGGCGTCATCCCGCCCGAGTACCGGGGCAAGCTCTACGACGAGGACGAGCTGGACGGCTACCGCGTGCTGCGCACCTGGGTGGCCGCGAATCCCGTCAAGACCTACGGCTCGCGCATGAGCTTCTACCTCTCTTACGCGGCGCTCGCCTCGCTCGCCGCCTGCCGGCGCCTGGGACGCGTGGACCTGGTCGTCGCGTCCAGCCCGCCGCTGCCGGTGGGCCTCGCGGGCTGGGCCTTCTCGCGCCTGCGGCGGGCGCCCTTCGTCCTGGATGTGCGCGATCTCTGGCCCGACGCGGCCGTAGCCCTCGGCGAGCTCACCAGTCCCCGCGTCATCCGCGCCGCCGAGAGGGCGGAGCGCTTCCTCTATCGGAGCGCGCGCTTTATCACTACGGTCACAGAGGGCTATCGGGACGACATCGCCGGCAAGGGCATTCCCCGCGAGAAGATCCTGCTCGCGCCCAATGGCACCATTCCCGAGCTCTTCTCTCCGGAGCGCGCGGATCCCGACCTGAAGGCGCGGCTGGGCCTGGAGGGCCGCTTCGTCGTCACCTTCGCGGGCCTGCTCGGCCTCTCCCAGGGTCTCGACTTCCTGCTCGACCTGGCGGCGAGCTACCGGGAGGATCCCGGTGTCGCCTTCCTGATCATCGGCGACGGCCCGCGGAAGGCGGAGCTGGAGCGGCGTATAGCGGAGGAGGGGCTCGGGAACGTGCGCCTCCACCCGCAAGTCGCCGTCGACGAGATCGCCCCCTTCCTCAACGCCTCGGACCTGCTGCTCGTCACCCTGCGGAACGTCCCGGGCGCGTTCTACGGCATGCTGCCGATCAAGCTCTACGACTACCTCGCCTGCCGTCCCCCCGTGCTCGTGGCCGTGCCTGGCTCAGACGGGCGGCCGGGCCAGGCGGAGGCCCTGCTCCACGAGAGCGGCGGCGGCCTGGCGGCCCGGCCCGAGGACCTCGCATCCTTCCGTGCCGCCATCGACCGGCTCCGCGCCGATCCCGAGGCCGCGCGCAGAATGGGCGAAGCGGGACAGCAGTTCGTGCTGCCCCGCTTCGCGCGGCATCGCATCATGGATGAACTCGTGGCGGAGCTCGCTGAGCGGCTCGGCCTGTCCGCCTCCTAGCGGTCTGCTAGTCCAGGCTCCCGAGGAAGTCCAGCAGCAACCTCACGCCGAAGCCCGTGCCTACCTTGGGCACCGGGCCCCGCTCCTTCTCCGTCCACGCCGTGCCGGCGATGTCCAGGTGCACCCACGGCGCGGGATCGGCGAAACGCTGGAGGAACTTGCCGGCGATGATCGCGCCCCCGTAGCGTCCGCCCGTGTTCTTCAGGTCGGCGAAGTCGCTCTTCAGGAGATCCGCGTACTCATCGTACATCGGCATGGGCCAGACGCGCTCCCCCGTGCGCTCGCCGCAGGCGCGCAGTGCGTCCACGTAGGGCTCTCCGCCCTCGTTCGCCATGACGGCCGCCGCTTCATGGGCGAGGGCCACGACACAGGCCCCCGTGAGAGTGGCCAGGTCGATCACGAGATCGGGCTCGAACTCCTTGGCGTAGTCCAGTGCGTCGGCAAGGATGAGCCGTCCCTCGGCGTCGGTGTTCTTGACCTCGATGGAGAGGCCGCTCCGCGCGACGATGATGTCGCCGGGCCGGTAGGCGCGTCCGCCGGGCATGTTCTCCACGCTGGGCACGAGGCCCAACACGCGCAGCGGCAGGTCCATCTCCGCCAGGGCGCGGAAGACGCCGAGCACCGCCGCCGCGCCGCCCATATCGTACTTCATCTCGTCCATGAGGGCGGGCGGCTTGAGCGAGATACCGCCCGCGTCGAAGGTGACGCCCTTGCCGACCAGCGCGACGGTCTTCGTCTGCGCAGTGTTCTCCCCGGCGGCATGATCATAGTCCAGGACGATGAGCCGGGACTCCTCCTCGCTGCCTTGCCCCACGGCGAGCAGGGCGCGGAAGCCCTGCTGCTCAAGCTCCTCCTCGCCGATCACCCGGGTCGTGATGCGGCCCCCGGAGTCGGCGGCGATGCGCTCGGCCTCCCGAGCAAGATGGGCGGGCGTCGCGAGGTTCCCCGGTGCGCAGAGCAGGTCGCGGGCGAAGCGCGTTCCGGACGCGATGATGCTTGCCTTGTTCACCGCCTCCTGGGCGGGCGCGGGGTCGGCGCCCTCGGGCAAGAGCAGGGTCACCCGCTCGAGCCGCTTGCCCTTCTTGTCGTCGTTGCTGATGAAGCGATCGTACTTGTAGCCGGAGAGCAGAAGGCCGAACGCGATCTCGCCAGCATCTGCTTCGGCGGGCAGAAGCAGGGCCGCCTCCTTGGCGCCCAGCGCCGCGAGCGCCTTCTGCGCCGCGGCTGCGGCGTCGCGCCACGCACGGGGGCCGAGTCCGTCCGAAGGACCGAGGCCCGCCAAGGCCCAGCGCAGGCTCCCGTCTTCGGAGTAGGCGCACAGGACCTTGCCCCGCTTGGCGCTGAAGTCGCCACGCTCGCGCAGCCGCGCGAAGAGAGCTTCCTCCGGCAGACTGCGCTCGCCCAGGTCGGGCCCACCGTCGCTGCTGCTCAGGACGATCAGGTTCTCGAATCCCGCGAGCGAATCCCCTGCGCGGACGTCGATCTTCATCGTTCTCCCTCCTCCAGCGTTATCAGGCTTCTATATCCTGTTTCCAGATGGGGACGATCTGCTTGAGACGATCCACGAAATAGGCGGACGCGGCAAAGGCCTCTTTACGGTGAGGCGCCCCCACCGCGAGCGCCAGGGAGATCTCGCCGACGGCGAGGCGCCCGACCCTGTGCGTCGCGGCCACGGCGAGAGGGCCGAAGCGCTCCCGCATCTCGTCGGCGATGTCTGCCATCTTGCCGAGCGCCATCTCTTCGTATGCGCTGTAATCGAGGCCCGCGACCCGCGTGTCGCCGCTGTTCTCGCGCACGACGCCGAGGAAGGCGACCACCGCCCCGTGCGCGGGCGACGCGACGGCGGCCAGGAGGGGCTCGAGCGTCGGAGCTTCGGCGATGATACGGAATGCGTCCCGGATGGCCAAGGCCCTCATCCTCCGGACACTGGCGGGAAGAAGGCCACTTCGTCCCCCTCGCGGAGGACGCGCTCCCCCGCCACGAAGTCGTGGTTCACCGCGTTCAGGCGGACGGGTTCCAGGGCGCCCAGCTGCGGCCAGGCGGAAACCAACTCGTGCCAGAGGGCGTCCACGCTGCTGCCCGACGCCAGCTGGCGCTCGAGCGTGCCCTCGCCGACGGTCGCGAGGAAGGCCCCGAAGAGCCGCACGCTGACGCGGATCCCGTCACTCATCCGCCCGCCACCTCCCAGCTCCGGCTGCGCTCTCGCCACCAGGACGAGACGAGCAGGAGCACCATGATGAGCACGGCGATGTTGATCCACCCGGGCATTTGCGTCACCTCGCCAGCCGCGTAGGAATGCAGGCCGCTGAGGAGGTAGTTGACGCCGAAGTAGGTCATGATCACCGAGCTGATTGCCACGAAGCTGCCGGCCGCCATGTGCCAGGGGCGGTTCAGGCCCGGGATGAAGCGGAAGTGCGTGATCAGGGCGTAGACGAGGATGGTCACGAGACTCCAGGTCTCCTTCGAGTCCCAGCCCCAGTAGCGGCCCCAGGACTCGTTGGCCCAGACGCCGCCGAGGAGGGTGCCCACGCT
This sequence comes from uncultured bacterium, assembly GCA_964627205.1. Lineage (GTDB taxonomy): Bacteria > Krumholzibacteriota > Krumholzibacteriia > JACNKJ01 > JACNKJ01 > CAZVHI01. The sequence goes on from CAZVHI010000007.1 coordinate 74,448, forward strand.
GAGCAGGGCGAGACCCGCCACGAGCGTGTGCCAGTGCAGGCTGTGAAGCTTGTAGACGGCCTCCCGCACCGTCTCCCTGCCCGGCCCCTTGAACAGATGCAGGATCAGCAGGGTCATCGCGAGAATGGCCGCGAGTCCGAGGAAGCCGTAGGAGCCGGTGATGATGGTCACGTGGATGATCAGCCAGTAGGAGTCGAGCACGGGCACGAGGGGGCCGATCGCGGGATCGAAGGTCGAGAGCAGGGAGACGGCCAGCACCACCGTGGTGAGCAGGGAGGCCAGGCCGGAAGCCAGGGCGTTGCGGTCCCGGAACTCGAAGAGGAAGCCCGCCAGGCCCACCATCAGGCTGATCCAGATCAGAGACTCGTAGCCATTGCTCAGAGGCGCCCGGCCCGACGCGATCCATCGCAGCGCGAAGGCCCCGGAGTGCATGAGCAGCGTGAGCCAGAAGACGAGCATGCCGAGCAGATAGAGGGGGTGCTTCAGCGAGAAGCCCCGGCCGCCGTGCCGCACCAGACTCAGAACGTAAGCGGCCAGCAGCAGGAAGGCCGCGAGCAGGTAGGGCAAGATCGCGCGCTTGAAGGGATCGTTGCGGTTCAGGACCAGCTCTGAGCGAACGGCCAGATTCGAGGGGATGACCTCGTGGCCGTAGCGCGCCTGCAGGGTCTCGTGGATCCGGGTCGCGGCGAGGATCTCCCCGGCGTCGCGGCCGCGCAGCGCGTCGAGGAGCTGCCGGTTGGCCGCGCGGAACTCTTCCCGATGTTCTTCGTCGGTCTTGGTCATGACGTCGTCGATGTGTAGCCAGCTGTTCTTGGGATCGTCGGGGACGGGATAGATCCGCAGCGTGGCCTGCTGCATCGTCATGAAGATGAGATTGGCCCGCTCGTCGAAGCTGAGCAGTTTGCGCTGGAACTTACTGCGCTCGGGGTCGGGCGTGCGGTGGGCTTTCTCCACGTCCTCGCCGAGGCGATAGCGCCCCTGCTCGTCGAGGAGGCTTGCGGGGCTGACGTGCCGCGTGCCCGCGTCCACGCCGAGGAGTTTCTTCAGCTCCGGATGCCGCACGGCAATGGCCGGCTGCTGGAACCAGTAGCCGGCGTCGACGATCCAGCTCAGGTAGAGATCCAGCGCCTCCCAACCCTCGAAGCGGGAGCGTTTCGTGATCTTCCGCACCATCTCACGGCTCAGCGTGTCCAGCGGCTTCATGCGCCCCTGGAAGTCCTGGATGAGCAAGCCGCGCAGAGCCCTGCGGGCCGGAGAAGAGAGGAAGTTCTGCGGCGGGACAGGCGCGAGCATCTGCTCGTGGGCGTGGCCCTCGTGGCCCGACTGCCCGGCGTCCGGGTCCGTCACCTCCGCGGCTTCCCCGGCCTGGGCGGCAGTCTCAGGAACCTGGTCGCCTCCCCTCTCTTCGGCCCCGGCCTGGGGCATGGCAGCAGCCGGCGCGAGCAGCGCGGCGAGGAGGATTATCGCCCCCAGTAGGGCAAAGCGCCGGATCGTGTCATCTGTTCTCATGCCGCCTCCTTCGCGGCGCGCCGACCGCCCCCGGGCCAGAGGAGGCCCTTGGCGAGGATCAGCACGAAGCCGATGCCGATGAGGATGTAACCGCTGTAGGTAGGCCATTTCCCGGGATCGTGATTCACGGAGAGCACCGTGCCCCGGTGATCGGGATCGTAGGAGGACTGAAAGTGCTTGTACCCGCGATAGTTCAGGGGGTGGTTCATGTAGATGCGTACCGGCTCGTCCTCGATGCCGCGCTCCGGGTCCTGCACGCGCACGAGGCTCTCGTAGCCGGACGGGTTCATGCTGCCCGGGTAGGTCTTCATGATGAAGTCGTCGAGGAAGAGGCTGTAGGGCAGCTCGATGCGCTGCGGCCCGAAGCGTAGTGCGAGAGCGCGGTCGCCGAGCATGACCTGCGAGGCGACTCCCCGCCGCACGAGGGCGTCCGCCTGCGTTCCGCCCGGGCCCTCTACCAGGATTCGTGCGGCAGATGGCAGACCCGAGTCGTCGCTGGACACCGGCGCGAGGAGCGCGGATTCCCAGACGTCCGTGGCCACAAAGCGGAAGTCGCCGGCGCGGTAGAGCTCGAGGGTCTCCAGGTCGAAGACCGCCATGGCGGCGTGACGCTTCGCGACATCCGAGCTGCTCATGTCCATAACTTCGATCGGGAAGCTCGCCCGCGCGCGCAGCCCCCCGGCCCCGGTGCTCAGCTCGAACCGGCGCTCGAAGGTGTAGCTCAACATGACATCGGGGAATGGATCCTCGCCACCGCCGTGCCCCATGCTGAACTCGGGGAAGTAGGCGAAGAGGATGCGCTCGCCGCTCTGGCCGTCCTCGTTCGTGATCTCCACGCGGATCATGGGGTTCTTCATCTCGACCGGCTCGGGGCGCTCCAGCCGCCGCGCATAGTCCGCATGGAATTCCGTGATGCGGAAGCGGAGGTCGCCCACCGCTATCTCGCCCTTCGCCTCTGCCTCGATCGGCAGCTTCACGAACTCGCCCTCGTGGTGGATGTGCAGCAGGCCGCCGGGGGCATCCACATCTCCCTCGGTGAAATCGCCCGTCAGGAAGCGGACCTGCACGCCGGCGACCTCCAGCTCGCTGCCAACCATGAGGGTGTTCTCCTCGAGGCCACCCTCGCCGGTAGAAGCGAAGCTGATCGCCGGCACGCCCCCCTCGGCTTCGCGGATCTCCTCGCTGTAGTGGGACCAGAACTCAGCCACCGAGACGCGGTAGGTCTCGCCGCCGAGGGCAAGATCTCCACTCGCGGACTGCTCGCCGCTCCGGTAGAGGAGCACGGGAAAGGCGGCGCTCTCGTCCTCCGATTCGATTTGGATGTAGTCCTTGCTCGAGAGGATGAAGTCGGTGGACTGGCCTTCGCGGATCGGCATGATCCCCTCGAAGCCGAAGAAACGCGTGATGCCCGCGCTGAGCAGGATCACGATGACGGCGATGTGCACGATCACGAACCCGGTCTGGGAGGCGCGATAGGGCATGCGGACCAGGAGCATGACGATAAGGTTGAGCACCAGGAGTCCGATGACGATCTCGAACCAGGTGGCATTGTAGACGAGGGCTCTGGCAGCCGGCGTGCCCTGCGCCGACTCGATGAAGGTGGCGGCTGCGGAGCCCAGCGCGAACAGGAATGCAAGGGCGATCATGAGCTTGACGGAACCGAGGAAGCGGATCAGCGGCTGGCGCTTGAAACCTGGAGTCATCGAAGGACCGTCCCGGCAGGAATGTGCTGTTTTGTGTCGGAGAAATCGCTGCCCCCCCTCGCGGTCATCGCTCGGCTTGCGGGACGGCAGCGGATCGGGATAATAAAGCACAGCCTTTCTACGGGATCAACCGCCGAGAAGGAGAGGAGGCAGCGCGTCATGGATCACGGTCTCCCGGCGCTGGGCGAGGGCCGCCTGCGGATCGTTCGCCTAGCGGGACTGCAGACGCCGCTGCGCCTGCTCACGCCGCCCTCGGTGGACGAGCTGCTGGACCGCATAGACGTCTCGGCCCCCGACGCCGAGGATCGCATCCCCTACTGGGCGGAGCTCTGGCCGAGTGGCGCGGGACTCGCGCACTGGCTCCTGGCGGGCGGTGGCCCGAGACGACCGGGGCGGGCGCTTGAGATCGGCTGCGGCCTCGGCCTCGTCGGGCTGGTCGCCCTCAGGTTGGGCTGGGACATCGTGCTGAGCGATCGCGACGAGACCGCATGCCTCTGGGCGGCCCGGAACCTCGCCCTCAACGGCTTCGACCCGGATCGCGTGCGCCGCCTGGACTGGCGGGAGGCGGCGGCGGAGCGCTTTGACAGCATCCTCGGCGCGGACGTCCTCTACGAGCGCGCCTTCGCGCCGCCCCTCTTGCGCTTCCTGGACTCCGCTCTGGCACCCGGCGGGAGGGCCTTGCTGGCGGAACCGGGCCGCCCCGTCGCAGAGGACGCGCTGGCCCTCTTCGCCGAACGCGGAACCCTCCGGATCCATGCCGGACGCTGCCGCGTCCGCGGGCGCTGGCGGCCGCTGCGCATCCTGGAGATCGGCTCACCAGGCGGCGTGCCACCCGACGCCGCGGGAGGCTAGCAGCCTGCTGAGGACGGCGGCCCGTCGAAGTGGGGCTCCAGCTCGAGGCGCTCCAGGAGCCAGTCGTGTAGAAGTCCGTTACTGGCAACGATCTGCCGGCCCGAAATGGCGTCGGTGCCCCCGCGGAAGTCGCTGACGCGCCCTCCCGCCTCGCGGACCAGGAAGACGCCCGCCCCCACGTCCCAGGGATTCAGGCCCATCTCCCAGAAGCCGTCCAGACGTCCCGCCGCCGTGAAGGCCAGGTCCAGCGCGGCGCTCCCCGCGCGGCGGACGCCGCGGCTCTCATGGAGGATCCGGTCCAGGTTGCGCAGGTTCACATCGGCCCGGACCCGGCGACGGTCGGCGAAGCCCGTAGCGAAGAGCGCCCGAGCCGCCACGCCCCGCCGACTCACGCGCAGGGGGCGGCCTTCCAGCCAGGCGCCACCGCCGGCCCAGCCGTGGAAGGTCTCGCCCAGGCGCGGGGCGTGGACGGCGCCCAGGACGGGCTCGCGTCCCTCGAGCAGGGCCACGGAGATGCAGAAGAAAGGATGCTGGTAGGCGTAGTTGGTGGTCCCGTCCAGGGGATCGATCAGCCAAGTGTGCTCGCCGGTGCCCGCGCGACAGGCCCCCTCCTCGCCCAGCAGGCCCGAGCCGGGTAGGAGGCCCGTCAGCAGCTCGGCCAGCCTCGCCTCGCTCTCGGTGTCCACCCAGGTGACGAGGTCACTCTGGCCGCTCTTCTCGTCCAAGGTCTCGGTGTCCAGGGCGCCGTAGTGTTCGAGCTGGAACTCGCCGACGGCCCGCATGCCGGCGAGCAGTTCGCGGTGCCGCGTCTCGTCCCAGGGTGCTCTGCTCATGCTTACTCCTTGCGCGGGCGTCGCCGTCGGCTACCCTATACGGAAAGCAGGACGAAGGAAAGGAGCATCCATGTCCGGACCAGAGCTCAGCACGATCCGCGACGGCCGCTTCCGCCTCGACGGCGGTGCCATGTTCGGAGTGGTGCCCCGCGTACTGTGGGAGAAGAGTAACCCGCCGGACGATCAGAACCGCATTCTACTGGGGCTCAACTGCCTCCTCGTCGAGGGCGAGGGCTACCGTGCCCTCATCGACACGGGCGTCGGCGACAAGGAAGAGGGCGAGTTCGCGGACATGTTCGCGCTCGAGGGTGATTCGCGTCTCACTGGCGCCCTGGCCGCGCGCGGGCTGTCGGCCGGTGACATCACGCACGTCGTCAACACGCACCTCCACTTCGACCACTGCGGCGGCAACACGCGCCTGGATGAGTCGGGTCTGGCCGTCCCCAGCTTCCCCCGAGCGCGCTACTTCGTCCAGCGCGGCGAGTGGGAGGACGCCGTGAGCCCCAACGAGCGCACGCGCGCCAGCTACCTCCCCCGGAACTTTCGCCCGATCGAGGAAGCCGGACAGCTCGAGCTCGTCGAGGGCGAGACGGAGATCCTGCCCGGGCTGGCCCTGATCCCCACGCCGGGCCATACCCCCCACCACCAGTCGGTACTCCTGGACGCCGGCGCGCGCAAGGTCTTCTATGCCGGCGACCTGATCCCCACCAGCAGCCACCTGCCCCTGCCCTACATCATGAGCTATGATCTCCATCCCCTGGAGACCCTCGCGACGAAGCGCCGCATCCTCGAGCGCCAACGCGAGGAAGACTGGCTCGTCTTCTTCGAGCACGAACCGGGCGAGCAGCCCCTCGGCCGGCTGGAGTGGACACCTACGAAAAAGGGAGAGCGGCCCGTGTTCCGGCCCCTCTCCCGATCTGACTGAGAATCGGTCCCCGCGGAAGCGCGCTCGCCGATCCCGCGCTGGCGCGGGCTCGAGGGGACCTGGTCTGTGTGTCCTACGCGATCACACCTCGCTGAAGAAGAAGTGGTTCAGGCAGGTGAGCCGCTCGGTCGTCTCCTCCGGATACAGGTGCCAGACCGCCGCCGCCGCGCTGGAGAGCAGGCTGTTGCCGTCCTGCGGCGTGAAGCAGTAGCCCGATACCTCCTTGCCGTCCCTGCTGATGTGCAGCGTGTGCGTGCCGAAGACGGTCTGGTTGAGGATGCGACCGTAGTGGCCGTGGTCGCGGCCGAAGGAGAAGACCACGCCCGAGCTGGACTGCTTGGTCGTGGCGATACGGTCGTTGGTCTTCAGCTGCTCGAGGATCGTCTCGCGGTCGGTCGCCCGGCGTAGCTTCAGATCGAAGTAGATGATGTGCATGTACTGGCTGTTGACCTTCATCGCACTCGAGAAGAGGTCCAGCTCCAGGTCGATGGTCTTGAACAAATGGTAGGCGTCCCTCGCGTGGTGGGTGCCGAAATCCGGGTCGCCATGTTTACCCACCTCGGGCGCCGGGATGAACTTGCCGGACTGGCTGATGTCGTTCGCCCGCCGGATGCAGACGAAGCGCCCGCTGACCAGATTGTCCTTGCCGTGGGGCTCGAGGGCCACGTTTTGGATGATGGCCGCGATGTTGTGCGTGTTGCAGCTGACGATCTGAAGGAAGCGGTCCTCGCCGTGCTGGAGGGCATCGTCGTTGAAGCCCCGCGCATAGGGCTTGCCGAAACCGAACTCGCTCCCCTGGGCCAGGAACAGCCTCGTGCCGTCGTCGAAGCGGCTGTAGATGTTCTCCTTCATGTCGTTGCCCTTGGGCGTGCAGTCGATGATCACCGACGCCTGTTCGATCGCCTCCTCCGCGCTGTAATTGGCCTCCAGGTCCATCTCCTTGAAGCCGGCGCGCGCATCATCGTCGACGCAGAGCTTGGCGCCATGCCGAATGAGATCCTTGATCTTGGGCTGATCCAGCGGTGTTGGCGTTCGCTTGTGAAAGGTCACCTCGTCGATTCCCAGGGCCTCGCGATCGTTGCTGAGCAAACCGATCAGAGGCTCGCCGATGGTACCGGTTCCCACCACGTGGACGATACGCTTCATCGGAGTCCCTACCTTTCTTCGTTCGTCAGTTTCCGACCCTGGTCGCCGCCGGGCTGATTCACCCTCACGCCGGTTTCCCGGGTCCCACCCCTCATGTTGATCCGCCGGCTCTTCTTGCCCCCCCTGTACAGCGTCTCCTCGAGGACATCTCGGAGCAGGTCGGCATTCATCTTCGCCTGCTTGCCCACGGCCGTGCTGGAGTCGATGGCGAACACTACCTCCCACTCCAGAATCGCCTCCCGATAGATGCTCGCCTCGGCGAAGGCCACACCGAGGTTGTAGTGAGCATCCTGGCTCTCGGGATCGATGGCCAAGGCCTTGCGATAGTAGTCCATCGCCGTGGAGTATTCACCCTTGTTGTACAAGCTGGCGCCCAGGTTGCAGATGGTCGTCACGTGTTCCGGATCCACATCCAGGGCCCGCTGGTACCAGTAGATCGCCTGGTCGAAGTCCTCTTTCTCGTCGTAGAGCGCCCCCACGCTCCCAGCGGCGCCCAGGTACTCCGGGGCCTTCAGCGCCGCGTTCTCGTAGGCGAAGAGCGCGCTGTCGAGGTAGCCTGTCCCCTCGTCGCCCTGCGCGAGGTCGTAGAAGGCGTCACCGAGCAGTTTGGAGAGGATGGCGTTCTCCGGCTCCACCCGTAGATCGGCCTTGAGCCGCTCCACCTTCTCCGTGCTGCCCAGCCCGTCGTAGGTCTCCCACACGGCCCTGCCGAGCAGGGACCACAGGCGCTGGTCGGTCGGGCGCTTGGCTTGCAGGTCTTCCAGGCGCTGGATGCGCTCCTCGACAGGGAGCTGCTCCAGGGCGTCCAGCTTTGCCTGGGAGAGCGTCCCGCCGCAGCCGCTCAGGCTCAGCAGCAGCAGCAGGATGATCGGTATCGCGCGCGTGATCATTTCTTCACCTCGTATCGACGCTCAATAGGGAACCGTTCTCTTCTTCCAGACCTCCGAAGTCCTCAGGCTGAGGGCCAGACCCCAGCGATTCTCCTCGTCCCCCCCCGACACGGTGAGCCGTTGCCAGAAGATAGTCAAGTCGATGGCCCCGCGCCCCTCCTGAACCTCCGTGCCCGTCCCCAGGCTGATGATCCGCTCGGAGACATCCCCCCCCGTGAGGGGATCGGGGCGCGGCTGATTGCCGATGCGCAGGCCGAGACGCAGGGGGAACTGGCGCTGGGCGCGACGATCCCGCAGCTCGTGCTGCCGCACCCACTCTAGGCCCAAGCCGATGCGGTTCACGTTCTGCAGCGCGACCGTGGGCAGCGGCCCCATGTAATCGGACCAGGCCTCGTGCTCGAACTGTGTGGAGAAGAAGACGCCGCCCGGCAGCCGGTATGCCAGGCCGGCCGCCCAGCGCGAGGGCATGCGGCCGGACAGGAGACGGGACTCGGTGCCCTCGTCGCCGGCGATCTCGACGATCTCCTCCCCCGTCAGGTCGGCGGCACCCTCCCAGCGGAGGGATGCGGACAGGGCCGGCAGTGGCCGGGCCTGCAGGCCAAAGCTCAGCCCGCTGCCGCGCCAGTCCGCCTGGCGGCGCGCCTTGCGGTCCTGGTAGTCCTGATCGGCGTCGTCGGCTCCGATGTCGGTCGGGAAATCGAAGACCCACTCCTGGCTCAGGTTTCCGCGGTATAGGTTGAGGGCCGCGCCCAGGCGCAGGCGTTCGCCCACGGAAGCGGCCAGGCTTAGGGGAAAGCGGCTGAGGCCACCCTCCTGGCTGAAGAGGAGCTTGTAGTCGACCTCTTCGGTCGAGACGCTCTCGCTGAAGCTTCCGCGCGCGCGGAGATCAGCGCGGTAGCCCACGCCCAGGCGAACGCCGCCGGGCAGGGGAGCGCTGACCTGGAAGGCGGGGAAGTCCTGGCGGGTCTCGTCCCAGGTCCCGTCCGCCAGCGCGCGGCGGCCGCGTCGCATTTGCAAGACCGTCGAGAAGGTGACGCCATCCAGGCCGAGGAGCTGGGCCGGGTTGGCGGGCAAGCCGCTCGGCAGGTCCCAGCGGGCCTCGGCGGCGCCGCCGACGGCCAGTACATGGGCGTCCAGGGGCAGCAGGGCCTCGCCGGGAAGCGCCAGCTCGTGGATGCTCTCCGCCGCCGCCCCGGTGGAAATGCAGACAAGCAGCGCGGCAATCCCAGCGCCGCGTCGGATCCAGCCAGTCTCATTCAAAGTCCGGCCTCCAGACGTAGAGGATCTCCAGCCGCGGCCTCCGCTCGGGATCTGTGGGATCCAGGTCCCAGCCGGCCTGTCGTAGGCGTTCGGTCGCGCCGTTCAGCTCGAGCGTGAGGCCAAAGTTCTCATCGTCGCCGTTCGCCCAGTCCTGCACCCAGGTGGTCAGGGGCAGCCAGAGGGGCTCTTTCATTTGGCTGCGCGAGAGCAAGGAGTCGCCGGCTTCGTTGTATTGAAGAGATTCCCCGAAGACGGGCAGCTCGCTTTTCAGCACACCGCCCTCCTCCAGCCCCGCGGAGCCGGACAGGCTGTCGTCGGCGGCGCGGAGATGCAGGGTGAGGCCCCCCTCGTCGAAGGGAAGGCCGCTGAGCAGGTTGTCGCTGCGGTCGGCGGGGCTCGCGCCGAAGAGCAGGCTCGAGTCGGGCCAGAGGGCCAGGCGGGCGCGGATGACCATGAGATCCGGATTGCGCAGGGAGGCGGGCAGGTCCACCGAGAGGTGCGCGCTGCGCGGAAGGCCCGTCGCCAGGACGAGGGCGCCGGCCTGATCCTGGCCGCCGAGGCGCGCGGCCGCGAAGCCGTCCTCGAGGGCCTCGGCCCTGTGGCGCGTGCCGCCGCCGTCGTCGATCTTGAGCTGCGCGGCGGTGGTGCTGTCGCTCGCCAGCGGCGTCGAGCGCAGGGAGTAGAGGCGGATCATGCCCCTCTCGCCTGCACCGTAGGCGTCGGGATCCACCCACTCCAGGCCGAGCGTCACGCGCTGGGCATCGTCGATCCAGCCCCGCACGAGTTCGGGCGGCAACAGGAAGCCCTCGCCGCTCAGCTCGAGGGGGAAGGGCTCGTAGTCGTCTTCCCGCGTCGGGCGATGGAGGGGCACCTGCGTGGCGTCGCCCAGGTCGAAGATCGTGGACAGGGGGTTGGCGCCGTCCGGCTCGCCGTCCAGTCGCCAGAGGCGGACGCGGACGTCGCGGCCGAGATCGGGGTTGTCGCCGTCCTCGGGGAAGTCGGGACTCGAATCGGGGAAGTTGAGCTGCAGCCAGGCGCTCGTGACCGCGCCGTCGTAGGATCCCAGCTCGCTCGCGTCGAAGACCCAGACGGGCTCGGCCCGGAAGCCCGTGAGCGAATCGAGGCCGCAGAAGAGCATCTCCGAGTCGAAGAGCGCGACGGAGTCCTCCCAGACCTGGGCCGTCAGGCCCAGCGAGTCGGCGCCGCTGACCCGATAGAGGATGGCGTCATCCGGTAGGGGCGTCTCGATAATCTCGGGTCCCAGCGGAGTGGGCCCAGGCTCGAGGCAGCCCGATGCGAGAAGGAGAAGGAGGAATCCGACAGAAAGGAACGGGGAACGCACTCGTGCTCTTCCGGAATGGGTGTAAACGACTCGGCGCGGGATTGTTAGCACAGGTCTCGGGGGTAGTCAAGCTGACCCGGCAGCTACTCCACAGGGGAGGTGCCGGTTCCCTGATCCGCTGAAATCTAGTACAATTGAGGCCTTCCACAACCGGATGGCCACTTGGAACCCAGTCAAGGAGTCCCCCATGAGACGACTCGCTGCCTCCCTGGCGCTTGGATTGATCCTGAGCGCGCTCCTCCTCTCCGCCACTGTCGCCGAAGAGATCCGCGCAGGCGGACAGAACTATCTCCGGCAGGAGCTTCGCCTGAACGAGTTCAGCGGCAGCGCGCAGGCCCGCGTGGCCCTGGCCCGAGACGAGGATGGCGGCCTGCTCGCCGCCTGGGACAGCCGCCGCCAGGAGGAGGGCAGCTACGGCGTCTACGCCCGCCGCCTGGACGAGCGCGGCCTCGGCCTCAGCGAGGAGTTCGCGGTGAACCTCTACCGCCTCTCCCACCAGATGCGTCCCGCCGTCCTGCTCGACGAGGCGGGCGCGTGGATGGTCTGGGAATCCTGGGGACAGGACGGTGACCGCCAGGCCGTATTGGGCCGCGCCGGCGACTCTGGCGAGCGCCTGCTCAGCGAGCGCGTGGCTGGATCCCAGGAACAGCCCGTGGCAGCCTCCCTTGGCGAGGGCCGCCGCCTGGCGATCTGGGTCACACCCGGCGACGCGCCCGGCAGCACGAAGCTCGCGGGTCGGCTCTTCGACGCCCGCGGCGAGGCGCTCGGGGCGGAGTTCGCGATCTCGCCGGTCTCGGGCGCCCGGGACCGCGTGCCGAGCGTGGCCGCGGCTGGCAACGGCGACTTCGTCGTGGCCTGGACCCGCGAGCTGACCGATGGCAGCCTCGCCGGTATCCTGGCCCGCCGCTTCCATCGCGATGGCAGCGCGCGCGGTGAAGAATTCTTCGTCGCGGCCGGCGGCTTCGAGCCCAGCCTCGACGTGGCGCCCGGCGGAGCATTCGCCGTCGCCTGGCAGCAGCCGGACGGCCAGCACACGCGCGCGCGCGCGCGCCTGTACAGCGCTCACGGCGATCCTCTCGACGGCAGCTTCGAGCTCTCCCCGGAGCTTTCCGGCTGGCAGAGCGGCTGCGCCGTGGCCTGGGGCAGCGACGAGCGCCTCGCCTTCGCCTGGAACCAGGTCTCCGCCGGCGGCGAGGATGCGGACATCCATGCCCTGTTGATGGACGCGGAGGGCCGGCGACTGGGCTCCCCCTTCCGCGTCAACGAGCACACGGAAGGCTGGCAGGGCCTGGCCACGGCCTCGGGCAGCCGACGCCTGGCCATGGCGGATGACGGCACCCTGGCCGTCGCCTGGGACGGCGACTCCGGCCAGGGCGACGCCAGCGCCGCCAACCTCACAATGCTGCGCCCCATGCCCGAGAGGCTCGGCGCGCGCCTGCTGATGCGGGGCCGTCTCGCACTCGCCTCTCTCGCGAATCGTCTGAGCCGCCGCCCGAGCTCGGCGGCGCCGGCCATCGCGACACCCTATCAGCCGCCGGTCTTCGATCCCGAGAACATCGACGCCGGCGTGGAGACCGAGCCCTACTTCCCGGGCAGCAGCGAGCGCGACGAGGGCTGGACGGCGATCACCAACACCGGCTGGACGCCGCCCGATCCCCACATGGCCGCCGGCCCGAACCACCTCATGGCGACGGTCAACGGTGGGCTCGCCGCCTTCGACAAGAGTGGCACGCAGCTCTGGTTCGACGACATCTCCGGCTCCGGCGGCTTCTGGGGTTCGGAAGGAGCGACCTGGTTCGTCTTCGACCCGGAGGTCATCTACGACCCCCACGCGGACCGCTTCATCGCGATGGCCAACGAGCGCGGCACCGACAACCACTCCTACTTCCTGATCGGCGTCTCGGCGAGCTCGGATCCCACCGGCGTCTGGTACAAGTACCGCCTGGACGTCACATCGATTTCGGACAACGACATCGACTCGCCCAACATCGCGGTGGACGAGCAGGCCATCTACCTCACGGCCGACTTCTTCGGGCCGGACAAGTACCTGGTCTACATCATCGACAAGAGCTCGGTGCTCGGTGGCGGCAGCGCCGTGACCACGCACCACCTGATGACCGGCAGGCAGTCCCTCGGCATCCCGGTCATGTACGACACCGCGCCGCCCATGTACATGATCTGGGCTCCCGAATCCTACTCGTCGAGCCAGATCTACCTCTACGCGATCATGGACCCGCTCGGCTCGCCCTACCTCGTCGACACGACCTTGAGCGTGCCGACCTACTGGCAGCCGGCCGACGCGCGCTCCTACGGCACCTCGGCCGTCGTGGAGACCTTCGAGGCGCGCTTCTGGAGCTGCGTCTACCGCGATGGCTCGCTCTGGGCCTGCCACCACATCCGGCCTTACTCGGGCGCCAACGAGACCGTGTCCCGCTGGTACGAGATCGAGATGAACGGCTGGCCCGACTCCGGCACGCCCTCGCTCCGCCAGTCGGGCGAAGAGCAGCCGAACGGCACCGGTTACGCCACGTTCAACTCCATCACCGTGAACCAGTGGGGCGATGCGGCCATGTGCTACGCATACTCCTCGACCAACGACCGCTACTCCATGGTGCGCAGCGCGCGTATGGCGACCGATCCCCTCGGCACGATGGGCGATCCCGTCTTCCTGAAGACGAGCGACTTCACCTATTCCGGCAACCGCTGGGGCGACTATAGCGCGGCCGTGGTGGACCCGAGCGACTGGACGAAGTTCTGGATGATCCACGAGTACGCGACAGGCAGCGGTTCCTGGAACACCTGGATCGCGAACTTCACCGTGGACCTTACAGGCCTGCCCCCGGTCGCGAGCGCATGGCCGGCGAGGGTGCGCGAGGCTTTCCCCAACCCCAGCCGTGGCGACACGCACCTGGGCTTCGCCCTCCCGCGGGCCGCGTCGGTGAGTCTCGAGATCTACGACCTGCGGGGCCGGCTCGTCCGCCGCCTCGAGCAGGGAAGGATCGACACGGGTTCGCACGAGCTCGTGTGGGACGGCCGCGACGAGGCGGGCCGCGACGTGGTGGCGGGCCAGTACATGAGCCTGCTCGTGGTCGACGGCGAGAAGATGCCCGGCCACAGGATCACGCTGCTACGCTGATCGCGCCCTTCGTCGCGCTCGGTGCTCGGCCACAACGACAAGACGCTCCGGCGATCCATCGCCGGAGCGTCTTTCCATATCGACCTGCTTCCAGGCAGTCGAATCAGAAACGGCTGAGGAGCGTCAGCTCCACGCCATCGAAGGCGGGCTCGAAGCGGCAGACGCCGCCGACGCAGATGAAGCCCTCGCGGCGTCCGCCCACGAAGAGCCGCGCCTCGTGGTGATCCCCGAGCGGCGCCGCCAGCTGCGCGCCGAGCCAGGTCTTCCGCTCGCCTTCCTGCTGCTCGATGATCTGTTGCTCGCGCGACCAGTTCACGTACTCGGCGAGGAAGGACAGCGACCAGCCGCCCGGCGCCTCGTACTCGAGGGAGACGAGGTCGTCGTCGAAGTCGCCCACGTGCTCGGCTGACTTGTGCTGGTGCTCCCAGATGGCGATCGCGGCCCCGCCGGCCACGGCAATGCGGACGTCCACAGAACTCGTCAGGAAGTAGTCCCAGACCCAGTGGGGATGGTCGAAATCGCTGGCGTCGAGGAAGGGCACCTTCTGGTAGTCGACGATGACGTGCATCGACTCGAGCCCGAAAACATCGTGTCCGTCCCACTCGACGAAGCCCTCGCGGTAGTCGTTGCCGCCCATTTCTTCGTCGATGTGCCGGGTCTCCGCGTAGGAGACCAGGAACTCGCCCAGCGGCGTGCTGAGGGAGACGTCGGCGAGCAGGCCCTTCTCGTCGTTGGGGTCGAGCTGGTGCGGGTGGCGGTTGAGCAACGTGGCCCTCTGGTCGTGGATGAGCACGGGCGGCTGGTTCATCAGCTTCTGGTCGTGGGTCAGCACCGCGGCGTCGCGGTAGTACTTGTAGCCGCCGTAGAGACCGATGGGGCCGAGCAGATAGGAAAGCTCCACAACCTGGCCGAGGCCGCTCTCGCGGCCGTCGCCGGGCAGGTGACGCATGCCCTCCCAGTCGACGCGCAGGGGGCCGTCCACGAGGCTCGCGCGCAGGCCATGGAACTCGGGTCGCGCGGGCGAGTCCGGTCGCTCGAGGGCGAGGAAGGAGCTTCCGACCTGGAGCGCGCCGTAATCCACGGCGAGGTCGGTGCCGCTGAAACGGTTGTCCCGCTGGCGCTCGCCGGTCTCCATCTGACCCGACTCCGTGCGGCCGCTGAGCAGCGTGCCCTGCCACCAATCACCGTGATGCTCGATGAGGAAACCGTCGAGGTTGGTGTCGATGCGGAGGTCGCGGTTCTCGAAGCTACGCAGGACGAGTCCGCGCCCGAAGAGCCGCGTGAAGGTGCCCGCGCGCAGGCGCGTGTCACCCAGCTCCACCTCGCCGAAGCGATGGGTGATCCCCTCGCTGGACTCCCGGTCGCTGGACACGATGGGATCGGGCGGAGCGAAGGAGGAGTAGCGCAGGCCCAGCAGGAAGCCGTCGCCGTAGAGGTCGACGTCGAACCAGTCCTCGAAGATGTCCTGCTCGGTCTCGGTGTCGTGGCTGAGCTCGAGGTGGTTCTGCGCCTGCAGATAGATCTCCTGGGCGCCGGTGGTCGCAGCGATCAAGCAGAGCAGGCCCGCCAGGGCCAGAGCTCTATTCACCCTTCTCCTCCCCACTGGCCTCGGTCGGCCGCGGGTGCAGCTCGCGATCCGTCGCGATCAGCTCCGCCCAGGCCTCGGCGTCCTTCTCCTTGAAGCCCATGCTGACCTTGAGGATCTCTCCGCCGGTGCCCACGAGCACGTTGAAGGGTACGGCGCGGCCGCCCAGGCGCCGGTAGGCCTCCTGGTTGGGATCCAGGTAGACGGGGAACTCGATCTTGTGGCGGTGCACGAAGGGCGCCACCTGCTTCTGGGTGCGGGGGTCGTCGATGCTCACGGAGACGACCTGGAAACCCTCGTCCTTCCACTCCTCGTGGAACAGCTTCAGCTTGGGCTGTTCGGCCAGGCAGGGTTTGCACCAGGTCGCCCAGAAGTTGAAGAGCACGGGGCCGTCCCCGATCAGCTCCACTGACTTGTGCCGCTTGCCCTCCAGGTCGGTCAGGGTGAATCCCGGCAGCTTCTTCGGGGCCGCCAGCGCGCTGCTCGCGATCAGCAGGGCCAGTCCGAGGCCCAGGAGGCTCCTCCAGCTCATGCGCAAATCCTTTCGCTCGGCTGCGATCTTACTGGCCATGAAGCATGGCTACTTGAGCAGCGTCATCTTTCCGCCGGCGGTCTCCCCGCCCAGCGTGATCCGGTAGAGGTAGACACCGCTGGGCAGTTCGTGCCCGGCCGCGTCGGTCGCCAGGAAGGGTACCTCGTTCGTACCCACCCGTGCCATCACGGAGAACTCGCTAACGCGCCGGCCGCGCAGGTCCAGCACCTCGATGCCGGCCACGCCTGCCGCGGGGGCGGAGAAGCGCAGCGTGGTCTTCGGGTTGAAGGGATTGGGGTAGTTGCTCCCCAACTCCAGGCTCGCCGGCGCCTGCGCGCCCTCCGCCGCCGTCGGTCCCGCGAGGATGTCGCAGCAGCGGGACGCGATCGTGGACATGTCGTCGCCGGTGCCCTCCAGGCCGAAGCCGAGGTAGATCATGCGGACCGAGCCGCCCCGGGTGACGCCCAGTATTTGCGGCTCGTCACGTCCATCCGAGACGACGAAGGAGGTGGATACGGGGTCGCCCGTGACAACGCCGATGATGTCGGGGTCAGTCTGGTTGCCGTCCAGAATGAACGTGAGGCCCTCGCCGAGGTAGTCGCCCGACCGGCCGTCGACGAGCAGACCGCCGTCGTCGCCGCGGTAGTCGAGGCCCAGCACGTCCTCGAACCAGGCGATCGTCCCGGCGTCGGAGTTGGCGCTACCGGGATCGTTCAGGTCGTAGGCGATGTCCTGACCGGAGATCGCCAGCGGTCCGGCGGCGGCCAGATACAGCTCGAGGAGGAAGCGATCGCTCTCCACAAGGGTGGGCAGCGTGTCGCCGCAGAGCCAGAAGGTCATGGGGAAGGTCTGGAGGTCTTCCAGGTCCGGCTCGGCGTCGCGGCGGGGCCAGACGCCCACGGCCTTGCCCTCGAAGGCGTCCGGCACGTCGAGCCAGAGGTTCTCAGCCTTCGCCGCGTCGTCCACGAGGAGGAGGTCGCAGTCCTCATGAATCGCGGTGAAGTCCAGGGCGTGGACGATGCCGGGATCGCCGAGGCTGTTGATGGTCAAGGTGGCGAAGCTCGTGCCGACCTCCATGCCGATCGCCATGTCCAGGCGGACTTCGATCGAGGCGCCGGGATCCACGTCCCCCGTGTCTACATCGTTGATGAAGGGCGCGTAACAGAACCCTCCTACGCAGATCGACGCGCTCCAAACGGGGCCGGCCAGGATCTCCGTCTTGTTGATGTGGAAGTTGTCGCGCTCGTCGCCCAGGTTGGTGAGCTCGCAGAGGAACTCGATGTAGGCGAACTGCCCGCCGATCTGGACCTGCTCCTCGATAGCGACGAACTCGAAGTCGAACGTCGCTTGAGCGGGCAGGCTACAGGCCAGGACGAGAAACAGGGCCAGGGTGATCTTCCGCATGATCAGGAACCTCCGTCGGATTCCACGACAGCTTCCAGGATCTCCTTGCTGTCGCTGTGCTGAATGAAGGCCATCGCCCGCAGGTTCTCGGCGACGACGATTCCATAGTCGGGATCGAAGGGGGCGCTGCCCTCGAAGCTGCCGCCGAGCGGCAGCTCCACGGGCGTCCCGAGTACGCCCCCGTCCAGGTTCATGTGGCGGACGCGGTGGTGGAATTCGGTCTGTCCGTTGTTACCGCCCTCGAAGTGCACCTCGGTCTCGTAGAGCACGAGATAGAGGCGCCAGGGGCCGGCGCCAGGGTCGGCCAAGACATCGCCACTGACCGAGACCGTGATGGTACCCGCGTCGTCCGTGCGCTCCAGCGCCATCTGCACGCGCGGTTCCAGGGCCAGGCGCGTCTCGATGGTGGAGAGCATCTCCGCCCCGTCGAAGGGATCGGACATCACTTCGCCATCCACACCGATCTGGGGTAGTGCAGTGAAGTCGTAGAAGTCCACGACACGCTGATAGTGCACGTTCGGGTTGTAGAGAAAGAAGGGGTCGAAGGGCGCGGGCCAGTTGCCGTGGAAGGCGATCGAGACCACCGGTCCCGAGGCCTGCCCCACCGCCCACTGCATGGTGGAGTCGGCCTGGGGGCAGCCGGTGCAGTTTATGTTCGAGAAGTCCTCGGTGAGGACGACGCGCTGGGCCAGGACGAGCTCGGAACCGCTAAAGGTCAGGGTCTCCTCGGCTTCGGGCATCAACACAAAGCTCGTGTCCGCGGGTGTGAAGTCCCAGCCGTCGAGGGCCACCGAGAGCGTCAACTCCAGCTCCGAGGGCAGCTCCAGCGTGGCGGGCGTCGTCTCTGCCTGCGGCACGCCGTTCACGAGAATCTCTGCGCCCGGCAAGGGCGCGCCCAACTCGTCCGCGGTCTCCACCGTGAGCAGCGCGGGCGCCGACGCGGGCGGCTCTCCCCAGAAGGTGACTGTCTCCTGGGCGTCGGGTTCGAGTATCACGCTGGTGTCAACAGGTGTGAAGGTCCAACCCAGGCGCTCTACGCTCAGGGTGTGCGCCTCGCCCGAGCTGACGACCAGTGTCTGGGGCGCCGGCTCCGCCTGCAGCTCGTCGTCCAGGTAGACGAGGGCGCCCTCCACCGGCTCCCCCGTGCCAAGCTCCTTCGCCTCCACGAGCAGCTCGCCAGGGGGTATGCCCAGGAAGACCAGCGAGACGTCGTCGCCGTCCCCGAAGCTGACGGTCGTGTCAGCGGGAAGAAAGCGCCAGGCTTCGCGACTCACACGGACGGACGCGTCCATGTTCGCGGGGATCTCGAAGACCGCCGGCGTCGTGCCGGTGAGGACCTCCAGACCGTGCTGCACGCGCACCGCGACGCCGTCGACGGCTTGGCCGCCGCTGAGCTCCACACTCACGGTGAGGACCCCGGGCTCGGGGATGTAGGGGTTTTCCTGACCGCAGTAGCTGTACTGCATCAGGAAAAACAGAGGAATCCACGTCCAGAATCGCATCGGTCCGGCCATTCCTCCCGGCTCAGCCCGGAAATTCCGCTCAATGTTCGGTGATGTGCAGTCCGAAATCGATCGGCTGCCTATAAGGATAACAAAGGAGGCCCGATCTCCGCAACGACCAGCTTCTGGGCGAAACGCGCTAAGGGCATGAGAAGCTAGAGGATATCTCGATCCGGCATGTCACGGCAGCGTCACGGACCGACCCTCTCGAGGCGCCGCCTCAGACCCAGGCCCAGCTCCAGCGCCTCGATCAGATCCCGCCTCCGGACGGCGTCGCGGCCCGCCAGGACCGCCAGGGTGCGGGCCACGCGACGCAGCTTCTGCCTCGTGCGGAAACTGGCACCCGCACGCTCGAGCTGCCCGTCGAGCCAGACGGCATCCGGGTCCGCAAGGGCCGGTGCAGCGCTTCCCCGCAAGAGGTCCCGGGCACGGGTCACGCGCTCGCGGACGGCCTCGCTCCCCTCGCCGCCCACCTCGGCACGGCTGGCCCGCCAGAGCGGGACCTCGACGAGGAGATCCATGCGGTCGAGCAGCGGGCCGGAGATGCGCGCAAAGTATCCGCGCACCTGGGCGGGCGTGCAGCGGCAGTGTTCCTCCCCGCGCAGGGACTGGCCGCAGGGACAGGGATTCATGGCCGCGACGAGCTGGAAGCGGGCCGGCCAGCGTAGGGAACCCGCCCCGCGGCTCATCACGAGCTCCCCCTCCTCCAGCGGTTCGCGCAGGGCCTCGCGCACGGCGCGATTGAACTCGGGCAGCTCGTCGAGGAAGAGTAGGCCACGATGGGCCAGAGTGATCTCACCGGGTCCGCCATCGCGGGAGAGACTGCCGAGGAAACCGGCCACGCTCACCGTGTGGTGAGGCGCTCGGAAGGGCCGTCGCCTCGAGCCGTCGACCACGAGCCCGGCCACGGAGCGGATCGCCATCACTTCGCGCCGCTCCGTCTCGCCGAGCGGGGGAAGGATGTCGGCGAGTACCCGGGCCATGAGCGATTTGCCGTTACCCGGAGAGCCCATCAGGAGCAGGTTGTGCGATCCGGCGGCCGCCACCTCCAGCGCCCGCTTGACCCGCGGCAGACCCTCAACCTCGGCGAAGTCGAGGGCCGCGCGAGACGCCTCGGGGTGCCGGGACGCTTCGGGCTCGGCGGCCTGCGCGGCCTCCGCCCTGCCCTCCGCCCACGCGATCGCCTCGGCGAGCGAGGAGAGCAGCCCGAGCTCCAGCCCATCCAGGATACGGGCCTCCGCCGCGTTGCCCGGCGGCAGGATGAGACCCCGGGCGCCGGCCTTCTGCGCGGCCAGGCCCAGCGCGAGGGCGCCACGCACGGGTAGGAGCTTGCCGTCGAGCGCCAGCTCGCCGAGCAGCCACCAGTCCCGCCCGCGCCGCGGCCGGATCTGTCCGGACACCTCCAGCAGGCCGAGCGCCATGGCGAGATCGAAGGCCGAGCCCTCCTTGGGCTCCTCGGCCGGCGCCAGGTTCACGGTGACACGGCCGGCGGGCACCTCGCAGCCCGTCTCCCGCATGGCGCCGAGCACCCGTTCACGGCTCTCCCGCGTAGCCGCCCCGGCCAGCCCCACGAGGCAGAGCCCCGGCAGGCCGCGCGCCATCTGGACCTCCACGCGCACGGCCGCCCCCTCGACGCCGCGCAGGCTGCCGCTGAGCCAGTGACAGTGCATCGGGCCTCCTTCCGAGGGCGCCGTCGCAAGGCCGGGGCCGCGCGCGGGGGCGTGTCCGGCCGTGTTCCCCGATCGCTCGCTGTCAAGGTGCTTGTCGGCATCCCGCGAATCCGTCCTCGCCGGTCACGCTTTGCTCTTGACACTGTTTGTGCCCTCGCTAAGATTTTTTTCGCTCAGGACCGCGATTGAGAGGCGCGGAAACCGGGGCTGGGTTCAGCAACCAGTGGTCGAGCGGCAATGAGTGGAAAAAAGAAGACTGTTGTCTGTGAGGAGTGCGCCGGCACCGGCACCATCGAGGACGACGAATGCCCGTTCTGCCTGGGCGAGGGCCGAATCGAGGTCGATGAGGACGAGACCTGGGAGGAGTCCGACGACGTGGCTACGTTGGACGAGGACGAGTACGACGACATCCTCGAGGAGATCGAAGATGACGAGGAAGTGCTCTGAGCGCTAGCGCGACGCCTCTTCCTTCGCGACATCCGCCGATCCCGCTTCCCCCGTCGAGCCGAGCGTGCTCGCTTCCTTCCCTTCCCTCCTACGCTCCCATACGAAGAGCCCGACAGCGATCAGCGCTCCCAGCAGAAGCGCCGGCCATCCCATTCTGCCCAGCCTGTGCAGCAGCAGCGCCAGCGCCGCGGCGGCGAGGGTCCAGAGGTTCAGCGTGGCGACCGTGCGGCCGGTGCTGGCGCCGCGCGCGAGCATCCTGTGGGTGGCGTGCCGGCGGTCGCCGACCCAGAGTGGTCGCCCTTCCCGCCAGCGGATCCAGAACACCGTGCCCGTGTCGTAGAGGGGCAGCGCGAGCAGCAGCGGCGCCAGCCAGGGGTCCAGCCCCGCCTTCGGCACTAGTAGGAGAGAGAAGAGGCCGAGGCTGAGGCCCAGGAAGGTCGAGCCGGCGTCGCCCATGTAGAGCCGGGCGGGCGGCCGATTCCACCAGAGGAAGCCCAGCAGGGCGCTGGCCAGGACGAGCTGCGCGTAGGCCAGTGGCATCTGCCCGGCCCAGACGAGCGGCGCGGCGAGGGCCAGGGCGGTCCAGAAAGAAGTGCTGCCGGCGGCGGCGTCCATGTTGTCCAGGAAGTTGAGGGAGTTGATCAAGCCCAGCAGCCAGAGCACGCCCAGGGGAAAACCCAGCCAGGCGGGCTCGAGCCAAGCTGCGAGCTCGGGGGAAAAGAGCAGGACCGCGAGCGCCTGGGCCAGCAGGCGGAGTCCGGGTCCCAGGCCACGACGGTCGTCCACGAGGCCGATCAGCACGAGCCAGGCGCCGGCGCCGAGCCAGCGTAGGAGGAGGAACCCGGAGGAGCTGATCCCGCTCACGAGAAGCGGGGACAGCTCCACGCGCGGCCAGAGCACGCCGACGCCCGCTAACACGCCGAGCAGGATGGCCAGTCCCCCCATCAGGGGCACCGGCCGCTCCTGGAGCTTGCGATGGCCCGGGTGGTCCAGGTAGCGCAGGCGTCCGGCGAGCGCGATGGCAATGCGCCCGCCCGCGAGGGAGACGAGTAGGGCGATGACCAGAGCGAGCGCTTGCTCCACCGCGATCCTTCCGCTCGAGGCCCGTGAACAGCTAGCAGGCGGCAAGCAGCCGCTAGAGCCCGCGGTAGTGCTCCAGGGCCAGGCCCCGCCGGCCGGGGGCGAGGTCCAGGGTCACGAGATCGAGTCGGTAGGGCCCCCGCCAGCCGCGGCGCCAGACGTCCTCGCGCAGCGCTGCGCGCAGCCTCTCCACTTTCCGCCGGGTGACGCTCTCCAGTGCGCTGCCGTAGCGGCGCGAGCGCCGCAGGCGCACCTCCACGAAGACGAGACAATCCCCGTCCCGCATGAGCAGGTCAATCTCTTTCTGGCCCACACGAAGGTTGCGCTCGAGCAAGGTCAGGCCAACGAGGTGCAGGAAGGAGGCAGCCAGATCCTCACCCAGACGACCCAGCGCCACGCGCCCCTTCCCGCTTGGCGAGGCAGCGTCCACAGAAGCTCCGGCGATGTAGGGGACAGGGTCCCAGTCTCTGGAGGGCCTCGCAATGGGCGGCGCTGCCGTAGCCCTTGTGACGAGCGAAGCCGTAGCCGGGCCAGCGCTCGTCCTCGCCGCGCATGATCTCGTCGCGGTGTACCTTGGCGAGAACCGACGCGCCCGCGATCGACAGGCTGCGGCGGTCACCGCCGACCACCGCGCGCGAGATGCGCGCGCCGCGTGGCAGGTCGGAGCCATCGATCAGGATACGCTCCGGCTTCGTCTCCAGGCCGCGCAGGGCGAGAGCCATGGCAGTGAAGACGGCCTCGCGGATGCCGAGCCGATCGATGTCCGCGGCGGCGACATCCCCGACACCCCAGGCCAGCGCGTCGCGCTTCAGATGCCGGGACCACTCTTCCCGTTGCGCGGGACTCAGCCGCTTGGAGTCGTCGAGACCCGGTGCATGGTAGCCCTGGGGCAGGATGAGCGCGGCGGCGGTGACGGGACCTGCTAGCGGGCCGCGGCCCACCTCGTCCACGCCGGCCAGCAGCTTGCCGCCCGCGGCCTCGCGGTCGAAGTCCGAGAGCTCGGCCCAGCGCGCTTCGCGGCGCTGGCGTCTTTCCTCGCGCCGGCGCAAGCTCGATGCCAGGCGCTGGCGCCCGAGCCGCGGGTCCCCCGCGAGGCGCTCCAGCCAGGGTTCGAGCTCATCGCCGGCCAGCTCTGCGAGTGCGGCACGCTGCGCTTCGAGAGAGGCGGACCGGAACGCGACCGGATCCCATAGCAGAGAGACCGGGGCCCCTTGTGGTCCCCGGTCTCGATCCCCCGCGCTGTCCACGCGCTTAACTCTTCTCGCTGTCCGGTGTGAAGTCGCGGCGGCTGGTAATGCGGGCCTTCTTGCCGCTGAGCTTGCGCAGGTAGTAGAGCCTCGAGCGGCGCACCTTGCCCCGGCTGAGCACCTGGAAGTTGCTCAGGTTGGGACTGTGCATGGGGAAGACCCGCTCCACGCCGATGTTGCCCGAGACCTTGCGCACGGTGAAGGTCTCCTCGCCGCCGCTGCCCTGCTTGCGGATGACCGTGCCCTGGAAAGGCTGAAAGCGCTCCTTGTCGCCCTCGACCACCTTGACCCGGAAACGAATCGTGTCACCCACGTTGAAGTCGGGGATCCCGTCTTTCACTTGCTGATTGCTGATGCTATCGACGATGTTCATCGCCAACCTCCACCGGTCTAGCCTTCCGCCCCTTCGGGGCGACCTTTTCGTTTCCATCGTTGCCAGAGGTCTGGCCGCCGTTCCTGCGTGAGTCGCAGCGACTGCTCCCGGCGCCACTGGCTGATCTTCGCGTGGTTCCCGCTCTTGAGCACCTCGGGGACCGTCAGTTCGCGATACGTTTCCGGACGCGTGTAGTGGGGCCAGTCGAGCAGCCCCTCCTTGTCATCGCCGAAGGAGTCCGTCTCGGCGGACTCCAGGTCGCTCATCACGTCGGCGAGGAGACGCACGACTGCGTCGATCACGCACACGGCCGCGGGCTCGCCCCCGCTGAGGACGAAGTCCCCCGCCGAGATCTCCTCGCTCACCACCAGCTCGCGCACCCGCTCGTCCACGCCCTTGTAGCGTCCGCAGATCAGCGTGAACTCGCTCTCCTGGCTCAGGCGCCGCGCCCGTTCCTGGTCGAAGGGCCTGCCCCGCGGCGAAAGCAGGATCACCGGGTGACCGGGATGCACGCTCCGCTCGAGAACCGACTCGATGGCCGCGACCAGCGGCGGCGCCATCATGATCATTCCCGGGTCGCCGCCGTAGGGGTAGTCGTCCACCGTTCCGTGCTTGTCACCTGCGAAGTCGCGGGGACTGACGAAACGGTAGTCCACCACCTCCCGATCGACGGCCCGTTCCAGGATTCCCACGCGCGTGGCGGCGCGCAGGAAGTCCGGAAAGAGGGTGACCACGTTGATGATCATGGCGCCCCCTTTCTCAGAGATCGAGGAGCCCCTCCGGGGCGTCGATCTCGATGAGCCGTTCTTCCCAGTCGATGCGCCGCAGGATCGGCTCAACGAAGGGAATCTGGAACTCCTTCTGCTCCCCCCGCACGCAGAGGAGGGACTGTCCAGGCTTCGGCAGCAGATCGCTCACCGTGCCCAGGTACTCTCCCCCCACCTGCCGGACCTCCAGGCCGATCACCTGGAAGGGCCGCGGCGTCTCCGGGAGCGCGACGTCCGGCTCCCCGCTCAGGACCAGCAGCGCGTCGCGCAAACTCTCCGCGCCGTCTCGGCCTGTGACGCCGTCGAGGCGCAGGACCACGCAATCCCCGGCCGGCCGGCTGCCCGTGACGCGGACTGGCCTGCGCTGGCCCGAACTCTCAAGTTCGAGACGCTCGGAATCCAGGCAGCCTGACCAGTAGTCGGCCGAGGGCAGGAGCTTCACCTCTCCCTTGATGCCCACCGGCTTGACGAAGCGGCCCAGCTCGATACGTGACGCAGCGGTCAAGCGAGTTCCCGGATGCGCAGCGTCGGCTTGCGTTCCCCACGGCGGTTCATGGCCGTGAGCAGGGTACGCAGAGCTTCGGCGGTCTTCCCGTGCCGGCCAATGAGGCGGCCGAGATCCTCGGGCGCCACGAGGACCGTGTAGACACGCTCTTCGTCCGTCTCCTCGATCTCGATGCGAACCACGTCGGGCTGCTCCACGAGGGAGTCGGCCACATAGCGCAGCAGTTTCTCCAAGCTCAGGCCTCCGTGCTCTCTTCGGCCGCCGTCTCGCCGGCCTCCTCCGCCGGAGCCTCCGCGTCGCCCTCGCTCGGGGCGGCTTCGGCTACTGCCGCCTCGGCCTTGGCGCTCGCCTCGGCGTCCCGCGCATCTTCCTTCTTCTTCGCCTTCTTCTCCGCGCGGCTCAGCTTGTCACCGGCGGCTTGCGGCTGCTTGGCCTTCCACTCAGCCAGCTTGTCATCGAGCTCCTCGGGGCTCGCGCCCGCCTTGATCAGGCGATACTTCTCCAGCAGCCCCGCGTCGCGGATGAGGCTTTCGGCCGTGCCGCTGAGCTGGACGCCCTCGCCCAGCCAGTGCAGGATGCGGTCGTCCTTCAGCTTGACCTCGGCGGCCTTGGGGATGGGATTGTAGGTTCCCAGGTTCTCGATGTAGCGGCCGTCCCGGCGGTTCCGGGAGTCGACCACGACCAGGCGGTAGAAGGGACGCTTCATCGCACCCAGGCGCATCAGTCGGATCTTCGTGGACAAGGAGCCTTACCTCCGGTTCGCTAGGGAATGCCCCCGCGGAACATTTCCGGGACCCGGCCCTTCTTCTTCATCTTGGCCAGGCCCTTCATCATCTTCTTCATCTCGCCGTACTGCTTCAGCAGGCGATTGATCTCTTGCACCGTCGTGCCGCTGCCGCGCGCGATGCGCTTGCGGCGGCTGCCGTCGATAACCTCGGGCCGGCGGCGCTCTTTCCGAGTCATCGACTGGATGATCGCTCGCACACGCACGAGCTCGCGCTCGTCCGGCTCGATCCCCTGCGCCGCAAGCTTGCCGACGCCCGGCAGCATGTTCATCAGCTTGCCCAGAGATCCCATCTTCTGGATCTTCTCGATCTGGGCGAGCATGTCCTCCAGCGTCAGGCCACCGCTGCGGAAGCGCTTCTCGAGCTGCTGCGCCTCCTCGGCGTCGTGATCCTGCTGGACCTTCTCGACCAGGGAGAGCACGTCTCCCATGCCGAGGATGCGGCCCGCCATGCGGTCGGGGTGGAAGGGCTCGATGTCCCCCACCGTCTCCCCGACGCCCGCGTACTTGATCGGCAGGCCCGTCGCCGCGCGCACCGACAGCGCGGCGCCGCCGCGGGCATCGCCGTCGAGCTTGCTGAGCAGCACGCCGCTCAGCGGCAGGCGGCTCTTGAACTCGCTCGCGACGCGCACGGCTTCCTGTCCCGTCATGGCGTCCACCACGAGCAGGATCTCGTCCGGCTCGAGCGCCTCGCTGACGCGCTCCAGCTCGGCCATCATCTCCTCGTCCACGTGCAGGCGGCCCGCCGTGTCGAGGATGCAGAGGTCCTTCAGCTCCTCGCGGGCGCGACGCCTGCCGGCCTCGGCGATGGCCCGCACGTCCCGCTCGTCCCGGTCCAGATGCACCGGCACGTCGATCTGGCGACCGAGGACCTCGAGCTGGTCCATGGCGGCGGGGCGGTAGATGTCGGCCCCGACCAGGAGCGGCCTGCGCCCCTTCCGCCTCATGTGCCCGGCCAGCTTCGCGGCGAAGCTCGTCTTGCCGGAGCCCTGGAGCCCCACGAGCATCACCGTCGCCACCGGGCTCGTCCGTAGTGTGAGCTCCGCGTGGCTCTCGCCCAGGAGCCGGACCATCTCCCGATGGACGATGCCGACGACCTGGTCCGCGGCGCTCAGCTTGCCCAGGACCTCCTCGCCGACCGCCGCCTCTTTCACGCGGGCCACGAACTCGCGCGCCACGCCGAACTGCACGTCGGCCTCCAGCAGCGCGCGACGCACCTCGCGCATGGCCTCTTCGACGTCTCGCTCCCGGAGGTGTCCCTTGCCGCGCAGGGTGGAAAAGACAGACTCCAACCTGTCGCTGAGCTTCTGGAACAAGATGCCTCCGGGGAGATGCCGGGCGGTCGGCCCTCGCAAGCACGAAGTCGGCAATATAGCAGAACTTAAAGGGACTGGCAAGCCCCGCAGCGACTCTTTCCCGGGCGCCGGCTCAGTCCCCCCCCAGGGCCTGGCGGAAGCTGGAAACGGCCGCCTTTCGGTCCCCCGCGCCGAAAATCGCGCTGGCAGCCACGAGGATGTCAGCGCCGGCCCGGCGCAGCTCGGGCGCTCGCGCCCCCGTCACTCCGCCGTCCACGGAGAGGGCGAAGTCCAGGCCCCCCTCCTCGCGCAGGCTCTTCGCGGCCGCGAGCTTCGGCAGGACCGCCGGCTGGAAATCCTGCCCGCAGTATCCGGGCTGGACGCTCATGATCAGCAGGAGGTCGAGCTGCTCCCAGATCGGCCCCGGCGGAGGCAGGGGCGTGGCCGGATTCAGGGCGAGTCCGGCCCTGGCGCCGAGGGAGCGGATACGCTTCAGCACGGGCAGTGGATCGGCCAGGGCCTCCCGGTGCACGGTCAGACCGTGGCAGCCCGCCTCGCGGTACTCCTCGAGGACCGCGTCCGGGTTCTCGATCATCAGGTGGCAGTCCAGCGGCAGGGTCGCCGCCTTCGCGATGGCCGCGCAGACCTCCGGGCCGAAGCTCAGGTTGGGCACGAAGTGCCCGTCCATCACGTCCAGGTGGTGCAGATCGGCACCCGCGGCTTCCACGTCTCGCAGCTCCTCTGCCAGGCGGCTCAAATCCCCCCCGAGGATCGACGGCGCCAGGTTCGCGCTACCTCGCTCCAGAAACGACCACCAGCTCAAGCGTTCTCCCCCTTTCTAGCCGGCTCCCCGCCGGCGGAAGCTGCTCCAGGATCGTGCCCGCCGCGGCCCGGGCCGTGCGGTAGCGTACCCGCGGCTCCGGCAGGCCGCTCGACTCGAGCAGGGCGACGGCGGCGTCCAGATTGCGGCGCCGCAGATCCGGCACCAGGTAGATCTCCCCGGCCGGCCCCGTGCTGAGCAGCAGGTCCACGCGTCCCCCCACCGGGACCCGCGTCCCGGGGCCCGGACGGCTACCGAGCACGCCGCCCGCGGCCTCCGCCCCGGCGCAGCGCAGGACATCGCCGGGAATCAGGCCGAGGTCCTCCAGGCTGAGGCGCGCCTGCCGCTCGCTCACACCCCGCAGCTCGGGCAGGGCCACCATGCGCGGCCCAGCCGAGAAGACCACCGTGATCCGGCGGCCGGGCTTCACCTGCGTGCCGGCGCGCGGGATCTGCCGCAGCAGATATCCGCTCGGCAACGAGGCGTCGTATTCGGCCGATCGCTCACTGACGATCAGTCCCCGCTCGGCGCAGAGCTCGTAGACCTCCTCGCGCGAACTACCCTGTAAGGGAAGCATGGAGAAGCTGCTGCCACTGCCGACGCTATGGGGGAGGATCCAGCGATTGGCCACCCAGACGCCGAGGAGGGCCAGCAGGACCATGCCGCTCAGGGCGGCGAGGCTACGCAGGGCGGCGCTGAGTCCTCTCTTCACGATGCGGCTCCTTCCCGCCGGCAGCGGAATGCGTAGCTGCCCCCGCCGGCGTCCTGGTCCGGTAGGAGCAATAGCTCGCCCGCAGGCGTGAGGAAGCGGGCGGGGACCTCGTCCGGGCCGATCGGCTCGAGGTGCAGGTCGGGGTGTGCGGCGAGGAAGTCCTCCCGCTGACCGGCAGTCTCCTCCGGCGTGAAGGTGCACACCGAGTAGACGAGCCGCCCGCCCGGGCCTAGCCAGCGCGCCGCCGCCGCCAGGAGCCGGGCCTGCAGCGCCGCCGCCGCGGCGACCTGAGCCTCCGAGCGGCGCCAGCGGGCGTCGGGGTTGGCCGCGAGCACCCCCAGCGAGGAGCAGGGCGCGTCCAGCAGGACGCCGTCCATGGGACGAGCTGGCAGCGTGAGGACGTCCCCCGCCTCGATCCGCAGGCGAGATAAGCCGAGTCGCCCTGCGTTGGCAACGACTTTCTCCAGGCGCGCGGCGCTCCGATCGATGGCCAGGATCTCCCGCTCGTCCCCGGTCAGCTCCGCGAGATGAGTGCACTTTCCGCCCGGCGCCGCGCAGAGATCGACCCAGTCCCCGCCGAGCCCTGCGCTGAGCAAGGGCGCGATGTGCTGGGCGGACGCGTCTTGCACGCTGAGGTCGCCCCGCTCGAGGGCCGGCCTCAGGCCGCCGGGCCAGGCGCCGCGCAGGCGGAGGGCCTGGGGCAGACCCTCGGGCTCCTCGCAGCCTATGCCCCCCGCGCGGAGCGAGGTCAGGAAGTCCTCGCGGCCGGGGCGCAAGGCGTTCCAGCGGAAGCATGCGGCCGGGGCCTCGTTCATGGCGGTCATGACGGCCAGCGCCCTCGCCTGCCCCAGCTCGGCCAGCCAGCGCCGCACGAGCCACTCGGGATAGGAGAGCACGTCGCGGCCGTGTGCCACGGCTTCTGTTTCCGGGTCGGGATCCCGGCCGGGGACGCCCTCGCGTTGCCAGCGCCGCAGCTGGGCGTTGACCCAGCCGCCCAGACGGGCGCCGCGGCGGCGGCGAACCCACTCGACGCTTTCGCCGATCGCTGCGTGCGCGGGCACACGGTCCATCTCCTCGAGCTGATAGAGGGCCAGGCGCAGGGCCGTGCGCACGGTAGAATCGAGGTCTTGGCGACCCGTCAGCCGAACGAGCCGCGCGTCCAAGCGGCCGCGCAGGCGGACGCAGCCGGCGACGAGGTAGCTGAAGAGCCGCCGGTCGCGCGCGTCGTCCAGGCGATGACGGGAGATCTGCTCCCCGACCCGCTCGTCCCAGTCGCCGGCCTTCAGCCAGCGGTCCTCGTGCAGGAAGGCGAGGGCGGCCTCGCGTGCCGGGGAAATCCTCATCCGTTCTCCAACACGGCGCCAGGCGAAAAGGGCCGGCCGTTCAGGTAGTCCGCCGCCGCCATGGGCCGCTTGCCAGGCGGCTGGAGCCGCACGAGCTCCAGCGCGCCCTCGCCGCAGGCCACGCACAACCGCCGGCCGCCCGCGCGGACCTCTCCGGGCCGCGCCTCCTCCCAGGCCTCCGCGGGCTTGGCCGCGTGGACGCCGAGCCGCTCCCCCTCACGCCGGCACCAGCTCCCGGGAGCCGGGTCGTAAGCGCGGATGCGCGCGTCGAGTTCCGCGGTGGGGAGGGACCAGTCGATCGCGCCGGCGTCCGCGGGGATGCGGCGGGTCATGGTGGCCGCGGATTCGTCCTGGTTCTGGGGCTGCAGCTGGCCGTCGCGCCAGGCCCTGAGTGTCCGCAGGAGGAAGGCCG
This sequence comes from uncultured bacterium, assembly GCA_964627205.1. Taxonomy (GTDB): domain Bacteria; phylum Krumholzibacteriota; class Krumholzibacteriia; order JACNKJ01; family JACNKJ01; genus CAZVHI01. The sequence goes on from CAZVHI010000007.1 coordinate 104,522, forward strand.
GCGCGCACGACTGGAGGGCCGCGGAGAGCTCGCCCGAGGTCCAGCGCTCGCCCACGCTCAGCTCTTCGCTACCCAGGACCGGACCGGTATCGAGCCCCTCGTCCATGAGCAGGGCTGACCAGCCCGTGACGCGCAGCCCTCGCAAGATCGTCTCCTGGATGGGGCTGGCGCCGCGTCCCCAGGGCAGCAGCGAGGCGTGGAGGTTCAGGCAGCCGAGGCGGGGCAGCGAGAGTGTGGACGGGCGCAGGATGCGCGCGAAGGCGATAACCACGATGGCGTCCAGGTCGAGCCCGGCCAGCTCGCGCTCCACGCTCTCGCGCCCCCCCCTTTCCCAGCGGAGCAGGGGCAGGTCGAGCTCCAAGGCGGCCCGGCCGATGGCAGTGGGCTCGGGGCGGCCGCGGCGCCCGCGGCGACGGTCCGGAAGCGTGATGGCGCAGAGGAGGTCCAGGTCCTCCGCATCGCGGAGGGCGCGCAGGCAGGGCACGCCCAGGTCCGGGCTGCCCATGAAGGCGAGGCGAAGTCCTGCCATGCTTCTCCTCCGGTGCGGGCCTGCGGGCTGCCGGGCGCCGGGAGGTCGGCGTCAGGCCCCAGCGTGTTCGGCCTCGATCTGCGCGATCCGCTTGCGGAGTACCGCGCGGCGGGCGGGGCTGAGGCGGTCGATGAAGAGGACGCCCTCGCAGTGGTCCAGCTCGTGCTGGATCACGCGTGCGAGCATGTCGCCGGTCTCCAGCTCCTGGCGCTGGCCGTTCAGGTCGTCGAAGGCGATGCGGATCCTTTCGGGGCGGCTGAGCTCGACGCGCAGGCCGGGGACAGAGAGGCAGCCCTCCTCGATGGCCATCTCCTGCTTCGAACTCTCGAGGATCTCCACGTTGGCCATCAATAGGATTTCGTCCTCTTCGCGCTCATCGTCGTCCACGTTCGCAACGAGGATGAAGAAGTGACGGCCGATGCCCGCCTGCGGCGCAGCCAGGCCCACGCCGCCCTCGGCCCGCATGATGTCGATCATTTCGGGGAGATGGCGCTCGAGCGCCTCCCCGAACTCCACGACGGGCTCGCCCCGGCGGCGCAGGATGTCGTTGCCGATGTACTTCAGGTCGAGGGACACGCCGGTCTCATTTCATCACGGCGTTGACGTTCGCGCGCGAGACCTCGATCTTGCAGTTCTCGTCCACGCGCAACACCACGACGTCCTCCTTGATTCCAACGACCGTGCCGTGGATGCCGCCAGACGTGACCACGCGATCGCCCTTCGTGAGGCTGTCCAGCAGCTGGCGATGCGCCTTCTGCCGCTTCTGCTGAGGTCGGATGATCAGGAAGTAGAAGATCGCGATCATGCCCACCGGCAGGATCCAGGCGGTCCATCCCGGTGCCGACTGTTGGGCCTGCAAAAGATAGATCAAGCTTCGCTCCTTGGTTTCGGGGATTCAGTCGCTCGCCATACGGTAGTCCGCGAAGAAGTCCCGCTGGAACTCACCGAAGCGCCCCGCCAGGATGGCCTCTCGCATCGACCGCATCAAGTCCAGATAAAAGTACAGATTGTGGACGCTGGCAAGCGTCATCGCGAGAGGCTCGCCCACGTTGAAGAGATGACGCAGGTAGGCGCGGCTGAAGCGCGCGCAGGTGGGACATGCACAGGACGGGTCGGGGGGCGTGAAGTCACGCGCGTAGGCTGCGTTCTTGACCACCAGACGCCCCGCGCGCGTTAGCAGGGTTCCCTTGCGCGCGTTGCGGGTGGGCATGACGCAGTCGAACATGTCCACGCCCCGCGCCACGCAGCGGATCAGGTCCTCCGGGAAACCGACGCCCATGAGGTAGCGGGGCTTCGCGGCGGGCAGGAGCGAGGCGCTGAGCTCGGTCAAGTCGAGCAGCGCCTGCTTGGGCTCGCCGACCGCCAGGCCGCCAATGGCGTAGCCCGGCAGGTCCAGCTCGCAGAGCTCCGCTGCGGAGCGGCGGCGGAGATCCTCGAAGCTCGCGCCCTGCATGATGCCGAAGAGGAAGCGCCGGTGCTCGCCTAGCTGGAACACGGCCCCCTGCGCGTCGCGGCAGCGCCGGGCCCAGCGGCTCGTGCGATCGGTGGCGACGCTCGCGTACGCGTGTTCGGCGGGGTAGGCCACACACTCGTCCAGCGGCATGATGAGGTCGGCGCCGAGCTGCGCCTGCACTTCGACGACGTCCTCGGGACGCAGGAAGTGGGACGAGCCGTCCAGGTGCGAGCGGAAGCTCACGCCGTCCTCGCACCTTTCGTTCAGCTCCGAGATGGAGAAGAACTGGTAGCCGCCGCTGTCGGTGAGCACGGGTCGGTCCCAGGCCATGAAGCGGTGGATCCCGCCCGCCGCCGCGACGAGCTCGGCGCCCGGCCGCAGGTAGAGATGGTAGGTGTTGGCCAGGATGACGCTCGCGCCCATGTCCTCGAGCCGCCCCGGCTCCACCGTCTTGACACTAGCCTGCGTGCCCACCGGCATGAAGACCGGCGTGGGGATCTCGCCGTGGTCCGTGTGGATGACGCCGGCGCGCGCCCCGCTCTCCGGATCGGTGGCCAGGATTTCGAAGAAGGGCTTCACGGCAGCTCCCCCGGTAGGATCAGCATGGCGTCGCCGTAGGAGTAGAAGCGGTAGCGGGCGGCCGCGGCGTGTGCGTAGGCGGCCAGGATCCTCTCGCGGCCGGCGAAGGCCGCGACGAGCATCAGCAGGGTCGAGCGGGGCAGGTGAAAGTTTGTGAGCAGCGCGTCCGTGTGGTGAAAAGTGAAGGGCGGTCGGATGAAGAGCCGCGTCTCGCCGATGAGTTCGTCCCCGGAACGCCACTGATCCGCGGGCGGCGTCTCCAGGGCGCGCGTGCTCGTGGTGCCCACGGCGATCACGCGCCCGCCCGCGGCCCGTGTTTCGTCCACGGCCCTGCGCGTGGCAGCGGGCAGCGTGTAGCGCTCCGCGTGCATGCGGTGCCGGGAGGGATCCTCCTCGCGCACGGGACGGAAGGTGCCCGGCCCCACGTGCAGGGTGAGCGCCGCTGTGCGCACGCCCGCCGCCTCCAGCTCCGCGAGGGTCTCCGGGCTGAAGTGAAGCGCCGCAGTGGGTGCCGCCACGGCGCCCGCGCGGCGCGCGAAGAGGGTCTGGTAGTCGCTCCGGTCCCGCTCGTCTGCCGGGCGCGCAATGTAGGGCGGCAGCGGCATGCTTCCCGCGCCGTCCATGGCCTCCTCCCAGCCAGCGGGGGACACCAGCTCCACGCGTCGGCTCCCCTCCCCCGTCGCTTCCCCGATGTGAACGCTGAGCCCGCCCGGAGCCACGAAGAGGTCGCCGGGCTTGAAGCGGCGGGAGGGGCGGACGAGCGCCAGGGCCTCGCCGCCCGCGCGGATCTCGTGCACGAGCAGTTCCGCCTCGAGACCGGTCTCCGCCTTCTCGCCCAGGAAGCGCGCAGCGAGCACGCGCGTGTCGTTGACGACGAGCAGGTCGCCGGCCGCTAGCAGGGACGGCAGCTCGCGGAAGTCGCGATCGGCGATCTCCCCCGTGTCCCGGCCGAGGAGCAGGAGCCGGCTCCCGTGCCGGTCCGGCGCGGGTCGCTGCGCGATCAGCTTAGGAGGAAGGTCGTAGTCGTAGTCGGAGAGGGTGCCGGTCACGCGGGATCCTCGAAGAGGTCCTGGGACGCATCCCCGGGCGGTTCCAGCCCCAGGTGTTCGTAGGCGCGGCGCGCCGCCACGCGTCCGCGGCGTGTTCGGCGGAGGAAGCCCTGCTGGATGAGGTAGGGCTCGTAGACGTCCTCCAGGGTCTCCGACTCCTCCGCCACCGCGAGGGCCAGGGTGGCCGCCCCCACCGGGCCGCCGCCGTGATGTCGGATGAGGGTGCCCAGGATGCGGCGGTCCATTTCGTCAAGGCCGGCTTCGTCCACGCCGAGACGCCGCAGGCCGAAGTCGGCGAGCTCGCGCGTGACGCGGCCGGTGCCTTCCACCTGAGCGAAGTCGCGGAGGCGACGGAGTAAACGGTTCGCGATGCGCGGCGTGCCGCGGCTCCGCCGGGCCACCTCCGCCAGGCCCTCAGGATCCGCGGAGAGGTCGAGCAGCCCCGCCGAGCGCACGAGGATCTGCGCCAAGTCGTCCGGCGAATAGAAGTCGAGGCGGGCGACGACGCCGAAGCGATTGCGCAGGGGGGCGCTGATCATGCCGGCCCGGGTCGTGGCGCCCACCAGCGTGAAGGGCGGCAGCTGGAGGCTGTAGTGGCGCGCGTTGGGGCCGCGGTCCACCACCAGCTCGCAGCGGAAGTCCTCCATCGCCGGGTAGAGGTGCTCCTCGAGCACGCGGCCGAGGCGGTGCACCTCGTCGAGGAAGAGCAGCTGCCGCTCCTCCATGTGCGTGAGGATGCCCACGAGGTCGGCGGCGTTCTGGAAGACGGGCGCGCTGGAGGCCTTGAAGGGCACGTCCAGCTCGTTCGCGAGGATCCCCGCGAGCGTCGTCTTGCCCAGGCCGGGAGGGCCGTAGAGGAGGACGTGATCCAGCGCCTCGCCCCGCTGGCGCGCGGCCTGGATGAAGATCCGCAGGTTGGCCTTGATCTCCTCCTGGCCCACGAAATCGCCCATGTGCTGCGGGCGAAGCGAGTTCTCCTCGCGGCGCTCGGGCTCGCCGGCAGCGGCGCTACTGATGCGAGGTGTTGACTGGTCCATGGATCTCGTCCTTGCTCCCGTCTCGCTCACGACTCGCTCACGACTCACGCTCGGCAGCCCTCTAGCCCTCGCCGGCGGCGAGGGCCTCGCGGATCAGCTCCTCGACGCTGCGGGCCTCGCCGGTCTTCCTCTCCAGGGCCCTCAGGGCCGCCTGGCGGTTCATGCCCAGGGCGGTCAGGGCGAGCAGCGCCTCTTCGAGCAAGGGGTCCTCGGGCGGAGTCGCCTGGTCGGCCAGAGTTCCGCCTGGGGGCAGGAATGCGTCCAGCTTGCCCGCCAGCTCCAGGATCAGGCGGGAGGCGGTCTTGCCCCCGACGCCACTCACCTTCGTGAGACGCTTCTCGTCGCCCAGGGCGACGACCCGCGCCAACTCCTCCACGCCCAGCTCGGAGAGCACGGCCAGGGCGACGCGCTTGCCGACCCCCGAGATCCCCGTGAGTAGACGATAGAGGCTGCGCTCCTCGGGCCGGCTGAAGCCGATTAGCTCGAGCCGGTCCTCACGGAAAAGCAGCTCGGTGAAAACCGTGGCTTCTCCACCGGCCTGCGGTAGGGCGACCCGGGTCCGGCCCGAGATCTCCATACGCAGGACGACGGGACCCGCCTGCATCAGCAGCTCGGGTTCGGTCGACAGGATCCTCCCCCGGATGGAGTCGATCATCGCTGCGCTCCCAGGGCTGCCGCGCCGCTCTGGCGGCCTGCGTGACAGATGGCGACGGCGAGGGCGTCGCTCAGGTCGTCGAGAGCTTTTCCCTCGCTGATCTTTTGGCCGAGGATCCGCTCCACCATGTAACGCACCTGCTGCTTCCCGGCACGTCCGCCACCGGTCAGGGCTTGCTTCACCTCGCTGGGGCTGTAGAGGCTCACGGGCAGCGCGTGCTGCGCCGCGGCGAGGATCGCCGCGGCCTGGGCCTGGCCAAGGGTGAGCATGCTCTTCGGGTTTTTGTGGTAGTAGACGTTCTCGAGAGCGCAGCAGTCCGGACGTCGCCTCTCGATCAGTTCGCTGATCTCCTCGCCGATGCAGAGCAGGCGCTCGGAGAGGGGAGCATCGACGGGCGGGCGGACGATGCCGCCCTCCACCAGCTCGAAGCGCGAGCCCTCCGCGTCGACCACGCCGTAGCCGGTGCGGCGGATGCCGGGGTCGATGCCGAGGATACGGGGCAGCTTCCCCCCCTTGCTTAGCATGCCGCTAATCGGCGAGCTTTTCCAGGATGGCGTCGTCGATATCGAAGTCGGCCGTGAGCTTCTGCGTGTCCTCCAGGTCCTCGAGCATCTCCATGAGCTTGAGAATAGTCGGGGCGTCCTTCTCCGAAACGGCGACCGTGTTCTGAGGCAGCTTCTCCAGCGCCACGGTCTCGAACACGTAGTCGCCGTCGAGCGCCTTCTGGACGGCATGGAACTGCTCGGGGCTGCACAGGATGCGGAAGATTCCGCCCTCTTCCGCCAGGTCGTCGGCGCCGGCCTCGAGGGCGGCCATCATGAGGGCCTCCTCGTCAACGCCCTCCGCGGAGATCGCGATCACGCCCCTGGTCTCGAACTTCCAGGCGACCGCGCCGGGCTCCGCAAGCTTTCCATTGTACTTGCCGAAGACGTGTCTCACAGCCGCGGCCGTGCGGTTCTTGTTGTCTGTGAGGGTTTCCAGGAGGATGGCCACGCCGCCGGGCCCGTAGCCTTCGTAGGTGATCTCCTGGTATTCGACCCCGTCGAGCTCGCCGGTGCCCTTCTGGACAGCACGCTTGATGTTGTCGGCGGGCATGTTGGCGGCCTTGGCGGCCTGGACCGCCGTGCGCAGGCGAGGGTTCATGTCCTCGTCGCCGCCGCCCATCTTGGCCGCCACCGTGATCTCCTTGATCAGCTTCGTGAAGACCTTGCCCCGCTGGGCATCCATGCGGGCCTTCTTGTGCTTGATCGTCGACCACTTGGAATGGCCTGACACGACGACCTCCTAGGAATCGCTCCGGGCGGCCTGCGCCTCCTCGATGACCTTCTGCGCCAGGTCGTGGGGAATCTCTTCGTAGTGGGAGAACTCCACGCGGTGGCTGGCGCGGCCACTGGTCATGGAACGCAGCTGCGTGCCGTACTTGTAGAGCTCGGCCAGCGGTGCCGTGGCCTTGACGACCTGGTAGCGGCCCGTCTGCTCGGTGCCCTGGATCTTCCCGCGGCGGCCGGAGATGTCGCCCATGATGTCGCCGAGGTTCTCGTCGGGTACCTTGATCTCCAGGTTGAAGATGGGCTCGAGCAGCACGGCGCCGGAATTCCGTACGCCCTCCTTCAGCGCCATGCCGCCGGCCAGCTTGAAGGAGTGCTCGTCGGAGTCGACATTGTGGTAGGAACCGAAGTGCAGCGTGGCCTTGATGTCCACGATCGGATAGCCGGACACGGCGCCGCCTACCATGGCCTCGCGCACGCCCTTCTCTACGGCGGGGATGAACTTGTTCGGGATGACGCCGCCGGTGATCGCGTCGACGAACTCGAAGCCCTCGCCACGCTGCAGCGGCTCGAACTTGATGTAGACCTCGCCAAACTGGCCCCGACCACCGGTCTGCTTTTTGTGCCTGTAGTGCGTATCGACGAGGCGCCCTATCGTCTCCTTGTAGGGAATGCGCGGGCGCTGGGTCTCCACCTCCACCTTGAACTTCCTCTTCAGGCGGCTGAGGATCACGTCGAGGTGCGTGTCACCCTGCACGGCGAGGATGGTCTGCTTGACCTCCGGGTCGAAACGCACCTGGAAGGTGGGATCCTCGCGGCCGAGACGCGACAGGCCGGTGCCGACCTTCTCGTCGTCCCCCTTGTTCGTGGCGGCGATGGCGATCTCGATGCTCGGCGGCGGGAAGTCCACGCAGAGCTCGCTCGCGTCCCCCTTCTGCCCGAGGACGTCGCCCACCTTGCTGCTCTTCAGCTTCATCGCCATGCCGATGTCGCCCGCGATCAGGCTGGGGGTCTCCTCCCGGTTCTTGCCGATGGGCGCATAGAGCTGCCCGAGGCGCTCGCCGTTGTCGGCGCTGAGGTTGTAGTAGTCCTTGCCGTGCTCCAGCGTGCCGGAGAAGACGCGGAGAAAATAGAGGTCGCCCAGGTTCATCTCGGAGATGTTCTTGAAGACGATCGCCAGGGGACGGCCGGCGGGATCCGCCGCGATCTCCTGCTCGCCGATCGTGAGGGGGCTCTGGACGGGAGAGGGCAGGAATTCGACGACCGTGTCGAGCAGGCGGCGGACGCCGCGTCCGCTGTAGGCGTCCCCCACCAGGATCGGAGCGAGAGTGCCCCCGCGCACGCCCACCGAGAGGCCCTCGATCAGCTCGTCCTCGCTCAGGGTTCCCTCGGCGAAGTACTTCTCCATCAACTCCTCGTTGGTCTCCGCCGCACCCTCGATGAGCTGGTTGCGCAGCTCGTCCACTTCTCCCTGCACGTCGGCGGGGATATCGCTCTCGCGAGGATTGCCCTTGTCGTCGAACTCGTAGGCCTTGAGATGGATGAGGTCGACGAAGCCCCGGAAGGCGTCGCCCTCTCCGAGGGGTAGGTGGAAGGGGACTGCCGATGCGCCGTGCAGGCGCTCGCGGATCTGGCCGATCGTGCCGGCGTAGTCCGCGTGCTCCCTGTCCATGCGGTTGATGTAGAGAAGACGGGGCAGCGAGGCGTCGTTCAGCATCTCCCAGACCTTCTCCGTACCGACCTCCACGCCGGCGTCGGCGCGCAGCACGAGCACCGCGCCCTCGCAGACGCGCATGCCGGCCACCACCTCGCCGCGGAAGTCGTCGTAACCCGGCGTGTCCACGAAGTTGATCTTGTGCTTGCGCCACTCCCCCCAGCCGATGCTGGCGCCGACGGACATCTTGCGATCGATCTCGTCCTGATCGAAGTCGAGGCAGCTGTTGCCGTCGTCCACGCGCTCGAGCCGGTTCAGGGAACCGCAGGTGTAAAGAATGGCCTGACCGAGGGTGGTCTTGCCGCTGCTCTGGTGCCCGACGAGGGCGATGTTACGGATTTCCTCTGGGTTGACACTCTTCACCTAGCCGCCCTCCTGCAGAAACGGAGGCCCACGCGCGTGGGCTGATCATGAGTTGCCGGGGTTCAAACGCTTGCAAGGAAAGAACCTAGCCAAGTTAACACCTGGCCCGGGTCCTGTCAATGGGATCGGCTCGCCATCCGGATCGAATCAGCCGAAACGGGCGCCGAGGCTGGCGATGCCGCCTGCGATCACGGCTCCCAGCAGGAAGATGACGACCACGGGCCAGACGACCTGGCCCCGTCGGCGGCCCAGGATCAGTGCGGCCCCGCCCACGAAGAGGAAGATCTCCCAGAACTCGAAGAGCCCGAAGCGACCCAGGAAGCCGTAGAGGAAGCCTTCCGCGTCCTCGAGGAACGCGGCGAGGCTGAAGTTCAGCGCCGCCGCCTGCAGTTCCTTCGCGTCGCTGAACTCAGGCGCGCTGAGGCGTAGGTAGATCACGTTGAGGACCTGGAAGAGCAGGGACACGAAGCTCGTGTAAACGGTCAGGCAGAAGATACGGCCGTATGCGACGCCCCCGAAGGTGACGGTGAGCGCGAGCCAGTAGAAGAAGGCCACGATCAGCATCATGATGGGCACGCCGAAGAGGACGCCCAGGTAGCTGGTGACAGTGACCGCAGTACCGATCACCCCCTCGCCGCCGTCTTCTTCTAGGCCCGGCATCTCACCCGATTCCATCTGCATGCGCATGGCTTCCATCTGAAGGGGCATGGAGACGCCGGTGATGATCAGGCCGATGACGACCATCAGAATCAGCCCTGGCCACCAGCTCAGGCCCGTCTTGATCTGCTGGAACACCGTGCTCGGTGCGAAGTAGATACGAGCTGCGGCCGAGAATCCCGCCGCGAAGCCGGGCGGAGCGGGCTCGGGGGCAGTCGAGGTCTCGAAGCCGTTTTCCACGGGAACCTCCAGGATCAGGTTTTCGAGCGCCGGGCAAGACCCGGCAGCCACTGCCAGGCCGCGAAGTTCTCGTCCCGGTTCTCCCGTACGCGCCGGTAGAAATCCACGACCAGCACGATGAGACAGAGACACAGGAAACCGATCAGTGTGGCCCCCACGACGATGAGCTTCTTGGGCGGCCAGACCGGCATCGTGGGGAGCTGGGGGTGGTCGAGGATCTGCAGCGTGGGAATGTCGCTGGCCTCCTGAAGTCGCGCCTGCTCGACCTGCTGGAGCAGGAGGTCGGAGACCTCCTGCTGGATGCGCAGCTCCCGCTGCAGCCGGTAGTACTCCAGGGATAGGGCGGGCAGCGTCTCGAGGGCGAGGAAACGTGGGCCTGATTCGGAGCCCCCCTCCTCCAGCTCCCGGAGTTTCGCCTGCAGGACCTCGATCTCGGCGTCGATGCGGCGCAGAGCCGGTGACTGGCCGGAGGCATCCATTGCGAGCTCCGCGCGCTTGAGCTCCTTGAAGACGAGGCGGCGCTCCAGCTCCGCCACCAGCGCGAGCTCGCCCTCCAGCTCCGCGGGCAGGTAGACGACGCCGTGCTGGGCCGAGAAATCCTGGATCGCCTGCCGCGCCGTGGCACGGTCGACCTGGACCTGCTCGAGCCTGCGCTCGAGGAAGACGCGCTTGCGCCGGCCGCTCTCCTGCAGCTGCTCCCGGTTGAAGCGGTCGAGTTCCTCGATGTATCGGGCCGCGATGTCCCGCGCCAGGGCGGGCTCGCGAGCCAGAACGAGGAGACGGAGCATCTGGCTGGGAGGGAGGATCTCGAGCTGCAGACTACCGGTCAGCAGTGCGACCGCGCTCTGCTCCACACCGAGAGGATCGGTCTCCCGTTCCTCTACGAGATCGAAGGGCTCGTAGAGATCGAGAGCTTCGACCACGCGGCGGCCCACGGTGAAGCTCAGTAGGATCTCCTTGTGGATCTCGGCGGATCCGCCCTGCCCCAGGAGGGAGGAAGCGAAGGGGAGGCCGCTCTGTCCCAGGATGGCCGCCAAGGGCGAGGAGGCGCTCTCCTGTTGCGGCAAGATCGTCACCCCTGCCAGGTACTTTTTGGGCAGGAGGAGGGAAACTACGACCGCTAGGACGGCAATGGCCAAGCTGCCGAGGATAAGAAATTTCCAACGTTTGAAGAAGATACCGAGCAGGAGGCCGATTGAGAAAGATTCTTGCATCGATTCATCCTGCGGGATAGATTTAGCAGGCTCTGACGATCGAGCCGCACGTTACATTCCCCACCTCAACACTGTCAACATCATTGCCGAGGAGGGAGACGAGCCCCAACTGCTCTTGTGGAAAGGTTGAAATTCGAGTGGCTTCGCCCCTCGGCGGCGGTGATCGTCCGTTGGCAAAGCCTTTGCTTTTCATAGAGAGGAAGTGCTTCGTCCGGGAAACGGGGATGCTTCGAAATACCCCGTTGCGGAGCGTTGTGCTTCGAGCACTGAGGCCGTAATTCTGCTCCAACTTTCAGCTTGACGAAGCTTTTGGCAATGTGGGAGCTTTCTCCGTCCTCAACTCGATGCGAGCGTCTCGTGAACTCCCGCGTGGAGGAACTTCCCGGTAGCCAGGAGCATTGCAGCCGCTGGCGGAAGCCGTAACGTGAAATGGAGGCACAGGTGAAGTACCTGGTCACGGGAGGAGCCGGCTTTGTCGGGTCCCATCTCTGCGAGTACCTGCTCGATCGCGGACACGAAGTTCATGCCGTCGACAACCTCTCGACAGGGCGTCTCGACAACGTAGAGCATCTCACCGAGCATTCCCGTTTTCAGCTCACGATCGACACCATCATGAACCCCTTCGTGATGGAGCGCCTGATCCAGGAGGCGGACGTCGTCTTCCACCTGGCGGCGGCCGTCGGCGTGAAGCTGGTCATCGAGCAGCCCGTGGCCACCATGGAGACGAATCTCCTGGGCACCGAGATCGTGCTCAAGCTGGCCAGCCGGCACGGCAGGAAGGTCCTGGTGACCTCCACGAGCGAGGTCTACGGCAAGAACAACAAGCTCCCCTTCCAGGAAGATGACGACTGCAGCTATGGCCCCACGACCACCGGTCGCTGGTGCTACGCCTACTCCAAGGCCCTCGACGAATTCCTCGCCCTCGCCTACTGGCAGGAGCGGGGTCTTCCCGTCGTCGTGACCCGCCTCTTCAACACGGTGGGCCCCCGGCAGACGGGCCGCTACGGCATGGTCATCCCTCGCTTCATCCGCCAGGCGCTCGAGGGCAAGCCGATCACGGTGTACGGCAACGGCAAACAGAGCCGCAGCTTCACCTATGTCGGGGACGTCGTGAAGGCCCTCCACTCGCTCTGCGACTCCGAGAACACGGTCGGCGAGGTCTTCAACGTGGGCAACGACGAGCGTGTGACCATCGAGCAGCTGGCTCAGAAGGTGAAGCTGATGACGGGTAGCTCGTCGAAGATCGTCTACATCCCCTACGAGAAGGCCTACAACGAGAACTACGAGGACATGATGCACCGCCTGCCCTCGCTCGAGAAGATCGGGCGAGCGATCGGCTACATGCCGACCATGGACCTCGAGAGCATCCTGCGGACGGTCATCCAGCACATGACCAGCGACATGGATCGCGCCAGGGCGGCAAGCAGTCAGGCCCTCATCTCCTAGCAGATCCTCCGCAGATCACCTCTCGATCTCGCAGGAATCGGAAAAGCAAGTCACCCCGCCTACCGGCGGGGTGTTCTGTTTAGATGGAGTCTTCTCGGGCGGGAAACGAACTGCGCGACAGCCTTCGGCTGCGGGACTCAACGGAGCAACACCCACTTGCGCACGGCCGACTCGCTTCCGCCCGCGGCGCGGATCAGGTAGACCCCCGACGGCAGCTCCGCGAGCGGCGGCTCCCCGCTACGGAAGCTCAGGGTGAGCCCCTCGCCGGGGACAGTGCCCCGCCATAGCGTGGCCACGCGGCGGCCGGCGATGTCGTGGAGGGTCAGGGTGGCCGGCTCCTCGCCCGCGGACCGGATGCGCACGCTGAAGGCGGGATTGCCGGGGTTGGGCCAGGGTTCGCTCAGGGCGATCGCGGCGGGGGCAGGCGCGCTCGGGTCGCCCGCGACGCCCGTGCCCGTGTAGCGGAAGACGAGTCCGTCGAGAGTGCTGTCGGGGAATGTGATGCCCTGCCCGCTCAGCCATTCGGGGTAAGCCTCGTGCTGGCCGTCGCCGTCGACCAGCTCCCAGGTATCGTCGTAGGGCAGCGTGAAGGGCTCGGCCTCCGTGTCGACGCAGACCACGAGGCCCTGCTCGTAGTCCCTCGCCCAGAGGCCGCCCTCGCCATCGACGACCGTCAGCGAGTCCACGACGACCGTGACCTTGCCCTTGGAACGCAGGTAGACGCGGTAGTCGTCCCAGTCCTCGAGCGGCAGGGCCACGCGATAGAGTCCCTGGCAGCCTCCGGTGATCTTGGCCTTGCTGCTCTCGACGCTGGCGCCGCTGCCACCAGACTGGGTGTAGGCCTTGATGAAGAGGCGGCTTTCCTCGTGCTCCGTCGCGAGGGTCTTGTAGCGGAAGGAGAAGACGTAGCTCTGCGCACCCTGGTAGCCCTCGGGAAGGTTGATCTCGCAGAGGGCGGGCCAGGGATCCTCGTGGAAGACGTCCATGAGCAGGGATTCCTCGCCCTGGATGACGAGAGCGGGCTCGTCGACGAGGGTGAGGTCGGCCATCCAGGCCGTGGTCACGGTGCTCTCGATCTCACCCTCGAAGAGGGCGGTGGCGACGGGGCTCTCGCCGATCGTGTAGCGCTGCCCGAGCGGGAGGCCGAGGTTGAAGTCGAAGAGATCGTAATAGGTCAGCTGGTAGTGGTCCTCGGTGGTGTAGTCGAGGCTGAAGTAGTTGTCCGAGAGAAGGCTGGCTGTGAGACGAAAGCGGAAGGCGCGGATGAATTCCACCGGGTCCGTGTACGGGTCATCCCAAGGAGGCACCACGCCGTTGACCGAGAGGACGCTCTCACCCATGGTCAGGGAGTTCCAGATGTCCAGGTCGTGGAGCGAGCCCTCGAGGATTCCCTCCCATGTGGCCGGGAAGCTCTCGTAGAACTTGCCGTGGAGCGAGCCGTGGCGGGGCTTGCAGTTGTTGCCGAGGAGCAGGCCGCCAGGGGGAACGCTTGCGGCGAGATCGTCGGCGAACATGCGCATGGAGGCGGTCAGCCAGGCTTCGATATCGGCGTCGGCGTCGGGGTCATCGTCCATGTTGTAATCGAAGTATTCACCTGGCGGGAGAGCATATTGCCACCAGAGGTAGCCACCATTGCTCATCTCGTCCAGGAAGATCCCGTCGATCACGCCCGCCTCGATGTAGGGATAGAAACGCTCCTGGAGAAACTGGATGAAGTAGTCGCGGTACTGTATGTCTTCTTCGACGGGACAGACTTCCGTGATGTTCACGTGGTAGGCGTTGTCCCAGAAGGAGATGATATGATCGGCATCCGTGTAGGCCAGCCAGAGAGGATGGATGCCGTCCACGAGGTCGTGGTCCAACCAGCCCTCGACGTCGGACGGATCCTGCGGGATGAGTACCGGGTCGATGTAGACCAGGGTGATCTGGTCCGGGTTGAGGGCGCGGATCGTCGCGATGGCCTCCGGCTGCTCGTCTAACAAGATGTAGGAAAGAATGAGAAGATCCCATTGTGACAGGATCTCCTCCTTGCCTGCGATGTCCCGGCGCAGGTAGTAGTTCACCGTCCGCGGCGCCTCGGGATGGCGGTAGCTCGCGATGGCGGCGGAGACGGGCTGATAGCAGAAGAGCAGGGCCAGCAAGGCCATGCTCGCGCGGAGTATCGGTGTTTTCTGTCGCATGGCCGGATGATAACACAGGCCTCGTGAACGGGCAATCTGATCTGAGTCCGTATTGACCGAACACCTGTCCCCTAAATGAGGCGGTGGCCAA
>CAZVHI010000008.1:0-117339 GCA_964627205.1 uncultured bacterium
AGTGTCCATTAGATTAGAGCTTCATCGTGTCCGGACGTTGCTGGCAGGAAACACTACAGCCCGTCCGTTGGGACGGCCAGCTGGTGGGATGGCTACAGATCACTCACGTTCTCCAGGAGCTGCAAGAGCGGCGCAGACAGATGATCCTCTTCCTGGCCATTATCACCCTGACGTCCCTTCTGCTGACCCTCCTCTTCGGCGATCGCATGCAGCGACTCATCAGCCAGCCCATCACTATGCTCGCCAGCACCGCCAGTCGCGTCACTCGAGGTCGTGACTACTCCTTGCGCGTGCGAAACGACGCCAACGACGAGACCGGCCAGCTCACGCGCTCCTTCAATGACATGCTGGACACCATCGAGAAGCGCGAGGCGGATCTGATCAAGGCCAAGGAGACCGCCGATGCGGCCAACACGGCCAAGAGCCGCTTCCTCGCCAACATGAGTCACGAGATCCGCACGCCCATGAACGGCGTCTTGGGCATGACTACACTACTCCTCGATGGCGAGCTGACGGAAGAGCTGCGAGAGTACGGGCAGGCCATCAAGCTCTCTGCGGAACAACTCCTGGACATCATCAACGAGATCCTGGACCTCTCCCGTGTGGAGTCGGGTCGTCTCGTGCTGAACCAGGAACCCTTCGATCTGTCCGTCACCGTGGAGTCTGTTCAGAGACTCCTGGCGCCTGCGGGGAGCAAGAAGGGAATCTCGGTCGATATCTCCCTGGACAAGAACATGCATCCCTACGTCTCGGGCGATCAGGGGCGGATCCGTCAGATCCTCATCAACCTGGCGGGCAATGCAGTGAAGTTCACCGAACGAGGGCTGGTGATGATCCGCGTACTGGTCGAGGGGGAGGATAAGGAAGGGCGCCAGGTCCTTCGATTCGTCGTCAGGGACACCGGCATCGGCATTCCTCCTGACCGGCTGGATCATGTCTTCGAGCCCTTCGCCCAGGCGGACGAGTCGGATTCGCGAGTCTATGGCGGCTCCGGCCTCGGTCTAGCCATCAGCCGTCAGCTGATTCACCTCATGGGGGGGGAGATCGGCGTCGAGAGCAGGGCCGGGGAGGGATCCACCTTCTGGTTCCGTCTGCCGTTCGCGATCCTATCCCGGGAGGAATTTCTGGAGATGTCCACATCTCCGGTCGAAGAGGAAGAACCGTTGCAGCCCTTCCCCTCCCTGTCCGGTCTGGGGAAGGGGTCCGTACGGATTCTCGTAGCGGAGGACAATCGGATCAACCAGGTCGTCATCTCGTCGCTGTTGAAGAAGATGGATCTCAAGGTGGATCTGGCCGAGAACGGCAAGGAAGCCCTGGAGATGATCTCCTCGCTCCCTTACGACCTCGTGCTGATGGACTGCCATATGCCAAAGATGGACGGATTCCTGGCCACCCGGCGCATCCGTGACCTACCCCCGCCTCTTTCGCAGACGCCCATCGTGGCGGTCACGGCTAGTGCCCTGAGCGAAGACCGAGAACGAGCCCTGAACGCGCGCATGGATGACTTCCTGACCAAGCCGGTGAAGGCCGGTGAGCTCAGGGCGATCCTCACGAAGTGGTTGCCGAATTCCACGTCCTCCGGCTGAGTGTCGCGGTCTTCGCTTATTCGAGGCTGAAGCTTCCCGCGCCGATCAGCGCCGCGTCCCGGTGCCAGTCCGGCTGCCAGGATCGAGTTGCCGCGTCACCGGTGGCGGCGTTCCAGTCGATCAATGTCACGTTGAGGCTGAAGCCGGTCAGGTCTTCTTCACGTCCGCCCCGCTCTCGCAGATGGGCGAGGGGAAGCGACAACTCCACGGTGTAGACGCCCTCGCTTGCGGCCTGCCCGGCCTGCAGGGTCTCCGGGAATTCGTTGCGGCGCCAGATATCGGGCTCGCCGGCCTCGGCCTTAGGCGTCAGAACGACGTAGAAGCTCTGCTCGCGGTCGTAGTTGTAGCGGATGCGTTGGCGACCTGCGAAGGGGCGCGGATCGAATCGCAGCGTGAGATAGTCGTGCTCCCAGCTGGCCGCCGCCGCGTCGGCGTTGATGAAGTCGTCGTCGCGCACGCGGATGGCGAGGTAGAGCATCTCCTCGTCACGGCAGAGCGCGAACTCCGCCTGTTCGCCCGCCGTCGGGGTCGGGACTTGTCCCGTCTCTTCGTCGACGGGACGCCAGTTGAGAGACCGGAACTCGGCGCCTGTCCAGTCGGCCAGGTCGCCGTCTACTGTAAGCTCACCGGGACGGGCGGCGACGGCCGGCACGGTGCCCAGGACCAGATTCAGGTGATGCTCGTAAGACAGGGGGCGGTGTTGCTCGGGCGCGAAGGAGGTCTCCACGTCGAAGCTGAGCACGGCCGTCATCTCGCCGCCACTCAGGGGCACCGGGAAGAGCGCCTCCGACAGGGCGGGGACGGAATCGACCAGGGTCCACCCCGCCGGCAGCGCCGCCTGGGGCTCGGCGTGGACGCGCACCCGCAGGGGAGACTCCTCCTCGTTGACGAGGTGGAAGCTGGCCAGCGACAGCGGGCGTCCGTCCGGCGCGCGCAGGCCGGGACTGATCTCGATCCCTCGGAGCTGAGCCAGCAGGCGGGCGGTCTCGGTGGTGAAGACGTCCTCGTCCCAGATGCCCTCGAGCATGAGGTTCGCCAGCACGGGCCCAGCGTCGGTCATGGTCACCCAGGTCACGTGGTCGAAGTGGCCGCGGTCGGGTCCGTCGAGGTCGCTTCCCCCGCCGGTGGTGGCGAGCACGATGTAGCGGCGATCCCGCCGGACGTGCTTGGTGTAGGTGTGGAAGTGTCCGGCGAAGACCGTGTAGTCGCGGCCCGTGAGCAGGTCCTCGAAGGCGCGCCAACCGGGCGTGTCGGTTTCATCGTAGACCCAGAGCGGCTTGTGCAGGAAGACGAGGGTCCAGCGCGCGTCGCTGTTCTCCGCGAGGACAGCGCGGAAGTACTCGAGCTGGGTTTCGCCGATGTGGCGGCGGCTTTCGTTTTCGTTCGTGTCCGAGCGGGGCTCGATGAGCGCGTCTTCGCTGTTGAGGCAGAGGAAGAGCACGTCCTTGTAGACGAAGTGGTAGTAGGAGCGTCCGAAGCGCTGTCGCCAGATGTCCGCCATCACCGGATTGGTGTAGTCGTGATTGCCGGGCACGTAGAAGAAGGGCAGCTCGTAGTTGTCGAAGAAGCCCTGGAACTCGTCCCACTGACGGGCGAGCTCGGTCTCGTCCTCGGTGTAGCCCTCGATGAGATCTCCTACAGACATGATAAACTCTGGGCGCAGCAGGGCAGCCTTCCGGAGCCCGTCGAGGAAGACGCCGGGACGGGCGCCTCCGGTCCGGTCCGCCACGAGGAGAAACTGGAAGTCCTCGGGATCGTCGAGCAGATCGAGATGCGTCCAGGGATTCGCCGCAGCCTCCACCGCGATGTCGATGGCGCTCATAGCGGCAGTGACCCGCGCCGACTCCCTCGCAGAGTGGGCGCTCGTTGAAACAGCCAAGAAGAGCAGGATGGCGAACAGACCAAGTCGCGTCATGGCGGGCTCCCTTATTGGAATCCAGGGTCGATTCAAGGAGCCTAGCCGACGCGAGGCCTTGAAGCCATGAAATATATTCCGACTCGTGGGCGGCCGCTTCAATTACACCATGAGCGAGCAGTTCTCTGATATACTGGCGGTTGAGCTTTGCAGATCTCAGGAAGGAGTTGAGCCATGAGGTGTGGGGTTCTCGTCATCATGATCGTGTTAGGGGCTATGCGTGCAAGCGCGTCGACGGTAGATGCTAACGATGGAGTGATAGCGGATGGTACTGCGGGCGTCACCGTCGCCGATCCAGCGATCCGCGGCATCTGGGTCGATCCCACGGATGGAAGCATGGAGAACGGCCTTTCCATCTCCCCATCCGGTACGGAACCGTGGCCCAGCACCGTGGGCAGCTTCGTCAATTACATCGATCTGGACGATCCTGCCTACGGTCTCGACCCGACGACCGATTACCGGGTCACGAACATCGAACTCTGCATCAGGGACAGGGACAACGACTGGTGGGATCATCCTTTCGAACTCCATGTGATCATCCTCGAGTGGGGCGGTGGAGTGCCCAGCGATGAGAGTATCTATGCTCAATTGGTCGACGACACGACCGGCTGGAGCCAGCCAGGGCAGGAATACTACTGGGTGACCATCGAGATCACGGATCCGGACGTCCACTTGCCGAGGGAGTTCGCGATCGGCATGCACCCCTATTGGACCGTGCCGGCTCCGTTCTACCTCGGCCTGGATCAGAATTCACCGCCGCATCTGGGCTGGCTCAACTACAACTACGGCGGCGCTGGTTGGGTGCCGGTGGGCTATGTCGGTTATCCGGGAACCTGGGGCGTCCGCTTCGAAGTCGAGGAACTGGACGCGACCGGAATCGAGCTGCCCGGTCCTCTTCTCGATACCAGCTTCAGCAAGATCAAATCCAATTACCTGTAACCGAGAGGCTGACTCCGACTCTTCCTCGTCCTCGGTCCGAGCCCTTAGGCAGTACCCGAAACTCCGATCAGTTGATCAGGATCACCTTCTTCGTGTCGGGACCTTCCGGGAAGGTCGACTGGAGTGTCGTGAGGAGCTTCGACTAGCCGCTCGAATGGGAGGGTCCTGTTCCGCAGCCAAAACAGAGACTTTACCAGACTCCAACTCACCTCGACCGCTTTCGTCGCGTTGCAGCCGACCCGGAGCGAGTAGTAGTACACGCCGGAGGCTATGCGTTGGCCGCTAGTGTGGTATAATCCGTCTGAATCGGGAAGATGGTTCGATATGTCGGACAGACACATCGACAAGCTGCATAAGCGCGGATCTCAATCGAGGTGACCATGCGACGGCATCTGCTAACTACGGCAGTCGTGATCTTCTCACTTGCTCTCGTGCCGTGCGGGGCGCGCTCCGATCCACCGCCGGGCTACTATGACTCCGTGGATACGTCGAGCAGCGAAGCGCTCAGGCAGTCTCTCCACGAGGTGATCGACGACCACCAGCGCTTCCCCTACAGCTCGGGTGGTACCGATACCTGGGACATCCTCGAAATCGCCGACGAAGAGCCGGGCAATCCCAGCAATATCCTCGATGTGTACAAGAACGCGAGTTATCCGAAGCAAGGCGGTGGGAATTCATACTACAATCGCGAGCATTCCTGGCCCCGCTCCTTCGGCTTTCCCGACGACAATCCGCAGAACTACCCGTTCACGGACTGCCACCACCTGTTCCTGTGCGATATCAACTACAACAGCGATCGCGGGAGCAGGCCGTTCGATAACTGCCCTGGCTGCAGCGAGAGGCCGACCCAGGAGAACAACGGGCAAGGCGGAGGCAGCGGGATCTACCCGGGGAATTCCAACTGGAGAGGTCCGTCCGACGGCGCGTCCGGCTCCTGGGAAACCTGGATCGGGCGCAGGGGAGACATCGCCCGCGCCCAATTCTACATGGATGTGCGCTATGAAGGGGGCACTCACGGTGGAACGGGCGCCGCCGAACCGGACCTGATCCTGACCGACGAAAGGGCGCTCATCGCCGCGAGCGCCACTGGCAACAACGAGCCCGTCGCGTATATGGGCCTGGCGTCGGAGCTCTACGAGTGGCACATCGAGGATCCGGTCGACGACGTCGAACGAGCGCACAACGATGCGGTCTATTCCCATCAAGGGAACCGCAACCCCTTCGTCGACCACCCGGAATGGGTCGCTGTACTGACGGCCGTCGCGGTTCCGCCTTCCCAACCGTCGCAGATCACGCTGCACCAGAACTACCCGAATCCTTTCAACCCGAAAACCACCATCGTCTTCGAGGTCGATCAAGCGCGCACGGTCACACTGGCCGTCTATACCATTGCCGGCCGCCGGGTCGTGACGCTGGTCGATGCGGAGGTGGCCGCTGGCAGACACGAGGTTTCCTGGGACGGGAGGGACCGACTTGGAAACGAGATCGGCTCAGGCAACTATTTCTACCGCTTGATCTATGGTGACACGGCCATCACGAAGAAACTGCTATTGCTCAGATAGGCCAGGTTATGAAAGGGTCCCCGGCAGGAGGTCCCGTGTCCATGAGGGCTCGATGTCCCACCCCGCGCCGGATCGCGCTTCTCGCGGCGCTGCTGCTCTGCGCGGCCACGCCCGCCGCAGCCGACTACCTGGGCAACGCACTTAGCGTCGTGCACGAGTTCGGCTACTGTGATGGTCCCCCAGTGATTCAGCCGCTTTCCTGCGTCGAGGTCGAGATCGTCGGACTCGGCACCGTGGTCACGGATTCCACCGGCAACTGGAGCGTGCCGGGGAGCGGTGGAGCCCGACAGGTCAACTGCGTCCTGCGCGGCCCCTACTGCCACGTGAACGAGAACGCGGAGGGCCCGCTCGCGAGTTGGTCTGGCGTCGCACAGCAGGACGTTCCCCTGACGATTCTATTCGACGACAGCAACAGCCGGCAGGACGAGCGCAACGTCTTCGACGCGGTGAACGACGTGCACGATTTCATCGCCCGCTTCGATCCGGACCTCGGCTTCATCAACCAGCAGGTGCTCGTCCGCGTCGGCGTCGACATTGCCTGCTGGGTATCGTGGTGGGAGGGCGAGATGGAATTCTCGCGCGAGTCATTCAGTTGCGCGAATACCGGCGAGCTGGAACAGGTGGTGCATTATACCTACGGGCGCGGCCTCCATGAGTACGTCGTCCCCGCCCAGGGCGGCCTCGGGCTCCGCGCGGGGAACTCCGACGTCCTCGCCAATCTGATGACCCTGGACTCGAAGATCGCGCGCGGCCTGCTGCTCGGCGATTGCGTGGACGGAGTGAGGGACTCCGACAATGATCTGATCTATCCGGATGACGTGATCGGGCAGGACGAGTTCACCGCGGGAAGCGTGATCGCCGGCTTCCACTGGGACGTCCTGGTCGGCCTGCAGCAGCTCTATGGCGTCGAGGCCGGACGCGAACTCGCCGGCGCGCTCTGGCATCATTCCCGCCTGGCGTATCAACCGCTCACACAGCCCGAGCAGGTGTTCTATACCTTCGTCACGGACGATGACGACGGAGACCTGAGTAACGGTACTCCCCACTACGACGTTCTCTGCGCGGCCGCGGAGCAGCATGGCTTCGACTGTCCGGAGCTGGACTTGACCGCCGCGCCGTCCGAAACCGGCGACGTGGAGTTCGTGGAGCTCGACCAGAACGTGCCGAATCCCTTCAATCCGAGCACCGTGATTCGCTTCCGGATCGAAGTTCCGGGCCGGGTACGCCTGGGCGTCTATGATCCCGCCGGCAGACTTCTGCGCCTGCTCATCGACGACGATCTGGCGGCTGGTGAGCAGCACGTGACATGGGACGGGCTGGAAGGATCAGGCGCTCCCGTGAGTTCCGGTGTCTACTTCTACCGGCTGGAAACGGGCGGGAGCGTCCGGTCGCGCAAGCTCACACTGTTGCGATAGCCCTCGGTGTATGGGGGAGGAGCTAGCGCGGCGCCAGTTCCCGCAGGAAGCCCGCGTCGACCCACCACATGTCCCCCGCGAGGCAGAAGAAGAGGTAGCGCCCGTCCGGGCTGAGCGCGCCCTGCCCCGCCGGCGGGATCCCCAGGTGTTCGCTGAGGGCTTGGACCGGACTCCAGTCGCCGTTCGCGTCGCGGAAGCTGACGTGGAGGCCGGGCTCGGGGCGCGCATCGAGTCGAAGATCAGGAGACGCTCGTCGGCGGTGACGAAGGGGTGTCCCTCCACGGCGCTGGTGTTGACGCTCGTCGGCGTATCGCGGGCTGCCTCGGGCAGCAGCTCGATCTCGCCGAAGCTGTCGCCCTCGGCTCGGCGTCGAACGAGGACTCCGTAATCCGGGCGTCCCGTGATCTCCGTGTAGTAGAGGGTGCCGTCGAGGGTGGCAGTGGGATACATCCCCGTGAAGAGATGTCGCGCCTCGCCCCAGCCCTCGTCCTGCCGCTCCGCGACGTGGATCTCCCGCGGCCCGCGCAGGTCGCGGGGGCGGGCGCAGAAGTAGATGCGCCGACCGTTGGGCGAGACGCTCGCCTCCTCCGTGAGATGCTCCTCGTCGATCAGGACGACGAGCTCCGGCGCCGTCCAGCCCTCCTCCTCCCAGCGGCAGACGAAGGTGCCCTCGCTGCTTCGAGAGAAGTAGATCTCGCGGGCGTCGGGGGAGAAGGCGATGGAGTACTCGTGCTCCAACGTGTTCAGGATGCCGGGAGCAAAGACCTCCGGCTCGTCGCCGGGCGGCTTCTGGCCGAGGTAGGGGCCCTGGAGCTCCGTGTTCTCGCCCGGCGCCCAGCGATCGGCGAGCTCCTTCTGGAGCACGATGGTCTCGACGAGCCGGGTGCCGTTGGCCAGCATCCAGACGAGCTGGGGTTGATCCGGCCGGATCTCCAGGGAACGCCGCCAGGCCCGCTCCGCCGCCGGCAGGTCGCCCGTGTGCAGATGATGCAGAGCGAGCTCCCCCCAGTAGCGGTCGTGGGAGCCGAAGGGCTGCTCGAGGGCCGTCAGCAGGGCGAGGGCCGCCTCGGATCTGCCCTCCCTGCGCAGTTGCCGGGGCAGCGCGATGCCGAGCTCGTAGCCGTTGACGGCGTAGGCGCCGGTGCTGTCGGCGAGCATCGCCTCCAGGCGGGCGACCGCCGCCTCGAGGCCCTCGGCTTCGAGGGCCGACAGGAAGCGCGCGTGCACCGGTATCAGCCCATCATCCGCCCGGGCCTGGACGGGCGCGGCCAGCAGGAGCAGGAGTCCGATCGCGGCGATCGATGTGGCCATCGTTCCTCCACTGCGGTTCGTGTCCACCGGGCGCGACGGGGCGCTCAGGGCGAGGCCGATTCGTCCGTCGCGGCCGCCAGCCTGGCCCGCCATTCGGCGGCCTCGGTGTCGTGGCCGCCAGCGGGGTCGGCGGCGTGCCAGTCCTCGTAGAGATCGACGAGCGTGCGAATCACGGTAACGGTGCGTCGGTGTTCCCCGCCGACGGCGGCCTCCATGATGCCATGGGCCTCCCGCAACGCGCCTGCGGCTTCGTCGTAGCGGCCGAGCTTCGACAAGGACATGGCGTGGCTGTGCAGGAAGGCCGCGGAGCTGGGATGCCCTTCCGGGAGCTGCTCCCGTGCCCAGCGGACCGTCGCGGTGCTGTAGGAGACCGCTTCCTCGAGGCGACCCAGGCCCCGCAGCAGCTTGCCCATGTTGTGCAGGGCGGTGACGGTGGCTATGTGATCGTCGCCGAGTGTGCGGCGGTTCCCCTCCAGCGCTTCGCGGTAATAGGGCTCGGCTTCCTCGGTTCTTCCCATCCGCTGCAGTACGACACCCACATAGCTGACCGCCACCAGGGTGTTCGGATGGTCGTCGCCGAGGGCGCGACGCCAACCCGCCAGCGCCTCTCGGAAGTGTGCGAGGGCCTCCTCCTCCCGTTCCATGGACAGGAGCAGGGATCCCAGATTGATGATCGAGGTGAGGGTTTCCGGGTGGTCGCTACCCTGGATCCGGCGGCGACTCTGGACGGCCTGGCTGTGATGAAGCAAAGCTTCGTCGAGCCTTCCGAGCGTCTTGAGTAGATTCCCGAGGTTGTTGGTGGCCGTGAGTGTCTCCAAGTGGTCTTCGCCCAGGATGCGCCGATTGCCCGCCAGGGCCTCGCGGTAGTAGCCCAGGGCTTCCTCGTACTCGCCCATCTGCTCGAGCAGGGCACCCATGTTGATGATCGAGCTCAGGGTGTCGCGGTGATCCTCGCCCATGGTACGTCGGCGACCGTCCAATGCCTGCTCGTAGAGAGCACGCGCCTCCTTGGTTCTTCCTATGCGGGAGACCACCAGGCCCAGGTTGTTGACCGAGGCGAGGGTCAGCGGATGTTCCTCGCCCAGGACGCGACGGCGGCCGTCCAGGACCGTCCTGTAGCGGGCCTCCGCCTCTTCGTACCTGCCCATCGTCTCGAGTAGTGTCGCCAGGGCGTTCAGCGAGCTCAGGGTTTTCGGGTGCTCGTCGCCGAGTTCGCGACGGCGGGTCTCCAGGGCGGCCTTCTGCAGGGGCAGCGCGGGCGGGTAGCGTCCGATCATGCGGTAGGTGTCCGCGACCGCTTGGCGCAGGGCAGCACGGACCACGGGCTGATCGGAGAACTTCGACTCGATCGCGACGGCCGCCCGGTCGAGTACCTGGCGGTCCAGCAGTTCCAGGGCGACGTCGGTGGCGTTGGTTTCCTGGAGTAGATCCTCGAAGCGTGCCGCGGCGGCCTCGGCCTCGGGGGACAGAACACCGTCGGTCGCCAGCGCGGTGCGCAGGCGGGAACGGAGGTCCTCGTAGAGGGCCCTGCCCATGATCTCCGTGTCGATCTCGCTGATCATCGACTGCTGGAAGGCGGTGACGATCTCGAGTTCCCGCGCCGTGGTTTCGGCCTGCTGGCGCGCCTGCTTCTGATTCCCGTACATGATCGAGAGGCCGATGGTGGCCCCGGTCAGCGTGAGGACGAAGGCGGCGGCCACGCCCGCGGCGAGGCGGTAGCGCCGCAGCGACTTGCGGAGGAGGTACCAGGTGCTGTCCCGCTTGGCGTCGAGGGGCTCGCCGGCCAGGTAGTGGCCGACGTCACGGGCCAGGATCTCCGCCGACTGGTAACGGCGATCCTTCTCCTTGGCGAGGGCCTTCAAGACGATCGTTTCGACCTCATCGTCGATCCCACGCCGGAGGGCGGAGGGCCGCTTCGGTTCGACCTCGCCTATGTTCCTGAGCACCTCGGCGACGCTGCCGTCGACCGGGTAGGGGTGCTGGTCCGTGAGCATCTCGAAGAGGATCACTCCCAGCGAGTAGACGTCCGTGCGGATGTCGATCAGCCTGGGATCGCCGTCGGCCTGCTCGGGCGAGGCGTAGGCGAGCGTGCCCATGAACTCGCCCGCGACCGTCACGGGGACGCCGTCTTGGACGTCCGTCCCGGCGGCCTTCGCCAGTCCGAAGTCCAGGACATGGGGTTCGCCGTCGGCATCGACGCGGATGTTGCCCGGCTTGAGGTCGCGGTGGATGATGCCGTGCTGGTGCGCGGCGTTCACGGCCGAGCAGATCTTCCGGAACAGACGCAGGGTCTCCTTGATGCTCAGCTTCGTCCGCGATACGTAGGCATCCAGCGTGTGTCCGTGGATGTACTCCATCGCAAAGTAGGGCTGGCCCTGCGCGATACCGCTGTCGTAGACGGTGATGATGTTGGGGTGCTGCAGGCTGGCGACGAGGTCGATCTCGCGCTCGAAGCGGTGCTGCTGCTTGGCGGAGGCGTAGGGCCCGTGCAGCAGCACCTTGAGGGCGACGACCCGCTTCGTCGCCAGCTGCACCGCCTTGTACACCACGCCCTGGCCGCCGCGGTGGATCTCGTGGAGGATCTCGTATCCCGCGACGGCCTCCGCGGGCGGGGGCGAGGAGGTGTCGGGGGCGCTGGTCACGGTCGCCGCACGATCGGAGGACGGAACGCCGTCTCCAACGGCGCCGCTGGAGGAGAGCTCCCGCAGCCTGCCTCCGACAGCCTCGCGGCAAACCGGGCAGGTCGCGAGATGCTCCTCGGCGCTCGTCCGCTCGGCCTCCGGCAGCTCGCCGGTGACGAAGGCCTCGAGCTGGCTGCGATTCAGGCAGGCTTTCACACGTCACCCCCGCGGACGCGCCCCGGGCGGCGCGTCAACGGGTACCAGAGTAGCGCTTCGGCCGGGAGGGGTCAAACCGGCAGGGCGGTCTCGGCGTCAGCGCCCTGAGGGCGCTGACGGATCGAGCCGCAGTTCGACGGTGAAGGTCGCGCCCCGGTCCGCGTTGTTCTCCGCGGCCACCGTGCCGCCGTGGCGTTCCACGATCTGCCTCACGAGCGCCAGGCCGAGACCAGTGCCGTCTTTCGCAAAGGCGGCGGCATTGCTCGCGCGGAAGAACTCGTCGAAGACCTTGCCGATCTCGTCCGCGGGGATCCCGATCCCGGAATCGCAGATGGCGATGCGGGCCCGGCTATCGCGGGCCGTCGCGCGCAGCGCGACGGCGCCTCCCTCCGGCGTGTACTTGATCGCATTGAAGAGGAGGTTGGTCACGACCTCGGTGATCGAGAGCCTGTCGCCGGTCACGGTGCCGAGGCCAGGTTCGAAGCTGGACTCGAGCGCGATACTCTTGCTCCCCGCTTCGGGCGCCACGGTTTCCGTTGCTCCCGCGAGCACTTCTTCCAGGTCGAAGGGCTCCTCGGTGAGCTCTCCGCTGAGTCGCAGCCGGGTGAGGCGCAGCAGATCGTCGATGAAGGTCAGGAGCTGGCCGGTCCGCCGGGAGGCCCGATCCATGAACTCGGCCTTCTGTTCGGGCGTGCCGAGCCCCGAACCCCCGTCGGCGATCGAGAGACAGCTCTGGATCGCCGCGATGTGTCCTTTGATGTCATGGGTGATACGGAAGACGTATTCGTCCTTGATCCGGTCCTGCTCCTGGAGCGCCTGGTTCGCCTCCCGGAGCGCTCGCTCCTTCCTCTCCAGTTCCGCGTAGAAGAGGCTCGTCTGGACGAAGCTGATCTGCCGCGCGACCGCTTCGACGAACGCGAAGGTCGGCTCGGAGGCCTCGGCCTCCGGGAGATCGACGTAGAGCAGGTCCATGGAATCGCCGGTCCGGTTCACGGGCGCCGCGTACACGACCCGGGGAGAGGAGCCGGTGGCGATCGTGAGCTGCATGCTCTTCTCGGACCTGGAGTGACTGCGCGCCATGATCGACCCTTCGCCGCCTCGAGCCGCATCGAGTACCCGGCGGGAGAAGCGGAGCCCGCCGGGCGCATTCGGATCCTCGGACTCGTGAGCGAGAAGCTCGGGCTGGTCGGGCAACGTCTCGCCTTGCAGAGGCAGGCGCAGCATCGAGGTGGAGGCTCGGAGCCAGCGCGCGAGATGGCGGCAGGCCTCCCCGTAGAGTTCCGCGGGACTGCTGAGCCGCATGAGGCTCTCGATGATGGCATTGAGGGCGGGCAGCAGGTCCGGGCCCACGCTCTCGGCCGCGCTCGACCGGAAGGACCGAACCTCTTCCTCGGCGCTTTCGGCGGTAAGCGTGACGGTCTCCCGATTGCCGCCCCCGAAAGAGTGCCTCGACATATCATCGATGAGACTCAATCTGCAGTCGACGATCGTGGCGTCCCGGCCCGAGAGCAGGGCAGGGCCGTCGATGCGACGACCGTCGACGAAGACGCCGTTGTGGCTGTTCAGATCCTCGATGATCCAGCGCCCGAAGGCGTCGCGGTGGATCCGGGCGTGGTGCCGGGACACGCTGGGCAGGGCGAGCCGGACATCGCAGCTCGGATCCCGTCCGATCAGCGTGCCGTTGGGATTCAGCTCCACAAGGGTCTGCCCGTCAGGGCCGGAGATTCGCAGTTTCGGCGTCGACATGGCTCCTCTCCGTCAGCACAACCCCGCCGGCTACGGGGCCAAGGTATCAAACATTCATGCCGGACAATCGGTCAACAACGGCCGAAAGCACTTCTACTTCGGGTGACGAGTCCAACAAATCTGACGCCAGGACTCGTTCGACGGCAGTTTTTCCTGCGAAATATCTTGAAATTTCCCCGAAAGTGATCTTATTGGATCCGAGATGGGCGGAATTTTTCGCCTTACGGAAACCACCCCAATCGGGAGTCATACTGATGGCCGAGCCTAAATCCGTTCTAAGTGACGAATTACTACAAGGCTGCGCCGAGCGCACCGAGATCTATGACCGGGAGAACAGCTTCTTCTCCGAGGATTTCGAGCAGTTGAAGACTGCGGGATACCTGACCGGGCCCATTCCCACAGAATTCGGCGGCGGCGGTCTCAACCTGCTGCAGTCCTGCCGGGAGCAGCGCAAGCCGGCCTATCACGCGCCGGCCACGGCCCTGGCCGTCAACATGCACCTGTATTGGCTGGGCGTGGCCGCGGACCTGTGGCGCAGCGGGGACAAGTCGCTGGAGTGGCTGCTCAAAGAGGGGGCGGACGGGGAGATCTTCGCCTCCGGCCACTCGGAGCGGGGCAACGATCTGCCTCTGTTCCTGTCCACCACCAAGGCCACGCAGGTCGATGGCGGCTTCCGCTTCACCGGGCACAAGATGTTCGGCAGCCTGACTCCGGTCTGGACACGGATGGGCCTGCACGGCATGGACACCGAGCATCCGGACGGCCCGCGGATCATCCACGCCTTCATGCCGCGGGACAGCGAAGGATTCGAGATCAAGAGGACCTGGGATGTCTTGGGCATGCGGGCGACGCGCAGCGACGACACCATCCTCGACGATGTCTTCATCCCCGATGAATACATCGTCGACATCGTCCCGGCGGGGCAGGGCGATCCCTTCGTGCTGAACATCTTCGCCTGGGCTCTGCTCGGTTTTGGCGCCGTGTACTGCGGCGTGGCGAAGCGGGCCATCGACATCGTGCTGCCGATCGTGCAAGGCAAGACCTCTCTGGGCATGACGCGGCCGATGTCTTATCACCCCGAAGTCCAGCACTCCGTCGCGCAGATGGTGCTGGCCTACGAGACCATGAATCCGGTCCTGGAGCACGCCGCATCCGAGTGGGTCACGGGAGTGGAGCATGGCCACGATTGGCCCGCCAAGATCGTCGGCACGAAGTACCACTGCGTCGAGAGCTGCTGGAAGATCGTCGACACCGCCATGGATGCCTCGGGCGGAAACGGCATGTTCAAGGGTAGCGAGCTGGAGCGACTGTTCCGCGATGCCCGTTGCGGACGGTTCCATCCCGCGACCTCGAATCTGGTCCACGAGATCGTCGGCAAGACGGCGCTGGGCATCGATCTGGGCGAGCAGCCGCGCTGGGGGTGAGCCCATCGGGTCCGTCATCCGACGATCCGGGGAGCAAACGGGGAATCTGAGCGGGCAAGATAGCCCCAACGAAAACAGACCTCATGCCAATGGAGGGAATCATGAGTCGAGCGATGCGAACGATGTTCCTGTCTCTCATTGCAGCACTGAGTGTGTCCGCACTCGCTGGCGCCGACGCTCGAGCGGATGAAGCGTCAGCGGTTCAACTGGCGACGCTCATGCGGTCCGAGCTCGAGGTCGTCGAGGGCGCGGAAGTGATCGTGAGCCTCGTCGAAGTTTCGCCCGCCACCGCACTCGCTACCCATTACCATCCGGGCGAGGAGTTCCTTTACGTCCTGGAGGGTTCTGGAATTCTTCAGCAAAAGGACAAGGACGATGTTCAGCTACGGGCGGGGGACACGTTCAAGATTCCCCTCAGGCAGGTGCATTCGGCCGAGTCAGGCGGCAAGGGGATGACGGTGCTGGTCTTCCGCGTCCACGAAAAGGGCCAGCCCGAACGCATCCTGACCGAGTAGTCCGGCATCTCGATACGCGCGCGGGGATTGCATCTCCTTGCGGCAATAGGGCTCGAGAAGCTATAATCCCGATCGTGATATGAAGGAGTACTTCAGATACACTCACGGAAGCAAGATGACGGCACCGGGAAACAGGATAGGCGCGCTGATCCTCTTGATGGCCATCTCGCTAGTCACGGCGTCGATCCCGACCGAGGCCGTCAACGGAACTGGCGACGAGGCCGGGATCGACGCCTGTTGTGCGCATGACGCTGATTCTCCCGCACAGGCCGACACGGGCGAAAGCAACGCTCCACCCGATGAGGATTGCTGCCCGAATGGCTGCAACGCTTGCTTCTTGTCATGTTGCGCTGGCCCCGTGTGTTCTCAGGTCTCTCCGGTAGCTTCGGATCCAAACCTGGATCCCCTTGGCTCCGTTGTCCCGCCCCCGGCTAACTTCGCTTCGGCACACCTCGCGAGGATCTTCCACCCCCCGCAGGCCTAGAACTCTCCATCTCGCCAATACAACGTGTAGTCACGTTCGCGGACACCGCCAAACGGCGATGCCTTGACCATGGAGGGATTCCACATGGCGCGGAAGCTATTCATGTTCTTGTTGTTTCTGCTCTTCGCGAAGGCACAAGCTGCCCTCGCTCGAGATGCGGACGCGGGAGCATCCAAGTCCGAGGTCCACTCCATCCTTGAACAAGGGGAGATCTCGCTGGGTGACCTGTTTCGAATCGCGGATCTTGCCAATCCCACTCTGGCGGCTGCCCGGAATGGGGTTCGGGCCAAGGCCGGCATGACCCGGCAGGCTGGTCTCTATACCAATCCGGAACTGGAGTTCGAGATCGGGGATCTCTCCCCGAGTGACCCGGATGATCGCAAAGAGAAAGTCTCGCTCAGCCAGACCTTGATCCTCAGCGGGCGCCGAGCTGCGGCCGTTGCGCTGGCCCGCTCCGAAGAGGAATCGGCCATTCAAACGTTGCGCAGCATGCGGAGAGATGTCTATCGACGCATCCACGCGCTTTGGGCCGAGCAGCTCTACTTCCGTAAGGCTCACGCGGCGGTCGCAGAATTGCTCCAGATGGCAGACCGCACTCTCTTCATTGCCCAGACTCGATTCGACGCCCGGGCGGTTCCGGAATCCCATGTGACCAAGGCTCTCATCGAGGTGTACGAGCTAGAGGTTTTCCAGCAAGAGCTGACTCGAGAACAGGCGGGCGGATCGGCGGTGATGGAATCTCTACTCGGTGGCGCGACCGTTCTGCTCGAGCGCCTCGTTGGCTCTCTCGAGACCGAGAGTGACTCCACCAGCGCGCTGCTTCGCCCCGCTGCCCTGGAGGAACACCCGGCCGTTCAGGCGGCCCGGCGAGAGATCGACGCTGCAAAGGCCTCTCTGCGCGAAGCCAAGGCGGGCAGGATCCCCGACCTGGACGTTTTCGTGTCGTACGGGAGGGATCGGGCCGTTGACGACGGCTTCGTGGAGGCCGGGGTGGCGCTGCCCTTGCCCATCTTCAATCGCAACCAAGGAAGAATAACCGAAGCTCAATCGCTCGTAGCGCAGGCTGAAGACCGTGCGCGCATCGCGCGAAACGATCTCGAGGTCGCTTTGAGAGTCGCCCGCCAGCGATACCTGACGATCCGCGATCAGCTCCAGGCAGCCACGAGTCGCATCCTGCCCGCTGCAGACCGGGGCCTGGCCCAGGCCCAAGAAGGATATCGCGCAGGACGGCTGCCGTTCCTGGAGCTTATCGATGCCCAGCGCACTCTCGCGGGCGTCCGCCTACGAACGCTTGAGCTCAGTAAGGACCTCGTCGTCGCCGGGGCGGAGCTGATGAGTCTCATCGGTGCTGGTCCCTACGAGGAATAAGGAGGAAGATCATGATGAAGATCCGTGCCCTGAGCGTGGTCGTTACTACGCTGGCCGTCCTCGGTGGCCTTGCTTGTGGGCAAGGTGAATCCGACCGGACGGAACAATCCCAGGAGTCGGAAGCGGCCGCCTTCTGCGAGGAGCACCAGATCGCGGAGGCACAGTGCCCATTTTGCGACCCGAGTCTCATCGAATCCCTGGGCTTCTGCTATGGTCACGACGTTCCCGAAGCATTCTGCTACCGGTGCAATCCAGCCCTGATCCCTGCGTTCAAAGCAGTCGGGGACTGGTGTGCCGGGCACGACCGACCCGAGTCTCAGTGCTACATCTGCAATCCGGAACTGGACCCGAGCCGCGAGGAGACGCCCGCGACGGAGACCTCCGAGCGCACATCTCAGCCCGACGGATCCGCGACACAAGTCGCCGTGCGAGAGGGCTACGTCTCGCGGACTCAGCAAGCTCCGTCCGTCCTCTGTTCAAACCAGAGCCTCATTGTCCGCTTCGACAATCCGGAGACCGCCGAACAGGCAGGCCTCGAATTCACGAGAGTCGCGCCCCGTGCGATCACCAAGACCGTCGAGTGCAACGCCGAAGTCGTTTATGACGGCAACAGGTATGCGCAGGTATCCGCCCAAGTGCCGGGAGTCGTGGCCAAGGTCCACGGGGATTTAGGGGATACGGTCCGCTCCGGCGACCCGCTCGTGACCCTGACGTCGACCCATCTTGGGGAAGCGAAGGCAAGCTATCTGCAGGCCGTCGCGGCCGTCGCGCTCTGGGAAAAGAATCATGCTCGCGAGATGGATCTCCTCGAAAAGGGGGTCTCGACCGAGAGAGATCTGCTGGAGGCGGAGAAGCATCTGACCGAGAGCCGCGCAGAGATGTCGGAGGCCGAGCAGGCATTGCTCAGCTTTGGGCTATCCGAGAAGCAAATCGAGGCAGTTCGTCACAGCGGGGATACCAGCGCGCGGTACGTCGTCACGGCTCCCTTTCCGGGGATAGTCGTCGATCGCCACGTCGCGATCGGGGAGGTCGTGGATTCTTCGCGACCCCTGCTTGCCGTCGCCGACGTCGCTCGGATGTGGGCACTCATAGACATCTACGAGTCGGACATGCGCGAAATCCAAGTCGGGCAACCGGTCGTTCTCCAAGCTGAAGGCCTTCCGGGCGAGTCCTTTGCCGGTTACATCACCTGGGTGAGCACTCAGCTCGATCCCCAAACCCGGACTCTCCAAGCTCGAGCCGAACTCGACAACACCCAGGGCCGGCTCCGCAGCCATATGTTCGCCCAGGCAAACATCTCCCTGCGAGATCGTCAGCATTCCCTTGTGGTGCCGCAGGCCGCCGTTCAGTGGGAGGGGTGCTGCAATGTGGTCTTCGTCAAGTCCTCGGAGACGGTATACGAACCCCGCAAGGTTCATCTGGGGGTCGCCTCCGGTACGGTCTATGAGGTCCTCAGCGGAGTCGAAGAGGGCGAGGAAGTCGTGACCCAGGGCAGCTTCCTGCTCAAGACGGAGATTCTCAAGGGAAGCATCGGCGCCGGCTGCTGCGAAGTTGATCCCGGCGCCTAGAAGGGGGAGCAAATGCTGAATGGAATCATCACCTGGTCCCTCGAGCACAGGTTCCTGGTCATCGCGCTCACGCTCGTGGTCGTAGGGGCAGGGGTGAACGCGGTGATTCGCCTCCCGCTCGATGCGTTCCCGGACACGACGCCGGTCCAGGTCCAGATCAACACGACGGCCTCCGCCCTTGCACCGCTCGAAATCGAACAGCAGATCACCTTTCCGGTCGAGCAAGCGATCGCGGGTCTCCCGGGTCTCGACGAGGTTCGCTCCATATCCAAGTTCGGACTCTCTCAGGTAACGGTCACCTTCGAGGACGGGACCGACATCTACTTCGCCCGTCAGCTCGTGATGGAGCGTTTGCAGACGGTGAAGCTGCCAGATGGTATCGGTAGCCCGGAGATGGGTCCCGTGGCCACGGGTCTGGGTGAGATCTACCACTACACCGTCACGAGCCCCGAGCACACGCTGATGGAGCTCACGACGCTTCACGACTGGGTCATCAAGCCGCGCCTGCGGTCCGTTCCCGGTGTCGCCGAGGTCAACACGTGGGGCGGCGAGCGCAAGCAGTATCACGTGCTTGCCGATCCAGCTCGACTCGTCAAGTACGACCTGATCTTGGACGACGTTCTCCAAGCGCTCGAAACGAACAATCTGAACGTCGGCGGTGGATATCTCGTTCAGGCCGGCGAGCTCCACCTCGTGCAGGGGATCAGCCTCACCACCAATCTCGAGCAGATTGGAAACATCGTCGTCGCCGCCCATGAAGGTGTGCCGATCCGTATCCGTGATATCGGCGAGGTCCGCGAGGGCCACGAGATTCGTCGTGGAGCCGCGACAGCGAACGGAACCGGTGAAGTCGTGCTCGGACTGGGCTTCATGTTGATGGGAGAGAACAGCCACGAAGTGACCTCGCTCCTGCGGGAGCGCATGGCTGAGATCCAAGAGACGCTTCCCGAGGGCGTGCGCGTGACTCCCGTGTACGAGCGTACCGAACTCGTCGACCATGTGCTCGAGACGGTGAGGGAGAACCTTCTCGAAGGAGCCCTCCTCGTCGTCGCCGTGCTCTTTGTCTTCCTGGGCAATCTGCGGGCCGGATTCATCGTGGCCTCGGCGATACCTCTATCGATGCTTTTCGCGGCGCAAGGGATGATGCGCTTCGGAATCGCTGGAAGCCTCATGAGTCTCGGCG
The DNA here is from genome assembly GCA_964627205.1 of uncultured bacterium. Taxonomy (GTDB): domain Bacteria; phylum Krumholzibacteriota; class Krumholzibacteriia; order JACNKJ01; family JACNKJ01; genus CAZVHI01. The sequence goes on from CAZVHI010000008.1 coordinate 19,854, forward strand.
CCATCGATTTCGGACTCATCGTGGACAGCTCGGTCATCATGGTCGAGAACAGCGTCCGCCGGCTCGCCGCCTCCGACCGGCGCAAGCCGGTGCTCGAAACCGTCCGAGACGCCGCCATCGAAGTGCGAAAACCTACGATGTACGGCGAGCTCATCATCGCGATCGTCTTCCTCCCGGTCCTGTTCCTCGAAGGAATCGAGGGGAAGCTCTTCCGACCGATGGCGCTGACGCTGATCTTCGCGTTGGCGGGATCCATGCTGCTTTCGCTGACACTCATGCCGGTCCTCGCCAGCCTGGTTCTGAGGGGACGGATAAGGGAGCGCGAGAACTGGTTCGTGCGTGCCGCCAAAGCCGCCTACGCACCGGTTCTTCGCTTCGCCATTCGCCGCCGCCGGGTGGTGATCGTTGGAGCCATTGTTCTTCTCGGCGCCGGGGCTGCGCTTGGCACCTTGATTGGATCCGAGTTCATTCCTCGACTCTCCGAGGAAGGCATCGTCATCAACACGGTGCGCCTCTCCGGAGTGTCCCTTGAAGAATCCGTCCGTTACGGTACGCAGCTCGAGAAAGTCATACTCGAGACATTTCCGGATGAAGTGGAGAACGTGTGGATCCGGACCGGCACCGCCGAAGTGGCAACGGACCCCATGGGAATCGAGCTGTCCGACGCATTCATCACGCTCCGCCCACGTGGACAATGGACGCGCGCGAAATCCCAGGACGATCTCGTTGAAATCATGAGTGACGAGCTTGCCGGGCTCCCGGGAATGCGGCTGATATTCACACAGCCGATCGAAATGCGCGTGAACGAGATGATCGCCGGCATAAGGACGGATGTGGGCATCAAGATTTTCGGCGACGACTTGGAGGCCCTCCGCGAGATCGCGACACAAGTGGGCGAGGTCGTCGGCGCGATACCGGGGAGCGCCGATCTCTACGTGGAGCAAATCACGGGGCAACCCGTTCTCCAGGTTCGAGTGAACCAGGATGCGATCGCACGCCATGGTGTCGCGGCCCAGCACGTCCTGGCATTGGTGGAGGCCATCGGGGGGATAACCGTGGGAGAAGTTCGGGAAGACCAGCGGCGCTTCGACCTTGTCGTCCGCCTTCCCGAAAGGCACCGTAGAGACCCCGAAGTCGTTCGGAAGATCCTCGTCCCGACTGCCAGCGGTGCTCGGATACCGCTCGGGAGCCTCGCCAGCATCCAGCACGGCGAGGGACCATCAACCATCACCCGCGAATGGCAACGCAGACGTATCGTTGTCCAGTGCAATGTCAGAGGTCGGGACGTCGGTGGATTCGTGGAAGAAGCGCGGGAGCGCATCGCAAGCGACGTTGCCTTGCCTCAAGGCTACTATGTGAGCTTCGCGGGGCAGTTCGAGCACATGGAACGGGCGCGTCTTCGACTCATGATCGTGGTGCCCGTGGCGCTCCTCCTCGTGTTCTTCCTTCTCTACTCGAGCATGCAATCCGTCCGCGACGCACTCATCATCTTCACCGGCGCTCCATTTGCGGCTCTCGGCGGTCTGCTGGCTCTCTGGGTTCGCGGCATGCCGTTTACAGTGTCCGCCGGCATCGGTTTTGTCGCCGTATCAGGGGTGGCAATGCTGGCCGGTCTGGTCCTCGTGTCAACGATCAAGCGGGAGCTCGGGACCGGGGTGTCGCTCGAGGAGGCGATCGAGGAGAGCGCGCTCACACGGCTCCGTCCAATTCTCATGACGACCCTGGTGGCGGCGTTGGGCTTCGTGCCGATGGCGCTGAATACTGGAGTCGGTGCGGAGGTTCAACGTCCGCTGGCAACCGTCGTCATCGGCGGCGTGTTGTCGGCCAATGCTCTCACCCTGATCGTCCTGCCGGCCGTCTACAGGCTGTTTGGCAGAGGTGGCACGGGAGCCGGAGCTGAGTGCCAGCGAATCGACTAGCACACCGGTACTGTGGATGCGTCTTGCTTTCGGCTGGAATGAGTCTGCTTCCCAGAAGCTCGACTCTGTGCCTCTATGCCGGGAAGCAAGCGGGGAGTCTGGCCGGGTGGACTCGCGGAAAAGCAAAAGGCCGCCGCCAAGTTCTTGGCTTCGGCCTGCTTGCTAGGTGGCGGGGGCAGGATTCGAACCTGCGACCTTTGAATTATGACTCTGTACGCTGCAGATCTGTGAGAGTGTCGGCCAGCTTGACGTTCACCTGGTGTTTCGCGTCGTAGTCAGCAGCCGTGATTATGCGAGGCGGAACGGCTTTGTGGCTTGCCGAGATGCGCTCACGGGCGATAAGCACTGCGTCAAGTTCATCATTGCACTGGTCGGGTACGCGAAACCCGTCAGTATTGCGACTTGATCTTGCTCCAGGTCGAAGCTGCCGTTGGCGTCACCATCTCCGACGCACTCATCTGCGTGTAAGCAAGCTGGAAGGTTCCGGGATTGTCGGCCCAGGCCGCTTGCACTCGGGTCAGCGCGACCGCCAGCGGGGGAGCCAATCCGAAGCTGAAGGAGACCTCCTCTCCGGCAGAGAGGATGTAGTTCTGGAAATCGGGGACCCAGGTGTAATAGGCGGTCTGCTGGTGCGGATAGATGAGTTCTTCGATCGGGAAGGGCTCCGTCACGGTTCGGTAGTGGACACTCCACAGCTTGAGATCGTCGGAGTAGTCGTTGCGGAGCGTGACCGTGACCTCGTCTCCCGTTTCCGAGAGCTTGAATTCCACCACCGGGAGGGGAAGCTCGAAGCGCGACTCGTCGAGGACCCATGCGGCCCTGTGAATCAGGAAGCTGCCGGGCGTGACGTCGTCCATGATGCGGAAGATGTGCGTCCAGGAGGTCGACAGATCGGTGTCACCGCTGAATACCACAGTGCTGACGCCCGAACCCTCGTTGATCACCTCGCAGGTCCAATCGGAATCCCAGGGCTCGATGCATTCGGGGGAGATCGCGAAACCCTCGTTGTTGTGGACCGTGATCTCGAGCTTGTCCATGACCATGACCGGATCCTGAAGGCAATCGATGGCGAATCCGCAGGCCAATGCGTAGCCAGGAACGAGCCCCAGACATAAAACCGACGCAACCAGGAATCTCCGCAACCTCATTCCGCGTCCTCCTCTCCGGGACACTGCCGTGTGGCCCACGGCAAGTATAACTGAATCAGCGATTGGGTCGACGGTTTTGTCGAACTGATATTATTGGGGGCCGCGCGAGCGGGAGCGGCTGGTGTAGCAAAGCGTCCGGGAGACCGGGTCAACTCCAGAACGGCGGAACTGAACCGCCCCGGGATTGCCGGAGACTCCATTTCTTGAGAGGATGGAGTCATGACACGATCCAAACGGTACTCCCCAGAGGTGCGGGAGCGGGCAGTCCGCCTGGTCCTGGAACACCAGAACGAGCACGATTCCCAGTGGGCGGCTATCTGTTCGATCGCGGCCAAGATCGGCTGCTCTCCCGAGACATTGCGCAGCTGGGTCCGTCGCGCCGAGTGTGATCAGGGCCTCAAGCCGGGCTTGACCACCGACGAGCGGCAACGGATCAAGGATCTCGAGCGCGAGGTCCGCGAGCTGCGTCGCACGAACGAGATCCTACGCAAGGCTTCGGCTTTTTTTGCCCAGGCGGAGCTCGACCGCAAACCGAAGTGATGGTCTCGTTCATCGACGAGGAGCGCGAGCGCTACGGGGTCGAGCCGATCTGCCAGGTGCTGCCGATCGCCCCGTCCACCTACTACGAGCAGAAGGCTCGGCAGGCGGATCCTTCGCGCCTGCCGCCGCGCGCCCGGCGCGATCTTGAGCTACGTCCCGAGATCGAGCGCGTCTGGCGGGAGAACCGCTGTATCTACGGCGCTCGCAAGGTGTGGCGCCAGCTGCACCGGGAAGGTGTCGCCTTAGCTCGCTGCACGGTGGAGCGTCTGATGCGGGATCTGGGCATTCGAGGCGTCGTCCGCGGCCGCAAGGTGAGGACGACGATTCCCGACGAGGTCGCCGATCGGCCGACCGATCTCGTGGAGCGCGACTTCACGGCCGACCGTCCCAACCAGCTCTGGGTGGCCGACATCACCTACGTGGCGACCTGGGCGGGGATGGCCTACGCGGCTTTCGTGGTGGACGCCTTCTCTCGGATGATCGTCGGCTGGCGGGTGTCACGCTCGCTGCGTAGCGACCTGGCGCTGGACGCTTTGGAGCAGGCCCTGCATGAGCGGCCGACCGACGAGGACCTGATTCACCACAGCGACCGGGGCGTGCAGCCCAGGTTCAAGGGGTCGTCGCAACGATGGTATGTTCGACCAGTCGTAAGTACTCGGTGAATGCCTCAGCCGGGGTTTTCCAGCTAAGAACCTTGCGAGGTCGATTGTTTAAGGTCTGTGCGACGGCAGCGAGGTCGTCAGCACTGTGTTTGCTCAGGTCAGTGCCCTTTGGGAAGTACTGACGCAGCAAGCCGTTTGTGTTTTCGTTCGTGCCCCGTTGCCACGGACTGTGTGGATCGCAGAAGTAGATTGGCAGGTCGGTGTCGACTCGGAGTTGGGCGTGCTGAGCCATTTCCGCACCCTGGTCCCAGGTCAGCGATCTTCGTAAGCCACTGGGAAGCATCTGAATGGAAGCTGCGATTGCGTCGCGGATGGCCAGGGCCCCGTGCCCCGCAAGAGCGGGCCCATTCTTGGTGCGGGGTAGTTCTCCATGGCCTTCCATGCGAGGCAGGTGCAGCAGCATGGTAAACCGGGTGGAGCGCTCAACAAGAGTTCCTATCGCCGAGCTTCCCAATCCGAGGATGAGGTCTCCTTCCCAGTGGCCGGGAACGGCGCGGTCCTCAGCTTCTGGTGGCCGTTCGCTGATCATGATCTCGGGGCTAACGAACTTCTTGCCGCGCCCCCGGGTCCGAGCCCGCGGCACACGTAGCGCCCGACCGGTACGCAGGCAAGCAACCAGTTCACGGCGCAATGCGCCGCGGCCTTGGACGTAGAGTGCTTGATAGATGGCTTCATGAGAGATCCGCATCGACTCATCCTCGGGATAATCGATCGGCAGCCGGTTCGAGATTTGCTCGGGACTCCATGATGTTACCCAACGTCGGTGCTGCCGGCGACCATGCCTGCGCCCCTTCCAATGTGTTTTAGGGCCTAGTACGTCTCTTCCGGCGGGTGTCGTGATTGTCCCGGACAAACGGTCCTCCACGTATCGCCTCAACGCGTGGTTCGCGGCAAGCTTGGCAACCTTCGGGCGCTTGGCTCGTCGATCAGCGTGCCATTGAGCGGTCGTGGCCCGATACTCAAGACTACCTCCTCGGGTTGCTGCGTTACGGCGCAGCTCCCGCGAGATCGTAGAAGGAGATCTGCCCAGCCGCCTAGCAATGTCACGGACTGTATGTTCACGGGCATGGAGGATGGCGATTTCCTCGCGCTCGGTGAACGAAAGAAAGCGCCCAGAAAGCTGCACTGGGCTAACCGTAGACATCCCACCGCTCTCACGGAACCAACGGGTTCCAACTGCGGGCGACACTCCGGCTGCCTCTGCTGAACTCTCACTTGATAATCCTCGGGCAATCGCCTCCCAAAACCGCAGCTTATGCTCCCGCCGCCAGCCAGGCGGCCGCCCCGGAGAATTCATCGGCGGACGCAGAGCTCGAGCAGATTCTCGCAGTTTCTTGAGTTTCATCGCAACCTCTCACTGATGAGTGTTGCGACGACCTCTTGAATTCACCCAGTACCTGTCGATCCGCTACACGGAGCGGCTGGCGGATGCGGGTATCGAACCGTCGGTGGGAAGCCGGGGCGATTGCTTCGACAACGCCCTGTGCGAGTCCTTCTTTGCTACACTGGAGTGTGAGTGTCTGGATCGTCAGCGATTCAGGAATCGGCGGGAGGCACGGATGTCGGTCTTTGATTTCATCGAAGGCTTCTACAACCCGCAGCGACGCCATTCGTCACTGGGTTTCGAGTCGCCCGCCGAGTTTGAGAGGAAGCGATCAGGCCAGGCGGCCTGAGGAGTGAACGTCAACCCGTCCGGAGAAGCGGGTCAACTCCACTTTCAAAATTCTAGAGCCAGCTTTTCGTAAACAATTCGGGCGAGAATCCCAATGCCAGGCAGTCTATTCAGGTCAGCACTTGACAGGACGCGAGTAATCTGGACCGAGAACGGACCTATCCCCTTGCCACACAGATGGTTTGGATTGAGAGAGATTGCGCTCTACTTAGTCGCCCGGGGCTTCAGGCAGAGCCTGCCTGCCAGCTTCAGCTGCGGTCTTTGAAGGTGAACTCCCGGGCGACGCTGCCGTGCGGCTCGTCGTCGACGAGCACCTGCGGGTAGATGAAGTAGTTGAGCGGTTCTGCGGGTGCGCTCGCCTCCGGCGTCAGGACGATGTCGCGTCCGAGCGTGAACTCCACGCGGTTGGCGTCCAGGCCCCCGAACAAGAACTCCCGCATCTCTGGATGCTTCCAGGCCTCCGAGGCGTCCACCGGCACCCAGCCCAGGGAGCGGTCGTGGAACTCGGCCCAGCAGTGGTAGCCGGAGATCTGGCCCGCATCCGCGCCGGCAGGCACCGGGAAGCCGATGACGAAGCGCGCGGGGATGCCCGTGGCGCGGGCCATCGCGATGAAGAGCGAATGGAAGTCCGTGCAGTTGCCTCGGCCGATATCGCAGGCATAGAGGGCGTCCCCGCGGCCCCAGCCCTCGCCGCTCTTGTCGTACTTCATGCTTCGCAATACATCGTCATAGATGGCGCGAGCCTTCGCCATCGTCCCCTCGCGATCGCCGACGGCCCTGCGGGCGCGCTCGACCAGGACCGGGTCAGCAGGGACAAGCTGGTTCGGCCGCGTGAAGCGTTCGAGATCCGCCGGGTGGATCGTCAGGTCCCCGACACGCATGCCATCGCCGGCCCGGTAGCCCTGCCGCCGGACCGTGAAGCTCAGGTCGAGCTCGACACGCTCCGGCAGCTCGCCTTCGGCCTCCACGTAGAGGATCTGGTTCCCATAGACCGCATCGTGAACCACACGATGGGGTAGCGCACAGTCGACGCGGAGCGCCTCGATCTTCTGTGCCTCCGTCTCGCGCGGCAGGGGGACCCAGAGGGAAAGGCTCCGCGCGTCAGGCGAGAAGCCGTCGGCCGTGACGCGGTAGCTGAACTCGAAGCTTCGCTCCACCAGGAGCCCCTTGACTGCGTCCGGCTCCAGCGAGGCCTCGGCCCGCGTGCCCGCGGGGAGCGCGAGGAGGGCCGAGGTCGCCAGCACACCCGGCAGTGCGAGGACTCCCGCCCGGCGAAAGCGTGTCTTGCCTGTCTCTAGCATGCCCGCTCTTCTCCTTGCTCTTCAGTGTCCGTCTCGCTAGGGGGCCACCTTCTCCCAGACGCCCCGATTCTCTCGCCAGCCGTAGCGGGGCTTGCCCTCCTCCTTGTGGACCTTGACGAGCTCGAGGGCCAGGGGCGCCTGCGCCTTCTCGTCCCAGATTGTGAACCAGCCGCCCTTGAGCGCGGCGTCCGCGGCGATGAAGTCCTCGATGCCCTTTGCGAGCATGTCCAGGGACATCTTGGCCTTCGAGCTGGGATGCTCCTTGGGGTGCTCGGTTGGATGCTCGGCCACGGCGCCGCCGGCGATCATGAGCAGCAGGGCCGCGGCGAGCGCAAAGGTCGACAGCTTGGTAATACGTTTCATGGGATCCTCCCGGGAAATGGGTCTGGCAGGCTGCCAGGTATCGGGCACTCCACTCTGATGCAACGAGACCGGGGATCGTTTCCCGATCTTCCCGGCCTCGTCTGCCCATAGGGTGATCCTGACTGATCCATCGGGCGGGTCCGCCGCAGCTCTCGATTGTAGGGGGATGGGTGCGCTCGAGCAAGTTCGCTCGATGCTTTCCCGGGGAGCCGCGTTAGAAGGGCATCGCCGGGCGGATGCTTGGCGTCAGCCGGCGGGCGAAGCGCCCGAGCCTTTCCAGGGCCTCCTCCTCGCTCTCGTGGCCGCTCAGCGGCGTGGAGAAGCGGACGAAGGCGGCGTCCAGGGGGCGGCCCAGGAGGGAGTTCTTGATGAGCTCCCACTTGAGGCGATACTCGCTCGTGGTGTGCCCGCCGCGGGTGAGGTACTGGTAGAGGACGACGCGCCGCTCCTTGTCCTTCTGGATGAGCAGCTCGCCGGTGGGTCCTCCTAGCCGGGAGTCGTGCGATGAACGCAGGATGTTCCAGCCGCTGCCCGGATAGCAGTGCCGGGGGGAGTGGATCTGGCTGCCGAAGCGCTGCTGGGCAAAGTAACCCACGAAGAGCCAGTACTTGTCCTCGCCCTGAAAATACTGCCGGTTGAGGGTCTGTGTGGCCTGCAGCACATCCAGGGTGCGCGCGTCGATCCGGTCCTCGAGGCCGGTGACGCCGGCGAAGTTGAGCGGGATGCTGCGGAGGTTTGCCTGGAGCAGGCCGCCGCCGCTTCCGGTCGACAGGCGATAGCTCACCCCGATGCCGAGGATCACGACCAGCAGCAGGAGCAGCCTTACACGGAAAGCCGACGCCATCGGAAACTACCTCCCAGCAGGAACAGCAGGCCAATGCCCAGGGAGAACGTGACGATCCCCATGGCCTGGTGAAGGGCGCCCTCGAGAAAGCTCTGCCCCGAGGTGTGCACCAGCACGGCGGTGATGATGATGCGCAGGGCATTGGTGCCCATGGCGATGGGCACCGAGAGGGCGACCAGCATGATGCGGTGACGCCAGGGCATGGCGAAGAGGCCGGCCGCCAGCGTGCCGAAGGTGACCAGGGCCAGCAGGCTGCGCAGCCCGCTGCAGGCGGTGACCACGTCCAGCGATACGCGGCTCATGTGGATGATGTTGCCCGTCCGCACCAGAGGCACGCCCAGCCACTCCAGCACCGCCGTGCTGGCGGCCGCGCTCGCGAGCTGCAGCGGGAAGGCGACCCGGTAGAAAACAATGTAGGGCAGCGGGATCATGAAGATCAGGAAGAAGAGGGGGAAGCGCAGCACCCGGAAGGTCTGCTTGCCCCAGATGCCTCTCACCAGGCCCCAGAACATGAGGAGCATGGACGATCGCAGCGTGAAGAGCTCGGCGGCCGCTTGCCCCAGGGTGAAGAGCATCAGGCCGAGCAGGAGCAGGGGCATGGCCGCCATTAGGCTCGATTCCCGCTTATCGGGAATCTGCTCGAGGCTGCGATAGAGCAGTAGGACGGAGAGGGGGAGAACGAGGAGACCGTGGTTGTAGTTCTGGTCGTCGAGCCACTGGCGCACCAGCCCGACGAGCACCTCCCGGTACATGTAGAGGAAGAGGGCGAAGATGACCATCGTCAGAATGCCGAGCCAGGGAACTTGTCCGAGGCCGGCCGTCGCCTTCCGTGCCAAGCGTCTGCTGCTTCGACTAGACATCGCTTGAATTCTACCGCCTCGCTGCCGATGATGGGCTAGAGAGCCGTGGCCAGCGGCTCGCGACGGAAAGCGAGAGTATCTTGGCCTACATCCTCACCACGGTCCTGGGCTTCGTGATCATCTTCCAGCCGGGAGTTCTCCTCCCGGCCGTGGCGCCCTTCCGCCCTCTCTTCCTGACCGCGCTGCTGGCCCTGGCCGCCTGGACACTCACGCCCAAGAACCCCACACCGCTGAAACCCAAACCCTACCTGAGCTACCTTATCATCGGTTTCGTGGCGGCTCAAAGTCTTTCCGTCCTGCAGTACTTCTGGGGGCAGCTGCTGATCCAGACGACCGTGAAGTGGGGCAACCTGGCCCTGGTCTACTTTCTCGTCAGCAGCCAGATGACCACCGAACAGCGCCTTCGGCGCTTCTGGATCGTCGTGCTCACCGCCACATGCTGGCTCGCGGCCCAGGCGACCTGGGTCTACCACACGCAGGACGTCGGCCATCCCCAGCTCTTCCATGGTCGCCTTAGCAGTTATGGTGCCTATAGCGGTGCCAACGACCTCGCCTTGATCATGGTCTGCGCCTGGCCCATCCTCTTCAAGTTCACGGATCTGCGGCACAACCTGCTCCTCAAGCTGATCCCGCTCCTCTTCTGCTTCCTGCTCGTCTACGTGAACCTCCGCACGATCAGCAGGGGCGGACTCCTGGGCATGGCCCTGGTCGTGGGCCTGTCCATGATGCGCGGGCGGAGCCTGGGCAAGCTGGGGCGCTGGGGCCTCATCGTGCCGGCGGCCCTGGTGATCATCATGGTCGGGAGCAAGATCCTGCTCACGCGTAAGGACACCCAGGACTTCAGCGGCCGCGACAAGAGCGTCGAGCACCGCCTCGACGCCTGGTGGGCGGGCTACCAGATGTTCAAGTCCAGCCCCATCTACGGCATCGGCTCCGACCGCTTCCCCGAGTTCTCGAAGGACTTCGGCACGCCGTTCACGATCCAGGCCCACAACACCATCGTCAAAGTGGTGGCGGAGTCCGGCCTGCTCGGCCTGGGCTGCTATCTGGGCTTCCTCTTCGTCGCGTTTCGCAGCCTCTGGCGGAGCTGGCGACGCTTTTCCCGTCTCAAACCAGATGGGCCGGAAGTTCTCTGGGCCGAGGCCTTCGCGATCTCCCTGATCGGATTCTTTTTCAACACCCAGTTCTCGGTGAAAGCCCATGAGTGGTTCCTCTACCTCGTCGTGGCCAGCTCTATCTCTCTGGAAAGAATGTACTTGCAGGAAGCCGTGAAGAAGGCGGTCACGGTGGAGGGAGCGATCCGGCTCATCGAGGAGTCCGGCACGAAGTCTGCGTAGTGGCTTTTCGTCGATCTTCTGCTATCATTAACGCCCCTCAACGGCGCAATTTACGGCCCTACCGGTCCTTTTTAGGAACTGCCGTGAGCGTTGGGGCGCGCATGACCGCCAAGGCCGGTGACTGCCGGCTAGGGAGAGCGGCGTGCGGACCGAGTCTCCGCGGAGAGGTACCCATGTCCAAGCGTAAAGACTGCGGATCCAGCGATCGCATCTATCGGCCCAGTCCCGAGCAGATCCGCCAGTACTCGCGTCGAGAATTCCTGAAGTACTCTGCGCTCGCCGCAGGCGGCGCCATGGGGACCATGTCCTTGCCCGGGCTCGGCATCGTTCCCTCGGCTTGGGGCGCGCCTCCCCCCGAGCGCGTGGTGCGCGTGCACTGCGGCACGGTTCAGGACTGGAACTTCAGCACGGACGACTTCTGGCTCTACGTCAAGCAGCCCGCGATGGACGACATGTTCGCCCGAAGCATCTGCACCCTGACCGGGCGCAGCAACGTACTCGACGCCTGGGGCGACCTGCTCGTGGGCTATCAGCCCGGCCACAAGATCGCGATCAAGCTCAACCTCAACAGCTACGAGCACTACGCGAACCAGACCTGCGAGATGGCCTACACGGTCATCGAGAGCCTCAAGCAGTTCGGCGTGCTGCCGGAGAACATGCACGTCTTCGACGTCGTCCGGAAATTCCCCGACTACTGGCGCGATCGCTGGGATTCCGACGTGAACTGGGTGAACCGGAACACCGTCGTGTGGGACGACACGACCATCTACTTCCCGGCCATCGACATATCGCACCGGATCCCGACGGTGCTCTCCGAGGCGGATCACCTGATCAACGTCTGCCTGCAGAAGGGGCACAAGAGCTACGTCACCGGCAGCATGAAGAACCACTTCGGGAGCCAGGAGCTGCCGGATCAGCTGCACCCCGGGCGCTACGACAACATGTGCACGCTCGCCTCCGCGGCGCCCATCCTCGGCAAGACGCGCCTGATCGCCGTCGAGGGCAGCTACATGACCTGGCACCACGAGTCGCACCAGTTCGAGGAAGTGTATGCGACGGACCTCATGCCGGCCGGCCCGAGCGGGCACGCCAGTCCCAACTACATGATGGTCGGCACCAACGTGGTCGCCATCGACTCCGTGCTGGCGGACATCCAGAATTACGAGCGCGCGGCCCGGGGCGAGTGGACCTGGGCGAACGAGTTCATCGACATGGCCTCCGGGCCGCCCTACAACCTGGGGACCAGGGAGGTGGGGGAGATCGTCCCCAACCCTGCCGGCTGGAGCGATGTCGACCTTTCCTACAACACCTTGGACTACATCAGCTTCGACCTGCCCCCCGCCGACAGGCAGCAGATCGACGCGCTGAACCTGAAGCTGAAAAGTGGTGCGATTCACTGGAGCCAGCTACAGCACCTGGTAGAGCGCTACAACGATCGGCTCTGAGAAGCGGCCGCGGAGGGTCGTTTGGAGAGATTTGACTTTCTCCCCGTCGAGGGGGAGAAGCTCTTTACCGTCACCCATGAGCCGGAGGAAGGCCTGGGCGGGAGCGGGGTGCTCATTTTGCATCCCTTCGCCGAGGAGAAGCTCTGGGTAGGACGCGCCACGACGCGCCTGGCGCGGGCGATGGCGGCGGCGGGTCTGCCCGTCTGCCGCTTCGACTTCCGTGGACACGGCGACAGCGACCGCGACCACCACGAGATGAGCCTAGGTACGCTCGCGGCCGACGCGCGCGCAGCGGCCGCGCACCTGCGCGAGCGCTGCGGCATCACCGAGCTCCACCTCTTCGGCTTTCGCCTGGGCGGAACGCTCGCTCTTCAATTCGCCAGTGAACTCGAGGCCAGCTCCGTGGCCCTCGTGGCGCCCCTCCCTGCCGGCGAGAGCTACCTGCTCAAGGTCCTGCGCAGCAACCTGACGACCCAGATGGGTATCCACGGCGAGGTGCGCAAGGATCGCCAGGCGCTGCTGGGCGAGATGCGCGAGACGGGCCTGCTCAACATCGACGGCTATCACCTGAGCGCCGGACTCTTCGACGAGCTCTCGTCGCTGGACTTCGACGCCGCGCCGCCCGGGTTCCGCGGCCCAGGCCTCGTGCTCTCCCTGCTCCGGCGGGAAGGCGCGCCCGCCGATCCGGATTCCCGCAAGGTCTTCGAGGCCGCCCTCGCGGCGCATCAGGCCTCGCGCCTCGAGACCCTGGTCTACCCCGCCCTCTGGGCGGAGCAAAAGCGCTTCGCCGTCGGCGACGCAGTCCTCTTCGATCCCCTCACCGCCTGGTGCGGGGGCGGCTGGCGGGAGACGGCGTCATGATTCGCAGCGTTGGCATACCTGCAATCCGCCTGGAAGAAGAGGTAATCACCTTCGACAGCGGCGGCAATCGCCTGCTGGGAATCCTCAGTAGACCGTCCGCCCCCGGGCCGCCGGGGACCGGCGTCCTGCTCCTCAGTCCCGGGCTCAAGCACCGCGTGGGTCCCCACCGCCTCCACGTCAAGCTCGCCCGCTTCTACTCGAGCCTGGGCCTGCCCGTGTTTCGCTTCGACTTCCACGGCACGGGGGACTCTGAGGGAGAGCTGCCGAGCGAAGACATCCCCGATCTCCACGAGCGCATCCAGAACGGCTTCTTCCGCGAGGACGCCCGCGCCGCGCTGGCCGTCTTCTGCGAGCGCGCGGGGCTCGAGCGTGTGATCGCCTGCGGGCTCTGCGGAGGCGCGATTACCGGCGTCTACCTGGCGGAGTCGGACTCCCGCGTCAGCGGCATCGTCGGCTTCCAACTGCCCGTCAAGGTCATCGATCAGGATGCCGATTACTCCGAGCGGATCAGTAGCGGCTTCTCGGACTTCATCTTGATGCTGTACCTGAAGAAGCTGGTGAATCCCTCCGCCTGGAAGAACTTCCTGAGCGGCAAGAGCGAGTACCGCCTCATCTGGAAGACGGCGACCCGCCGCCTCGGACGCCTTCTGGGCCTCGGGCGGGGAATCCCCGCCAAGATGGAGGTCCCCGAGGGGATGAACGAGATCTTCCTCGCGGCCTACGAGCGGATCGCCGATCGCGTGAACATGCAGTGGATCTACAGCGAGATCGAGGGCGCGCGCTTCGACTTCGAGAACGAGTTCGAACAGATCTGCCTGGGCGGCCGGGAGCAGCCCTACGAGAAGGTCGTCCTCGCGGACAGCAACCACGAGTTCGCCCCGGACGAGGCGCAAGAGCGCCTGCTCGCGACGATCGAGGACTGGCTGCGGCGGCACTACGGCAACGCGTTGCGAAGGGCGGGCTGATGCGCAAGCTCCTGATGATCAGTCACGGCTATCCGCCCGTTGGCGGCAGCGGGATGCTGCGCACGCTCAAGTTCAGCCGCTACCTGCCCGGGCATGGCTGGCAGCCAGTCGTGCTCGCGCTGCGCCGGACCAAGCACCCCCGGCTCGACCCCCGCCTCCAGGCAGAGGTGCCTCCCGGCACAGCCGTGTACCGTTCGCCCGCGCCCGACGCCCTGCGGATTCTCGTCCGCCTGCGCGGCTGGCTGCGTCTCGGGCGCTTCGGCCGCGGCAACGGCGACGGCATGGGCGGCGCGGGGAAGGGCGCCTCCGCCGCGTCCATCGAGACCGGAGGCGGCGGCCTTGCCGACGCGCTGAAGGACCTGCTGACCATCCCCGACAACTATGCCGGCTGGTACCTGCCGGGGCTGCTCTACGGCCTCTGGGCAGTGCTCCGCAAGCGGCCGCGCGTGATCTTCAGCACGAGCCCGCCGCCGACCGCGCACATGATCGCGTCGACCCTCGCCCGACTGACGGGCCTGCCCTGGGTGGCCGACTTCCGCGATCCCTGGACCCTCCAGTTCGCCTGCACGGACCCGGGCGACCGCAAGGCGCGCTGGAACCGCCGCCTCGAGGCGCGGGTCATCCGACGCGCGAGCAAGGTGATCTGCAACACCGAGCCCATGGCCGCCGCCTTCCGGGAGGCCTACCCCTGGGCGGAGCCGGGCAAGTTCGAGGTCATCACCAACGGCTTCGACCCCGCGGACTTCCGCGAGGCGCCCGACACCCGCGATCCCGGCGGCCCCTTCCTCTTCCTGCACACGGGCGAGTTCTTCCCCAGCCAGAACCTCCGCGTCCCCGACCCCTTCCTGCTGGCCCTGCGCGAGCTCTTCGACGCGGGCACGCTCTTCCCCGCGGACGTGAAGGTGCGCCTGGTCGGCAGCGGCGAGTACACCGACATGGAGCCCTTCCTCCGCCTGATGGAGTCGCCGGCCTTGTCGGAGGTGGTGGAGGTGATCGACTTCCTGCCCCACGACGAGATCCCCGCGCAGCTCGCAGGCAGCGATGCCCTGCTGCTCTTCCAGAACGGGGCGGAGTTCTACATGCAGATCCCGGCCAAGACCTTCGAGTACATCCGCGCGGGGCGTCCGATCCTCGCCGTGTCCGCCGAGGGCGCGACGGCGGATATCGTACGCTCGGTGGAGGGCGGGCGCTCGGTTCTGCCGGAGGACATGGAAAGCCTGAAGGCCGCGATCCTGGAGATGCTGTCGATGCGGGGGCGGAACCTCGAGCGCCGTCCCGAGGAGCTGGAACGATTCAGCCGCCCCGGCCTCACGCAGTCGCTGGCGCGGCTCCTGGACGGCGTGGCTGGCCTGCGCTCCGCGCCGAGCGAGGGGAGCGCGGGAATGCTGGGCGGCGAAGGAGCCAAGAGGAGCTGAGATGCACATCCTGTTCCCCTACCTGGCGCGCTACAAGGCGATCAACTGGACGCGATACCACCACCTCTTCGGCCAGCTCGCCGAGTCGGGCCACCGTATCACCGTGCTGCAGCCGCCGCCGGCGGAACTGGGCGAGACGAACTTCCAGGACATCGAGGTCGAGCTGCCCGAGAACATCCGGCTGCACGACGTGCCCATGCCGGACTGGTTCTGGCGGCGCTCGTGGCCCCTGGACAAGCTGATGAAGAAGGGTTTCTACGGCCTGCGCGTGAGCGGGGAGGTGGAGCGCATCCTCGCCGAGGACCCGCCCGACGCGCTCTTGGTCTACAACCTGCCCCAGGCGGGCCTGCTCCGTCTGACGCCGCCCTTCGGTCACAAGCTCGTCCGCGTCTTCGACCTCGCGGACGACTACGAGGCGATGCTCGTGACCGAACTGGGGCGCTTCGCCTACCGCCCGCTGATCGCCCAGGGCCGGCGGACCCTGCATCGCATGCTGGAGGACGCCGACCTCGTCCTGTCGATCAGCCGGTCGCTCGCCGACGAGTACCCGGACCGTGGCATCGAGCTCCTGCCCAACGGCGTGGACTTCAGCCGCTTCGACGCCGTGCATGCGGGGCTGCCCCAGCAGACGGACGGCAACCCGGTAATCGGCTACCTCGGCGCCTTCGAGTACTTCATCGACTTCGACCTGATCTTGGAAACGGCCAAGCGCCTTCCCGGCTACCGCTTCCGTCTCGTCGGCAGCGGCCGAGATCTCGAAGCGGTGAAACGCCGCGTCCGGGAGGAGAACCTCGCCAACGTGGAGCTGCCGGGGCCCGTGCCTTTCGACCGCGTGCCCGAGGAGATCGGGCGCATGGACATCTGCCTCAATCTCTTCGCGCGCATCCCCATCAGCCACAGGGCCTGCCCGATGAAGCTCTTCGAGTACCTCGCGATGGGCCGCCCGGTGCTGACGACGACCCTGGACGAGATCGAGAGCTATGGCGTGGACTTCCTGGCTACGGTGAACGATCCCGACGAGGCCGCGGCAACGATCACGCGCCTGATCGAGATGCCCGAGGAACGCCAGCGCCGGGCAGAGCTGGGGCGGGACTGGGTCCAGCGCTCCTTCGACTGGCGACAGCTGGCGAACCGCTTCGTGGAAATGGTCGAGCAGACCGCCGACTGCATGAGTTAAGTACCGCCGCTTCGAAGCGGCGCGGAGGAAAGGACAAGCATGTCGCTCAAGTTCGCGATCGTAGTTCTCGTTCTACTGGCGCTCCTGGCGGCCGTGGGCTGGAAGGCCTGGGTCTACCGGACCACCGCGCTGCATGCCATGGCGAAGGTCGAGGCCATCAGCGAACGATTCACGCACATCGGCTGGTTCGAAGATGAGAACCGGCGCTGGCTCGAGTCCGGCGAGCGTCCGGACGTGGTCTTCATGGGGGCGTCGATCACCAAGGGCTGGTCGCCCGAGGGCAAGCTGGGCGACATCAAGGTCGCCGCGCGCGGCGTGCCGGGCCAGTGGCCCACGCACTACCTGCTGCGCCTGCGTCCGGACGTGCTCGAGCTGCAGCCCCGCGCGGCTGTGGTCAAGGCCTGCGCGATCACCTTTCGGCCGGGCGTGGACGAGAAGGGCACCTACGAGGTGATGCTCGAGATCGTCGACCGGATGGAGAAGCACGGCATCCTTCCCGTGTTGGCAACCTGCGTGCCCGTGCGTGAGGACGGCAACGTGATCTACCACTCCGACGGCAGCAAGTCGGCCAGCGGCACCAACGACCGGCTCCTGCCCTTCAACGACTGGCTGCGCGGCCTCGCCGCCGAGCGCGGTTACGGGCTCATCGACTTCCACGCGGAGATGGCAGGCGCGGACGGCTTCCTCCCGCCGGAGCTGGCCAGGGACGACATCCACCCCAGCCCGGCCGGTTACGAGCGCATGACCGAGATCGCGCGGGCCGCGCTGGAAGAGATCCTCGCGACGGAGGGCCTGCCGACCCATGAGTAGGGACGAGCGCATCCACATCTGCCACGTGCTGTCCACCTTCGGCTCGGGGGGGCTGGAGAACGGCGTGGTGAACGTGGTGAACGGGCTGGACCCCGATCGCTTCCGCAACACGATCGTCTGCCTGCACGAGCTCGGGCCCCTCGCGGAGCGAGTGACCAGCCCGTCGGCCGAGGTGATCAACGTGGGACACCCCGAGCGCCTCGCGCCCACCCTGCCCTTCAAGCTAGCGCGGCTCTTCAAGAGTCTCGCGCCCGACGTGGTCCACACGCGCAACTACTCGGCCAACCTCTACGGCACCCTCGGCGCGCGGCTCGCCCGTGTGCCCGCGGTGGTCAACGGCGAGCACGGCTCGATCCAGCTCTGCGACTGGCGCAAGAAGCTCGCGAGCCGCCTGATGTCGGTGATGGCCGACCGAGTGCTCTGCGTCTCGCCCGGGCTGCGCGACTATCTCTACGAACTGATGCGTTACCCGCGCGGCTCTGTGGATGTGATCATCAACGGCGTCTCCCTCGACCGCTTCAGCAACCTGAGCGTCGACCGGGCGGCGAAGCGGCGCGAGCTGGGGATCCCCGAGGACGTCTGGCTGCTCGGCACCGTCAGCCGCTTCTACGGCTTCAAGGACCATCCCGCCATGCTCGACCTGCTCGAGCGCCTGCCCGAGGTGGGCGGCAGGCCGCTGCACGGGATCATCGTTGGCGGCGGCGACCTGGAAGAGGAGTTCAAGGAGGAGGTGCTGCGCCGCGGGCTCGAGGACCGCATGCACACGCCGGGCTTCCTGCAGGACGTGCACGAGATCTATCCCATCTTCGACGCCTTCTGCCTCTACTCGACTGACAACGAGGGCACGAGCAACGCGATTCTCGAGGCGATGGCCGCTGGCGTGCCCATCGTGACCACCGACATCCTCGGCAACCGCCACCTCATCCGCCACGAGTGGAACGGCCTGCTCGTGCCGCCCAAGGGCGAGCCCAAGCTGCAGGCCCTGACGAAGGTGATCCCGGACCTCCTCCTCTCTCCGGAGAGGGGGGCGGACCTGGCACGCAACGCCGGCGAGTTCGTGCGCACGGAGTTCAAGCTCCAGACCATGGTCGACCGCTACGCGTCCTTCTACCAGGCGCTGGCCACGTGAGGGGCGGCATGAGTCCGGCGACCCGGCGCTTCCTGCTTTCGGCGACGATTCTGCTCATCGCCGCGGGCGTGGCCGCCACCTGGCTGCACTTCCCCATGAACGAGGGCGACGCTTCGATCTACCTGGTCTTCGCCAAGAGCATGCAGAACGGGTTCTTCCACTACGGCGACTTCGGTCCCAAGGGCGGCGCCACGGGCCCGCTCTGGGCCCTGCTACTATCGCCCTTTTATGCCTTCGGCGATCCGAACGTGGCGCTGCTCAAGCTCTTCTCCCTGCTCGTGCTCGTCGGCGCGACCTTCGCCTTCGTCGCCGTATCGCGGGCCATCGCTTCCGGCCCGCTGCCCGGGCTCTTCGGGATGCTGCTCTTCGTCTCGACCGTCGAGGTGCAGGAGGGTACGGCCACGCTCTACGAGCTGCCGCTCGCGGTGCTGATGATCGGCCTCGCGCTGCTGTTCACGGTACGCCTCGCGCAGGCTCTGCGTGCGCGCTCCGCGGACGGCGGCCCGGGCGCGCGGCTCTGGCTGTTCTGGGGTGTGTCGAACGGCCTGCTCGCCCTGACGCGGCCCGAGTGCGTGCTCGTCGCGGCGGTGAGCATCTGTTACGTGGGCTGGCGCGTGCTGGCGGTGGACCGGCGGCGGCCGCTTCTCGCCTTCTTGCTGTCGGCCGCCCTTGCCGTCGCGCTGACGGCCTGGTGGAACGTCTTCCTCTACGTCTACTCGGGCAGCTTCCTACCCTCGTCTGTGGTCGCGCGGGAGATCCGCGCCGAGCACCTGGCGAGCGCGGGGCTGCTGCAGTCGTCGGTGAACGCGGTGAAGGTCTTCATCGCCACGCCACTGTCCCGCCTGTCGCCCATCATGGGCGTCGCGTTTCTTGCCGCCGCGCTTTGGCCCCGGCGGCGCGGTGACGCTCCTACGAAGAGCGGCTACCTCTTCCTCTGCGCGCTGCCCTTCCTCGTCCTGTTCGCGATCAAGAGCCCGGCTCACCACCTCGTGCGCTACATGCTGCCCATGAAGAGCATCGTCTTCCTGCTCATGGGATTCGGGATCCTGCGGCTCGTGGGCCTGGCGATGCGACTGCTCGAAGGCAGGCGGGCGATGACACGGCTCGCCGCGGGCCTCGTCGCGCTCGTGTGCCTGGCCTACGCCGCCCGCGGCCTGCAGAACGCCGTGAGCTCGATGGAGAACCGCTCCTACGACATCGATGTGGTCCTGGAGCGGGAGGTGGCCGAAAGCCTGAATGCGGTCGCCCGCGACGGCGAGCGGGTGCTGGTCTACGAGATCCAGACCCAGTTCTACCTCGCGCCGGAGGCCATCAGCATGGACGGCATCGTGGGCGGCGAGATCATCCCCTACCTGGCCGGCGGCGGGACCATGAGGAGCTTCCTCGTGGCGGAGCGGCCGGAGTTCGTGGTCGTGAACCACGCGCTGGATTACCGCGCGGAGCTGAAGGGGACGATCCTGGGCGAGCTCTTCCGCCGCGAGGACGAGGTTACCCTCGCGGGACGCATAACGATCGAAGGCATCGTCTTCGAGAAGGTCTTCGAGCGCAGCTGGGACGAGGTGCCCTTCATCGGCGCCGCCAAGAGCGCCTACCGCGTCCACTACGACCGCGGCTGATCTCGGCGCAGCCTCCAGAACCTGGTTTTGTCACGTGACAAAGGCTGGTGTTCCCGCCCCCGGCCCTAGCGCAGCATGACGAGCTTGCAGGCCGACGTGGTCACGCCTTCGATCTCCAGGCGCGCCAGGTAGACGCCGCTCGAGAGCTTGTGCCCGCTATCGCTCTTCCCGTCCCAGTAGACGCTGATCGGTCCCTCCTCCATCATGCCGTCGGCCAGGGTGGCGATCCGCTGCCCCGCCAGGGAGTAGACGTGCACTCGTACGCGCGAGGCGCGGGGCAGATCGAAGTGGACGAAGGTGCCCGGGTTGAAGGGGTTCGGGTAGCTGTCGAGAGGCACGGGGCCGAAGGCCGGCGCGGCGGGGATGGCGATCTCGCGGCTGCCGAGCAGGAGCCAATCCTCCTCGCCGCCCTCCTGGTAGCGCAGCGTGTAACGCCAGGTCTCGCCGGGACTGAGGGGGTTCACGTCGTCGACACCACGGTAGACGTCGGGCGCGACGACCTCGAAGTCCAGCTCGACCTCGCCCGAGGGCTCGGGCAGCACTCGCTCACCGGAGAAGCGGAACGCGTGCTCGCCCTGATCGCTCTCCACCACCCAGTCGGCGACGACGCGTTCGCCGTCCCAGCTCAGGTCGAACATGCTGAGCAGCACGGCCGTGTCGTCGTGGTAGCGCAGCGCGATCGCGCTGCCGTAGTCCGATACGAAGATGTCGTTGCCCTGGGCGCTGATGCCCATCGCGTTGTAGGGCGTGTCGTAGGTGGCGACCTGGACGGGACTCGCCGGGTCGGCGAGGCTGTAGGTGCCGATGTTGCCGCCCCGCGAGGTGTGGAGTTTGTCCCCGGACAGATAGCAGCCGCTGAAGTAGCCCGGAAAGGTCATGACCGGCTGCGGGTCCGTCGGGTCGGAGACGTCCACCACGTGCAGCCCGTCGTAGTTCACGCAGACATAGACGTAGTCGCCGCTCAGTTCCACGTCCACCGCCTGGTCCGGGGTCGGGTAGTTGCCCAGATGGACGATGGTGTTGGGGTCCTCCACGTCCCAGAGGTTCAGACCCTCGTTCCGGCCCGCGCTCGCGACGAGCGTGCCCTGGACCGACACGTTGACCTCCTCGGACAACAGGTAGCGGTACTCGTCCAGCAAGGTGGGGTATTCCGGATCGGCCACGTTCCAGGTCTGGAATCCCTCGTTGAAGGCCGCGAGGTAGGCGATCGTGCCGTGCACTTCGACTCCGCGCCCGCCGGGCGAGGAGGCGCAGCCGATCTCCTGGGGATTGTCGGGGTCGCTCCAGTCGATGATGCAGAAGCCGTCGATTACGTTGGGCGTGACCATGTAGACCGTCGTGCCCACGGCGTCGATGCCCCAGCAGCCGCCGCCCTGGTGGGCGCCGCGGATGACCAGCTCGTCGTCTTGCGTGAGCTGGTGCGAGATCACGCCCTCGTGGCCCGTCGCCATGTAGACCATGTCCGCTTCCGCGTCCGTGAAGCGGATGTAGTCGAAACCGCGGGCTCGGCCGACGTAGAAGGGGCTCGCGGGGTTGTTCACGTCCACGATGATCACCCCCGCGCGGTAGCCGTCCCAGTTCGCGATGTAGACGTGCTCGCCGTCGAAGGTCATCTCCTTGTGGGCGTACCAGACGTAGGTCTGCTCCTGGCCGACGAAGCTGGGGCTTTCGAGATCGCTGATGTTGTAGATCACGAGCCCACCGATGAATGTGCTGAGGTAGAGCGTCGTGCCGTCCACGTGAGCGTCCATGACCATCAGGTTGCCGTTGCCGTCCCCTGTGTTGACGATCTCGTGCGCCCTCTGCACGGGGTTCTCGGGGTCGGTGATGTCGTAGGTGTAGAAGCCGTCGTAGTTGGCCGAGACCACCATGCGGCTGCCGTCGGCGTGGACGCCCGAGGTGGGCGTGGCCAGCGCCTCGTCGAAGATGGGGACCGGCTGCTCACGGTCGCTCACGTTGAGGGCGTAGAGGCCGTAGTTGGTCGTCGAGACAAAGGCGATATCCCCGACGAGGTGGATGTTGGCGGGGGTGCCGGTCAGGCCCATCGAGCTGTACTCCATGGGATGGACCAGGTTGTTCATGTCGATGACCTTGAAACCGCCGAGGCCGGCCGTGTATGCGACGAGGTCCTCGCCCTCGCGACGCATCTGGACGTCCGCCTTCTCGCCGAGCCCCGCCGTGTAGCCGTGCAGCACGATGTTCTCGGGGTCGGAGATTTCGAAGGCGTAGAGCCGTTGGTCGTAATTGGTCGTGACCGCGACGATGTTCTCGACCCAGGCGATGCCGTGGCACTTGCTACTGCCCGTGTAGTAGTCGCCGATCAGCACGGGCGAGGTCGGGTCGGAGACGTCCCAGATCTGGGGGCCGTTGTGGGAGGTCGCGCAGAGGGTGTCGTTTCGGACGACGGCATCCTGGTGGAAGCTCCACTGCCCGCTGTCCAGATACTGGATGTAAGGATCGCCGGCGGCGGCGCTCTGGGCGATCGTGAGCGCGAACAGGACCGCGCAAAGCAACTTCCCTGACTTTCGGATCGATTCGTATCTCATTGGCTCCCACCTGTTTACTTGGCCTCGCATACCTGAGGATAAGAGGCGAAGGACACGGAATCAAGCAAAGCATATGCCCGGCAACGCATGAGGCGCGATGGCGGCCGGCGGTCTCGGATACGGGGCCCGGCTGCCCGACGAATCTATTCTATCGCATCTTTCCTTCCCCGTGCTTCCTTTCCGTGCCTGTGACCAGTTTCATGGCCTGCCATCGGAGAGTTGCACGAGCCTTGCTTCGTCCCCGCCGGGGCGTGGCGGAAACTCTTTGCCAATTGCCGGATCTATTGATACTTAGGAATACAGCCCAAGGGGCCGGAGCTCCGAATCCGCCCGCTCGGGGCGTTGCGGATGAATTTGCGGTCGAGATGGCAAGTTTCGCCGCCGCCGCTCCGCCGGATGGAGTGGAGCACGAGACGAAAGGCAGAGAGCGACAGGCAATGTGCGGAATCGTTGGCATCGTTCGCAGCGACGGAGAGACGGTCTCCCGGGATCTCCTGGAGAGGATGACCGCGTCCCTGGCCCACCGTGGCCCGGACGCGGACGGCTTCCATCTCGAGGAGGGCGTCGGTCTGGGCCACCGCCGTCTCATGATCATCGACCTCGATGAGCGGAGCAACCAGCCCCTTTACGACGAGAGCGGAGAGCTGGTCGTCGTCTACAACGGCGAGATCTACAATCATGCCGAGTTGCGGGCCGAGCTCGAGACGAAGGGGCACCGCTTCCGCACCCTCTGCGACACGGAGGTCATCCTCTACGCGTATCGAGAGTACGGCCGCGACTGCCCACGCCACTTGCGAGGCATGTTCGCTTTCGCGATCCATGACCGGGAGAAGAACGAGACATTCCTGGCGCGGGACCGTGTCGGTATCAAACCTCTCTATTACTGGCAGGATGAGCGGCACTTCGTCTTCGGTTCGGAGATCAAGGCCATCGTGCCAGCACTGGATCGCAAGCCCTCCGTGAATCACGATGCGATCGACTTCTACATGTCCCTCGGTTACGTTCCCGGCGAGCTCACTCTCTTTGCGGGGCTGAACAAGCTGCCACCCGGCCACTCCCTCCACCTTCGAAACGGCCAGGCGGAGATCCAGCGCTACTGGGATCTCAGCGACATCCGGCCCCTGTCACTCTCCTATGAGGAAGCCGTTCATCGGTTTGACGCCCTCCTGGACGACTGCATCCGCATGCGCCTGATGAGTGACGTGCCTCTGGGCGCCTTCCTGAGCGGCGGCCTCGACTCGAGCGCCGTGGTGGCGCGCATGAGCGCGATGACCTCGGAGCCGATCAAGACCTTTTCGGTAGGTTACCGCGACGACCCCGCCTCCAACGAGCTTGGTTTCGCGCGCGTCATCGCCGAGCACTTCAAGACCGAGCACCACGAGTTCATCCTGGAGCCGACGGATTTCTTCGAGTCCCTCGACCTCCTCCTCCACCACTCGGAGGAACCCATCGTCGAGAGCGCCGCCATCGCGCTCTTCCATCTGTCGCGATTGGCCCGGGAACACGTCACCGTGATCCTGTCCGGCGAGGGCGGCGACGAGGCGCTGGCTGGCTATCCCCTCTATCCGAAGATGCGCAAGCTGGATCGCATGCACGCACTGGCCCGCATGCTGCCGGGCTTCGTGGCAGATCCGCTTTGCCGCGGGTTGGGCCGGACAGAGAAACTCGTCAAGTATCTGGATTGGGTGCGAGCTCCCCTCCGCGATCGCTTCCAGGGGATCTCCAACGACGTAACGGTTTCCATCAAGCGGTCGATGTACGAGGACAGTGTCGGCGAACAGCTCAGCGAGCGTACCCGCCGATACTTCCAGGAGCTGCACGATGCCCTTCCGCAGGGCAGCGCCTTGCAGAGGATGAGCTACGCGGACATCAAGACCTGGCTGCCCGACGATCTGCTGCTCAAGGCGGACAAGATGACAATGGCCAGCTCCCTCGAGCTGCGCGTGCCCTTCCTCGACCACGAGATGCTCGAGTTCTGCGTAGCCCTGCCGGACGATCTCCGCCTGCGGGGCGAGCAGGGCAAGTACCTGCTCAAGAAACACATGGAGACGCAGCTGCCCCACGAGATCATCTACCGCAAGAAGATGGGTTTTCCCGTGCCCGTGCGGACATGGTTCAGGGGCAAGCTCTACGAACGCGTGCGCGAGACGCTCCTCGATCCGCGCTGTCTCTCCCGGGGTTACTTCAAACCCGCGTACATCGAGCGGATGATCCGGCGCCACCGCGAGGGCAAGGAGGACTTGAGCCGCCGCATCTTCACGATGTTGACGCTGGAAACCTGGCACCGCATGTACCTGGACTAGGCCATGTCCACGAAACTACGAGTGCTCGTCGTCAGCAATCTCTTCCCGAGACCCCACGATCCCAACTACGGCATATTCGTGGCCCAGATGCTCCGGCGTCTCGAGAAGCGCTGCGAAGTAGAGGTAATCTGTCCTCTGCCCTGGTTTCCCCGGCTGCCCTTCCTGCGGCGCTTGAAGCGATGGTACTACTTCGCGGAGGTGCCCGCGGAATACGAGTGGAAGGGGATCCGCGTCCACAGCCCGAAGTATCTCATGATCCCGGGCTTTTCCGGGCTTTCCCAAGCTGCGGGCATGCGTCCCGTTCTGCGTCGGACCATCCGACGCCTGCATGGCCGCCGGCCCTTCGACCTCGTCCATACGCACTGGCTCCATCCGGACGGAGTCGCAAGCGCTGCCGCGTTACGGGGCATGGATCTGCCGCTGGTACTCTCCGGTCGCGGCTGCGATGTGAATCGATTCCTGTCCGACGCGCGAAAGGGTCCCCAGATCCGGTCAGCCCTCGCGCAGGCCGACGCGGTGACAGTCGTGTCCGAGGCGATGCGGGAGACTCTCGTGAGCGCCGGCGTGCCGCCGGAACGGATCCACACGATCTACAACGGCGTCGACCGCGAGATCTTCTTCCCGGGCTCCCGAGAGGAGGCGCGCAGTAAGCTCGACCTGGAGAAGGAGGGCGGCGAGAAGACGATTCTCTTTGTCGGTTCGCTGCTAGCGGTCAAGGGCGTGCAGTACCTGCTCGAAGCGGCCGCCCTGCTCGCCGGAAGGCGGCGGGACTTCCGGCTCCTCCTCGTGGGTGACGGCGACGAGCGGCCCCGATACGAAGAGTTCTGCGGGCAGCTCGGCCTCACGGAGCAGGTGCGATTCGCCGGCACCCGGCCGCACGGGGAGATCGCGGACTGGATGCGCGCGAGCGACCTCTTCTGCCTGCCCAGCATCCGGGAGGGTCTGCCCAACGTGATCCTGGAGGCCCAGGCCTGTGGACGGCCCGTGGTGGCGTCCCGGGTGGGGGGGATCCCCGAGGTCGTCGACGAGAGCAATGGCATCCTCTTTCCCCCGCAGGACGCGGCCGCGCTGGCCGACGCCCTGGCCCGCGGCCTGGATGGAGACTGGGACGAGGCGGGGATCGCCGCCTCGCGGGAGAGCTTCTCGTGGGAGGCCTGCGCGCAGCGTTACCACGAGCTTCTGCGGGCCGTCGCTTCCGCCTGAGGGACGGGTTCTCGGACAAGCGAGTCCGCGAATGACCGGCTTTTCTCTCGTTAATCTCTGGCGGCATGTTAGACTGCCGTCAGACAGCGAACGGAACAAGAGCTGTGGGCATCGTGTCCGAGATCTCCGAACGCGAAGCCGGGTCTTCGCAAGCGCATCGAGACCGTCGAGGCATGAAATACCTGGTTGTCACTCCTAGGGTTCTCTTTCCCACCGACTCGGGCGGCAAGATCCGAACAGCCAAGATCCTCGAGATGATGTCGCGGACAGACGACGTCACGGTGGTCTGCTACCGCTCCCCGAAGGACTCGGACGAGTCGGTCGAACAGATGCGGGGCTGCTGCACGCGCCTGGAACTGGTCGACTGGATGGAGGTGGAGAGCTACACGCCCGGGTTCTATCCTCGGCTCTTCGCGAACGTCTTCTCGCTCTACCCCTACAACGTCGCCAAGTACCGCACCGCGAAGATGCGGCGATGCATACGACAGCTGATGGCGGAGAACGGTTACGACGTCCTGATCTGCGACTTCCTGCAAGCCGCGCCCAACGTGATCGACATCGATTTCTCCCCCCGTATCCTCTTCGAGCACAACGTGGAGTCGGTGATCCGCCGGCGCCAGTTCCACGAGACCAGGAACCCCGCCGCCAAGGCCTTCCTGCTCTGGGACTGGGCCCGCACGCACCGCTTCGAGCGTCGGGCCGGCCGCTTCTTCGACCACTCCATCATGGTCTCCGAGAAGGACTGCCAGACGATGTCCGACGAGTACGGCGTCCACAACACCTCGGCCATCCCGCTCGGCGTCGACGTCGACTACTTCCAAGCGCGGACCCCGGCCGGAGAGGAGGGGCACCTGGTCTTCACGGGGGCCTACGACTGGCAGCCGAACCAGGGGGCAATCGACTGGTTCGTCGGGGAGATCCTGCCGCGGATCCGCCGCGAGCGCCCCGTCAAGTTCTGGATCGTGGGGCGGAAGCCGACACCCGCGATCCTCAAGATCGGGCGGGAGCATCCCGATGTCGAGGTCACGGGGAGCGTGGAGGACATCCGGCCCTACATCGACCGGGCGGCGGTCTACGTGGTGCCGCTCCGCGTCGGCGGGGGCACGCGGATCAAGATCTTCGAGGCGATGGCGATGCGGAAGGCGATCGTCTCCACGCGGGTCGGCGCCGAGGGCCTGCCGGTCACCGACGGCAAGGACATCGTCTTCGCCGATTCCGCCGAGGACTTCGCGCGGGAGACGGTCAGGCTGCTGGGGGATGCGGACGAGCGCAGACGGCTCGGTGACGCCGGCCGTGAGCTGGTCGTCGATAGTTATACCTGGGAGACGGCGGCAGCGGTGTTCGCCCGGACCTGCGAGTCCGTGGCCCGGTCGCGGAGCGGAAGCGAGCCCGCCGGCGACGAGGAGGCGGTCCGCACAGGAGAAGGGGTGGATCATGCGAGTTAGCGTTTTCGGTCTCGGCTACGTGGGGGCGGTCTCCTGCGGTTGTTTCGCGCACGACGGCAACGACGTGATCGGCGTGGACATCAGCGAGGAGAAGGTGCGGCTGATCGAAGACGGCCGCGCGCCGATCATCGAGGAGGAGATCGGCGAGATCATCGCCGCGGCAGTGCAGTCCGGCAAGCTGCGCGCCAGCACGGACGTGGCGGCGGCAGTGCTGGACACCGAACTGTCGGTGGTCTCGGTCGGCACGCCGAGCAACCCCAACGGCAGCCTCGGCCTCCATGCGATCGAGCGGGTGAGCGAGCAGATCGGCGCCGCCTTGGCGGACAAGCCCGATCGGCACGTCGTCGTCGTCCGGAGCACGGTGCTGCCCGGCACCGTGCGGAAGCACGTGATCCCGATCCTCGAGCGGGCCTCTGGCAAGCGCTGCGGAGACGGTTTCGACGTCTGCTTCAACCCGGAGTTCCTGCGCGAGGGCAGCTCGGTGCGGGACCACTACGATCCCACGTTCACGCTGATCGGCTGCGACGACGAGGAAGTCGGCCGCCGGGTTGCGAGGCTCTTCGAGCCGGTGAAGGGCGAGACCTACTTCTCCGGCATAGAGACCGCGGAGATGGTGAAATATGTCTGCAACGCCTTCCACGCTCTGAAGGTGACCTTCGCGAACGAGATGGGGATCCTCGCCCAGAGCATGGACGTCGACAGTCACCGGGTGATGGAGCTGTTCACCAAGGACACCAAGCTCAACCTCTCGCCCTATTACCTGAAGCCCGGCTTTGCCTTCGGCGGATCCTGCCTGCCCAAGGACGTCCGGGCGCTGATGCACAAAGCCCACGAGAGCGATCTGGACGTCCCCCTGACCCGCTCGATCATGAAGAGCAATGCCTCGCAGATCCAGCGGGCGATCGACCTGATCCTGGGCCTGCAGAAGAAGCGGATCAGCATCCTGGGGCTGAGCTTCAAGGCCGGAACCGATGACCTGCGGGAGAGCCCGCTGGTGAACGTCACCGAGGCACTGATCGGCAAGGGCTTCGACGTCATGATCTACGACCGCAACGTCTCGGTCGCCCGGCTGGTCGGCGCCAACAAGGACTACATCGAGAACGGGATCCCGCACATCGCCTCGCTGATGGCGGACGATCTGCGCCTGGCCGTCGAGCACGGCGAGTTGCTCGTCATCGGCAACAACGCCGCCGAGTTCGCCGAGCTGCCGGGTCTGCTCCGCGAGGGGCAGACAGTGGTCGACCTGGTGGGAATCGGTGAGCTCGCGGACCTGCCGGGCGTCGACTACCGAGGCATCGCCTGGTAGGGTAGGGATTTCCCGCATTGGCGCAGGGAATTCCCGGTTTCACGATCCGCTAACCCGCTCTCCGTGCGGGAATGCGCACTCATCCATCGGTCTAAACTCTTGTCGATCCCGGGTAGCGGGGATATCATCCCGGGTGATGGGGCATTTCGCAGGATGCCCTGTCGGTCGGGCTTCCTTCTTCAGGGGCTGCGAGGCGGTTCATCCTTCCTCGGCTCCTGGCACGAAGGTTGTATGTGAAGCCAAGCCCCCCCGACACCCAAGCCCGGCCAACCCCTCGAGGAAATCATGGTCCATCCGTATCGTCGCATCCTTGTGTCCCTCGTCCTGGGATCCGCACTCCTCCTGATCGCAGCGAGTGCCTGGGCTCAGTACAATCCCCATCCTCGGATCTGGCTCACCCCCGAGCGCATCGACCGGATCCGCATCCACCACTGGCAGGCGGACAGCTACGAGTGGGACAAGCTCATGGACTGCGCCGCCCGCAGTGATATCGATGGGGCGAAGGCTCAGGCCCTGGCCTACGCGGTCACGGGGGACGAGAGCTGGGCGGAGATGGCCGTGCAGAACATGCTGGATGAGATGATCGACAACCCTGTGATGTCCGTCGCCTACAACACCGTGGGTAGCAAGTTCAACGCTTGGGCCGTGACCTTCGACTGGCTCTACCACTCGCCGCACTTCACGTCCGCGATCAAGCAGCAGGTGATCGACTACGTCTCGACGGTGCCGAAGGAGACCGGGCACGGGTGGAATCAGTACTGGGGACTCTCCTACTTCAACGGCGCCTCGAAGATGCTCTGGGGACCGCCACTCTGGGGCATGGCCACCAAGGGGGACAACCCCCTGGCGGACGACTACATCGACACCGGCTACTGGGACCGCTGGGTCTACATCCGCAACGCCCTGGGCTACGCTGACGCGAACATTGCGAACGTGCTCGGCGGGTGCATGCCGGAGGGCATGGACTACGGCTCCGGCACGATGAGTCATATTCTGCGCTACCTCGACGCGCTGAAGACCGCGAGCGGCATCGACGAGTTCGATGACGTGCCGGCCATTCGCCAGTACCTCGACTATTTCCTCCACGCCTACTACTACACGGAGGACTTCATCCGCCGCCCCGAGCATGGCAACAACGCCCACAAGCGCGGCGCGTATCTCGCCAGCCAGACCGCCGGTCTCCTCATCGCGATCGACCACTACCGCGACACCGAGGAGGCCCAGCGGGCGGCCTGGTGGCTGGCCAATATCGAGGGCGCCGATCGCTATCCCGCACACGACTACCGCAACTTTTCGTTCTACGACGTGATCTTCAGCGACCCGACGATCCCGACGCTCACGCCCTACAGCGAGCCGCTCGTCTACTACGCCCAGGGCAACGGCATGTACATCTGCCGCTCGGAATGGGCCAGCGGCAGTACGAAGACGCAGACCTGGGCGACCTTCCGCGCGGGCAACTGGACCTGGTTCAACCAGAACCAGTGGGACCAGGGGAATTTCTGCATCTACTCCCACGGGGCGGACCTCGTGGTCGATGGTGGCGTCTACGGTTCCAACCCGGACATCAACTCCGTGAACTATCAGGACCAGACGATCGCCCACAACAGCCTGCTCATCAAGGATCCCGAGCAGCTCCTCGGCTGGGCGCCCTACCACTGGTACGACCTCGGCTACGAGAACTCGGGCGGCCAGAACCGCCCCTGGCGCGAGACGCTGCCCGACGCGATCTGCGACGGCGTTCCCAAGGACCCGGACATTCCCTACAACAACGGCACCTACGTGCACGACATGTCCGACGTCACCCGCAACGCGCACAACGAGCGCTACACCTACGCCTTCGCGGACCTCACCAACGCCTACGCGAACCCGCGCTGGGAGGAGGACTACGCCGACAACCGCCTCGCGGGCGTGGACTACCGGCCCAAGGTCGATAACGTGACGCGCCACTGGATCTACCTGCGCGAGAGGCCGACGGACGACGACGAGTACTTTGTCACCTTCGACCGCGTGAGCAGCACGGATGCCAGCTTCCAGAAGAAGAGCCTGCTCCACTTCATCGGCGAGCCCGTGTTCACGGGCGGGAACGTGGACAACCTCGAGGTGCCGGGTCACATCGAGACCTGGAACTCAGACCGCTTCGAGATGAACTACGACGGCGCGGTGCTGCACGCATCCGTCGTCCTGCCCGCCGGGTCCCGCATCCGCAAGGTGGGCGGCGACGGCTACGAGTACTGGGTCAACGGCCACAACTGGGACTCCAACCCGGACAGCCCCAACGAGCTGGGCGGCGTCTGGCGGGTGGAGATCATGCCGCCCGACGAGAACCTGGACGACGTGTTCTTCACCGTGCTGCACCCGGACTGGCAGGGTGCCGCCGCCCCGGCAGTGACGCAGATCGCGTCGGCGGAATTCGAGGGCGCCAGCTTCGACGGCTGGGTGCTGATGTACTCCCGGGAGGAGCAGCAGCAGGACGAGCTGGCCTATTCGGTGGAGATGGGCGGCGCGCAGCGCCACCTGATCTTCGACATGACGCCGGGTTTCAGCTACCGCGTCTACCGGAACGGCGATCCGACGCCCATCGCCGAGATGATCGCCGGCAGCGAAGGCATCGTGGAATTCGAGAGCCCGGGGGGCGGCAGCTTCCAGATCACCCAGGGCGTCCTCATCCCCGACACGACCCCGCCCACGGGCAGCATCGAGATCATGGGCGGCGACTGCTTGGGGGAAGCGTCGGTGATGCTCCGGCTCACGGCCGTCGATGACGAGTCTGGCATGGACGGCGGGCTGATGCGCTTCAGCAACGACGGCGTGAACTGGTCCGCGACTTTTCCCTACCAGGAGACCTGGGCCTGGACCCTGGCCGGCGGCGACGGCGCCAAGACCGTCTACGCCCTCTTCGCGGACGTGCTGGGCAACTGGATGACGTCCCCCGTCAGCGACGGCGCGACCCTGGACGACAGCGCGCCCGCCGGGAGCTTCGACATCGTGGAGGACATGGTGGAGATCTCGGTGGTCACGCTGAGCTGCTCCGCGAGCGACGCGGGCTGCGGCGGGCCCGACGTCTCCATGAGTTTCAGCAACGACGGCATCGCCTGGAGCCCCATCGAGCCCCTGGCGGGTAGCGTGATCTGGGACCTCGCGGCGCAGGGCGAGGACGTCTACACGGTCTACGCGCGCTACGGCGACGGCGCGGGGAACTGGAGCGATCCTCCGCTGAGTGACACCGTCGTGCTCGACCTGCCCCCCGAGGACCAGACGCCGCCGGAGCTCTACGACTTCCAGCCCGAGGACGGCGCCACCGGCGTCCTCCTCTCGCCCACCCTCGCCTTCATGGTCAGGGACCTGGACAGCGGCGTGGACGTGTCGAGCCTCGCCCTCGAGCTGAACGGGCAGGCGCTCGCGAGCCAGAGCTTCCCCTTCTCGGGCGGCCGCTACATGGTCACGGCGATCCCGCCGGAGCCGCTCGCGGCCGAGACCGCCTTCGTGGTGCGCGCGAGCGCGGCCGACCTCTCCGATCCGCCGAACGCGGCCAGCCATACCTGGCAGTTCACGACGGGCAGCGGCGGCGACGAGGCGCAGCCGCCCGCGCCGCCGACGGGGCTCAGCGCGGGTGTCGACGACAGCTGCACGGTCAGCGTGAACTGGGAACCGAGCGCGGAGCCGAGCGTGATCGCCTACCGCGTTTCCTACGGCGCCTGGCCGGAGGGCGTGGCGACCGAGCTCGAGTTCCAGGACCATGTCGGGACGCAGGTCGCCGGGCTCGAGGACGGCGAGTACTGGTTCGCCGTGCGCGCCCTGGACAACATTGGGCAGGAGAGCGCGGACGCGCGCCTCGCCGAGTCCGTGCTCCTCGCCTGCGACGTCGTGGAGGATCCGGGCGAGGACCCGGAGGATCCCCCCGCCGGTCCGCTCTGGGACGCGGGCGAGATCTGGCCCCCCGGCGTCATGGTGGACGACCGCCAGGCCCCCCTGCGGGTCCACAACCTCCAGCCGGGCTGGACCGTGCGTATCTTCTCCGTGAGCGGCCGCCTGGTGCGGGCGCACCGGGCGCAGGCCGAGGGCGAGGAGTTCACCTGGAACCTGCTCAACAGCGAAGGCGGGCACGTGTCCAGCGGACTCTACCTGGTGCGCGTCTTCGGCGCGAACGGCCAGCTCGTCAACGAGGGCTATTACCTCTGGCGTTGATCAGAAGGACGGCACCGCGTCGTAGATGGCCCCCAGGGCCTCCTGCAGCGTGGGGCGGCGGAACTCGTAGCCGAGATCGCGCAGCTTCGCGGGTACCACCCGCGCCCCCTGCAGGACGATATCGGGCGTGTCCCCCAAGAGCGAGCTGACGGGCTGCGCGGGCACGAAGTCCCAGCTGCGGGGACCCATGACCTTGCCCAGGATGCGGCCGAAGTCGTGCAGCGTCCTCGGATCGGGACTCGTGGCGTTGACCGGCCCCCAGACCGTCCCCTGCTTCAGCGAGAAGAGGATGATCTCCAGCAGGTCGTCGAGGTGGATCCAGGAAAGGCTGCGGCGCCCCGGTCCGGAGAGTTCGTCGCTGTAGAACTTGAAGATGGGCGTGAGCTGGGCCAGTGCGCCGCTGCCCTGGCCCAGGACCAGGCCCATGCGCAGCTTCACCACGCGCGTGCCGAGGTACTTGGCCTCGGCCGCCGCCTGCTCCCAGTCCACGCAGAGCTGCGCGAGCTTCGTCTTGCCCGGCTCGTGGTTCTCGTCCACCCACTCCTCGCCCGTCATGCCGTAGATCCAGGAAGCCGAGGCGTTGATCCAGATCTCGGGCGCCTGGGGAACGGCCTGCATGCACTGCAGCAGGAAGCGCGTCACGTCCACGCGGGAGCTGTCCAGGCTCTCGCTCCGGGACTTGGGGAGGAAGAGGGGCGAGCCGCAGAGGTTGATCACCGCCTGGGCGCCGTCCAAGACAGCGGCGGGATCCTCCTGCCAGGCGGTGACGGGCACGTCGGAGCCGGGAAGCGGCTCGTCCGAGCGGCTGAGCACCCGAAGTTCGTGGCCCTGTGCGGCCAGGCGGGGCAGGAGCCCCTGGCCGATGAATCCCCTGCCGCCGGCAACGACTACCTTCATGATTGCTCGTGTCCTCCCGTTGGGTGTTTGCCTCGCCACAAGCAGGTTCTCTGCCACTTCCGCCGCCGCCGACGGGGGCGGCGGCCCACCTTCCGGCCAGGGGCGCGCGGCGCCCCGGAGCCTTTTCAAACAGGCTTGCGATGGGCGTTAGGGGATAGAAGGGTCCTATCGGGGTGCGTAACGGTGCTATAATTATTGGACCGGATTCGAGATATAGGGGGACCTCATGGGAACGCGCTGGATCATCTTTGCCGCCCTGACCATCCTGTTCGCCGCCCCGGCCGGGGCTGACATCGACCACATCGGGCTCTACGCCCAGCTCGACGCCACGGACTGCGACGAACCCCTGGCCGAAGGCCAGACCGTCGACGTGCACGTCCTGGCGGTCCTGCCATCCTTCGGCGACTCCATCGGCATCACTGCGGCCGAGTTCCGCATCGACAACCTGCCGCCGGTCGGCGACGACGGCATCTACACCGCCGTCTGGAGCTCCCCGCTGACGATCGGCGACATCACCGAGAGCTTTGCCATCGCGTGGACCGAGCCCCAGTACGGCCCCATCGTCCACATCGGCACGATCAGCTTCCACGCCATCACGCCGGACTGGGTGGGCGAAGACCACCTGCTGCGCGTGGCCCCCGCCATCTATAGCGGCTACCTGGTCGTTGTGGACGACGAGTTCAACGAGATCCCCGTCGCGGGCAGCTACTTCACCTTCAACTGCAGCGTGCCGGAAGAATGCGAGTGCGGCGTCTTCGACATGCCGGTCTGCTCGGTCTTTCCCGACACGCTGGACTTCGGCGTGCTTGATGACACCGATCCTGTCGAGCTCGACTTCACTATCGCCAACGTGGCCGGCGGCGTGCTGGAAGGCTGGGTCAGCGAAACCTGCGACCACTACTCCATCGTCGAGGGAGTGGGCGCCTACAGCCTGCTCGGAGGCGAGGTGCACACGGTCACCGTCCGCTTCGAGCCGCCCAGCGTCGGGACCTTCGACTGCATCGTCGACACGGGCACCGAGCACTGCGTGGACGTCTTCTGCCGGGGCGAGGTCGCGCTCCCCGAGCCCATCTGCGTGATCGAGCCCGACTCGCTGGACTTCGGGGTCATCGACGTCGGCGATACCGCAGACCGCCTCTTCACCATCGAGAACATCGGCACTGGCGTGCTCACCGGCTTCGTGAGCGAGACCTGTCCTCAGTACACCATCCTCTCGGGCGGCGGATCCTTCGTGCTCTCGCAGGGCCAGACGCGGACCGTCACGGTGCGCTTTGCGCCGTACCAGTCCGGCGCTCACGAATGCACCGTCCACACCGGCACGGACTACTGCCCGGATGTTTACTGCCAGGGCGTGGCGGAGGACATCCCGCCCGTCTGCGAGGTGGATCCCGCCGAGCTGGACTTCGGCGATGTCGCTGTGGGCGACTACGCAAACGGGAGCTTCGTCATCGCAAACAGCGGTGGCGGCCTGCTCGAGGGCGAGGTGACCTTAGATAGCGAGCACTTCCACCTGGTCGGCGGCGGCGGTCCCTTCTCCCTCGGTTTGGGCGAGTCATGGCCCGTGACCGTGCGCTTCTTGCCCCTGGACTACGGCGACCTGTCCGCGACCGTCCTGCTCGGTACCGAACTCTGCGATGACGTGCCCTGCGCGGGCCGCGGTACGCCGCCTGCCGGCGCCCCCGACCACATCGGCCTCTTCGCGGACGCCGAGGGCCAGATCTGCGAGACGGACCTCGAGCTCTACGTCGAGACCACCCTCTACCTGCTGGCCGTCGTGCCGAGCTTCGCGGGCAGCGGCATCACGGGCGCGGAGTTCCGCGTCGCGAACCTGCCCGAGGGACCGGGCGGCGATTGGTATGTCGACTGGGTCCTGCCGCCCGTCGAGGGCGACCTGGCCAATGGGGTCGTCCTGGAGTTTCCGGCGCCCGTCACCGGGGAGCTCGTCCTGCTGGGCACGCTGAGCCTGATGCCCCTGGACGCGGCCTGGATCCCGGGCCCGGACTACGTCGTGAGCGTGGAGCCCTCGCTTGCGAGCGGCGAGCGGACTGTGCGCGACCACCATCTCGACGAGTGGGAGGTCTGGGGCAACCACTTCACCTTCTTCTGCAGCGACCCGCAGCTCTGCGAGTGCGAGGACTTCCAGACACCGGCCTGCCTCCTCGAACCGGACCTGCTGGACTTCGGCATCGTCCAAGTGGGGGACCACGCCGACCTGAGCTTCACATTGAGCAACACGGGCTACGACCTGCTGGAAGGCGAGATCACGATCGAGGGTGGTGCCTATGCACTCGTCGCTGGCGCGGGCCCCTTCTCGCTGGCCCACGGCGAGACGCTGGTGGGAACCGTGCGCTTCTCCCCGCCCTGGAACTACGAGTACGAGGGCACCGTGCACACGGGCCTTGCGGACTGCCCGGCGCTGCCCTGCATCGGCAGCGGCACCGGCGGCAGCGGGGGCGGCACCAACTACATCGGCATGTTCGCCGACGAGGGCGCCGATCTCTGCTACGGCGACATCGACCTCTACGTCACCTTCACCACCTACGTCTACGCCATCATCGCGCCCGAGATCTTCGGCATCACGGCCGCCGAGTTCCGCATCGACAACCTTCCCGAGCCAGGGCCGGGCGGCCTGGTCACACAGAACTGGGCCCCGCCCCTGGTCATCGGCGATCCCTGGTGGGGCATTGCGATCGCCTTCACCGAGCCCCAGCCCGGGCCCCTCGTCCTGCTGGGCACGCTGGACTTCTTCATGATCGATGAGAGCTGGATCGGAGAGGACTACTGGACGGGCGTGTCGCATTCGAACGAGAGCGGGCTGCTCGTGATCGTGGACGACGACTTCGTGACCCACGATGCCATGGGTATGCAGTTCACCTTCAACTGCACGAACCCCAGCGCGTGCGACTGCATCGAGGCAACGCCGGTCCTGCTCTCGCTCTTCGAGCTGGACGATCTCGGCGGGCGCGTGAGCGCGCGCTGGGAGGCGGAGGGTGGCCAGGGCGCGGAGTTCCGCCTGGAGACCACGGGCGGCGGCGAGACCTGGAGCGTGCCCTACGAGGAGGAGGCGCCGGGCCTATACTCCGCCATCGACGACTCGCCGGGCCTCGCGCAAGGCGGCGACTTCGTCTACCGGCTCTCGGGACGCCTGGCCGGCGAGGACTGGCAGCTGCTCCGCGAGGAGTCGATCCGGGTGAGCCCGCCGGCCTACGCGACGCGGCTGCTGCCCGCGCACCCGAACCCCTTCAATCCTCAGGTGACGATTCCCTTCACGCTGGCCGAATCGGGCCGGGCTCGTCTGAGCGTGCACGACGTGGCGGGTCGCCGGGTTGCGGTTCTGGCCGACGGTCGTCTGGAGGCCGGCCCGCACGAGCGGGAGTGGCGGGGCCGCGACGAGGCGGGCCGCGCGCTTTCCTCGGGGGTGTACTTCGTGCGGCTGGAGGCCGCGGGCAGGCTCGAGACCCGAAAGCTGGTCCTGCTGCGCTGAACCACGGTGAATCCCAGGGCGCGAGCCTAGTTGTTCACCGGCTTGTCGTCCCACTCGCTCTCGAAGGGCTTGCGCAGGACCTCGTCGGTGTAGAATCGCACCGTCGTGGAGATCTGCAGGAAGAGGATCGCCAGGGTGAGCAGACTGGTGAACATCAGGACGTGGAAGATGATCTCCGGCCTGAAGTTATGGACGATGGCGCCCCGCGCAGCCACCAGGCCCTGGATGGGCAGGGCCAGGAAGAAGGGGATGGCCACCAATCCCAGCGTGACCCAGAAGTTCTCGTAGGCGAAGCGGATACTGGCCATGATGGCCTCGCGAATCCCGCCCTCGAAGGCCAGGTAGAGGAGGCTCGCGTAGAGCATGAAGACCTCGACGATGAAGCCGATGCCGTAAGCGCCCAGGAACAGGCCGCGCCCGATCCCCGGCGAGTTGAGCCCATGCTCGGCCCACTGTATCGAGCCCCAGAGGAGTGACAGGAAGAGCGCCAAGGGCAGCAGCTTGATCACGAAGAGGCCGGGCCAGCGCCTCAGCGACCTGCGCCAGGGATGCTCCCGGTTCACGCGCCCCCGCGTGTGGAAGTCGAGGAGGTGGAGCATGCTCACCCCACGCAGCAGGATGCCTACGCTGATCGCCAGGATCAAGTAGAGCTTCCGCTGCATGTCCGGCAGCAGCAGGTAGAGGCGGGGGTATTCGGCCACATCGGCGTCGAACCAGGTCCGGAACCACACCGTCAGATTCCCGCCGCCGGGCAGCTCCATGAAGCGCGTGAGGGCCCAGAGGCAAAGGCCCAGCAATCCCCAGAAGTAGAGCAGCGGCAGCCAGCTGCGCGCGCTGCGGAAACTGGCCAGGGCCTCGTAGTAGAGCAGGCTGATCTTCTGGATCGGATTGTGCAACGCATCCTCCACGGGCTGGGCTTCGCCAGCCTAGACCATCCCCGGATTCCGTCCCAGGCATTTCCTCGTGGCCTCTATTTTCATGGATGCCTCGGAGGACCCCTGTTATAAATGGGCGATTGCAGCGGAGATATCGGAGGTGCGATGAGTCAGCCCCGCGTGAAGATCGCCGTGGTCGTCGGAACGCGTCCAGAGGCCATCAAGATGGCCCCGGTCATTCGCGAGTTCCAGGCCAATCCCGCCCGCTGGGAAGTGGAGGTGGTGGCCACCGCCCAGCACCGGCAGCTCCTGGACCAGGTCTTCCAGCTCTTCGGCATCACCCCCGATCACGATCTGGACATCATGCAGAGCGACCAGACCCTCTTCGACATCACGGAGAAGGCCCTGCGCGGCCTCGAGCGCGTGTTCCGGGCCAGCGAGCCCGATCTCGTCCTGGTTCACGGCGACACGAGCACCACCTTCATCGGGGCGCTCTCGGCCTACTACCTCAAGATCCCCGTCGGGCACGTGGAGGCGGGTCTGCGTACCGGCCGTCGCTACAGCCCCTTCCCCGAGGAGATGAACCGCCACCTCGCCGGCGTGCTCACCGATTATCACTTCGCCCCGACCCACAAGGCGGCCTGGAATCTGCGCAGCGAGGGCGTGGACGGCAACCGCATCCTGGTGACGGGCAACACGGTCGTCGACGCGCTGCTCACGGTGGCGGCCCGGGAGGACCGCCCCGACGGACTGCCCGAGCTCCCCCTGGACGACGGTCGCCACCTCGTCCTGATGACAGCCCACCGCCGGGAGTCCTTCGGTGCGCCGCTGGAGCGGGCCTTCACCGCCCTGGCGAAGGTGGCCCAGGCCCACGACAACTGCCGCCTCGTCTACCCCGTGCATCCGAATCCCAACGTGAAGGAGCCGGCCGAGCGCATCCTCGGCGGGCTGGCGAACGTCCACCTCTGCGCCCCGCTGGACTACGCACCCTTCGTCTACCTGATGAAGCGCGCCCACGTGGTCATCACCGACAGCGGCGGCATCCAGGAGGAGGCGCCGGGCCTGGGTGTGCCGGTGCTCGTCATGCGGGACGTCACCGAACGGCCCGAGGCCGTGGAGGCCGGCACCGTGAAGCTCGTGGGCACGGATCCGGAGCGCATCGAGCGGGAGCTGGGCCGGCTACTGGCCAACGACGAGGCCCACCGCGAGATGGCCGCCGCCGTGAACCCCTACGGCGACGGCCGCGCCGCCCGCCGCATCAGCGCCTGGTTGGCTCACCAGTACTATGACGATCCTCTCCCCGAGCCCTTCACCCCGGAGGGATGATGCGCGGGGCCGCCCGCATCCGCCGCGCCCTGCGCCGCTTCCGGGGTCGCATGGGCCGACCCGGCACGGCGCCCGACCCGGCCGCGGTCCTCGAGGACGGCCTGCTCGAGTCCTACTGCCGAGGCGGACGGCCCGACGTCACAGGGCTCCGGGAGGCCTTCCGCTTCTTCCACAGCCCCGAGGAGCTCGACGACGTCGCCGCCCGCCCCGAGGCGGATCGCGGCCTTTCCGAGATCGCCCGAAGGCTGCGGGGTGGCGCGCAGCCCTTCTTTGACCACGAGCTCGAAGGGCCCCTGCCGCCGGACTGGCTCACGGTGCCCGATGGCGGTCGCTGGACGATGCTCCCGTCGGCCAGCTACGACCACGTCGACTTCGTCCGCTGGGGCGATGTCCGGCAGATCTGGGAGCCTGCGCGTCTCCAGGCGGCCCCCGCGCTCCTGGCCGCCCAGCGGCTCGGCGGCGACGAGGAGATGGGCGCGCTGGCCATGGATCTCGTCGCCGACTTCCGCGCGCGGAATCCCGTGGGCTGGGGGCCGCACTGGATCGCGGGGCTGGAGGCGGGCCTGCGCGTCTTCTCCCTGCTCTGGTCCTGGGCGCTGCACCCGCGCCTGGGCGACGAGGACACGCTCCTGCTCGCCGCCTCCCTGCTGGAGAACGGCCGCTTTGTCGAGAGCCACCTCTCACTGAAAGAGATCGCCAACAACCACCTGATCGGCGAGGCCGCCGCGCTCTACGTGCTGGGCTGCGCGCTGCCCGCGTTCACGGACTCCGCCCGCTGGCGCGACCGGGGGCGGACGCTGCTGGACCGCGAGCTCTCGGCCCAGGTGCTCGCCGACGGCGTGCAGGGCGAGCAGGCCGTCGAATACCATCGCTTCGTCCTCGAGTTCTATCTCCAGGCGAGGCTCTGGGGCGAGGCCGCGGGCGAGGACATGCATGCCCACTGGCAGCGCACCTTGCGCGCGATGTTCCGTCCCCTGGCGGCGCTCACGGGTCCGGACGGCCTCCTGATCTCCCTCGGCGACGATGATGGCGGGCGCATCCTGCGCCTCGACGACCGGCACCGGCGTGACGCCCGCGGGCTCTTGGCGCTGGGCTGCCGCCTGCTGGATCTGGAGGGGCTGGGTCCCCTGGCAGGGAAGGTCGACGGCGAGGCCCTCTGGCTCCTCGGACCGGCGCGGGCGGATCTCGCCCCCGATGTCGGCGAGCTGCCGGCCGTCGAGAGCTTTCCCCGGGCCGGCTGGTATAGTTCGCGTTTCGGCGACCGGGACCCCGCGACGGGCCTGCCGTCGGGGCACCTGGTCTTCAAGGCGGGCCCCATGGGACGGGGGAGCGCCGGCCACAGCCACGCCGACCAGCTCTCACTCACTCTCAGCCTCGGCGGGGAGCCCGTGCTGGTGGATCCCGGCACCTACCTCTACAACGGCCCCCAGGAGTGGCGCGACTACTTCCGCGGCGCGCGGGCACACTCGCTCCTGCGCGTGGGGGACCGCGATCCCGCGCGGCCCCTGCCGGCTCCGGACCGCTTCGGCTGGGAGGAGATGGCCCGTGCTGAGACCGAGCTGGCGCTGGCCGGAAATCGGATCCGCTACTGGCAGGCGAGCCGCGAAGGCGACCGCGATCCCGGAGGCCATCCCCTGCGCGTCGGGCGGCGGGTTTTACAGATCCCGCCGGGCCTCGTCCTCGTGCTGGACCAGCTGCCCCCGCAAGGCGCGGACGCAGAGCGGGAGCCCGAGGCGCTGCCGCTGGAGCTCAACTGGCAGTGTGCGCCGGGGGTGGACGCCCGCTGGCAGCCCGCGGTGGAGACCGAGATCGAGGGGCCCCAGGGCCGGGGCAGTGGCGGCCACAGCTCCGTGCCCGGCATCGCCTTCCACGCCCTGCGCTTGAAGCGGGAGGAGAAGACCACGCTACTCGCGCACTTCTTCGCGCCCGAGGGGCTCTTCCCCTTCCACCGCCGGGGCGAGGAGAGCCCGCCGGCCGGCTGGGCCTCGAGCGACTACGCGCGGCGGGAGCCGGCCGCGCAGACGGGCCTCGCGGGCAGGGCCCACGGCTCGCTGCTGATCGCGAGCCTGTTTGCCGACCCCCGCTGCTATCCTCGCCTGGAGCGCAGTGCCCTGGAACTGGGCCCCGGTGGCGATTTCCGGCTGGAGATCACCCGTGAACTGGACGAAATCATCAGGGCGAGCTTCTGCCGGGCTGGCGGGGAGACGGTGCCGGCCGTCGGCTGGATCGAGGAGCTGGACATCGAAGCGCCTTTCGCGCTCGCCATCCTCGGGCCGGAGGAGCAACTCCGCTTCCTCTTCGCGATCGCCGCTCGCAGGATCCGTTACAAAGGCCAGGACCTCCTCGCCGAGGAGGAGGCCGAGTCGGAGATCTTCTTCGAGAAAGAGTGGTAGGCATCCGGTGACACGCACCCCCGCGCAGCGATTCGGGAGCGCCGGCGACGTTCCAGCGCCGGCTGCAGTTCCTGCCGGCGCGGGGCGGAGCGCGGCATGAGGGGCCTCGTCACCGCCGTCCTCGTGCTGGCCGCGCGCCTCGGGACCGTGCTCCACGCGCTGCTCCTGCCCGCGCGGCAGCGCCTCTACCGCTTCGACCTCTGGCTCGTCCCCTGGCTGAAGCGCCGGCGCGCCCTGGCCGGCGGCCTGCCTCCCGTCCCGGGCGAGGCCTGCCGGGACGTCCTCTTCTGCTTCGTCGACCACTTCGAGCCGGGCACCCAGGGCGCGCACCTGGAGCGGTCGCGCGAGCGCTTCCGGGCCTGGACCGAGCTCTACCCGTCACTGGCGCGCGG
Source organism: uncultured bacterium (assembly GCA_964627205.1). Lineage (GTDB taxonomy): Bacteria > Krumholzibacteriota > Krumholzibacteriia > JACNKJ01 > JACNKJ01 > CAZVHI01. The sequence continues at coordinate 62,273 of CAZVHI010000008.1, forward strand.
CTTCGTCGACAGCGACGGCCGCCATCCACAGCACGGCTTCTTCTTCCCACCCCACTACTTTCGCGAGGAGTACATCACAGGGCTCGCCGAGATGGACTGGCAGGGCCTCGGCGAGACGGAGCTGCACCTCCACCACGAGAACGACAACAGCGAGAACCTCCGGGCGACGCTCGCTGAGACGCTGGCACGCTACGCGGGCTACGGCATCTTCGAGTGCCAGGGCGATCCGGTCACGCGCCGCTACGGCTTCATCCACGGCAACTGGGCCCTCGACAACTCGCGGCCCAAGTACTGCGGCGTGAACGACGAGCTGACGATCCTGCGCGAGACCGGCTGCTACGCCGACTTCACCTTCCCCAGCCTCCATGCTTCGCAGCCCCAGCTGGTGAACGAGCTCTACCGGGCCGTGGATGATCCGAACGCCCCCAAGAGCTACGACAGCGGCCGCCTGCTCGAGCCGGGGCGGGCGCCCGCGGAGGACGAGTTCCTCATGATCCCCGGGCCCCTGGGGCTCCGCCCGCGCCGGCGCTTCCCCTTCTTCGCCGTGGAGGACGCCGACGTCACGGGCGGGGGCCCCGGCACGCCGGAACGCGTGCGGAACTGGGTGCGCGAGGCCATCCACGTCCGGGGCCGGCCGGAGTGGCTCTTCGTCAAGGTGCACACGCACGGCGCGCCAGAGTCCCACCGCGACGCCCTGCTCGGCGAGGGCGCCGCGCTGATGTACCGGACCCTCTGCGAGGAGTTCGGGGACGGCAAGCGCTTCCGCCTCCACTTCGTCAACGCGCGCGAGATGGCCAACATCGCCCGCGCCGCGGAGGACGGCCACGGCGGAGACGCGGGGGCCTGGCGCGACCACTGGATCCCGCCCTACTTGACTCGCTCGATCCGCTCCCGGCGACCCTACCGCGCGTCGGTCTTCCTGCCCGCTGCGGGGGAACGCGAGCTACCCGTCCTGGACCTGCGCTTCCTCGAGCCCGGCGGCGACGCCTCCCTCGAGCTCCGCCGCGGCGCGCTCCGCTCCATCCGGGGTGCGGTTGCCGCCATCAAGGTCTTAAAATCCAATGACTTGGAGAGGGCAGAAGGCGAGCTGGGCAGCGTGGAACTGACTGGCACGGGCGGGGAGGTGGAGCTATTCTTGCTCGCGGATCACCGGCTGCTGGGGACGGGGGGAGCCCCCGCGCGCCTCGATCCGGAGCGGAGCGGCGAGGAAGATGGACTCGCGCGATACCGTTTCCATCTCTCGGCCGGCGAGACCCGCTGCCTCGAGATCCACGGATCCGGCCCATAGCCGGCGAGCGGAGTCTCCGGCGGATCCCACGACGACTCGAAAGGGAGGCCATGAAGCAGGTGGCGCTGCCCAAGCTGAGCCCTCTCCAGCGCTTCCTCGTGAAGCGCCACGAGTCGCGCGCGCTCATGGCGGCCACGACGGTGCTCGCGCCGCGGCGCCTCTTCCGTTCCTTCCTGCGCCTCTACGAGGCCGAGCCCCTGCCCTGGCTGCGCAAGCGCGCGGCCCTGACCCTCAGCTTCGACTGCGACTTGGTCAAGGACGTGGAGGCCTATCCGCAAGTCCTCGAGATCCTGAGGCGGGAGCACCTGCCCGCATCCTTCGCGGTGGTGGGGCTCTGGGTCGAGCAGCACCCCGACCTGCACAAGCAGCTGGTGGACGACGGCCACGAGGTCATCAACCACACCTACAGCCACCCCGACAATCCCGAGATCAACCCGGGGCGGAAGTTCCGGCACATCAGCCGCGAGGAGAAGAAGGAGGAGGTGGAGCGCGCCCACGAGATCATCGCGCGCGAGCTGGGCGTCGACTGCATCGGCTGCCGCATCCCGCACTTCAAGGACCTCTTCACGCCGGAGATCTTCGGCATCCTCGCCGAGTTGGGCTATCGCTTCGACTCCTCGACCTTGATGACGGGGGTCGACGGCGGCGGCCGTCCCTACCTGGCCGATAACGGGATCTGGGAGTTCCCCCTCACGACCTGCCCCAAGCACCCGCTGACGGTGCTCGACACCTGGCACAGCCTTCACGCCGAGCACCCCTTCTACACGCTCAGCCACAAGACGGGCGCGGAGTTCAGCGCGCTCCTCTGGGAGTCGATCGAGGCCGCGCTGGAGTTCGGCGGCTGGATCAACGTCTACATCGATCCCTGGGACCTGCCCGGTCTCGAGGGCTTCGCCGAGGTGCTGGCCCGTGTGCGCGAGCGCGCGGGCGAGCTCGAGGTGCTGCTCTACCGGGAAATTCTGGGGAGGCTCGAGAACGACGAGACGAGCAGCGAGGTGGCGCCCACGCCGTCCTCCGAAGCCAGGGAGGGCGTGGGCTGATGTGCGGAATCACGGGATTCGTCGATTGGCGGGAGCCCCCGTCCGTCGAGACCCTCAAGCGTATGGTGCTCACCCTCCGGCACCGCGGGCCCGACGGCTTCGGCCTGCGCGTCGATGGCCCGGCCGCGTTGGGGCACAGCCGCCTGTCGATCATCGACCTCAGCACCGGTGACCAGCCCATGGCCGACCCCAGCGGCCGCTGGTGGATCGTCTACAACGGCGAGCTCTTCAACTACCTTGAACTGCGCGAGGATCTGGAGGCGCGCGGGTACGTCTTCCACACGACGAGCGACACCGAGGTGGCCCTGCACCAGCTCATGGAGCATGGCGTAGGCGGCCTCGCCGCGATGAACGGCCAGTTCGCCATCGCGCTCTGGGACAGCAGCGAACAGAGCCTGCTGCTCGCGCGGGACCGCTTCGGCATCCGCCCGCTGCACTACTGGCGCTCGGGCGAGCGCTTCGTCTTCGGCTCGGAGATCAAGGCGATGCTCGCGCACCCGGCCGTGCCCCGGGAGCTCGACCGCGAGGCGCTGCTCCAGCTCTTCCGCTACTGGACGCCGCTACCGGGCAGGACGGTCTTCACGGGAATCCGGGAGCTGAAGGCGGGGCACTGGGCCCGACTCGACCGGGATGGCTGGCGCGAGGAGCGCTGGTGGCGCTTTCCCTTCACGGCCGCGGCCCCGGCGCCGAGCGACGCGTACGAGGCCGCGGAGCGGGTGCGCGAGTCCCTGCGCCGCGCCACGAGCCTGCGCCTGCGCGCCGACGTGCCCGTCGGCGCCTACGTCAGCGGCGGCATCGACAGCTCCCTGCTCGCCTCGCTCATCAAGGACGAGAACCCCGGCATGAAGACCTTCTCGATCCGCTTCACGGATCAGGTCTTCGACGAGACGCCCTATCAGGAGATGATGTCCCGGCACCTGGGCAGCGAGCACCACTTCGTCCAGGTGAGCGGGGCGGACATCGCGGCCGTCTTCCCGCGCCTGGTCCGCCACGCGGAGAAGCCGGTACTGCGCACGGCGCCCACGCCGCTGATGCTGCTGGCCGCGAAGGTTAGGGAACAGGGGATCAAGGTCGTGCTCACGGGCGAGGGCGCTGACGAGGTCATGGCCGGCTACGACCTCTTCAAGGACGCCAAGATCCGCCACTGGTGGTCGCGCCAGCCCGAGAGTCGAATGCGCCCGCTGCTCCTTGCCCGGCTCTATCCCACCAGCCCCATGCTGGCCAAGGCGGGGCGGGCCGACTACCTGCACCGCTACTACGGCCGCTGGATCGACGAGCCGGACGACCGGGGTTTCAGCCATCGTCCGCGCTGGGAGACCACGGTAGGCGTGCTGGGCAAGTACCTCACGCCGGGGCTCGCCGGCCTCCTGGAGCGCGTGCCGGACTGGGACGAGGAGTACCTGGCCGGCCTGCCCGTGGACTTCGACGACTGGGCCCAGCTCGACAAGGCGCAGCTCCTGGAGGCGGAGACCTTGCTCGGGGGCTACCTGCTCAGCAGCCAGGGCGACCGGCCCGCGATGGCGCACAGCGTGGAGGGGCGCTTCCCTTACCTGGATCCGGACTTCGCGGCCCTGGCCGCGGGGCTCTCCCCGCGCCTGCGCCTGCCGGTGCTGCACGAGAAGGAGACGCTGAAGCGCGCCGCGCGGGGCGTCCTCCCCGATGAGATCCTCGACCGACCCAAACAGCCCTACATGGCCCCGGACGCTCCCAGCTTCTTCGGCGAGGGCGCGCCCGACTGGGTGAGTCAGATGCTTGCCAGTGATCTCGTCGACCGCTATGGTCTCTTCGATTCGGCGGCCGTGGACGTGCTCCGCGGCAAGATGGAGAAGCGGAGCCGGGGGCAGATCGGCTTCCGCGACAACATGCTGCTGGTGGGGATCCTCTCCACGCAGCTGCTGGTGCACGAATTCATCGCCAGGAAGCCCGCGACGGCCGCCGAGCCGTCCGGGGATTTCCGCCTGGCCGTCCCCCTGGGCGGCTAAGGAAGCGAAGCACTGCGAGGTGGCATGCAGGACACGATTCGTCAGTTCATCGTGGAGAACTTCCTTGCCGGCAAGGACGACGCCGGTTTCAAGAACGAGGACTCCTTCCTGGAGACCCGGGTCATCGACTCCACGGGCGTGCTGGAGCTTGTCCAGTTCGTCGAGGAAGAGTGGGGGCTCACGGTGGACGATGCCGACCTCACGCCCGAGAACTTCGACTCCGTCTCCCAGGTAGCGACCTACGTCCAGCGGAAACTCGGCTAGGACATGGAGGCGGTCTGGTCCTATCTCGCGCGGGCGCGCGAGCGCTTCCCCGATCGTGAGGCCGCGGTGCAGGGGGAGGAGCGCTGGAGCTACGAGACCCTCCATCGCCGCTCCCTAGGCCTGGCAGACCATCTCGCGGACGCGGGCGCCCGGCCGGGTGACCGGGTGGCGTTGCTCTGGGAGAACTCACCGGACTTCGTAGCGATCTACTTCGCCGTACAACGCCTGGGCGCGGTGCTGGTGGCGCTCAACCCCGTCAACGAGGCCGACTATGTCGATCAGATCTTCGAGGACTGCGAGCCGAGGATCCTGATCGCTCAGGCCAAGTTCCTGGGACGCTTCGCCGCTCGCCTGAACCCCGAGTCGATCCCGCCTCTCTGCCTGCTAGACGCCGACCTGGAGCTCCCGGGCGAGACGGTGGCCCTGCGGCTCGACGGGCGGGAGACGGGCTCGCTCGACGACCTGCCCCTGCCCGGCCCGCGGGACGACTCGCTGATCCTCTACACCTCTGGCACGACGGGCCGCTCCAAGGGCGTCACGCTGACGCAGCGCAACCTGATCGCCAACACCGACTCGATCGTGGAGTACCTGGCGCTCGACGAGACCGAGCGCGCGCTGGTCGTGCTGCCCTTCTACTACTCCTACGGCCACTCGCTGCTGCTCACCCACGTCGCCGTGGGCGGTTGCCTCGTGATCGACAACCGCTTCGCGTATCCCAACGCCGTCCTCGACACGATGGAGCGCGAGCGAGTGACCGGCATCGCCGGCGTGGCCTCCACCTTCAACATCCTCATGTCGCGGAGCACCCTTAAGGAGCGCAGCTTTCCCGACCTGCGCTACTTCACCACGGCGGGTGGCGCCCTGCCGCCCGCGGGTCTCGCCCGGCTGCGGGGGATGCTGCCCGGCGCCCGTCCCGTGCCCATGTACGGCCAGACCGAGGGCACAGCGCGCCTCTCCTACCTGCCCTTCGAGGCCCTCGAGCGCAAGGAGGGTTCCATCGGCCGCGGGATCCCTGGCGTGAAGCTGGAGGTGCTGGACGAAGACAGCCGCGCGGTTGCGCCAGGCGAGACCGGGGAGATCGTGGCCGCGGGCGAGAACATCATGCGGGGCTACTGGAACGACGAGGAGGAGACAGCGCGGGTGCTCGACGAGCAGGGGCGTCTGTGGACCGGCGACCTCGCCCGCGTGGACGAGGACGGCTACATCTTCATCGTCGGCCGCAAGAAGGACATGATCAAGAGCGGCGCCTTCCGCATCAATCCCCGGGAGATCGAGGACCTGATCGCCGAGTTGCCCGGCGTGCTCGCCAGCGCAGTCATCGGCGTGCCCGACGATATCCTCGGCGAGAAGATGCTGGCCTGCATCATCCGCGAGAGTGACGACGTGCCCGACGAGAAGACGGTAATGTCCTTCCTCCGTCGGCGCCTGCCCCACTGGAAGCAGCCCCAGGAGCTGCGCTTCTGCGAGGAGTTCCCGCGCACCTCCTCGGGCAAGATCCAGAAGTTCCGTCTCCGAGAGCAGCTCGGCGTTTAGCGTCTATGTTGGGAGGGCGCGCTCCGTGGGGCTGCGCACAGGGACAACAAGAAGAAGGCCGCCTTACCGGCGGCCTTCTTCTTTTCCTCTTGGCCCAAGATCTAGATCTCTAGGAGGACTTCTTCCGGCGAATCATACGCGCGAGTCCGAGAACGCCGACGCCGAGAAGCAGGCCCGTGGCGGGCTCGGGGACAGGAGCGTTGGCTCCGTCGACGGGATTGTCGTACGAGGGGATCTCGCCGTCACCGTCGCCACCGGGATCATCGCCGGTGTCGTCGGAGTCATCGTTACCCGGCGTGAAGATATCCTTCTCATTCGGCTCGGGGATCTGACCCATCTCGTTCCCGTCCATCTCATCGGCGCCGTAGATGATCGTATCCACGTCGGCCTGAACCGGGAGAGCCAGGAGCAGCGCGAGTGCTGTCGTGATCAGAATTCTCTTCAACATCAGTATCATTCCTTCCGTGCTGCAGGAGCACAGCCTCCCGTCGCATCCGTATACACGCGACCTGTAAAGTCTAATCTTGGAGTGGCAAGAAAGCAAGCATATTGGTGAATTCGGAGAAAAACCAAATCCGACCCCGGAGGTCGGGAATCGCATTCCGGCCACTCGGCGGATTCTCAGCAAGCAAGCGATGTTCCCGATTCTCCCTTACAGGGGAGGGAAGGTACTTCCGATAAATGACTAGACAGCCCTCAGAACGGCTCTTACTGTCCTGTCGTCATTACCCAAAGGGAGGCTCGTCCGTGTCCATTTCGAGATGGCTGCGTGCGCCATTGGCCACAGGCCTGGTTCTCCTCGCGTTCGCGGCCTCGGCCCAGAACGCGTCCATCGAACCCTATCGGGTCGGGAACTACGACGTGCTGGCGCTGTCCATCTGGCAGCAGCCCGAGCTCGATCGCGCCCTCAACGTCGATGAAAACGGACATGTGACCGTCCCCCTGATCGGAGTCGTGGAAGCGGATGGTCGCACCCTGGTGGACCTCGAGGCCGAGATCCTGGAGCGCATCCAGGTCTACCACCGCGACGTGACCCGGGTCTCCCTGGAGGTGACCGAGTTCAACAGCAAGGCGGTGTACGTGCTGGGCGCGGTCACCATACCGGGGAAGTACGCGGTGTATCCCGTGCCCAACATCTGGCAGGCCATCCGCGAGGCGGGGGGGATCACTCCGGAAGGCGACCTCAGCCGCGTGCGACTGTACCGTGAAGTGGACGGGCAGCAGGTCCTGGAGACCTACAACCTGCAGGCCCTGCTGAACGCCGAGGGGGTGCTGGACGTGCCCTCCCTCGCGTCCGGAGAGACGGTCGAGGTGCCGCGCCGTCCCGTGATACCCGGCACCTACTCCGGCCGCGACGGCGTCTATGTACTGGGGCAGGTGCTGACGCCGGGAATTTACCGGATCGAGCCGGGGAGCCAGGACCTCTTGGGCTTCATCCTGCAGGCGGGCGGGCCCCTGGATGCCGCGGACCTCGGAGACGTGCTGCTCCTGAGGACCCGGGCCGACGGCAGCCTGCTCCGCTACCGGCTCGACCTGGCGCGTTACCTGGACTCCGCGGACGCGCAGAGCAATCCGCTCGTGCTTCCCGGGGACACCATCTTCGTGCCGCGGGAGGCCCAGGTCTCCCGGATCATCAACAACAACCTGGCCATCCTGACGGGTCTGGCCACCCTGCTCACCAGCGCACTGCTCATCACCCAGACCAGATAGAACGTGGCCACCGCAAAGCTGAAGAGGACGCTATGGCTCTCCCTTGCCGCCGGGATCGCGGTGATGCTGGCCGTGGCGCTCTTCGCCGACATCGGCGGGACCATCGATGCCTTGCGGGGGATGAGGGTCGCGTGGCTCCCGCTGCTCCTGCTCTTCTCCCTGGCCAACTATGCGACCCGCTTCGGGAAGTGGGAGTACTTCCTGCGCCTGCTGGATCTGCGCCTGCCGACCTGGGACAGCCTGCTGGTCTTCCTGGGCGGCTTTGTCTTCTCGATCACGCCCGGGAAGCTGGGCGAGGTCTTCAAGGCGCTCCTGCTCAAGGAGATGCGGAACATCCCCGTCGCCCGCGTTGCGCCGGTGGTCTTCGCCGAGCGCTTCACGGACCTGGGCGGCCTCCTGATCCTGGCCTCTGTGGGGGTCTACGGCAGCGGGACGGGCGGCTGGGCCTGGCTGGCGGGCCTGCTCATCCTCGTGATCCTCTTCGCCCTGATCAGCTCCCGGCGCCTGGAGGACCGCATCCTGGCCCTCATGTCCCGATTCGGAGCCCTGGGGCGCAAGACGGAATCCGCGGCCCGCGCCCTGGACGCCGCGCGCGCTCTTCTCCGACCCCGCGACCTGCCGGCGCTGCTTGCGATCAGCACCGTGTCCTGGTTCTGGGAGTGCTGGGCCCTCGTGTTCGCGGCGAAGGCCTTCGGCATGGAGCTTGCCCTTTCGGACGCGGTTTTCATCTATTCCCTGGCGACCCTGGCGGGAGCCCTGGCCTTCCTCCCGGGCGGCCTCGGAGTCACGGAGGGCAGCCTGGCCGTCTTGCTCGTGACTCGCGGCCTCAGCAGGGGCGCGGCCGCTGCCTCCACGCTGGTGATCCGTGCGACCACCCTGTGGTTCGCCGTCGGAATCGGCCTGCTGGCGCTGATGATCCTGGACAGACGTTGGCACCTCGGCTCCCGCCTCTGGGGGGGCTTCCAGTCCGAAGAAATCGAAGCGCTTCCCAAGCCGGGAAGGAGTGGGAATCCATGAAGCGAATCGAAAAAGTCGCAAGCGGAGCTAGGCCGAGCCGACTCGGAACACTGATCGGCCTGATCCTCGCTCTCGCCTTCTCCCCTGCACAGGCGCAGGAGATCGGCTTCGCGTCCATGGACGCGGGCCTGCCGGTCGTCCTCGAGGGCGGGCAACGCCTCTCCGCGCTGACGCCCTTCAGCATGAGCACGCAGGAGCTGCCCTTCTCGCGGATCAACGTGGGGGGGAACGGCTTCGAGTTTCGGCGGGCGATACTCGGCTGGGATTCCCAGGGCCGCCCGCGGATCTTCAACCAGAGCCGGCGCGGGGCGCTGCTGGGCACCTTCGTGCCGGGCCTCGGGACCATGCACTCGGGGCGGCGACTGCACGGTCTCACCGAGCTCTGCGCGGTGGGCTATCTGGTGGTGGGGAATATCCGGAGCATCACCACCACCGATGATGCCGCCGAGGAATACAACTCGCTGAAGTCAGTCTACAACTCCGAGCAGGAGCTGGAGACCCTGTTGCAGCTCCGCACCGAGCTGAACATGGCCTATCAACGCTGGCAGAAACGCTACGACCACCATCGGATCCAGCTCGGGCTGAGCGCGGCGATCGTCGGCATGATGGTCGCGGAGTCCTGGTGGTTCAATCGCCCCCTCCTGGCCCGGGGGCAGGGAACGAAGCTCGTCCTCGACGTTCCCCGCCTGTCGCGGAGCAAGGCGGTCCTCGCCTCCTTCTTCCTCCCTGGTATGGGGCAGGCCTACCGCGGCCAGAAGCGCAGCGCGCTCTACCTGGCCCTGGAGACCGTCCTGATCCAGGAGACCCTGGACAACTACACGCGAAGCGAGATGCGCCAGTCGGACTACCTGCTGATGAAGGCCCACCTCATTCAGGACGGCCTGGACGCGGCGGAGGAGCGCGAGCTGGATCGCCTCTGGGAGAAGTACAATCAGGCCACGAAGGACCTTCATATCATGGCTGGGTTGGCCGGCGGCGTCTGGCTGGTCAACCTCGTGGACGTGCTCGTCAGCCGGCCCGGGCCCACGCGGATCGGTTCCGCCAGGCCGGCGGGGGGACTCTCGCTCGCGGCTTCGCCCACGGGTCGTCTCGGGCTGGCCTGGACGCTGAAATACTGAGAGGAAAGGGAACGCTCATGAAACACGCCGCATCCCGTATCCTGCTCGTCGCCACCGTCGGCCTGGCCGGCTGCGTGAGCGAGATCAATCCCCCATCCTTTCCCGCGCTCGACGACCCGGGACTTGGCGAGGCGCCGGACGCGCCGACGGCCGTGCTCGGAGACCGCAGGGTCTCCCTGCAGTGGCCGGCCGTGGAGGGGGAGGTGGACTCCTACCGTATCTACCGGGATGAAGGCGAGGGAAGCGAGGAGCTTCTCGTCGGCGAGGTTGCCGACACGAGCTGGATGGACGAAGACGTCCAGAACCTGACACTCTACCGCTACCGCGTCGCAGGCGTGCACACCGATGGCGTCGAGGGGCTTCGCTCCGAGTGGGCCTCCGTCGTGCCCGGCATTTTCTCCGTGACGATCAACGGGGGGCAGGCGTCGACCACCGACACCGACGTCTGGCTGGACTTCGGCGCGCCGAGCACAGCGATCTGGCTTCGCCTGGGGGAGAGCCAAGACCTGTCCGGACAGAACTGGCTGCCCTACACGGCCGGCATGGACTGGCAGCTTGTGGGTCCCGACGGACCGCACAGGATCAACGTCGAGTTCCGGGACGTCTACGACAACCTGAGCGAGCGGGTTCAGGCCGAGATCCTCCTCGACCGCGTCGCGGTCATCGAGGACTTCCGCTACGACAAGGTGTCGCAAGGGCAGCTCTTCGTCGAGTTCGAGCTCACGGCCGGGGAGCTGGGAGGCCAGGCCTGGGCGGAACTCGAGTCGCTGACGGTCGTGCCCCTGATCGATCCCGAGAGCGATGGGATCTTCATCGGAAGCTGGACTGCCGGGGAGATCGGGGACACCATCCTGACCCGGGTCATCGGCCACTTCCGGGACGACGCCGGCAACGAGGCGTCGCCCTTCTTCGTTCCGGAGATGCTCCGGATCCTTCCCTGGGAGTAAGCCCGAGACCTCCGCGTCCCAGGAGGGTGCGGATCTGTGAAACCGGGTGCGCGCCGGGCCACATGGGGCGGGCTCCGGAAGGACCACGGGGGGCCCGTGGCCGCGCAGCATGCCGTCCACGCAAGTTTTGCTTGCAAAATCCAAGCTCCTCGCTTTGGATGCCCAGCGATCCCGCCGACCTCTGTGATCTTCTCCTCTGCTCTGAGGCCCAACCGGTGGGATCCGGGAAGCGTTCCGGGGATGGCACAGGCTCTGCTGTCCTCTAATCGCCTGCCGGGCATGCCCTTAACGGGGAACTGTCGTCCCTCGTCCCGCCTTGCGGCCCGGGAAGGAACGTGACCCCGACTTGCATCTCAGCGTTACGACACAAGAGGAAGACATCATGGGGAAGCTCCGGACATTGATCCTTGTCGCCTGCGCGGCCCTCCTCCTTCCCGCCCCAGTTTTCGCGGGCGGCGCCGGAGAGGGTGGTGCGGATTTTCTGGAGATTCCCGTCGGGGCGCGCAGCGTCGGCTTGGCGGGGGCCACCGGCTCCCTCCCCGGCGATCTGGCCTCGCTCTTCCGCAACCCGGCCCTGCTCGCCACCGAGCGCGGCCGGCGCCTCCACCTGAGCCATCAGGAGTGGTTCCAGGGGCTCGGCTTCGAGTCTGCGCTGCTGGCCATTCCCATGCCCGGTGACTGGGGGCGCACGGCCGTCCACGTGCGCTACCTGCATCTCGCCCCTCTTCCCGCCTACGACTCCGATCTGCAGAAGGTCGACGAGCTGGAGGTCTACGATCTCGCCGCGGGCTTGACTTGGGCGAGGCGCGTCGCGAAGCGCTGGGATTTCGGGCTGAGCCTGCACAGCATCCGTCAGAAACTCGGCGACGCAGATGGCGTGGGCTGGTCCTGGGATCTCGGCGCCGGTTACATCGCGCGGGGTGTCTACTGGAGCGCCGCCCTCCGAAACCTCGGCGGTGGCGTCTCTTACATCCATGGGAAGGACTTCCCCTTCGACCGAGAGCTGACCCTTGGCGCGGCCCGCTACTACCCGCGCTTGGGCCTGACCTTCAGCATGGAGTACCGTCGGCCGCGCTACTGGGGCTCCAGCCTCCGCGGGGGCTGCGAGTACATGCTCACCGAGAAGCTCGTGCTGCGCGCGGGCTACGCGCAGAGCTTCCAGGAGAGCCTGGACTCGGCGGGTCAGCCCAGCTTCGGCGCGGGACTGCGTCTGAGCAACCTGGGCCTCGACTACTCCCTCCGCTTCCACGATCACCTGGGCGAGGTGCACTCCGTGAGCTTACGCCTGCTGGAACCTCTGGGCGTCCGCTCTCCCTACCGCTTCTTCCGGCCGAGAGATTAAGCTCCTGCAACATAGTCGAGTTGACGCGTTGCTCGCGTTTCGGATTAAAAGGGTGAAAAACCGCGGTTAACTGAAGGAATCGCTATATATTCCGAAAAATGATCCGGCCCTATTGCTTCTTTCTGCAACAGAGTGATATACTCTCGTCCAAGTAAGCAGGCATGGATGCCTTGCGAGCGGGGTTCTGATCGAGAGTAGCGCCTAGAGGGGGTTGTGAGGGGTGACCCCGGATGTTCAGCAACCGGGTTCGTGGTTGGTGGAGGACATGTCTAGGAACGTGACTCTGGGTTCTCCCCGTTTTTTTTAAACAGCCCCAGAATTTGCAGAAAGTAGGAAATCTTACATTTCAGCTTATCTCGACTTGGTATCCTGATTGCGTAAGCGTGGTGAGCGGTCAGCAAGTTCGAGAGGCGCCGTGAAAGATGAAGAAATCAATTCTGGCAGATGACTTCCTCGAGTCCTTCCGCAGTAAGGGCAAACCCCACCTCACGACGGTGATCGATCCGAACGTCGACCCGTCGCTGAAGTGGCTGAGCCGTCATGCCCGCCGCCCCTACATCCTCAACGAGCGGCATTTACGTCCCCTAACGCGCAAGGCCATCCGGGTCTTCGACTTTCTCTTTTCCCTGCTGGCCCTGATCGCGCTGAGTCCGGTCTTCCTGATCCTCGCGATCTTCATCAAGCTCGAGAGCCCGGGTCCGGTCATCTACAAGCAGACCCGGACGGGGCTCAACCTGCGCGGCCAGGACCGTCGCCAGAACGGGAAGATCAAGGTGCTCTCGGAGCGCCGTGGCAACGACCGGCGGAACAGCGGCGCGCCCGGCCGGCCCTTCCAGATCTATAAGTTCCGCAGCATGGTCAGCGACGCAGAGAAGAATGGCATCCAGCTGGCCAAGGAGAACGACGCCCGCGTCACTCGTCTCGGCAGGCTCATGCGGCGCACGCGTCTGGACGAGATTCCGCAGTTCTACAACGTCCTCAAGGGCGAGATGAGCATCGTGGGGCCGCGGCCGGAGAGGCCGGAGATCATCTCCTACCTCGAGGACCAGATCCCGGGCTACATCGACCGCCTGGGCGTGAAGCCGGGAATCACGGGCCTCGCCCAGATCCGCAACGGCTACGACACGGATCTCGAGCACATCCGTCGCAAGATCACTCTGGACAAGTACTACATCCAGAAGTGCTCGCTGGGAAACGACCTCAAGATCATCCTGAGGACCCTGCGCGTCGTCATCAAGGGGGAGGGGGCGATGTAGCCCCGCTTGCATGACGGCCGAGAGCGCGGGGCCGGCAGCGGCCCTTTTTTCATGCCCTCGATTATCAGCTTGCTAGAGGTAGAGGGACTCGCTGGGCAGCGCGTAGAGCTTACGCTGCTTCACGCCCCAGCGAGTGGCGGACCGGCGGTCCGGGAACCAGATGTCGGCCCGGTTCCGGTAGCGCGCGTTCATGGCATCCTCCACGATGAACTCGCCGACGCCCTCGATCCAGACGCGGTCGCCCCAGTGGAAGGGCGCGTCAGGGTTGTAGCGCCGCAGGAGGTCACGGCTCAGGGCGATGATCCCCGCGTGAACCCGCTTGTTGGAGGCGGTGATGAAGGGGTCCGCGTCGCACTGGTCCCGGCTGCTGGAATAGCCCGTCACGGTCACGGGAAAGACGATCTCCCGCTCCAGGCCCAGGATCTCGTCGACCACGCGCCAGTCGGGGATCTTCGCGCCGCGATGCGCGGACACGCCTTCCCGCTGGCCCGCCTTCCCGGCCGCTGGCCGCAAATCGACGGGTCTGAGGCCCATGGTTAGCACCAGGGCGAGGATGGGTGCGATGAAGATTCTCATAGGGGATATAGTTGGATGCGGGATCGAAGGGGAGATTCTACCCCGTATCCACGGGGTGAGTCAAGCGAGCGACAGGTTTTCTCCCAGATGGAGGAATTATTGGCAAGAATCATGCGTCACGCCCCCTCTTCAGGTACTATGAACCCTCCCCTTGCCAGACTCATGCCATGTGTAGATCCTAGGGTATCATGAGCAAGCCTTCCGACAAGATCCTATCGGGCCATGGCATCACGGCCCCTCACCGCTTCGAGCAGTTCATCGAGAAGCAGCACCGTGTTTTCGTGAACCGCAACCTGAAGATGAGCAGCATCCGCTGGGTGGGCTTCGACATGGACCACACCCTGGCGCTCTACAACGGTAACTTCATCGAGGCCCTGGCCTTCGATCTGGCGAAGGAGGCGCTCGTCCGGGAAAAGGGCTATCCCGAGCAGCTGCTCGAGATCCGCTACGATCCCCAGTTCGGGATCCGCGGATTGGTGGTGGACAAGGAACAGGGCAACATCCTCAAGATGGACAAGTTCCACTACGTCTCCGAGGCCTACCACGGCAAGCGCAGCCTGGACAAGGAGACGAGGAAGGCGCTCTACACCTCCGGCGCCCTGCAGCTCTCCAGCAGCCGCTTCTGGAGCAGCGACACCCTCTTCGGCTTGCCCGAGATCGCGCTCTACGCCAGTGTCGTCGGCGACCTGGAACGGAGTGGCTGGCCCGAGGATCTCGACCATCACCGCCTCTTCGACGACATCCGCTTCAGTGTCGACCTCGTGCACAAGGACGGCACGCTCAAGAGCGTCATCCTGAAGCGGCTCTCCGAGTGCTTCCTCAGGGATCCGAAGCTGGTCCACACCCTGGAGAAGTTCCGCCGCGAGGGGATGCACCTGTTCCTGCTCACCAACTCCAGCTACGAGTACAGCGACCAGGTCCTCACCCATGTGCTCGCGGACGCCTTCCTGGGGAAGCGCTGGTGGGAGTACTTCGACCTGATCGTGACCGACTCCGGCAAGCCGGACTTCTTCCTGAAGGCGCCCCGGTGGAAGGCCGCCCAGAACCTCGGCCACTCCGTACCCACCTTCTCCGGCGGAAACTACCGGCTCCTGGAGCGGCAGATCGGCGCCCGGGGGGATTCGATCCTCTACATCGGCGACCACATCTTCGGCGACATCCTGCGCTCCAAGAAGAGCAGCGGCTGGCGCACGGTGATGATCGTCGAGGAGCTGGATCACGAGGTCCGGGCTAACCTGGCCAGCGAGGGGAGCCGCGAAAAGCTCGACCGTCTGCAGATGCGCAACGGCGAGATCCTCGACGAGCTGCACGCGGTGCGCACCGATCTGGATGCGCTTCGTGCCGAGAAGCTGAGGGGCTACAAATCCCTGGCGAGAGAGCAGCTGCGGGAGCTCGACGAGAAGATCGCATCCATCACGCGCGTGGAGCGTCGCCTCGACGAGGAGCTGACGCGGAATTTGCTCCGGAGCCGCGAGATCGAGGACGAGATCAAGCTGCTCTTCAACCCCTACTGGGGCTCCCTCTGCAAGGTGGAGGGCGAGCTGAGCCGCTTCGGCGATCAGATGAACGACTTCGCCTGCCTCTACACCTCGCGCGTGAGCAACTTCCTCAACTATCCCCCGAACAAGTACTTCCTCAGTCCCGAGGAATACCTACCCCACGAGATCTAGTCGGATCGACGCCATGGCTCGGAAATCGGCGGGCGAAACGCAGCCTGCACCGGCTCAGTGCAGGAGCAGCGAGCAGTCGAGGCGGTAGCTGAGGCGGAGGGCCCGGTGCAGCCAGCGGAACTGGAGGTAGGTGCTGCACTGGCGCGATAACTCCAGCACGCGCTCCTCCGGTAGCGAGGAGTAGAGGACCCCCGCAAGGAAATCCACGTAGAGGCCCACGAGCTCCCGGGGAATCGTGCGGCTGTAGCCGCTCTCCTCGTGCTCGAGGGAGGCGAGGCCCAGCAGGGCGTGCAGGATGTGGTCCGTGCTGATCCCATCGCCGGCGCGGCGCAGGGGGACGGCCTCGGTCCTCTCCATCAGGCGGGAGCCGTTGCGCAGCTCCGTGAGCCGCAGCTTCGCGAGCGGGGTGCCGTCGAAGGGGCCGTCGCTGCGGATGATCAGGTTGAGCAGGGTCGGCCAGGCCTCCGGCCCGCGCAGGTCCATGACCTTCTGGACCCGCTCGCCGAGGAAGTCCTCGAAGCAGGCCAGGATCGGATAGTTGATCCGGCCAACGCAGCCGAACTCGTCGGCCTTCGGATCCATGTTGGCGGGACAGTCCTGGCAGCGACCGATGTAGGACCCGATCTCGCTTCCCACCTCCCGGACGTCGTCATAGTCGAAGCGCTTCACGTCGACATCCTCGAGGCCCAGGGACGGCAGCCGCCACTGCCTGCCTTCCAGGCCCTTCTTCTCGAGGTCCGGGTGCTCGCGCAGGTACTTGAAGATCATGTAGAGGAAGGCCCAGCGACGCAGGCCGGACTCGCCGAGTTCGCTGCGGTTGACGCAGGAGTGGGGAATCACGTAGTCGATGCCCAAGGAGCTTCCTCTCCAGGGAAGGGAATCAGGAGGAGCGTATGGCCGCGATCGGATCCATGCGGGCCGCCTCCCAGCCCGGGTAGAGCGTCGCCAGGAGGCAGACGGCCAAGGTAAGGGATCCGACCCAGATGAAGTCAACGGGATTCAGCAAGATCGGTACCGTCTCCAGTACGAAGAGGTCCCAGGGGATGCGCAGCGGCCGGCTCTGCAGGTAGACGCCGAGGCCCCAGCCTCCGGCAAGGCCCGCGCCCACGCCGAAGAGACCGACCAGCCAACCCTCGAGCACCACGAGCCCCATGATTCCCCGCCGGCCCATCCCCAGAGTCCGCAGGATCCCGATCTCCGCGCGCTTCTCGCTGATCATCAGGGTCATCGCGCCCACGATTCCCAGGCTCGCCACGCCCACGGTCAGCAGCAGGAAGAGGTACATCAGCGCCTTCTCCCGGGCCATGGCGTCGAAGAGCACGCGGTTGCGATCCTGCCAGGTCTCGGCCTCGAAGCCCGCGAGCGCGGGCAGGGCCAGCAGGCTGCCTGCGAGCGCGGGCGCGCGCGCGGGTGCGTGGCAGCGTACGCCGATGCCCTGCGCCTCCCCCTCCACCTGCAGGAACTCGGCACTGGTCGCAAGGCGCCCGTAGGCGCGCGTGGCGTTGGACTCGTAGAGGCCGGCGTCGACGAGCCCTACGACGACGCGCCAGGCCTGGCGGCCGCGCAGGGAATCGAGGCGCGTCGTTGCGAGGGAAGAGGCGTCCGGCACCACCAGCTCCACCCGCTCGCCCACGCCGACGCCCAGGTTCCTGGCCAGCTCGACACCCAGGAGCAGCCCTTCGTCGCCCTCGCCCCCATCGGGAAGGACCCAATCCGGGCGGGGCGCGAAGTCCTGGAAGGGAGGATGGCTGAGCGCGAGGACCTCGGTGACCCGCCCTTCCCGGGGGGGATCGACGCCGGTCAGCACGGCCGTCTCGAGGCGGCTGCGGTCGCCGGCCCTCCGGCGGACGCAGAGCACCTCGGAGCGCACGAAGGGCGCAGCGCCCGCCACGCCCGGGAACTCCTCGATGCGGGGCAGGAGGCTACCCAACCCCGTGATGCCTTCTACCGAAAGCGGCCGCAGCTCGATGTGCGCCTCGCCGTCGTGGATCAGGCCGGCCAGCTCGCGCTCCATGCCATTCATGACCGAGAGGATGACGGTGAGCGCCAGTACGCCCGTAAAGATGCCTCCCATCGCAACCAGGACCGTCAGGGTGATGGCCCGGCTGCGTCGGGGGGATGCGAAGTGACGGAAGGCGAGGAAGAGGGTCAGGCTCAAGCGCTACCTCTCGTCGGGGCTCGAGTGCCGCTACTTGTCCTGCTGGGCGTCCCGCCTCTGGATGAGATTCTCCTGCCGTTCGATCTGCTTGGCGCCGTAGCCGCCCCAGGTCGGATCGTCGAGGACGGCCTCAAAGAGCTCGATGGCCTCCTCGTACTTGCCCTTCTTCTCGTAGCCCTTGGCCTTGGTGCAGGTCAGCCCGGCGCGTTCCGAGGAGTTTGTGGCCAGCTCGAGCCCCTCGTTGGAGGTGGCGATCGCCTTGTTCGGCTCACCCAGCTTGTTGTAGAGCTTGGCGAGCGGCTGGTGGGGCAGGTTCTTCGGAGTCTTGTCCATCAGGCGCACGAGATTCGCCGCCTTCGCGAGGTAGTAGACCGCGTCCTCGTCGTGGCCACCCTCGGCCTCGTAGGAGAGGCCGAGCATCAGGTTGGTGTTGAAGTCGGTTTCCTTGTCCTCGAGGGCGATGATTAGATGCTCCAGCGCCTTCTCGTACTCCTTCTTGTTGAAATAGAGACGGCCGAGGTTGAAGCGCCCCTCCTTCTTCTCGGGCTGGATCTCGAAGGCCTTCTCCAGGTTCTGGATGGCCAGGTCGTAGCTCTTGTTCTTCAGGTAGAGGTTGCCGAGGTAGTAGTAGCAGCGATAGAGGTTGTTCTCGTTCTCCTCGCCGCTGTTGAGAACCTGGTTGAAGAGCTGGATGGCCTTGGCCCTCTTCGCCTCGTCCTTCGAACGGTAGTAGAGGTAGCCGAGGTTGGTCTTGGAGTTGTTGTCCCCCGGCTCGCAGCCCGGCTTGCCGGGCACACCGACGACTTCCTCGTAGAGCTTGCCTGCGCGGTCGCTCAGGTTGAGGCGCATGTAGACGTAGGCGAGGCTCTTGGTGACGCTGCAGTTCTCGGGCGAGAGCCGATGCGCAGCTTCGTAGCCCATCTTCGCCTTGGGCCAGTCCTGGAGCTGCATCGCGGCGGCTCCCTTGCCCTCGGCGGCGCTGGCGTTCTCTGGATCCTTGACCAGCGCGGAAGAGAACTCCCTGATGGCCTCCCGGTAGAGCCCGTTGCGGTAGTTCTCCCACCCGCTCGAGACGAGTTGGTCGACCTGGGAGGGCTGCGCCGCGGCCAGCGAAGACATACCCAGGAGAGCGAGTGCCGTGAGGCTCAAGGTGATGCGCATCGTCCTGCTCATGTGCGTTTCCTCTGAAAAGTGAACGGGTTGCTTCGAACACCGGCAATATACAGGAGCCTGGCATGGCGATCAAGACCGCGGGGATTCACGCCTTCTTGGCTTTGATCTTCGGGACCGATATATTCCCGTCGACTTCGAATCCAAAGGATCCCGACTCGACCATGTCCCCGGCACAGCGCAGATTCCTCCTTATTCCGGGGCTCCTCCTGCCTCTGGCCGCGTTCTTCGGCGCTTGCGATCGGGCCGCGCCGCCCGAGCCGATACCGCCGCGCGTCCTCTACTACCAGCCCAGTCAGACCGATTCCGTCGACCTGCGGGAGCACGAGGAGCAGCTCTTCGTCTTGATCTGCCAGGCGGGGGCCGGCGCCGAGTACGAGTCCTGGGTGGACGACCGGGTGGTGGCCCACAACCACAGCTTCGTCTTCCGTCCCTCGGAGCATGGTCTGACCTGGCCCGAGACCACGGCGGACACCTCGGTCACCGTGCGGATGAGCCTACGGGACGGCGAGACGGTCCTCGCGCGGGCCTGGAAGGTCGGCGTCACCGTGACGCCAGGCATCGAGTTCATCGCCATCCCCGAGGAGAGGGACCTCGTCACCTTCGCTGGCCTGCCCATCGCCTTTCACATGGAAGTGCTCAACGCGGACGACACCGTCCACTACAACTATCGCCTCGATGGATCCTGGGTCGTCGACGGCCGCGACTACTTCTTCACGCCCCTCCAGGTGGGCGACTACGTCCTGGACGGTCACGCCTGGTGGGCGGGCGGCCACAGCCTGCACTACATCTGGCACATCGAGGTGCGCACGGGCGAAGACCAGAATCCCCCCGAGGACATCGACGACCTCCGCCTCGGCCCCGGCGAGCTACCCGGCGACCTCGTCATCGCGTTCACCCCGCCGAGCGACGGGCCCGACGGCCTGGTCCTCAAGTACGAGCTCCGCGCCTTCTATCAGCTCGTTCCGCTGGAGGAGTGGGACTCGACCTACCTCCTCGGGCTGGTGGACGCCAGCCCCTGGCAGGAGGAGGAGCGCTTCGTCATCCACGGCCTGGAGACGGGGCACGAGATCTACCTCCGTGCCCGGAGCTACGACAACTCGGGCAACGCCTCGGGCTGGAGCAACGTGGACAGCAGCCTGGTCGCCGGCCACACGGTGGCCGGTCGGCTCGTCGACTACGAGACGGGCGAACCCATCGAAGGCTTCCAGGTACGCTACGGCCAGATCTTCGACCAGACGGGACCGGACGGCCGCTTCCACTGCCCACACGTGGAGACGCTCATCGAAAACCACAACTTTCCCCCGGGCAACCTGAGGGATGAGCTGGGCGCGGAGCTGGGGGAGTGGTTCGACCTGGTCGACTATCGCGCGGTGAACGATTCGGTGGAACTCGACCTGGGCAGCTTCCGCGTCGAACCCCTGGTCACGGAATCCTATCCGAGCTTCCTCGCCTACTTCCTCGAAATGATGAACGCAGCGCAGTGGAGCTATCGCCTCGTCAAGCCGTACTTGCCCATCCGCACCTACATCGAGGAGTACACGAACGAGGGCCTGTCCTACGACCAGCTGGTCCATGATTCGATCGAGATCTGGGAGGAGGACAGCGGCCTGAGCTTCTTCACCGAGGTGCCGAGCATCGAGGAGGCGGATCTCTTCTTCCGCTTCATCCCGGACACCTCGAACTTCTCGGGCTCCTACCAGGTCCTCGAACGGGAGCCGGACACCTTCGTCCCCTTGCTGGCGATGATCCACCTCAACGGGAGCTATACCGCCGCCGCCGAGGATGGCGCGCGGCGCGTGGTCCTGCACGAGCTCGGCCACGCCCTCGGCCCCCTGCAGCACAGCAACGATACCGACCACGTCCTGGCCACCGTGAACACGGTGAACCGTCCCTCGCCCGACGAGCTGCGTCTGGTCCGCGCCCTCTACCACATGGAGGCGGCGGCCAATCTCGGCCTCCTGGCCGAGGAGTAGCCACGTCCGGGTGTTCCATTGACGGAATAGGCGGGGAGCGCGCCGCTCAGATCAGCGGACGAGGACGAGCTTCCGGCTGCTCGTGGGAACGCCGTCCAGGTCGAGACGCGCGACGTAGACGCCGCTGGCCAGGGAGCGACCCGCGTCGTCGCGGCCGTCCCAGGTAAAGAATCCCGGACCGGGGCCGAGGCGGCCCGCGTGGAGGATGCGCACCCGCCGCCCCGAGGCGTCGTGGATGCCGAGCTCGACCAGGGTCTCCCGCGCGAGCTCGTAGCGGAGGCGCGTGTGGGGGTTGAAGGGATTCGGGTGCGGCGCCAGCAGGCGGCCGGTCCCCGGCGCGCCCGCGACCTGCTCGTCGCTGCCCGTGTCGCCGAAGCCCGCCGCGGCCAGGATGTCCGCCAGGAGGGGCCCGGGATCCAGCGGGTCCGAGGGAGTGATGGGATCCTGCCCCTGCTCGTCGTACTCCTCGATGCTGTCTGTGCTGATGTGTTCCCAGTCGTGCATGCCGAGGTCGGCGACGACCAGATAGACCGTTTCGCCCAGGAGCGTGCTGCAGTTCCAGAGGCGGAGGTCCATGCCGAAGCTGTCGGTGCCGGTCTCCATGAAGAGGAGCCTCTCGTCGCTCTCGCGCACGAGCCCCACGAAGCAGAGCTCCGGCTCGTCGCCACCTCCGACGAGGAGGCGGATGCGGTTGCCCGTCAGCGTGAAGCTGGGCGTGCGCATGAGGCCGGTCAGGAGGGGGCCCTGCGCCTGTCCCACCTCGGCGTCCACGGGGGCGGGGAAGTCCTCGTAGGTGGCGAGGTAGCTGTTGCCCTCCATGTTGCTGGACTCGTCGCCCCGCTGGTAGGGATTGTCGCCCCAGGTCGGCTGGTTGTCGAAGGCGTTGCCGAAGATGACGGTCCATTCGCCGCCGAGGCCGCCCAGGTACTCCACCGCGGGGACCTGATCCGGCGTGGCGAGGTCGATGTGGTCGAAGCGCAGAAAGTAGAGGGGGCCGTCCGGCGTCGCGATGGCGTTGTGGCGGCTGAAGAGGTCTTCTCCCGGCAGCCGGGAGATCTCGGGCGCGTTGCCGTTGTCGATGATGGTCAGGTTTTCCTTGGTCCAGCCCTCGAGGAAGCTGACGTTGCTGATGTGGCTCGTGCCCTGCACGCCCTCCTCGGTGAAGAAGAGATGGTAGTAGCCGCTCTCGTAGAGCAGCTGCGGGCTCTCCAGCATGAGGTCGGTGTCGTTGACGAAGAAGGGGCCGAGGTCATCCCAGTTCGCGTAGTTGCTGCTGCTGGCCAGGCTGATCGCCCCGCGCCCGTCGAGCATGGTGACGGTGTTGAGCATGTAGTAGTCGGGCTCGCCCTCCATGTGGAAGATCTCGGGGTCGCGGCAGTTGGACCAGCTGCCCTCCTCCCAGGACGCCCAGCTCCCCGGCCGGTAGATCGGATTCATGGGCCAGCGGCTCCAGTCGTAGAGGTCGGAACCGAAGGCCAGGCCGGCCTGCTGGGCGATGTTCTCGTCGACGCCGGTGTAGTAGAGGAACCAGTTCTCCCCGACCTCGTCCCAGATGAGCTTGGGCGCCCAGATGTAGTGGTCCTCCCAGGTGCCCGGCACCTCCGAGACGGGCAGGATGCTGTCCTGGTGCGTCCAGTGCCGGAGGTCGTCGCTGGTGATGTGCCCCAGCCACTTCTCGCTGCGGAGGTACTCGCCCGGTTCGGGAGGGAAGCTCTGGATGTAGAAGACGTGATAGATCCCGTCCACCTTGACCACGGCGTGGTCCTTGCAGTAGACGTCCAGTTCCTCGAGGAAGTAGGGCTGCTCGAAGTCGAAGCGGGCTAGAGCGCCCGCGCTACCTGTCGCAAAGAGGCACGCCAGGAGAAGCGAAATCGTGGCGATGGGGATGGGCAGACGATAGCGAGGGGCCATGGGCTCGTTTCCAGGCTGAAAGATGTCGTGGCATGAATTCGCCGAGCCGGGATATTATAGCAAAGTCGGATGCTTAAGGTCAAATATCCCAGAGGGTTGCATTTCGTGGACGCGGTTTCGTCGCGGAGGGGAGCTCCAGGACGCGGCGGAGGGTGGTCCGTGAGCCGGAAAGAGGGAGGAACGAACTGAACCGGGCCTACCGCATCGGGAAGATCGCCGGGATCGAGGTGAGGGTGCATTCCACCTTCCCGCTCTTCATCTTGGCCCTCGGCGTCCTGGAGGGAATCGCCGGCGGATGGCTCCAGGGCCTGCGGGTGATGGGGATCCTGAGCACGCTCTTCGCCTTCGTGCTCCTCCACGAGCTGGGACACAGTCTGGTCGCCCAGCGCTTCGGTGTGTCGGTCCTGTCGATCACCCTGCTGCCCATCGGCGGGCTGGCCGCCACGGGCAGCCTGCCGCGCCGACCCTACCAGGAAATCCTCATCGCCCTGGCCGGGCCGGCGGTGAACATCGTGCTGGCCCTGCTGCTTGGGATCGTCCTCTTCGTGACGGAAATGCCCTTCGACCTGGACGGGCCGGGCCTCGGCCCCTTCCTCAGCTACCTGCTCGGCGCCAACGTCATGCTGGCGCTCTTCAACCTCGTGCCCGCCTTCCCTCTCGACGGCGGACGCGTGCTCCGAGCCCTCCTCGCCACGCGCCTCGCTTATCCCGTTGCCACGCGCCGCGCCGTGCTGGTGGGCAAGGTCTTCTCCGCGGTCTTCTTTCTCCTAGGCCTCTGGAAGCCTGGCCTGTTCATGCTCAGCCTGATCGCCGTCTTCCTCTTCTTCTCCGGGCACCGCGAACTGAAGGCCGTGGAGTTCGAGGACTTCCTCCGCCAGCGGCGGGCGGGGGACTTCCTGAGCGGCGAGCCCTTCTTCCTCGGGAGACGCGACACGCGCTTCGCCGAGGTCTGCGAAGCGTTCGCCGACAACGAGGAGCTCCGCCACTGCGTGCTGGACCTGGAGGGGCTGCGCTACGGCGTTCTTACGAGGCGGCAGCTCATGTCCGCCTGCATGGTCATGCCGGCCGCGCTGGAGGTGCACCGCATCGTCGAGGAACGGCTCGTCGCGCTTCCCGTCGAGCTTCCCATCCTGCAGGCCCTGCCTCTCCTGCACCGCGCGCCGCGCGGTCTCCTGCCGGTGCGCGATGGCCTGCGGATTGTCGGCGTGCTGTCGCTGGAAGAGCTGATGGCACTTCTCCGCGGCCGTGGTCAGGGACTCTGAATCCCGATCGACAGCGGCGTCGCCAGGCGCAGGACCGCTCCCAGCAGGGCGCGTGTGCAGTCGGTGAAGTAGTCGGGATCGATGACGACGAGGCTGTCCGCGTCGGTGTTGACCTCGGGCAGCGTGTCCTCGGGCCCCTCGTGTAACCACATGGCGGGCAAGTCGTAGTGCCAGAACCAATGATGATCGCTGTTGCTCCAGTGGGAGACGTCGCCGCGCAGGGTATCTATCGAAACATCGCCCGCAGCCAGGCTCGCCCATTCGAGGGCCGTGACCGCCGGCCCCGCGCTCGTGTCGTTGAAGATCAGCTTTGCGTCGGGTTCGTCGGGGTCGTGGCCGATCATGTCGACGTTGATCAGGCAGAGCAGGGAGTCGGGCCCTTCCTCGTCCCGCCAGTGATTCGCGGCGCGGCGGCTGCCCCAGAGGCCCACCTCCTCGGCGGCGAAGAAGACCAGGCGGACGCTGTTCTCGCAGGGGACGTCCTGCAGCAGGCGCGCCAGTTCGACGAGGGCGGCGACGCCGCTGGCGTTGTCGTCGGCGCCCGGCGCCCGGACGCTGGAGTCCTGGAAGCTCTCGGGGTAGTCGAGACAGTCCCAGTGGGCCCCGACGAGCACGATCCGCTCGGGGTGGACCCGGCCCGGGAAGTCGACCTCGACGTTGGCGGTGTCGATGAAGCGCGTGCGCCAGAAGGTGAAGCTGTCCATCTCGGCCACCGTGCCCTGCGCGGACAGGGTCTCCTGCAGCCAGGTAAGGGTGGCGGCCGTGCCGGCGTCCCAGTGCATGTAGCGGGAGTGGATGGAGCTGAGCGCCTCGAGCGATGCCATCAGACGCTCGCGGGAAACGAGCTGGCTCTGCTGCCGGAGCCACCACTCTGCGTGAGTACCCTTGAGGCGCAGGAGCGGCCATTCAGCGGGGTCGTCATCGGGCCCCAGGGCGCAACCGAGAGCGACGGCCACTGCGATGAAGACGAGATAGGAAAGAGCTCGGCGCATGGCGGGAGGTTATCTGCCGCGCGCGCGCGAGGCAAGCGGGTGTTCCAGCATTTGCTTGCGTCTACCGAGAGGCCCCTCTAGACTCGGCCGCGACGGCCGGGCCGGGGTCCGGACGAGGAGGAGATCATGAATTGCCCACGCTGCACCCATGAAATCCCGGAAGGCAGTCGCTACTGCCCGGCCTGCGGCCTGGATCTCGAGTCGCTGAGCGAGGAGGCCGCGGACGATCTCGCGACCGAGGTCGCTCCGGCGGAAGGCGAAGCTGCGGCCACGGAGGATGCGGGAGCCGGCCGGGAGGAATCGGGGCCGCTCTGGCCCGAGCAGTTGCGCGTGCAGCCGACGAAGACGCCCAAGCGGCCGATGCTGGCCGCGACGCTGGCGTTCTTCTTCGGTCCGTTCAGCTACCTCTACGTGGAGCAGACGCACTGGTTCTGGTGGGGCTTCCTCGGCGGAATCATCCTGATCATCCTGAGTCGCGGGGAGCTGATCCCGCTCCTGGTCATCGGCTACATACTCCATGCCTACGACCTCGCCGTCATCGTGAACGAGAAGATCGAGGGGGGCAACGAGCCCACGGTAGAGCTGGAAGGGGAGCAGGCCTAAGGGGGAGTATGGACCGCAACCTTGCACTGGAATTCGTGAGAGTCACCGAGTCTGCGGCGGTCGCGTCGTCGCGACTCCTGGGTCGGGGCAGTCCCAACGACGCCGATCAGGCCGCCACCAACGCCATGCGCGAAGGCTTCAACCGCATTAGCATGGACGCCACCGTGGTCATCGGGGAGGGCGAGCGCGACGAGGCGCCCATGCTCTTCATCGGCGAGAAGGTGGGCACCGGGGAGAAGCCGGAGGTCGACCTCGCCCTCGATCCGCTAGAGTGCACCAACAGCGTGGCCTACGGCCGGCCGAACGCGCTGTCCGTGGTGGCGATGGCGCCCAAGGGCCAGTTCCTGCACGCCCCCGACACCTACATGGAGAAGATCGCCGTGGGGCACGAAGCGCACGGCGTCATCGACATCAGCAAGAGCGCCACGGAGAACCTGCACACCATCGCCGAGGTGAAGGACGTGCCGGTCGAGGATCTCACCGTGAGCATCCTGGACCGCGAGCGGCACGAGCACTTGATCGAAGAGGTGCGCGAGGTCGGCTGTCGCATACACCTCATCCCCGACGGAGACGTCTCCGCGGCCATCGCCGCCGCCATCGAAGGCTCCAGCGTGGACGTGCTGATCGGCATCGGCGGCGCGCCCGAAGGCGTCCTCGCCGCGGCCGCGCTGCGCTGCCTGGGCGGGGACATGCAAGGACGTCTGGCCTTCCGCAACGAGCATGAGCGGGAGCGGGCCATCGGGATGGGCATGAAAGATCCCGGCGCGATCCTGGACCTCGAGGACCTCGCCGCGGGCGACAACATTATGTTCGCCGCGACGGGCATCACGGACGGCGACCTCCTCAAGGGCGTCCGCTTCCACAAGGGCGGCTGCTTCACGCATAGCTTGGTCATGCGCAGCAAGTCGCTCACGATCCGCTTCATCGAGACGGAGCACGTCTTCAAGGACTGAGCCGGAAAGCGAGGCGACGCGATGGACTGGCTGGCCTGTCTCGAGGCGATGGCGGACTACTACTGCTGGAAGCGGGATCATCACCCACCATACCCCGACCTGCGCCTGGAGTGGGGGCTCTACCACAGCCTGCGGGGTGGCCTTGCTCTCGCTGCGGCGAAGAGCGAGGGGGAGCGACATGACGCCGTGGGCATGATCGCCGAGGCGCGGCGCGAACTCGCGGCGCTGAAAGAGGCGGACTGTCGCTTCGCCGACTTCCACGACTGGGAAGCCTGGTCTGCGGAGCAGTTCCCCGCGGAAGGGGAGGCGCCCTCCGCGCCAGGCGAGACGGAGCTGAGGACTCGGCTCACGGACTGGGCGGGTCCGGAGCGGGAGGCGCTGGTGTCGCATCTCGTCGCCGCCGTGGAGCCCCTGTCGGAACTGCCGGAGTTCATGTGCCGCGCCGTCCTCTGTCCCGCCTTCCGGCGGCTCTTCGCGTCCATGGCCGAGTTCCAGGCCCACCGGGGCGACGGCGAAGCGGCCGCCCTGCTCTATGCCTGGGCCGCGTTGACGGGCCGCAGGCTCGCCCGGCACTGGGTCTATCGCGCGCAGTGGGAGCGGATCTGCGGGGACTACGGGCGCGTCGAAGAGCTGCTCGGCGAGGGACTCGAACACATCCCCGACGACATCGAGCTCCTGCGCGAGATGGCGGCGGAGAAGGACCGCCAGGGTCAGATCGGCGATGCAGTCCTGCTGTTAGAGAAGGCGGTGGACATCCAGCCCGGCTGGCCCGACCTGCGCTACGACCTCGCCCGACTCTACGGCGAGGACGAAAGGCACGAGGCGTCCCTGGCCCAGTTCGGGAAGGCTCTCGAGCTGAATCCCGTCTACGAGAAGGCGGCCATCTCGGAGGTGGAGACCCTCCTCCGGCTCGGGGAACTCGACGCCGCGGAAAGGCGCCTGCTCGATCTCCAGGAACAAGAACTCCGATCCGAACGGGTCTACCGGCTGCTCAGCCAGATCTACGCCGAGCGCGGCGACCCGCGCCGCGCGGAGCACTTCGCGGTCCTGGGCCAGCAGCCGGCCGGTTCGGAGGACTCGTCCCGCTGAGCGCCGCCATCCCCGCTCTCCCCGCCTTTCTCGCTGTGCCCCATGCTTCCCGGTGGCTTCCCGCCACCATTGCCATCCTGTTTCCCCGCAAGGAATTATCCCCAGTGAACCCTCCGGATCTGGTAAAATTACTGGTGTTCGGAGGAGTGAAATGGCCTTTCGTGGAAAATGGCTCGGGCTAGGTCTATCCCTTCTCGCGGCGCTCGGCCTCGTCATCGGCGAGGCGGACGCATTCGTGAGCCTAGACTTCGAGCAACAGTACTTCGTCGAAGAAGTGGACGTGCGCTGCAAGGACCACAGCGTGATCTTCCATGATGGCGTCTACCACGTCTATTACATCCAGAGCTTCGAGCCCGAGCCGGGCGAATACCTCCGCAAGGAGAAGTGGTTCGGGCACATCAGCAGCCCCGACCTTCGGCACTGGAGCCGCCACGATAGCATCCTCTCGGTGGACTACGGCAACCCGCTGGACTGGGAGAGCTTCGCCGTGTGGGCGCCCTGCGTCATGGAGGATCCGAACAGCAGTGACTGGCTCATCTGGTACACAGGGGTGAACGACGCCATCGCCCAGCGGACGGGCCTTGCCTCCAGCCACAACCTCTTCGACTGGTACCGCTTCCCCGGCAATCCGATCTACCAGCCCGGCTCGTGGGCGCAGTGGAGCGAGACGAGCTGGTCCAACTGCCGGGACCCCGACGTCTTCTTCCACGAGAGCGATGGCTGGTGGTACCTGTTCAACTCCGTGACGATAGCGGGCGTCGACAGCCTTGGCGCGGTCGGCCACGCCATCAGCAACGACCTCGTGAGCTGGACGGACCGCGGTGCGCTCTTCGTCAACGACAGCCAGAACGTGCTCGAGAGCGTCCGCATCGTCGAGCGCGACGGCTACTACCACATGTTCTTCACGGAGGGCGGCGAGGGCGGCATCAGCCATATCCTCAACTCCACCCTGACTGGCGGCTGGGACAAGGAGAACCGAGTCTACGTCAGCCTCGGGCATGCGGCCGAGATCACGCCGCTGTCGGGGGAGACGAATGATCTCTTCAGCGTGCACAGCGGAGTCAACTCCATAGTAGGCGGCATCTCCTACCTGCGCTTCGCGACCGTGGACTTCGACACGCCCGACCACATCCCGGTCGTCGAGGACGTCGTGGGCTTCACGAGCGACTGGCTCAACGTGTTCGGCGACGCCTTCGAGAACCAGCCGACCTGGGGGGACAACCCGCGGGAGCGCGGGAGCGAGTCCAGCAAGATGAAGGGCAACAGCTACGTCGCCACCTTCGAGGATTTTCCCCACCCGAATCTGGAGCCCCTCGGCCGCTGGCAGGGCGTGGTGCCCGTCGGCATGGTCCGCAGCATGGACTTCACGGTCACCGGCGACCGCCTTTCCCTTCAGGTCGGTGGCGGCGACAGCCCCGCCTTGTGCTTCGTGGCCCTGATCCGCAGCAGCGACGAGCAGATCCTCTTCTGGGAGACGGGCACGGACAGCTACGCCATGGTCGACAAGCTCTGGAACCTCAGCACCCTCCTCGGCGAGACCGTCCGCTTCGTCATCGCCGACCTGAGCTCGGACGCGGGCGGGCACATCTCCGTCGACACGCTCACGGAGTACGAGTACTCCGGCTGGGATCCTATCCCGCCCTCCGATCCCCTGGTCGACGGGCCCTTCCTCCGCGACGTGCTCGACGACGCGGGCTTCGGCTGGGTCGGCGTGGAGGAGCCCGGACCGCCCCCGGCAGGCACACATGCCCGCCTGTTGCCTCCCCACCCCAATCCCTTCAACCCGCGCACGCGCCTGCGCTACGAGCTGGGGCGCGCCGGTGAGGTCGAGTTGCACGTGCTCGACGCCGGTGGCCGCAGCGTGCGCAGGCTCTTTGCCGGCCGCCTGGATGCCGGCCCGGGCTTCTTCACCTGGGACGGCCGCAACGACGAGGGCCAGCGCCTGCCGAGCGGGCTCTACCTGGCCCGCCTCAGCCTGGACGGCGTCGGCCAGGGCGGCCAGAAGCTGATCCTCCTCCAGTAGCCGCCAGCGTCCCCATCCATAGGGGGACTCCGTCTCGGGCGGCATTTCCAATTTCTGTCATTCTTTCTCCATTCTGCATTAAATAGACACGTTTTTCTTGCAGGTGTGATAAGGTGTGACAGGTTCTCGCGAACTCGGGTCAGCTTGAATCGTGTACTCCAAATTCTCCGGGAGGTAGCAGGATGAGTTTCGAGAACGAGCGGCCGAAGGCAGATGCGCTGCCGGTCCCTGCCGAGCGAGATTCGGGCGTGCTCATGCTTCTGCACGACGGCGAGGGTCTCGTCGAGGATTTGAGGCAGGGGATCGGAGACCGTTTCGAGATCGAGCAAGCGCGGGACGCGAGCGAGGCCCGGCGCATCCTCATCGACAAGCATCTGCGGGCCGTTCTCCTGAGCCTCGATGCCTGCGAGACGCCCGGCGGCTCGGATTTCCGCCAGCTCCTCCGAGACCAATATCCAGAGATTCCCGTCGTCCTGGTCGCAACGAGCCCCGAGCCGGGCGCCCTCGCGGCAGCGATGCGGAGCGGCGCCGACGGCTGCATCGTCGGGGACTGCGATAGCGAGGAGCTGCAGGTGCAGCTGGACCTGGCCGTGGAGCGGCGCGGGGCCTGCCTGCGCGTCGGCGCCCTGAAGGAGAGCGGGGCCGGCGAGGAGCTGGTGGGAGCCAGCCCCTTCATGCGCCGCCTGCGCCAGGACATCGACCGCTACGCCCGCAGCGGCGGCAGCGTCCTCATCACGGGGGAGAGCGGCTGCGGCGAGGAGCTGGTGGCGCGCTCCCTGCACGCCCTCGGCGAGCGCCGGAACGAGCCCTTCGTCATGGTGCGGGGCTCCGCCTCTCCCGAAACCCTGCTGGAGAGCGTGCTCTTCGGACACGAGGAGGGTGTGTTCACGGGCGCCCAGCGCCGCCGCGTGGGCCGCCTGCAGGAGGCGGGCCACGGAACCCTCTTCCTGGACGAGGTCACCGCGCTGAATCTGGACGGCCAGGCGAAGCTGCTCGGCGCCGTCACCGAGGGACGCTTCCGCCCCCTCGGCAGCAGCCGCGAAGTGCCCTGCACAGCCCGCCTGATCGTCGGGAGTCAGCGCGACCTGGTCGCCGAGGTGCGGGCGCGCCGCCTGCGCCAGGACCTCTTCTTCCACCTGCAGTCGCAGCGGATCCATCTGCTGCCCCTGCGCGAGCGCGTGGAGGACATCGAACCCCTGACCCGCCACTTCCTCCGTCAGAGGGCCCTGGAGTGGCAGCATCCGGTGCCCGTTCTCGACGAGGACGTCCTTCTGCTATTACAGAGCCAGACCTGGTCCGGCAACCTGCGCGAGCTGCGGAACACGATCGAGAACGCCCTCTTCCACTGCGAGGGCGACCGCCTGCGCTGCGCCGACTTCCACTCTCTCGCCCGGGAGAACTACCAGAGCCTTCCCTACGACGAGGCCAAGCGCTGCGTCCTGTTCGACTTCAAGACCCGCTACATCAGCGACAAGCTCCGCGCCACCGCGGGCAACGTCGCCGCCGCGGCCCGGCTGATGGAGATCCCGCGGCAGACCCTGCACCGGCACATGCGCGAGCTGGGCCTCCGGCGCGACCGCTTCCTGCGGAGGAAGAGGGCCTCGGCGTCCGGCGCGGAGGGTTAGCAGCCTGCTGGAAGCTGGATCTCGCCGTGTTCGGAGCGCCGTGCGGGCGAACCCGCCGGGGCCTCGGCGATTACTCCCGATAGTAGAGCGCCTTCACCCGGCTCCAGCTGGACGCCTCCACGGGCGTGTTGCAGCCGAGGTCGAAGGCGCCCATCCGCACCTGGCAGTCGTTGTTCGCAGGCAGGCCGGGTGAGTGGGCTTCGATCGTGAAGTCGTCGGCGGGCATGTCGCAGAAGATCGGGTCCTCGGAGATGTTGCCGTTGATTCCTGTCTGATCGGGGATGATGACGCCGTCGTAGTTGCCGCCCGTGTTGCCGTAGACGTCGCAGCAGAGCACGGTCGGGATGTCTTGCGTGGCAAGGGCGGCGATGCCGCCGCCGGCAAGGCTGAAGGCTGCAATCGAATTGCTGAGGGTGACGTCCGCGCCGCCCTCGCTGACGACGAACAGATGGGCGCCAGGATTCACCGAGGAGTTGCGGGCGAAGGTGCAGTGGTCGATGATCCCCTCCATCAGCAGGATGGCTCCCCCGGACTCCCAGGGTCCCGTGCCCGTGGCGCTGTTGTCTGTGAAGAGGCAGTGGGAAATCGTGAGGTAGGCGCCCGCCCGGATGGCGCCGCCGTCCTGCCCCGTGTTGCCCTCGAAGACGCAGTTCGTGAAGCTCGAAGGCTCATAGGAGGCGAGCCAGGCTCCTCCCCCGCCCGCCCCTGCGCTGTTGCCGCGGAAGAGGCAGTCCGTGGCCTCCAGGATCGACACCTGGCAGCCGATCGCGCCGCCGGAGCCGGTGTTGCCGCTGATCTGCTCGCACACGTTGTTCTCGAGCGTGCAGCCCTCCAGGATCAGGTGGGATTCGAAGTGGATGCTGATCCCGCCGCCCATTGGGGAGGCGCCGCTCGTGGCCGTGCAGGCGGAGATGATACAAGTCCGGACCGTGAGCGCCGATCCCTCGCAGCGGATGGCGCCGCCGCCCCGGCCGCCCGTGGTCGGATGGTGCCAGTGGCCGCCCGTGATCGTGATACCCTCGATGAGCGACGCGCTCGTCTCGCCGCTGTGGAAGTAGAAGCCGCGGTGCGGCTCCTCCTGGGAGCCATCGGGATCGATGATGCAGGCGGCGGGATTGCCGTTCTGGGAGCGGACGGTGAGGTCCTTGCCGCCGAAGTCGAGGTCGCGGTTGCCGTCGCCCGTGAAGGTGCCATCGAGGAGCTCGATGATGTCGCCGGGATCGGCGGCGTCGATCGCCTCCTGGATGGTCGCGAAGTCCCCGCTGCCGTCCCAGGCCACCACGTGGATCGCCGCCTGCCCGGGCGCGGCGAACCCGGAAGCACATCCCAAGAACACCAAGCCAAGTACCAGTCGATTCGTGATCCGGATCATGGTCCCCTCCCCTTCCCAGGTTTCCATCATTATGGACTCTTTCCCGCGGCGATTGAAACCGTGTGCTATGCTGCCCGCATGGAGCTTTTCGACCGCAGCCCACCCGCGCCACTGGCCGACCGCATGCGCCCCGCCACCCTCGACGGCTTCGTCGGCCAGGAACAGCTGCTCGGCGAGGGCCGTCCCCTGCGCCGCTACATAGAAAGTGGCGCCCTGTCCAGCTCGATGCTCTTCTGGGGGCCGCCGGGCACCGGCAAGACGACTCTCGCGCGCATCTGCGCGGGCGTCGTCGCGGCGGAGTTCGTGGCCTTCAGCGCGGTCACGGCCGGGGTCAAGGAGGTGCGCGCGATCGTCGCGGCGGCGCGCGAGCGACTCGCCTTGAACGGCAAGCGCACGCTGCTCTTCGTGGACGAGATCCACCGCTTCAACAAGGCCCAGCAGGACGCCTTCCTGCCCCACGTGGAGGACGGCACGATCATCCTCGTGGGCGCCACCACCGAGAACCCCAGCTTCGAGGTCAACAGCGCCCTGCTCAGCCGCAGCCGCGTCTTCACGCTGAAGGCGCTCGGCCAGGGCGACGTGCACGCGCTCCTCGAGCGCGCGCTGGCCGACGAGGAGAACGGCCTCGGCGCGCTCGGCCTCGATTGCGAGGAGGGCGCGCTCGAGCTGCTCGCCGCGCATGCCAACGGCGACGCCCGCGTCGCGCTCAACGCGTTGGAGCTGCTCGTCGGCGCGCTGGGAGATGGCGAGGATCGCAGGCTCACCGTGAGCGCGGTCACCGACCTCGTCCAGCGGCGCAGCCACCTCTACGACAAGGCGGGCGAGGAGCACTTCAACCTCATCAGCGCGCTCCACAAGAGCCTGCGCGACTCCGACCCCGACGCGTCGCTCTACTGGGCATCGCGCATGCTGGCCTCCGGCGAGGACCCGCTCTACGTGATGCGCCGGCTCGTGCGCTTCGCCAGCGAGGACATCGGCAACGCCGACCCGCGCGCGCTGCAGGTGGCCGTCTCCGCCATGCAGGCCGTGCACTTCCTCGGCCTGCCCGAGGCCGACACGGCCGTCGCGCAGTGCGTGCTCTACCTGGCCACGGCGCCCAAGAGCAACGCGGTCTACCGGGCGGTGAAGCGGGCGAGCGCGGACGTCGAGGAGCTGCCTGACGCGCCCGTGCCCCTGCACCTGCGCAACGCCCCGACGCGGCTCATGAAGGACCTGGGCTACGGCGCCGGCTACGCCTACGCCCACGACGACCCCGAGCGCGCACTCGCGCAGAGCCACTTCCCCGAGGAGATCGGACCGCGTCGCTACTACGAGCCCACGGAACACGGCTACGAGTCGCGCATCCGCGCCTACCTGGCCTGGCTGGACGAGCGCCGCGCCGGGCTGCGCGGCGGTTCCGCGGGCGAGCAGGCAGGCGATTCGAACGAGGAGGACTGATGGCTAAGGAATGGTGGGAGAGCTTCTTCCGCGGCGCTTGGCTCGAGTTCCAGAAGGGCATGGACGAGCCGGAGCGAGTGCGTCCCGTCGCGGACTTCCTCGAGGGCGCGCTGGAGCTGCCTGCCGGCGCGCGCGTGCTGGATGCTCCCTGCGGGGAAGGCCGGGTCTCCCGCGAGCTGGCGCGTCGGGGCTATCGCGTGACGGGCGTCGACATCACCCGTGCGCTTCTCGCGGAGGCGAAGCGTCGCGCGCGCGCCGAAAAGCTCGAAGTCGACTGGGTGTACGGCGACATGCGCCGCCCCCCCGGCCGCAAGCGCTACGACCTCGCCCTCTGCTGGTGGGGGAGCTTCGGCTACTTCAGCGAAGCAGAGAACGTGAAGCACGTGCGAGCCATGGCGAGGGTGCTGAAACCCGGTGGCCGCTTCGTGCTGGACATGGCCTCGCCCGAGACCATCTTCCCGAGCTTCCTGCACCGGTCCTGGACCGAGCGAGAGGGTGTGTTCGTGCTGAACGAGAATCACTATGACACGAGCACGGGTCGCATGGAGACCGACTGGATCCTGATCAAGGACGGCAAGACCAAGCGGGCGCACAGCTCGATGCGCTTCTACACGCACTGCGAGCTTGAGCAGTTGTTCCGCGAGGTCGGCTTCGGGGACTTCCAGGCCTTCGGCAGCATCGAGGGCGATCCCTTCGCCCTGGATTCGCGACGGCTGGTGTTCGTGGCCACGAAGGCGGGGGGATGATGGCGGCTGCGGAGCATGGCGACGAGCCCGAGAGCGGCGGCGGGCATCCAAACGGCGGCGAGACCGAGCACGGCGGCGAGACCGAACGCGGCGGCGGGGCCGAGCGCGGCGGCCGCACCGAACCCTTCGGCTCGGATTTGCGGCTCGTCGCCCAGGGACCCGACGCCGCGGCCGCCCTCGAGGAGGCCGCCCTCGCGTTCGGCCGCATCCTGGCCGGTGGCCCGCGCCGCGAAGAGGAGAGCCGTGCCATCGCACTGGAAGCCGCCGACCGCGAGGCCCTGCTCGTTGCCTTCCTCGAGGAGGTCCTCTTCCTCTTCGAAACCGAGAAGCTCCTGCCGGCGGACGTCGCGATCGAACATCTCACCGACACCGCTTTCGAGGGTGTCCTTCACTGCGACCGCTTCGACCCCGCGCGCCACGAAGCCGGCCGCGGCGTCAAGGCTGTCACCTGGCACGATCTCGCCTGGGAGGAGTCGGATGAAGGGGTCGCCCTGGGCGTCGTCCTGGATCTCTGAGGGTGGACCTGCTCGCGCAAGACGGCGCGTGCGATTGGCCGGGCTGAGAACTCAATCGGATTGTGCTTGCTGGCGCAGATCCCGTGCCACAAAAGCAGCTTAACACAATTAAAATCAACAATATAAGCTTGACTTCCACTACTCTCGAACGTATATTGAACTAGCCAATCTCCCCGATCACCTCTTTTCGATTCCTCCCTTGTCTTCGATCGACAAGGAAAATCCCATGACCGATTTCCAGGCGGGGCTTCCCGCCCGCGAGGTGCATGCGGGTCTCTTGCAGTCACTCGATTCGCTGCGCCGTGCAGAGAAGAACGCCGTTCTCTACTTCCGAGAGGTCCATCGTCGAAAGCTCTATCGAGAACTCGGCTACTCGTCCATCCATCTCTATGCCTCCGAGGAACTGCACTTCTCGAAGCCCAAGACCTCGCAGTTCATTCGCCTGGCCGAGTCCCTCGAGGAATTACCTGCCCTACGCCAGTCGCTGGCCGCCGGGGAGATCCCCTGGACTAAGGCGAGGGTCGTGGCCAAAGCCGCGACGCGTGAGACCGAGGGGCGCTGGCTCGCCGAGGCGAAGCGCGGCAGCCGGCGTGAACTCGAGCGCAAGGTGGAGCTCTGCCGGGCCGAAACGCGCAGCAGGCAGAAGGCGGATCCCGCCCAGGCATCCTTGCTGACCCTGCCCGGGAACGGGTCAGGCGCGGGAGGCGGCGCATCGCCGAAAGCGGTGAAGCAGGCGCTCGCATCCGTCGATGATGAGCTGCCGATGCCATTGACCCTGCGCTTCCGCCCCGACCAGCGGGCCCGATTCGAGGCCCTCATGGAGAAGCTGCACAAGGCGAGGAGCGGGAACTCACTTCAGGCCGCGAATCGGGAGGAGCTTCTACTCGTGGCGCTGGAGGAGTTGCTCCTCAAGGAGCGCGAGCGTTCGAGCGCGCGCAAGGCGTCTCGGGAAGACGCGAGCGCCAGCCATCTCGGCGGTGACGAGTTTACCCGGGTAAACAGCGCGAGCGCGGGTGCCGTCCTCTCCGGCACCGGCATGTTTACCCGGGTAAACAGCTCGAGCCCCTATCAGGTGCACGTCTACCTCTGCGAGAACTGCGGTGAGGGGCGGATAAGGACGCGCTCGGGTGAACACAGGCTGAGCGAGGCGAGCATCGAGCGGATCCGCTGCGACTGCAGGACCCGCCTGCCGGGCGAAAAGAATCGCGCCTCGATTCCGCCTGCCCAACGTGAGCGGATCCTCGCGCGGGACCGCCATCGCTGCCGTATGAAGGGCTGCGGGAACACGGCCTTCCTCGAAGTCCATCACCTGCTCCCGCGCAGCACAGGGGGCGGCAACGAGCCCGGCAATCTCGTCACGCTCTGCTCGGCCTGCCACCAGCTCGTCCACGAACGCGGGCTGCGCAAGCAAGACCTGGAGCGCTTAGCGCCTGCGACTTGAGCCTTTGATTTGAGGCGTATGGGGACGCAGTCGTCGCGAACACCTGCTCGGGAGGCTGAAATACTTGCACCTGGACGTGGACGGGCCCATGCTCGACCCGGAGCCCGACGGGTTTCCAGCTCGAGTCCACGGAAGGAAACACCGCGATGTCCCTCGCCGATGCCATGAAGCGCTTGGACGAAAGCCGCCTGGAGCTGCCCGCGGGCAGCCTCGCCGGGCAGCGCGCCCCCGCGCGGCTCTACGCCGACGAGAAGCTCTTCGCCCAGATTCGCGGGGATGAGACCCTGCAGCAGCTCGCGGGCGTGGCCACGCTGCCGGGCCTGGTCGGCGCCAGCCTCGCCATGCCCGACGCCCACCAGGGATACGGCTTTCCCATCGGTGGCGTGGCGGCCTTTGATCGTAATGACGGAGTAGTGAGCCCCGGCGGCATCGGCTTCGACATCAATTGCGGGGTGCGCCTGCTCGCGACACCGCTGGAAACAACCGAAGTCCGGCCCACCCTGCGCGAGCTTCTGCACGACCTCTCCCGCCGCATCCCCGCGGGCGTGGGCCGCGGTGGGCCGCTCGCCCTGAGCGAGAAAGACTACCGCGCCGTCCTCGCCGACGGGGCGCGCTGGGCCGTGGCCGCGGGCTACGGCGACGAGGGGGATCTCGAGCGCATCGAGGTCGGCGGGCGCATGGACTTCGCCGATCCCGGCCAGGTCTCCGTTCGCGCGCGGCAACGCGGGAAGAAGCAGCTCGGCAGCCTGGGGGCCGGCAACCACTTCGTGGAGATCCAGTTCGTGGGGGAGATCCACGACAGAGAAGCGGCCGCGGCCTTCGGGCTCCGCGAGGGCCAGGTCGTCGTCTCCCTGCACACGGGCAGCCGCGGCCTGGGGCACCAGGTCTGCAGCGACCACATCCGCGTGATGGACCAGGCCATGCGCCGCCTGGGCATCGCGGTGCCCGACCGCCAGCTCGCTTGCGTGCCAATCGACTCGGCCGAGGGCCGGAGCTACCTCGGCGCCATGGCCGCCGCGGCGAACTACGCCTTCGCCAATCGTCAGGTGCTGACAGCCGGTATCCGGGAAACTTTCCGCCGCCTCCACGAGACACGGGCCCTGCCGCTGGTCTATGATGTGGCCCACAACATCGCCCAGTTCGAGCGCCACGGCGGCCGCGAGGTTCTGGTACACCGCAAGGGCGCCACACGCGCCTTCCCCGCCGGCCGCCCGGAGCTGCCGGCGGATTATCGGACCGTGGGCCAGCCGGTGCTCATCCCCGGCAGCATGGGAACGGCGAGCTGGGTGCTGGCCGGCGCCGAGGGCAGCATGGCCGAGACCTTCGGCTCCTGCTGCCACGGCGCGGGGCGACGCATGAGCCGCAGCCGCGCGAAGAAGGAGACGCGGGCCGAGGCGGTCGTCGCTGCCCTGGCCTCCCGGGGCATCCTCATCGCCGCGGCCAGCAAGCGCGGCATCACCGAGGAGAAGCCCGAGGCCTACAAGGACGTGGATCGCGTGGTGGAGGTCGTCCACCGCGCGGGACTGGCCCGGAAGGTGGCCCGGCTCGAGCCGCTGGCCGTCATCAAGGGCTGAATCGACCCGAGAAAGGAGACTCTCTTGCGTAGCATCCCAATCCTGCTGATCGCGATCCTGCTCGCCCTGCCCGCCCTGGCGGACGAGGTGACCGACGCTGTTGATGAGGGGCTCGCCGCCTACAAGGCGGGCAACTACTCCGAGGCGGCCTCGAACCTGGAATACGCCGCGGCCCTGATCAAGGAGCTGAAGGGCGAGAAGATCGGCGTGGTCTTCCCCGACGCGCGGCAAGGCTGGGAGAAGGGCGAGGTGGAGACCGCCGCGGCGGGCGCTTCCATGTTCGGCGGCGGCGTCTCGGCGACCTGCATGTACACGTCGAAGCTCGACAACGGACACTTGACGATCACACCGTGATGAGCGATTCGCCCGTCATCCAGAGCCTCATGATGGCCTTCTCCAACCCGATGATGCTCCGGGCCAGCGGCGGCAAGCTGGCCAAGTTCGGGGGCAACAAGGGCAGCGTGAAGTACGACAAGAAGAACCGCAGCGGCGAGATCGGCGTCGTGGTGGACGGCAAGATCCTGGTCCAGTTCCAGGGGAACGACATCGACGAGGAGACCCTCCGAGGCTATGGGGAGGACCTCGACTGGAAGAAGCTCGGAGAGATCGCCGACGAGAACTAGCTTCTCGTGAAATGGTCGGCGAGGCTTGGATGTCTCGGAGGGTTTTCCGGTTTAATTCCAAAATACAGGATATTCGGATTCGAATACACATGATAGGGGACGAGAACGGCTGCGCGTCCACTTTCTGACCTTTTCCCCCTCGCGCAGCCGGGCCGCGGGCATTAAAATGAGCGCTTCCCGCCCCCGAAAGGAGAGACGGCTTGCGCCGCATCGCCCCTTTCCTCGTCCTCCTCGCCACTGCCTTCCCGCTCCCGACGGCCCCGGCCGCCGCCGCGGAAGGTGAGGGGTGGAGCGTGCCCGCGCTCGAAGCGGACACGCTCTCTACCGCCCGCCGGGCGGAGTTGGAGGCGGAGCTGGCGCGGATCCGCGCGCGGGTGGAGCGCGAGGGGCAGGACTGGACGGCCGGCGAGACCAGCTTCCTGCGCCTCACGCGCGAGGAGCGGGACGCGCGCCTGCTCCACCGTCCCTGGCCCCGGCCCATCCCCGGCGAGCGGGCCGACTACCAGCCCTGGGGCTACGAGCGCGAGTCGGGAATCCTCGACTGGCGGCGGGAAAGCGGCGGCAACTTCGTCACCCCGGTCCGCGACCAGGGCGCCTGCGGCTCTTCCTGGGCCTTCGCGGCCACGGCCTGTCTCGAGAGCGCATTCCTGCAGGCCATCGGCGGTGGGGAGCTTTCCGACTTCGATCTCGCCGAGCAGCAGGTGCTCTCCTGCATGGCGGACCACGGCCTGCCCGGCGACTGTGGCCGCGGCTGGCCCGAGGACGTGCTCTGGTTCGCGCAGAACGTGGGGCTAGTCGAGGAGCCCTGCGCTCCCTATGCGCGTGGCGGGCCCCGGCCCTGCGGCGCGTCCTGCGGGGAGGACGAGTCGCCCAGGCGTTTCCTCTTCGGCGACTACGGTTTCGCCTGCCACGCCCTGGACACCGAAGCCATCAAGGACGCCCTGCACCAGTACGGCCCCCTGGCCACGACGATGACCGTCCACGAGGGCTTCGAGGCCTACCGCGACGGCGTCTACGAGGCGAGCGGCGAGGTCACCGGCTGGCACGCGGCCCTGATCATCGGCTACGACGACCGGCGCGAGTGCTTCCTCGCCAAGAACAGCTGGGGCGAGAGCTGGGGCATGGGCGGCTACTTCCTCGTCGCCTACGACAGCGGCTGCGACTTCGGCGACTGGAGCAGCTACGCTCGCTTCGACAGCGGCGAGATGGGTCCTTTCGCGGCCTTCCGCGTGGAGGAGCAGCAGGCGCGGA
Organism: uncultured bacterium; assembly: GCA_964627205.1. GTDB lineage: Bacteria > Krumholzibacteriota > Krumholzibacteriia > JACNKJ01 > JACNKJ01 > CAZVHI01. Next base: position 102,737 of record CAZVHI010000008.1, read on the forward strand.
CGGGTGAGCCCCTGCTCTTCGAGGACGAGTCGGTGCCGCTCGGCGGCGAGGTCCTGGAGTGGGAGTGGGACTTCGAGGGGGACGGCCGCATCGATGCCACCGGCCCCGGTCCCCACGAGTACGTCTTCCGCAGCGCGGGGCTCATGAGCCCACGCCTGCGCGTGACCGACGCCGACGGCCGTGAGGACGTCTGCGCCCGCCCGGGCCGCCTCGACGTGATCTGGGACGGCCCGCTGTGGACCGTGGACGGCGAGAACGGGAGCACCGGCGGCGACGGCAGCCCCGAGCGTCCCTTCCTCTACATCCAGATGGGTCTCAACGCGGCGGGCGACGGCGACACCGTGCTGCTTGCGCCCGGCCGCTACACCGGCGACATGAACACGGCGCTCTCGGCCTACGGGAAGAGCCTGCTCCTGCTCGGTGGCGGCGCGCCCGGGGAGACGGTGCTCGACGGCGAGGGCCGGCGGCGTCTGCTGGTCCTCGACCAGGGCGAGGGTCCAGGTTTCCAGGCGGAGAACCTGAGCTTCACGGGCGGCCACGATCCCGAGCGCGGCGGCGCGGTACTCGTCGACGGCGGCGCGCCGCGCTTCGTCCGCTGCCGCTTCGAGGGCAACCGCAGCGAGGGCTTCGGCGGCGCCATCGACGCGCGGGCCTGCTCGCTCGTCGTCTCCGGCTGCGTCTTCGAGGACAACGCGACGGCGGGCCGCGGCGGCGGCATCGCGCTCACGGCCGCGCGCGCGGGCATCGACGCCAGCCTCTTCGTCGGCAACACGGTCTCTTCCGGGGGGACCGGCATCGGCGGCGGCGCGATCGCAGCGAACGGCGGCGCGCTGCGGATCGCGAGCTCGATCCTGAGCGGCAACGAGGCGCCCGTGGGCGGGGGCCTGTTGCTGAGCAGCTGCAGCGCGCACCTGCGGCAGCTCAACCTCTGGCGGAATCGCGCCGAGCTGCGGGGTGGCGGCCTCGCGGCCTTGGCCTGCGAGCTGGACTGCGCGGGTGCCGTGTTCTGGCAGGACGAGGCGCCGGAGCACGCCGAGATCCACGCTCCGGAGGCCAGCACCGCCGCGCTGCGCCACTGCCTCGTGCAAGGCGGCTATCCCGGCGAGAACATCCTCGACGCCGACCCGCTCTTCGTCGATCCCGAGGCCGGTGACTTCCGCCTTGGCGAGGGGAGCCCCTGCCTGGGCGCCGGCCCGCTCGAGGGCGCGCCGCTACTCGACTTCCACGGCGAGCTGCGCCCCCTGCCCACCGGCAGCGCGCCAGACCTCGGCGCCTGCGAGTCGCCGCTGTCGGGCGGCACCGCAGCGCCGGAAGACGAGGCGCCGCTGCTGCGCTTCACGGGCGTCTACCCGAATCCCTTCAATCCGAGCACCACGATCTCCTTCGAGCTGCCCGCACCCGCGGCGGCGCGCCTGCTCATCTTCCTGCCCACGGGACGCCTCGTGGCCACGATCCTGGACGAGACCCTCGCCGCCGGCGAGCACCGCGTGACCTGGACGGCCCAGGACGAGAACGGCCAGGCTCTCGCCAGCGGCGTCTTCCTGCTGCGTCTGGACTGTCTCTACGAGGACGGCCGCCAGGAGTCGGCGATCCACAAGGCAATGTTGGTGAAGTAGGCGCTTACTCAGAGAGGCCCTGCACTCATTCGTCCTTGGCTCCAGTTTCACAGTCGCTACGGACGAATGAGTGCAGAGCCTCTCTGTGCACCGCCGTACTGGTTCGCGTGCAGTCGCAACGGCGGAAGGGTATGGGTCCTCTCCATGCACGCCCGTACCGGGTCGCTTGCAGGCGCTTTGGAGGAAGGTGCTCTTGACCGGCGGCTTCCAACCGGGCTGTATTATTATGTATTAGGCATTCATGCAAGCGTATTTCGCAATCAACTGTGCCGAAATAGGGATGGATGGGTCCTCTCCTTTGAGTTGTTCCGGATCCCCTGGCGCGGCCTCTTGACGAGCGCTTCTCAACGCTGTAATCTTTGAGGGTTCAATGAGAGCTTGGTGCTGCTTTGGGCCGACCAAGCACTGAGTGAATCAAGATTAATAAAGGGGGTGAACGGCACAGAGAAGAGGTAAGACATGTTAGCGTCTCGATATCAACAACTTCGGAGAAAGGTGAGGAATGCACATGCTGGCGAAATGCAAACTCATTGTTGCTGTTGTTCTCGCACTTGCCTTGGCATCGGCCGGTGTTGCCTCAGCCGAAACCTACGGTAACACGACGCCTTTCGAAACCCAATCTTCACACTCGCCGGACTATGTCCTCGGTACCGAGGTGGATATCCCGATCGATCTCCAACTCCAGAGCTTTGGCCTGATGTACGGCCACGAGGACTTGGGTGACCCCAGCATCGCCAACGCCATTTACGGGCTTTACTCTTCCGATCCGGGGAGTGGTCTCCCAGCAATGCTGATGGCGGTAACCGACCCGATCAACCTCAGCGCCCAGACGACCTACGACAATATCCCCTTCACGACTCAGCCGGTCATCACCGCTGGGACATACTGGATGATGGCGCTGTACGAGTCACATGCGAACCCGCGAATGACTCTCCTCGACGGCAGCTCTTGGGTTGCCTACTGGTCAATGCCCTACGCGTCCGGAATGCCCGAGAATGCGCCTGGGTCGATCTCACAGTACTATGGTCAGGACTTCAACTACTGGGTCAACGGCATCCCATCCATCACGGCGACCCAGCCGAGCACGTGGAGTCAGGTCAAGTCGCTTTTCTAGAGTCATCGTGATCGGATCGAACAGGCCGCTGAGCTCGTCGAGAGCTCCGCGGCCTTCTCTTCGATAGCCCTCACTCTTGGCTTGACTGAGAGGCGGAATCCCCGAAAGGGGGCAGGTCGAGTTCGCGCCAGCGGCTAACAAGCGCGGTCGACGCGGCCTCCATGGCCGCGGCGTTCCAGTGGTCGTCGTAGGTGAAGAAGCAGTCCGTCTCGGCGTGGCGGGCGGCGATGGCCGGCAGGGGATCGACGAGCGGCAGTCCCAGCTCGGCGCAGAAGGCAGCGATGTCCCGGGCGGGCTGCCCGCGGTCGATCTGCTCTGCCCCGAGCGCGTAGGTGGCGCGGAACTCCCGGTAGCGCTCGTCGACCACCTCCATCTTCGTCGGGATGCGCAGCACGAGCACCGGCACGCCGTCGCTGCCCGCCTCTTCCCGCAACCGCTCGAGATAGCCCGCCGTCTTCGCACAACCGCTCGTCACCCTTTCCGGCGCCGGCACGAGGAAGGGCTGGAGCTGCTCGAGGACCACGTTCCCGCTGCTGCGGCGGCCGCGGAGCAGCCGGTCCACATTCTCGTTGTAGTAGAGGTAGTTGCGCAGAAGGACGTAGAGCTCGCTGCCGCGTGCGAGCTTCTTGCGCAACACTTGCACGGGCGAGCGACGTCGCACTGGCGGCGTCTCCCCCTCGTGGTAGCGGGCCGAGACGAGGCCGTCCTTGATGAGGAAGCGTACGTCGGGGTCCTCGCTCACGTAGTCGTTGCCCGTGTAGAGGCCCACCAGCACCAGGTCGGGGCGCAGCGGTTCGCGCCAGCGGCGGTAGCCCTTCCAGTAGTGGTAGGGCGTGTAGCCGCCGTTGGAGCCGTTGATCACCTCGACATGCGCTGCGCGGCCCCGCTCGCGCAGCCCGGCCACCAGGGCGCGCTCGACCTGGGCGGGGAGGCTGTTTGCCAGGGTCTCCCCGTGGCTGAGCGAGAAGGAGTCGCCCATCAGCAGCACACGGACGGCGTCCTCGTCTTTCGGGTCGTACTCGCGGTCGCGCAGGCCGAGGCTGTTGATGTCGAAGGGCACGTCGTACTCGCGGCCCCGCTGGACGTGCCGCGCGCCGGGCTCGTAGACGTAGCCGAGTACGGGGTCGGGGTGGAGGATGTCCAGCACCGTGTCCACGTTCTGGGGCAGGAGCACGCGCGTGAAGAGTTCGCCCCAGAGCAGCGTCAGGGGCACGAAGACGAGCGCCCAGATGATTCGTCTGAGCCAAAGCCGCTTTCTGCCCGCCATCGCGCGTCCTCCCTCAGAACTGGAAGTAGATGAAGGGGGTGATGGTGTGCACGTGGAAGATGGCCGCGGCCAGCACGCTGATCAGGAGCAGCTGGGCGATGGCGTAGCGCAGGGGACGCGGGGCGCGGTCGGCGAGCCAGGTGTGCTTGCCGCTCCAGGTCTGGACGGCGTCGAGCAGCAGGAGCAGCGCGCCCGCGAAGAGCACAGGCCCCGAGACACTGGTAATACCATCAAGGCGGAGGATGCCGACGAGGTAGCCCAGCGCCGCGCCGAAGCTGTCCGCGCGGAAGAGGATCCAGGTCAGGCAGACCAGGTGGAAGGTGAGGACGATCTTGACCAGGTCGCGCAGCCAGCCACCCGCGCTTCGCGGCCAGGAGAGGTCGGGCCGCCGCTCGCCAAGCTCGTGCACCGGCTCCATGCGGCGGCGGTAGATGTCGATCGTGTAGCTCAGGGTCTGGAAGGTGTAGAAGCTGATGCCCACCGGGAGCACGATGCGGAGCAGGGGCATGTTGGGCTCGAGCCCGAGCCCTCCGAGCATGGAGGCGGCCGAGCCGATGAAGAAGTTGAAGTACTTGAAGAAGCCCAGGATGCCGAGGTTGACGGCCACGCTCAGGAAGAGGAGGCGCCGCCGGCGCCGGGGCGAGTCGCTGGCGTGGAGGCGGCTGCCCACGAAGTAGTCGACCACCGTGGAGGTCAGAAGCAGGAAGTTGAAGCGCCAGTCCCAGTAGCCGTAGAAGACGTAGCTCGCCAGCAGCAGGAAGCGGTTCTGGTTTCGCCGCTCCAGGCGCGGGTAGACCAGGAGCACAACGGCCAGGAAGACGAGGAAGACGAGCGAGTTGAAGAGCATGGGAGGGCGCGGCGCCGGCCGCTGCTGGGGGTGGACGGGTTCGGAGGTCTGCGAGGGAAAAGGCTAGCAGAGAGCGCGAGGACCGTCAAACGGCTCCTCGGTTTCGGGCGGATCGAATTGGTCGTTCTTGGGCAGCTCGTGGCCGTGTTAGTCTCGGTCGCCGCGAGCAGCCTGGTAGATGCAGACACAGGAGCGAGGAGTGCCAGAGCATGAGTGGATTCTTGCTCTCCATGGAAACTGACGGTGGGAGGGGAGTCCAGCGCGCGAGGGAGAGCTTCCGGAAGCGCGGGATGGAGGAGTATCGGGCCCTGCGGCGGCCCGGCATGGAGCTCTTCCTCTACTCCACCTGCCTGGGGCAGCCCCCCGGCTGGATCGAGTTCGAGAACGGCGACTTCCTCGCAGCGGTTGGCACCTGCCTCTATCGCGGCGGCGTGGGTCCCGAGTCCCTGCGGGAGCTCTACCGCGACTTCACGGCTGGCCGCGACTGCGACGCCCACCTGGCCGGCAACTACGCCGTCCTGATCGGGCAGGGCGAGCGACTGTCCTTGCTGGGCGATCGGTCGGGCTACTACGGCGTCTATACCCTGAAGGACGGCAGCGCCTTCAGCTCCTCGTTCCTGGCCACGACCTACCTGGCCGACTCGCTCAGCCTGTCGCCCCAGGAACTCTACGAGTACGTCTTCTACGGATTCTTCTTCCACCAGACGACGCTCTTCGAGGAGGTCCGGCTTCTCGACCACGAAAGAACCTGGCGGCTCCTGCCCGAGACGGAATCATCTCCGCGCGCAACCATCCCGCAGGGCTTCCCGCCCGGCGCCGGCTTCGGGGATATGCTCGCACAGGTCGAGGCCAAGCTGCTGGATTACTTCCGGACCCTGGGCGACGCCTATGGCGGCAGCTTCACGGCCGCGCTCTCGGGCGGCTACGACAGCAGGCTCATGCTGGCGATCCTACGCAAGCTCGGCTACTCCCCTCACCTCTACGTCTATGGCAGCCCCGCGCACGAGGACGTCCGTGTCGCGAAGGCCATCGCCAATGGAGAGAAGCTTGCGCTCGAGCATGTCGACAAGAGCGCGCACCCGCGGCCCGCGCTGGCGGACTGGCCAGCCCTCCTGGAGCGGGATTTCCATTTCTTCGACGGGCTCAAGGCCACGGGGGTCTTCGACAACGGCTCCGACCATCTCACCCGTGTCGATCGCGCGCGGAAGGGCGAGCTGCAGCTCAACGGAGCCGGCGGCGAGATCTATCGCGAGATCTGGAATCTGCCGAATCGCAGCCTGTCCATCCGCCGCTTCCTGCAGGTCCGCTATGACACTGGCGACTACGGATTCTGCACTGGCGCCTTCGACGCGGGGAGCTTCTTCGACGCCCTGGCGCGCAAGGTCCATGCGCTGCTGAACACCAGCCGCCGCCGCATCAGCCGCAGGGAAGTGGAGATGCTCTTCCCCCGCCTCCGCAACATCTTCGCGGCCTCGAACACCACGATCAACAACCAGATCGGGCCGTCGCTCCTGCCCTACATGGAGCCGCGCTTCGTCGACGAGAGCTACGAAATTCCCATCAAGTACAAGGACTACGGTCGCTTCAACGCCGCGCTGATCCGGAGTCTCGACCCCTCGCTGGCGAGCTACCAGTCCGCTTACGGCATCAACTTCACCGACCCGATCTCCCCGAAAACCCGGCTCACGGCGAAGATCCGCCAGAACGTTCCCGTCGGTCTGCGTCTCCTGCGGCGCACGCGCCGCTATGCGGGGAGCGCGCAGCCCTTCTACCTCGGCGGGGACTACTACCGAACGATCTTCGGCGATCGGCCCCTCGCCGTGGCCGAGTACCTCGATCCGGCGGGGATCCGCGATCCGGTGAAGCGCGCGCGCGCGCTAACCGTCGAGCTCTTCCTCGGGGATTATTTCCGATAGCCCGGACGATTGCCCGGCGCGGGCTCAGTCCTCTGGCAGACCTTCCGCCTCGCCGCGCAGGCGCACGAAGCGCACGGGCAGCAGCGACTCGCGGCGCCAGGCCCTGCCCTCGCGGGTAAGGCGGACCAGGTTCTGCTCGAATTCGCCCACGGGGGCGAGGATGCAGCCGCCGTCTTCGACCTGCTTCTTGAGGGGCGGGGGGATCGCGAGGGGGGCCGCGGTCAGGATCACGGCGCGAAAGGGCGCGGCCTCGGGCCAGCCGCGGTAGCCGTCGCCGGCGCGGAGCCGGACGTCGGGGTAGCCGGCCCGGGCCAGGTTCTCGCGAGCGCGATCGCTGAGGGCGGGGTCGATCTCGATCGAATAGACCTCCATGCCCATCTCGGCCAGAACGGCGGCCTGGTAGCCCGAGCCGCTGCCGATCTCCAGCACGCGGTCGCCGTGGGCGAGACGGGCCTGTTCGCAGAGGAAGGCCACGATGTAGGGCTGGCTGATGGTCTGCTCGCAGCCGAGGGGCAGGGGGGTGTCGTCGTAAGCCTGGCGCTGCCAGGCCCTGGGGACGAAGAGGTGGCGGGGCACGGTGGCCATCGCGTCGAGGACGCGTTCGTCCTGGAGGTCCCGGCTGCGCAGCTGCCGCGACACCATCTTCCGCCGGTTTTTCTCGTGGTCCAACGCTCCGGTCCCCTGTTCTCGGGGCCCCCTGGCCTCCTGCCGCGTCCCCCTGGGCGGTAGCTTTTCCGTCCGGGCGAATTGACGCAGGCCTACCGTTTGGGTAAATTCCGTCGGTCCGCGATCTTAGCAGGAGGTGTCGTTGCGATGAAGTGTGGAATTCAGTGCCTTGCCCTCGTTTTCCTGATGCTCGGCGCGACTCCCGCCCTCGGGGAGCCCGGGGTTCCCGGGGTGCCGCCAGAGCTGGGCGGTGCCGGCTTCGAGGACTGGCTCGCTCAGACCGGGGACACGAGCTGGGAGACGAACATCTTCGAGCCCATGGGCGACCCCGCCGCGGTCAAGGGCGGCAAGATCCGCTTCCGGCTCCAGGAGTTCCCCCCCACCGTGCGAAACTACGGCAAGGACTCCAACAACGTCTTCCTCACGGCCATCAGCGGAATCGTCTACGAGAACCTGCTGAACCTGCATCCCAATACGCTCGAGACCGTGCCGAGCCTGGCGACGCACTGGCGGATCTCGGACGACAAGATGACCTTCAGCTTCCGGATCAATCCGGAGGCGCGCTGGGCGGACGGCGCGCCCGTCACCGCCGACGACGTCATCGCCACCTGGACCCTGCTGAACGACGAGGGCATCCTGATGCCCTACAGCAACGTCCTCTACAGCAAGTTCGAGGAGCCGCTCGCGGACAGCCCCTACCTCGTCCACGTGACGACCAAGGAGGAGAACTGGCGGCACTTCCTCTACTTCGCGATCTCGATGGAGATCCTCCCCGCGCACTACATCGGCGGCATGACCGGCTCGGAGTACCTGAAGGAGTTCCAGTTCCGGATGGTGCCCGGCAGCGGGCCCTATGCGCTGGACGACGAGAAGGTGATCAAGGACGTCAGCCTCACCCTGAACCGCCGCGACAACTGGTGGGCCGACGGCGATCCCGGCATGGCCGGCCTCTACAACTTCGACGAGATCGAGTGGCTCGTGGTCCTCGACGAGCGTCTGACGCTGGAGAAGTACAAGAAGGGCGAGCTGGACATCTACTTCGTGAACCGCGCCAGTTGGTGGGTGAACGAGTTCGAGTACGAGAACATCCAGCGGGGCGTGCAGCTCAAGCGCAAGATCTTCAACGAGCAGGTGCAGGGCCTGTCCGGCCTCGCGATGAACACGCGCAGGCCGCCCTTCGACGACATCCGCGTGCGCAGGGCGATCTCCCACCTCTACGACCGCGACAAGCTCATCGAAAAGCTCTTCTACAACGAATACCTGAAGCTCAAGAGCTACTACCCCGGCGGCGTCTACGAGAACCCGACCAACGGGTACTTCGAGTACGACCCGGAGAAGGCCGTGGCGCTCCTGGCCGAGGCCGGCTGGAAGGAACGAAACAAGGACGGCTGGCTCGTGAACGAGAAGGGCGAGGTCTTCGAGCTGGACCTCACCTTCGACCTGCCGAGCTGGGAGCGCATCCACACCGTGCTCCAGGAGGGCCTGGCCAAGGTGGGCATCAAGCTCAATCTCAAGCAGATGACTGCCGCCACGCAGTTCAAGAACACCATGGAGCACAACTTCACGCTCACCTTCCAGAGCTGGGGCGGCCTCTTCTGGCCGAACCCCAACAGCGCCTGGCACTCCCTGCAGGCCGACCCGGCGAACACCACCAACATCACGGGCATGAAGAACGCCCGCATCGATTCCCTCGCGAAGCTCTACGACGAGGAGTACGACCAGGAGCGGCGCATCGAGCTGATCCGGGAGATCGACGCCATTCTCATGGAGGAGTGCCACTACGCGCTGGCCTGGTACGGCCCCTTCAGCCGCATTATCTCCTGGAACAAGTTCGGCTATCCCGAGGGAAGCCTCACGCGGACGGGCCGCTACTACGACATCATGTTCCTCTGGTACGAGGACCCCGCGAAGAAGCGCGCGATGGAAGAGGCCATCGCGGATCCCTCCATCCAGCTCCCCACCGGCGAGGTGGAGGACAAGTACTGGCTGAAGAAGCTGGGCAAGATTTGACGGGCACGTTCGGGAGGCTTCAGGCAACGAGATGACCAGCTACTTCATCCGGCGCTTTCTGCTCATCATCCCCACCTTCCTGGGGATCACCGTCCTCGTCTTCTTCATCATGCAGATGGTGCCCGGCGGCCCGCTGGAGCAGGAGCTCCTGCGCCTGCAGATGGGCATGATGCAGTCGGGCGAGACGGCGGGCGCCGCCGTCGACGGGGCGGGGCAGGCGCAGATCCCCGCCGCGGCCCTCGAGGAGATGCGCCGTTTCTACGGCTTCGACAAGCCGATCCCCATCCGCTACCTGCGCTGGCTCGGCTTCTGGCCGCGGGAGGAGGACGCGGTCTCCATGGCGCCCAGCGAGTGGAAGAAGCTCCAGAAGGGCGTCAAGGTGCAGGCCGTGCACGAAGAGGGCGGCGACGAGGACGACTACCGCCTCGAGTGGGACTTCAAGGATCTCGGGGAGAAGTGGGAGATCGTCCAGATCCTGCCGCCCGAGGAGTGGGAAGCCGACTCGACAGTCGTGATCGCCTGGCTCAAGTTCAAGGGCACCTGGGTCCGGCGCATGGAGGACTCCACCGCGCTGAAGCCTGGCGAGTGGACCGACCTGCCGGGCAACGTACTGGGCCGCGCGGACTGGGTAGAGAATGAGGGCCGCTGGAACCTCGAGCTCGACACGGCCTCCGTGCACGAGCGCTGGAAGATCACCGAGGTCAAGCAGCCCGACGAGGAGAACCCCGAGCCGCGCATCACCGTGGCCTGGACGCGCTTCAGCGGCCTGTTCACCGGCAACTTCGGCAACTCCTACGTCTACGCCGAGCCCGTGCGCGACGTGATCAAGAGCCGCTTCCCGATTTCCATCTACTTCGGTCTGATCGGCTTCCTGCTCAGCTACACGGTTTGCATCCCGCTGGGCGTCTTCAAGGCGATCAAGCACGGCTCCCGCTTCGACTTCGCCTCCAGTTCCATCGTCTTCCTCGGCTACTCGATCCCCGGCTGGGCGCTGGGCGCCCTGCTCCTGGTCATGCTTGGCGGCGGCTCCTTCTGGGACCTGGTGCCCCTCGGCGGCTTCCGCAGCGTGGGCTGGGAGACGTTCCCGTGGTGGAAGAAGGCGCTCGACCAGGTGCACCACACGATCCTGCCGGTGCTCGCCTACGCGGTCACCAGCTTCGCGACGCTGACCGTACTCATGAAGAACTCGCTGATGGAGAACCTGGGGCAGGACTACGTGCGCACGGCCTTCGCCAAGGGCCTGGCCGAGAAGAGAGTGATCTTCGTCCACGCGCTGCGCAACAGCCTCATCCCCATCGCCACTGGCCTGGGGCACCTGATCGGCCTCGTGCTGATGGGCAGCTACCTGATCGAGAAGGTCTTCAACATTAACGGCTTCGGCCTGCTCGGTTTCACGAGCATCGTCAAGCGGGACTACCCGGTCGTGCTCGGCATCCTGCTCTTCGCGAGCATCCTGCGTCTGGTGGGCAATATCCTGAGCGACATCCTCTACGCGGTCATCGACCCGCGCATCCGCTTCAAGTAGGTGGCAGGTGGCGAGGAAGAACAACAACAACGCGAACCAGGTCTCGACGACCATCTTTCGCAAGCGCGTGCGCAAGTTCCGCACGCTGAAGCGGGGCTGGTACTCCTTCCTGCTCCTGACCGCGTTCTACCTTCTGTCCTTCTTCCTTGGCATCGCGGTCAACAACAAGGCGCTCTACGTGAACTACGAGGGCGAGCACTACTTCCCCATCGTCCACTTCTACGAGGCGAAGGTCTTCGACAGCGACGAGTTCGGCGAGCCCGACTATCGCCGGCTCCAGGAGAGGCTCCACGCGGACGGCACGGGCCGCGTGATCATGCCGCTCTACCCCTATCACCCCAACGAATCGCTGCTCGACCTGCCCGGCCAGCCGCCCCACTCGCCCAGTCGCGAGCACTGGTGCGGCACGGACAACCGCGGCCGCGACGTCTTCGCGCGCCTGGTTTACGGCTTCCGCATCTCCATGAGCTTCGCGCTGGTCGTGCTCCTGCTGACCTACACGGTGGGCATCGCCGTCGGCGCCATGCTGGGCTACTTCGGCGGGCGCTTCGACATCACGCTGCAGCGCTTCATCGAGATCTGGAGCAGCATGCCGCGGCTCTACACGATCATCATCGTGACGTCGATCCTGCGGCCCAACTTCTTCGTGCTGGCCTTCGTGCTCATGCTCTTCGGCTGGATGGGCATGACCTACTACGTGCGCGGTGAGTTCTACCGCGAGAAGGTCAAGGACTACGTGGCGGCCTCCATCGCGATGGGGGCGAGCAACCGGAAGGTTATCTTCCGCCACATCCTGCCCAACGCCCTGACGCCGGTGGTGTCCTTCGCGCCGTTCGCCGTCGTGGCCAACATCAGCGCGCTGGTGAGCCTGGACTTCCTGGGCTTCGGCATGGCGCCACCCACGCCGAGCTGGGGGCAGCTGGTGCAGCAGGGCATGGAGGACATCACCACCGCGCCCTGGCTCGTGCTGACGCCCCTGGCGGCGCTGTTCTTCACCCTGCTCATGGTGGTCTTCATCGGGGAGGCCGTGCGCGAGGCCTTCGACCCCAAAGTCTACTCGCGCCTGCGCTGATCGAGTCGAGGTATTGATGGCAGCCGAACGCAAGACGCTCTTCGAGATCCGGAACCTGACGACCCAGTTCAGCACCGAGGCGGGTATCGCCACGGCGGTGGACGGCGTGGACTTCGACATCTACGAGGGCGAGGTGCTGGGCATTGTTGGCGAGTCGGGCTGCGGCAAGAGCGTCACGGCCATGAGCCTCGTGCGGCTGATCCCCAATCCGCCGGGTGAGATCGTCTCTGGCAGCGTGATGTTCCGCGGCCGCGACCTGCTGCAGCTCGACTACGATGATCTGCACCACATCCGCGGCAAGGAAGTGGCGATGATCTTCCAGGAGCCCATGACCAGCCTCAACCCGGTCTTCAACGTGGGCTACCAGATCCGCGAGATCCTCGAGCTGCACGAGGACCTGTCGGAGGAGCAGGTCAAGGGGCGGGCCATCGAGGCCCTCGAGCTGGTGGGGATTCCCGACGCGGACAAGCGGCTCAAGGACTACCCGCACCAGTTCTCCGGCGGCATGCGCCAGCGGGCGATGATCGCCATGGCCCTGGCCTGCAACCCCGCGCTGCTCATCGCGGACGAGCCGACCACGGCGCTCGACGTGACGATCCAGGCGCAGATCCTCGAGCTCATGCTGGAGATGAAGCGCCGCCGCGAGGAGGCGGCGGTGATGCTGATCACCCACGACCTCGCCGTCGTGGCCGAGACCTGCGAGCGAGTGATCGTCATGTACGGCGGCGCGATCCAGGAGGTGGCGCCGGTGGAGGAGCTCTTCGCGAGTCCCCTGCACCCGTACACGCAGGGTCTGCTGCAGAGTCTCCCGCGCCCCGACCGGCAGCGGCAGGAGCGGCTCAGCACGATCCGCGGCATGGTGCCGTCGATCCTAGAAATGCCAACCGGCTGCAAGTACTGCACGCGCTGTGACGAGGTCTTCGAGCGCTGCGAGCGCGAGGAGCCGGAGCTGATCGAGAAGACGCCCGGCCACTTCGTGCGCTGCCACCTGCGCGAGGAGGGTCGCTGATGTCGGTCAAGACGGGCCAGCCCATCCTCGACGTCAAGGCGCTGGACGTGCGCTATCCCATCTTCGGCGGCGTCATGCTACGCAAGGTGGCCGAGGTGCATGCCGTCGACCGCGTGGACTTCACGCTCCTCGACGGCGAGACGCTCGGCCTCGTGGGTGAATCCGGCTGCGGCAAGAGCACGGTGGGGCGGGCGATCCTCAACATCCTCTGGACCACGGCGCCCGACGTGGAGATCCAGGGCGAGGTGCTCTTCAACTACCGGGGGCGCTGGGTCGACCTGCTCCCGCTGAGCCGGCGCAAGACGCGGCCCTTCCGCAGCGACCTGCAGATGATCTTCCAGGATCCCTACAGCTCCCTGAATCCGCGCCTGACCGTGGGGCAGATCATCGAGGAGCCGATGAGCATCCACAAGCCGGAGATGGGTAGGGGCGAACGCATCGAGCGCGTGGGCTGGCTGCTGGACAAGGTGGGGCTGAGCCCTGAGCAGAGCCACCGCTACCCGCACGAGTTCTCCGGCGGGCAGCGGCAGCGCATCGGTTTCGCGCGCGCTCTGGCCACGAACCCCAAGCTCATCATCGCCGACGAGCCCGTGAGCGCGCTGGACGTGTCCATCCAGGCGCAGGTGATCAACCTGCTCATGGACTTGCAGGAGGAGTTCGGGCTCACCTACATGTTCATCGCGCACGATCTCAGCGTGGTCGAGCACATCTCGACGCGCATCGCGGTGATGTACCTCGGGCACATCGTGGAACTGGGGCCATCGGACGACGTCTACCACCGGCCCCTGCATCCCTACAGCAAGGCGCTGCTCTCGGCCGTGCCGCTGCCCGACCCGACGCGCGCGGGCAAGGGCGAGCGCGTCATCCTCAAGGGCGACGTGCCCACGCCCATCAACAAGCCCTCGGGCTGCCCCTTCCGCACGCGCTGCCCCGTCGCGCGCGGCGACTGCGCCGACTACCACCCCGAGCTGGTCGAGGTGGAGCCGGGGCACTTCGCTGCCTGTCCCTGGCACGCCGAGATGTAGGTGTCCTTCGACGAGTGCTCCGGGATACGGTTTCTGCGATATACAACCCTCTGGATCCGACAATGAAAGAATCCCCCGACCGTGCCGGGCGGGGGATTCTTGTGCTGCGTCGTTGCAAATGTCAGCCAATCACCATGGCTGTCTCATTGAACATCTCGATCAGTACAGGGTCTTGATCGAGCTCCAGGTGCCGGACTCCACGGCGACCGACAGCAGGGTGTAGATCGACTCGTCGAAGTACTGGAAGCCAGAGAGCGTGTCATCCATCGTCAGTGTGATGGAAGTGAACGCCTCGGCCTCATCGACGATGAGACCAAGGAAGTTCTGTGTATACTCCGGCTGTCCCCCGGGAACGGAGAGAAGGGTGCCGGACAGGTCTCCCGTGTCGTAGGTGATCGTCGCGGGGTCGGTGATGTTGCTGGCGAAATCGGTGATGGTGATGGCGAACGCCGTCACACTCCCGCCCGTACCGGCGAAATTCGAGGGCGTGTAACTTCTCTTCTGTAAATTCAGGTGAGGCGGCCTGATCAACGGCG